>JBCDFZ010000064.1:0-26572 GCA_039177115.1 Myxococcota bacterium
AGCTCCCACGCCGCGGCCAGGCGGCCGCCGTCTTTCGACGAGTCGGAGTACCCGATCATCACCTCGAGCCGCCCGTCGACCCGAGAGCGGTACCACGGCAAGTTCAGCAGCGTCGCCATGATCCAGTCGGCGTTTCGGAGGTCGTTGATGGTTTCGAAGAGCGGCACGACGCGGAGCGGTCGCGCGATGCCGGCCTCTTTTTGGAGCAGCTCGACGGCGAGCACGTCGCTCGGTCCGCGGGTCATCGAGATGACGTAGGCGCCGAGCGAGTCCGGGGGAAGCTCGGCAAGCACCGCAAACGTATCCAACACCTCGCGAATCTCGGGCGGCGCGGGGAAGTCTTGGGGGATCAGCGGGCGTTTCGACGAAAGCTCGTCGAGCAGAAAGCTCACCCGGGCTTCCTCGTCCCAGTCGGCGTACGAACCGAGGCCGAGGTAGCGGGTGATCGCGTCGATGGCAGCGACGTGCCGCGACGACTCCTGCCGAATGTCGAGGGGCACCATGTGAAGCCCAAAACAGTGCACGCGACGGATGAGGTCGAGAAGACGCCCGCGAGCCACGGCGTCTTGGCCGGTCTCCACGAGGGAGCGGCGCGTGAGCATGAGCACTTCGAGGAGTCCTTCGGGGTCCTCGCGGGTCTCGCCTTCGGGCCGGGCGCGCCCGTCCAAATCCGCTTCGAGCGCGCGCATGGTGTTGGCGAGCCGCTCACGCTCGGGTCGAAGCACGGCGCGATAGGGCTCGCGCGACGTTCCCGCGGCCTCACGCAACTCGTGGGTTGCGGTGTCCATCGAGAGTTCTTGGCAGAGTGCGTCCACCTCGTCGTGAAGCCTCTCGGCAGCCGTCCAGCGCGCCAGGCGCACCGACTCTCGGGTCACCTCGGCGGTGACGTTCGGGTTTCCGTCGCGGTCACCCCCGATCCACGAACCAAAGCGAATGGGGCGCGCGTCGATGGGTAGAGTTTTTCCCGTCGCCTCCTCGAGCGCGCGGTCGAGCCGTCGAAGGAACTTCGGAATGGTCTTCCACAGCGACTGCTCGAGCACCGCGAGGCCTCCGCGCACCTCGTCGGTTGGCTTTGGGCGGCTGCGATGAAGCTCATCGGTGTGCCAAACGGTCGAGATCTCGCGCCCGAGTCGCTCGCGTACCGCGAGCTGCTCATCTGGAGTCAGATCGGCGCGATCGCCGTCTTTGAGTGCGTCGGCGATGCGATTGTAGCGCTGGAGAAGCGTTCGTCGGACCACCTGGGTCGGGTGCGCCGTGAGCACGAACTCGACGTGCTGCTGGGTCGCGACCTCGTAGAGCCTGTCTTTCGAGACGCCCGCCGCCTCGATGACCGCGAACGTATCGCGAGCGGAATCGGGCTCACGTTCGCCCGGCGGGTGAACCGCGTCGGGCATCTGAGCGCGACGGCGTTCACGGACTTTGTGACGCTGCTCCGCGATGTTGCTCAACGTGAGGAAGAGCGAGAAAGCGCGAACGACTTCGCGCACCCGGTCGGGAGGAATGGACGTGACCGCGTCGAAGAGCCGGGTGAGCGCGGGTTCTTCGTCTTCGTTCGACACCTCACGGAGGGCTTTACCGAGCGCCCGAACGTGCTCGACCGTTTCGAAGACCTGCGGTCCGGCTTGGTGTTGCAGCACGTTGCCGAGCAGATCTCCGAGAACGCGCACGTCCACGCGAAGCGCGCGGTCGACCTCAGCGGGCCAATTGGACGGGGACTCGTGCGGCATTCGGTACCCATAGCGGATCGCAGCGAGGCGAGCATGCTTTGTCTGAGCCATGAAAGTATTGGCGCGAGGGCAGCGAGGGAGACGTCCAGGACGAGAACGTCGTCGTGGACCGCCTGGCGGGCCTTCGTGGCTGTGGCGACTGAGCACGCGAACCGCGGCGCGATAGGAAAAGGCCACCTGGTTTGGGGGCTCAGGTGGCCTTTTTGACGCGTTTGGGGGAATGAAACGCGTGCTTAGGAGAGGTACGGTCCGCCGATGTAGTTCGACAGCTCCAGCACCTCCTGCCGAAGATCGTGCTGCGTGGCCTTCGTGATGTCGCCGATCGAAACGAGGCCGAGCAATCGATCGGCCTCCATCACGGGGATGTGGCGACAGCGTTGCTCGGTCATGAGCCGCATGACGTCGAGAAGGCGGTCTTCCGGTGATGCGGTGTGGATGCGCGTCGTCATGACGTCGCGGACCAAAGTTTGCCTCGGGTCTCGATGGGCCGCAACGACGCGGACGAGCACGTCGCGCTCAGAGAAGATGCCTACTGGATAGCCCGCCTCCATCACCAGGACCGATCCCACGTGATGGTCGTTCATGATGTTCACGGCGTCGATTACCGTGGAGAGCGGGCCCACCGAATACACGTCTTCACCCTTTCGCCGGAGCAGATCGCGGATGCGTGTTTTCATGGGCATGGTTCCCTCTTCGTTGGATGATTATACAATCACCCGAGGTAAAGAGAAGCCCTAAAAGCGAATGTAAAATGACACACAACCGAACGGGCTATCCCTCGCTGTGGACTAGCTTTTCGACCACGCAATCGGCACTCTCGAAGCTCGATGGGGCATGCACGGGCAACACGGGATCGACGCATTCACCGCACGGTGGACCTCGACAGCCGCGCCCTCGTCATCCAACGCGGAGACGTCGTCGGGCAGTACGATCTCGAAGATCTTTCGGCGAGCGGAGCGCGCATCCGTGGCGAGCGCGACCTCCGTCCGGGGCACCTAGTGCACGTGCTCATCGACCTCGCTTCGAACGAACAACCGATGAGTCTCACAGGGTCGGTTCACCGCGTGCGCAACGGAAAGGGAGAGTCTTCGCTCGCACTGCACTTTCCAACGCTGTCGGCCGATCAGGAAGACGCGATTCACGACGCCGTGCTGCGGGAGCTACTTCGCCGAAACAATCGCGCTTCGCAGCTTCCCATTCTCGTCTTCGAGCCTCGCCGCCGCGTCCGCGAAGAGATCGAAGCGGAGATTCGTAGCTTCGGACTACCGGTGCTGGGCGTCGACACGCTCGAAGAAGCCGTCCGCGAACTCGAAAGCGACGACACCCACTACGCGGGCCTCGTAGTCCACTCGGCCACACACGACCCCGCCGCGATGGAAGTAATCGAGTTCTTCACCCGCACCGAAGATCTCCGAACCATCATCTTGCCCGACCCAGACGGAGAACTCAGCGAACCCGCGAAGCGCTTGGCCCGCCTCCCGTCGGTCGCGATCCCGAGGATCTGGAGCCGCGCAGAACTCCGACGCGCCCTCAGCAACTAGTCCGACGCAACAACCCCCTCCTCCGAGCCAGACGAACGACTGCGCGTCGAGCGCCAGGAATGGGACGAGGAATGACGCGAGGACGAAAGCAACAAGCAGCCCAAAAACGCGCCCCCTCCGGCACCGAAGCGCACTCACCGCCCACGAATGGGTTGGGCCCCGAACCGATCCGCAAGCGAACCCCTCGGCACCCCAAGCTCGCAAGAAAGGAGTCCTATCAGCCCCAAAGAAAGTCGCGAAACACGGGACAAACCACATGCCGCACGGCATCCTCAGTGTTGATACGGACACCGTTGCCTAGACACAGGCCCAGCTGAGCCTGGCAATTCTCGCCAGGTGTCGCCGCTCTTGCTGCGCCTCGCCGCTCGAGCGCGCCGCGTGATTAGGAGACGACCTGGAGCTGGCGGTCGGACTCTACCTCTGCGCGGGGGGCGGGAGGGTTGATGTATTCGAAGCTGGTGGGGATGTCCGGGCCCTCTTCGGCTTTGGGGACGGCTCGGGCCATGAGGTCTTTCCAGGCCTGCTTGGACTCGGGCATCTTTTCTTTGGCTTCGCTGTAGATGAGGCGGCCCAGGGAAGGAAGGTAGGGGGCCATCTTGTCGAAGGTCTCCTTCGCGTACGGAAGGTCCTTCTTGAAGAACGTGTTCACGCGGGCGGCGGCGCGGCTGGCGTGGACTTTGGCTCGGCCTAGGCGGCCCTTGCCGATGAACGGTGCAACGTGGTGAATCACGTCGGCGCTGGTACCCGCCATGATGTGCGGTGCCTTGTAGAACGGGTGCGCGTAGCGGGTGTTCTTCAGGTACTCGCGGACTTCGTCCTCGGTAACGCCCCACTTGTCGAGCGCTTCCTGGTGCTCTTTGCGGGCGCGCTCGCGGGCCTTGAACATGTACATCTGCACGCGCGAGTAGAAGTTCACGGCGCCATCGCCGCTCGTTTCGACGGGGCAGTAGATGGCGTCCGGGTGAAGCTCGGTGATCACGGTTTGAATACCGTCGGAGACGCCGGAGCTCGGCATGCAGCCGAAGGGCTTCACGCTGAGAGTCATGTTGGCCTTCTGCTTGGCCACGTTGAGCACCAGCTTGGCGACCTCCATGTGTCCCTCGCCACCGCGAAGCTCGTTGTTGTAGAAGCTGTGGCCGACCTTGGCGATTTCGTCCATGTCGGGGAGCGAGTGGCGCTTGAGCCCGGTGGCGGCACAGAAGGTGGCAAACGTAGCGCGGAGCGCGAGCTCACCGAGCCAGACGCCGGCCATCTTGTAGCCCACGTCCTGGCCCTCGAGACCATAGTAGGAGCTGTCTTCGGCGCGGAGCGTCATGCGGCGCTCGGTATCGTGCCGCATTTCCCAAAGCGTATAGAGAAGCCAGTTCACCAGCGTTTGGATGTCGTTTTCGCCACCCTCCGACTCGATGAAGCGCTGGAGGTGGTAGTTGCCGTCGCCCTCGGTGGTCATGGCCCAGAACTCGCCGATGATGGCGACCTTGGGCTTGGCGCGGAGGCGATCCACCTCGACCGAGGCGAGGTACTTGCGGCTGCGCCACAGCGCCTTGAGCACGCTGCGGTTGCTCTCGAGCGCGTCGCACACCGCCTTTTTGGCCTGAGCGATCGCGCGGTCGGCGGCGCCCTCTTCCACCTCATAGGGGCGGAGGCGGTAGCTCATGACGTTCAGCACGTCGCCCGCGAACAGGCCGCGCGCGAGCGCCATGAAGAACGTGGGGTTGAGCTCGAGGCCGACCTCTTCGCCGGTGGCCTGCTTGAAGCCCGACTGCTGCTGGAACAGCACCACGCGGAAGCCGTCGAAGCCCGCGTCGCGGAGCGCCTTGCGGTACTCGGTCACGTACATGCCAAACCGGCAGGGACCGCAGGCGCCGGCGGTGAGGAACACGTAGTTGTCGATCACTTCTTGAGTGCTGAGGCCCTCTTCGTCGCGGAGGCGGCAAAGCTCCTTCACCAGATTGCCAACGGTGAAGTACGTGGGGTTGCACTGCGCCTTGTTGCCGAACTCCTTGCCGAACCGAAGCGAATCGGTGTCGGCGCACTCCATCGAGCGGGTGTTGTAGCCCACGCCTTTCAGGGCCGCGGCGACGAACTCGTCGTGCGCCATGGTGAGGCCACCGTTCAAGATGGTAACGCGAGAGCGCTCCGCTTTCGAAAAGAACGGATCGATCATCGAGTCGGTCCACTGTTCGCGGTTGTCTTCCAGCCCGAGCCGTGCGCGCTCCTGCGCTTCGAACTCCGCTAGCTCTTTGTCGATGTCGATTTCAAAACCGTCAGCCATGTTCCCTGCCCCTTACACTCGGACGATGCCGCCGTCCTTGGTTTTCTTTCCGAGTTGAATCAAACTGCTCGACGCCGCCGCCGCGAGTTCTTCTTCGGCCGCTTTCTCGGCCTCTTTGCGGTAGCGCATCACTTTCTCGGCCAGCTCGTTGATCTGGCGCTGCAGCTGGAGGTCCGGACGCCTGTGCTCGGTGAGCTGCGCCTGCTTCATGCGCATCAGCTCGAGCCGCTTTTCGTCGATGCGTCGTTCGAGCTCGACCTTTCGCGCGGCCACGTCTTCAAGGTGTTCCTCCCGAAGCTTGAGAGAGTGCGCGTAGGTCTTGACCCGGATCTTGATGGAGCCGCCCGGCCTGTTGGCGTCGATGTCGTGGAGCGACGACGCCGGGACGCCGCTCTTCGAAACGATGCTGTCGATGATGCCGTACGTGGGTGCGTCGTGGCCGCACTTGAAGCTGCTGAGGTCGAGCAGCGCCACGTTCGGGTGCCGCGCCGCGAACTTCACGGCCCACACCTTCTGGGCCGAGTTGGCCGAGTAGTTCTCTGGCCACACGTCGTTGACGGTGAGGGGATCTTCCCCTTCTCCGTAGAAGCGCCCGAGCCACTCCGGGTCCTTCGGGATCGAGCGGATGCTCAAAATGGGATATCCCAGCACCTGGAACTCGTCGGGAATGCCGTGGTGGAGCCCCGGGTCGAGGTGGTAAGGGCGGCCCACCACCAAGATCGCCACCTTGTTGTCGTACTCGACCTGGTCGAGGATCGCCTTGCCCTTGTGCTGCAGGTCTTGATCGAAGCGGTCGAGCGCGGCAAGCGCCTCGGCGACGGCGAAGTCGCTTTCGTCTTCGGTGACTTCGAGTACGTCGCGGAAGGCCTCGAACATGTCGCGTTTGAGCAGGGTGGGCTCTGCGAAGCTGAACGCCGGAGCCATGTAGGTGATGCCGCGGTTGCCGAAGTAGTCTTGCTCTTTCGTGAAGGCGGCCTTCATCACGTCGGGTGTGCCGGCCACGATGGGGCAGCTGGCGTAGTCGACCGCGTCGGTCACGAACGACGGCACGTGAGTCAGGATCGGGAAGAAGATCGCGTCGAACGGGGTTTTTTCGTGCTTGTGAAAAAAGAGCTGGTGGAAGTGCGCCTGGGCGACCTTCGACGGATAGCACGGGTCGACCGAGCCGTACTTACCGCCTTCGGCGAACATCTCTTCGGAACTCGGGTCGCTGAAGACGATGTTCTTGGGCCGTACGCCGAGCACCTCGAGGTACGTGCGGAAAAACGGCGCGGTGGAGTACATGTTCAGCACGCGCGGAATACCCACTCGCCACTTGGCTCGCTTCTCTGCCGCGGCCTCCGATGAACGTTCGAACGGACGCGTGTACTGGGTGCGCTCGATCGCACCGAAGAACGTTTTTTCGACTTTGACGTCTTCGATCTCGGTGCCCACCTCGGGCATCGGCTGCACCTTGGAGACGCGCTTGAACGCTTTCAGCCCCTCGTAGGTGACGAGGTTCGGAAACTCTTTCATGATCTTCCGACGCTCTTTGACGAGGTCTTCCATGGCGTCTTTGGATTCGACCATGCCCTTCTCACAGGAGAACCCACTGATGTACCGGCTCGTGGAGCCGTCGGGGCGAAACGCATCGATGAACGTGCGCGAGCATTCGTTCGCGCAGAAGTGACAGGTGGTGCTCTCGTCGTTTTTGGTTTCGTAGCGAAGGTCGATAGAAGCATCGAGACCGATGAACGTGGAGGGCCCGCGGCGCTACACCACGCGAAGCGTTTCCATCGCGGCGCCAATCGCCCCGGCCTCGCCGCTGTGCGGGTGCACGAACACCTCGGCGTTGGGCACACGCTCCTTGATGTAGTCGACCTGCGCCTTGACGGCGGCCATGTTGTACTGCGTGCCGCCCTGCAGCACGAACTTACGGCCGAGCGCCGCCATGCGCGGGACACCCACCACGTACTGCCAGACGTTCTTGGGCAACACCTGCGCAAGGCCGGCGAGCAGCTCTTCTTTGCCGAAGCCTTCCTTTTGGAAGTTCACGCGGTCGGTGTCGAGGAATACGGCACAGCCGTAGCTGAACACGGGCGCGAGCTCCGCCTTGAACGCGTTCTCGGCGTACTCCTGCACCGGCAGCCCGAACTGGTCGGCCATCGCCTGAAGCAGCATCCCGTTGCCGGCCGAACACTGGTTCGACAGCTTGAACGTTTTGATGTCGCCGTTCTCCATGAACAGGACTTTGATGTCCTGACCACCGATGTCGCAGATCACGTCGACATCGCCGAAGTAGTGGGTCGCGCTCATCATGTGCGCCACGGTTTCGACGACGTTCACGTCGGCCCTCACGCACTCTTCGAGCACGTCGGCCGCATATCCGGTCGCCCCGAACCCGAGGATCTCGAGCTCGGCCCCCTTTGCGCGCACCCGAGTGCGGAGGTCGTCCAGGAGCTCCTTCGCGTCTTGGATGGGGTTCCCCTTCGAGAGCGCGTACGACTTCATCAGCACGTCGCCGTTTTCGCCCAAGAGCACGGCTTTCGAAGACGTACTCCCGCCATCGAGCCCGATGACCGCTTTCACGCTCCCTCCGGCCGGAAGCTCCGGCTCGACGAACTTGGGAATCCGATACGCATCGAGGAACTGATCGAGTTCGCCTTCCTGCGTGACGAGCGGCGGGCCGGCACTGTCGCCGAGCCGTTCCTTGCGCCCCTCGGTGATGTAGCGTCGGAGCCCGTCGAGCCCCGTGTAAACGCCCACGTCGACCGGCTCGTGCATGCCATACATCACCGCGCCGTACGCCGCGTAGAGTGCCGCGTTGTCCGGCACCGGAATCAGCTCTTCGATCGGTACGTCTTTCGGGTAGTCGTACCCACGCTCGTCCCAGGTTTCGGGGATTCGCTTTCGCCAACACTCTTGGAGGAAGGGCAAGAACGTGTTGGGCCCACCAAGCAGCAGCACCTTGTGGCGGAGCGTGTTGCCGCGGGTCAGCACCGAGAGGTTCTGCATGACGATCGCGTCGGCCAGCGAGCACATGATCTCGTCGGACGGAATCCCCGTCTTGACCAAGTTGACGATGTCGGTTTCGGCGAACACGCCGCACTTCGCGGCCACGTGATGAAGCTGTTCGTCGTTGAAGTGGAGGCCGAGCGTTTCCTCGGACGGCATCCCCACCTTGATCATGCACTTGTCGATGGTGGCGCCGGTGCCCGACGCGCACTTGTCGTTCATCGAGGCGATCGCCGACTTGTCGCCCGTCTTCTCGTTCTCTTTGAAGATGATGATCTTCGCGTCCTGGCCGCCGAGCTCCACGACGGACCCGGCGTCGGGGTGCAGTGTTTCCACCGCCAGCGTTACCGAGTTCACCTCTTGAACGAACTTGGCGCCGAGCGGCGCCTCGAGCGGTTTGGCCCCCGACCCGGTCGCAAACACGCGGATGTTGGTGCAGCCCTTCTCCGCAAGCACCGCGCTGATGCGCTCCATGAAGTCGAGCACGCACTCGGCCTGCTTCGTGTGGTGTCGCTGGTAGTCGTCCCAGACGATGTCTTTGGTTTCAGGGTCGACGATGACCGCCTTCACGGTCGTCGACCCAACATCCAGCCCCACGATTGCTTTATGCATCAAGTCCCAGGCGCCCCTTCCACGATGGATTGGAGCAGGTAACCATAGGAACTCGCGAAAGTCACGAAGCATTCCCCTTGGAAACGCGACCAAAAAGTCACGCCTCGCATGCGACGAACAGAGATCGTATACCGCGCGGCCGGAGGTGCAGTGAGCAAAGTCTTGATCATTGGCGCGGGAGGCGTCGGCGGCGTGGTCGCACACAAATGTGCGGACGATGCGAACACGTTTTCTTCCATCGTGTTGGCGAGCCGCACGATTTCCCGGTGCGAAAAGATCCAGAAACAAGTCGAGGAGTTGCGCGGACGCACGATCGACATCGCACAGGTCGACGCGGACGACGTTGCGCAAACGGTGTCGCTGATTGAACGGACCGGGCCTTCGCTGGTGATCAACGTGGCGCTGCCCTACCAAGACTTGCCCATCATGGACGCCTGCCTCGCCACCGGCGTCGACTACCTCGACACCGCCAACTACGAGCCGCCCGACGAAGCCAAGTTCGAATATCACTGGCAGTGGGCCTACCGGGACCGTTTCGCGGAAAGGGGAATCATGGCGCTCCTCGGATCGGGCTTCGATCCGGGGGTCACCAACGTATTCTGCGCCTACGCGCAGGCCGAGCTGTTCGACGAGATCCACACCATCGACATTCTCGACTGCAATGGGGGCGACCACGGCCACCCGTTCGCCACCAACTTCAACCCCGAAATCAACATCCGCGAGATCACTCAGCGCGGAAAGTACTGGGAGAACGGGGAGTGGATCGAAATCGACCCAATGAGCGAATCGCGTGTGTTCGACTTCCCGGAGGTCGGTGAACGCAAGGCGTTCCTCCTCTACCACGAAGAGCTCGAGTCGCTGGTGCAGCACATCCGCGGGCTCAAGCGCATCCGCTTCTGGATGACGTTCGGGGAAGAGTATCTGACCCACCTTCGGGTACTCCAGAACGTCGGCATGACCTCCATCGAACCCCTCTCGTTCGAAGGGCGCGACATCATCCCCATCCAGTTCCTCAAGGCCCTGCTCCCCGACCCATCGACCCTCGGCGAGAACTACAAAGGCAAGACGAGCATCGGTTGCCTAGTCGAAGGCCGCAAGAACGGAGAACCCCGTCGCGTGTTCATCTACAACGTCTGCGACCACGAAGCGTCCTGGGACGAAGTTCGCGCGCAGGCCGTGTCGTACACCACGGGAGTCCCCACCATGGTCGGCGCCAAAATGATGCTAACCAGCGAGTGGCGGGGTCAGGGCGTATTCAACGTCGAGGAGTTCGACCCGAGTCCGTTCCTCGAGGAGCTCGCCGCGCGAGGGCTTCCTTGGCACGTGAAGGAGATGTAGTGCTCCCTTGCAGCACGCTCGACCTTGCGCGCATCGAAACGCCTGCCTTCGTGATCGATCTCGCGGCCCTCGAGCGAAACCTCGACGTGCTCGCGGGCGTGCAACAGGCTGCGGGCTGCCAGATTCTCCTCGCGCTCAAAGGCTTTGCGGCCTGGTCCACGTTCCCGCTGGTGGCGAAGTACCTGGCCGGGGCATCCGCGAGTGGCCCGGACGAGGCGCGACTCGGCCGTGAGGAGCTCGGGAAGCAGGTTCACACCTACAGCCCGGCCTATGACGAGGCGTCTCTCCGGGAGGTCATCGCACACTCCGACCACGTGGTCTTCAACAGTCCTTCTCAAATCGCCCGCTTCGCCAACGTCATCGCTGAAACGCCCGAAACCACGAGCTTCGGACTCCGCATCAACCCGGAGCACTCGGAGATCGACGTCGCCCTCTACGACCCTTGTGCTCCACGGTCTCGCCTCGGCGCCACGGAAGCCGAACTGCAGAACGCCGACCTCACGGCCGTCGAAGGGTTGCACTTCCACACGCTCTGCCAGCTCGGTGCCGACGCCCTCGAGCGGACCCTCGAGGTCGTGGAACGACGCTTCGGTTCGCATCTCTCATCGATGGCATGGGTGAACTTTGGGGGGGGCCACCACATCACGCGGCCGGACTACGACGTCGACCTGCTAGTCGGCCTGATCCGCCGCTTTCGGGAGCGGTACGACGTCGAGGTATTCCTCGAACCAGGGGAAGCCGTGGGCCTCAACGCGGGCATCCTAGCGACCTCGGTGCTCGACGTGGTCGACAACGGTGGCCCTGTTGCAATTCTCGATACGTCCGCGACCGCGCACATGCCCGACGTGCTCGAAATGCCGTATCGCCCTGCACTGCGGAGGGCCGGAGAGCCGGGCACGCGCGCGTACGACGTACGACTCGGGGGTCTCACCTGCCTCGCTGGAGACGTCATCGGCGACTACGCGTTCGACGCGCCGCTTGCCATCGGGGAACGCTTGATTTTCGAAGACATGGCGCACTACACCATGGTGAAAACCAGCACGTTCAACGGAGTACGGCTCCCGTCGATCGTGCTCTACGACCCACGCACCGACTCGGTCCGAGTGCAGAAGCGATTCGGCTACGCCGACTACCGCGGCAGGCTCTCTTAGAGCCTTGAACTTCACCTCAAAGCGGTAAAACTCGCCGCATGGGGCCGTTCGCGGAGTTCACGAAGTACGCGGCTGAAGTCGGGGCACGCCTGAGTCAACAGCCGCTTCAAATGACGTACACGGCGCATCTTGGTGCCTCGCAGGCCGAGCTCTTCGAGTACGTGTCCGACACCGACCGCCTCAACGAGTGGATCCCGGGCGCCCGCAGAACGTGGTCGGACGACGCGCAGGCCGAGCTTCCCAAGCAGGTCGGGTCGGTCCGCATGATCGACGCCGGCATCGGCAAACCGACGAGAGAGATCGTGCGCGCGTACGAGCCCCCCCGAGTCTTGGCGTACTCCGCTACCGACGACTCCCTCTTCGGTCTGTTCACGGACCATCTGAGCGTGGTGGGCTGCGAACCGCACCCCCTCGGAGGCACGGTGTTCTGTTGGCTCGCGTTCGGACGCCCCGCCGACAACCCCGTGAAGCGCTGGGTCGGGAAGCGCGTGTTCCACATGGCGCTCGGAGGCGGCACCAAGGCGCTCAAGCGGGTGTTCCCGAAGCCCTGAGCCGATGGAGCTCACCCGAAGCAACCGAACCGAAGCTCTCGCGGACGCGCTGGCGGATGCGGTCCGAGATGCGCCCCTCGGTCCTTTCGAACGGGAGACAATCGTCGTTCAAAGCCGAGGCATGGAGCGCTGGCTGACCCTGGCGCTCGCGAAGCGGCTCGGGGTGTGGAGCAACCCTTCGTTTCCGTTTCCCCGAGCCGTCGTCGAAAGCGTGCTTCACCGCCTGGACGAAGGCGCGTCCGAGCGTTCGAGGGCGTACGAGCCACAGGCGCTCAAGTGGACGTTGGCCTCCCTCCTCAACGAGGACCCGCCAAGCGCCCTCGACGTGTATCTCACGGGCGAAAACCGCGCCGATCGCACCCTTCGCCTCGCGGGATCGCTCGCCTCGGTGTTCGACCGATACGTGGTCACCCGGCCGGAGATGCTGGAAGCCTGGGTGGGTGGACACGGCGACCACTGGCAAGCCGCTCTTTGGCGCCGACTGGTCGAAACCCTCGGTCCATATGACCTCAGTTCGCGCATCGCCCGCGCGCTGCCGGCTCTCGATTCCGGCCGAAGCACAGAAGCGCTCGGCTCGAGTCGGCTTCATCTGTTCTCTCTCGAGACGCTTCCCCGTCCGTTCCTGCGCTTCTTTGGCGCGCTGTCGCGACACATACCCACGCATCTCTACCTGCTGGCACCCACGAGCGAATACGTCTCGGACGTCGACGACAAGGGTCAGCTTTCCCTCGACATCGAACGTGGGGTCGACGGTCATCCGCTCATCACGTCGCTCGGTGCCCTCGCGCGCGACTTCCAGGAGCTGCTGCTCGACGACGGAGCTTACATCGAACGCGAACACGATCGATTCGTGAGCCCCGGTCGCAACACGCTACTCCGACACATCCAGTCGGACGTGCTCGAGTTTCGCGCGCCGCCCGAGCCCAACGCACGCGTCGTTCTGAACGAAGACGACCCTTCGATTGCCGTGCACGCATGCACCAGCCCGATGCGCGAGGTCATGGTGCTACACGACGCGATCCGCGAGGCCCTCGAAGCCGAACCGACGCTACGACCGGAAGACGTCGTCGTCATGACCCCGGACCTCGACGCGTACGCACCGGCGTTCCGCGCGGTGTTCGGCGAATCCCAGACCCATCCCATCCCGTTCGAAGTCCACGATCGACGAGCGCGCGAGGACGCCCCGTTTTATGACGATTTTCTGGCAGTCCTCGAAGTACTGGAGTCGCGGTTCTCCGTGCTCGACGTGGTGCGGTTGATGGACACCCAGTCGTGGCGTCCCGAGTTTCGCTTTTCGCCCGACGAGCGCGCGCGACTCACCGAGCTTCTCGAAGCGTCCGGGATTCGCTGGGGCATCGACGGGGCGCACCGACAGCGGCTTGGATTCCCCGCGGAAGACCTGCACACCTGGCGTGCGGGCCTCGCAAGGCTCTTCCTCGGGTTCGCCACGGCCCCGGGACAAGCCGAGGTCTTCGCGTCGACCCTGCCTCGAGGAAACCTCGACCTCTCCGACGCAGAGCTCCTCGCGAGGCTCTCGAGGCTTTGCCACGTGCTGTTCGACTTTCACGAGCGAGTGGCGAACAGAGCACCCGTGAGAACGTGGGCGGAAGGGCTCGCCCGACTCTCGGGAACCCTCTTTGCCGAGGAAGACGACACCAGCGGGGCGGTGCGCACCCTACGCACCACGCTCGAGTCGCTCGGACACGCTTCCGATACCCACGGTTTCGGCACCCCCGTCACGCTAGCCGCAGTTCGCCGGGAGGTCGCCGCCGCCGTCGTGCAAAACACGCCCGCGGCCGGATTCCTTCGCCGCGGGGTTACCTTGAGCGAGCTCGTCCCGTTGCGGTCCATCCCGTTTCGCATGATCTGCCTGCTCGGAATGAGAGAAGACGCCTTTCCCCGCGCAGACGATCGGCCGAGCTTCGACCTGACACGCAGCAGTCGAAGCGTTGGCGACCGCGACAAACGGCGAGACGACCGCCACTCGTTTCTCCAAACTTCACTCTGCGCGCGAGACCGGCTCGTGATCACGTACAGCGCTCCCGCGTCGAGTACGCGCATCGACCCGACGCCGGCGCCGCCCGTTTCGGAGCTCCTCGAGACGATCTCGCGATACACCAGGCAATCGAGCGAAGACACAGGGCTGGCGATCGTCGACCATCCGCTCCACGCATTCGACGCTGCGTACTTCGACGGCAGCTGCCTGCTCGGGAGTTTCTCAGAACGCTACCGAGGTGTCGCCGAGGCCTTGCAAGGGCCACGCACGACGAACGTCCGCGCCGCACTCGAAGCGGAACCGCGCGAACCCAAGCTCCGGATCTCCGTCGCCGAGCTGGCGCAGTGGATCTGGCATCCCACGCGGGAGTTCATTCAACGGCAGCTGCGGACTCGCTTCGACGACTCGGCGCTCTATGAGCCGGCCGGCGCGCTTACCGAGCTCGGCAAGCTCGAGAGGTTTCGCGTCGGCAACGAGGCGCTCGAACGCGGCTTGCGCGGCGAAGCCCTGGCGGCTTTCCTCGAAGCTTCCCCGGAGTTTCCGGACGGAAGCCCGGGCGATGCGCGACGGGAGTCGCTTGCTCGAGAGCTATCGGTCCTCGTTCACGCTGCCGACGGGGCGCTAGAGTCAACCACGGCAGTTCCACTAGTGGTCACGGTCGGCGACTTCACGATCGAGGGCAGGATCGACGGAATGGCGGGTGAAGTCCGCACCAAGATCCGCTTCAATCGAGCGGAGACCAAAACCGAGCTCAGCACCTGGCTCGAGCACCTGCTCATGCAGGCGGCAAGCGAGCAGAACCCCAAAACCACGGTCCTTCACCTTCGGGGCTCGGAGGTGAAGGCAGACCGCGTTCGCTTCGAACCCGTTGCGGACCCAAAGGCGGTGCTTGGCTCTCTCCTCGCGCTCTACGTCGAGTCGCGGAGCCGCCCGGCGGCACTCCTCAACCGACCTTCCTGGCGGTTTGCTTCGATGGTCGTCGACGGACGAGGCGAGGGGGCGCTCGAGGAGGCGATCAAACTCCAGCAAAACGAACTCCGCTGGGACCGCTACGCCCGCTTTGCCTGGGGCAAGGAGGGGCCTTTCGTCGATAGCCGATGGGCCGACGAGTTTTGCGAAACGACACTCGAGGTCTACCGGCCGCTGATGTCACACAGGAGTGTCGAATGAACTCCGCTCCGGCTACGGGAGCGGCGATGCTGCCGACCCTCGTCGAGGCAAGCGCGGGCACCGGCAAGACCTACGCGATCACCACCGACTTCGTTCGAGCCATCCTCAATCGCGCGCTCACCCCCGAACAGATCGTCGTAGTGACCTACACGAAGGCAGCCACCGCGGAGCTTCGTCAACGCACGCGACGACGATTGAACGAAGCCATTGCCATCGCCGAGGGGCGAAATGACACCGAGGACGAGCTCCGCAACGACGTCGACCGAACCGCGACGCGACTCGGTCGAGACGAAGTCATCGAACGGCTTCGGCGCGCACGTCACGACCTCGATCGGGCTCCGATCTTCACCATTCACGGGTTCTGCCAACGGCTTCTGCAAGACTATCCCCTGGCGTTCGGGGTCGAGTTCGACTTCGAGGTCGTCGAAGACTCCGTGTCGGTGCTCCACGACCTCGCCGTCGACTTCTGGACCGCGGAGCTCCACGAGAGCCCAGCCTGGTTCGTCGATGCGCTTGCCGCAAAACGGGTCACCCCCGAGTTTCTCGGCAGGCTCGCCGAGAAAACAGCCAACCCCGACCTGCCCGTGCTTGGGCCGCCGCCGGCCGAGGTCGACCCGGACGCCATCGCCGAAGCGCGCCGCCAGCTCGTCGAAACCGGGCGCGTTTGGCAGCAGACCCGTACCGAAGTCGAATCGATCCTCGACGGAGACGAAGGCCTCCATCGCGGGCGCTACAACCGCCGCACCATCCAAACAAAATGGGTCCCTGGGTTGGACGAGATGTTCGCCCGCGGTTCACTCACCCTACCCGACTGGTTCGAGAAGCTTGCCCAAGATCGGATCGCCGTAAAGAAGGGTCACGACGTGCCTCAGCACGCGTTCTTCGAGTCGTGCGCAAGGACACTAGCGCTCTGCGAAGCCGTGCAGTCGGGAATCGACTACCGGGTGTTCCGCTTCCTCGAGCGGTTCATCGAACGGGCGCGTCGGGAGTCCGCAAGCCGGGCACGAGAACGAGGTATCCTCACGTACGACGAGCTACTCGTCAGCGTTTACCGGTCGCTCGACGACGACACCGCCGCTAAGATTCGGCAAACGTACCCGCTCGCGCTGGTCGACGAGTTTCAGGACACCGACTCGGTTCAGTACGGGATCTTCAAGCGCATCTATGGGGAGCATGCGGCCGTGTACGTCGGCGACCCCAAACAAGCCATCTACTCGTTCCGAGGCGCCGACGTCTTCTCGTATCTGACCGCCGCGCGCGACATGGGCGAACGTCAGCGCGAGCTCACCGTGAATCGTCGGTCAGACCCGAGCATGGTCGCGGCCGTGCAAGCGTTGTTCTCGAACCAGCCCGCGCCCTTTGCCCACCCGGACATCAGGCTCCCTGAAACCACCGCCCACCATGAACCGCGAACCACGCTGTCGCCGGCAATGGAGGTCCTGCTGCTGACACGTGACCAGCTCGCCGATGGGCCCGTGGAGAACGCGGTGCCTGCCATCGTGGCGAACGAGGTCGCGCTCCTCCTCGAGAGCGACGCTACCATCGAAGGACGCGCGGTTGCGCCGCAGGACGTCGCCGTTCTCTGCCGAAGCAACCGGCAAGCTTTGCTGGTCACCGAGGCTCTGCGTGAGCTTGCACTCCCGGCTTCGCTCGACGGCGACTCGAGCGTACTTGGAACGGAGATCGCGAGCGACTTCGAGGCCATCCTTCAAGCGACGTTGACGCCCGGCGACCCCTCTGCAGTGAGGCGCGCGCTTCTCACCGAGCTGGTCGGCGTGACGCCGTCGGCCCTGCACGCGATGGACGACGACACGTGGTCCACCTGGATCACACGCTTTCGGGACTGGCACGATACGTGGCAGCGGGACGGCGCGATACGCTTCCTCGAAGACCTCCTCAGGCTCTGCCAATCGGAGGCCCGCCTCGGACGGACGACCACGGCCAAGCGCCGGCTCACCGACCTGCTGCACATCGAAGAGCTTCTGCTTCGCGGAGAACGCGAGCGGCACCGAGACCCGGTCGCACTGATGCTTTGGTTTCGTCGACTCCGAGAGGGAAGCCCGGAAGACACGAGCGTCGCCTACGAAGACCTCCAGCAGCGCCCCGATGCCGACGCCGACACGATTCGCGTGACGACCGTGCACAAGAGCAAAGGGCTCGAGTACGGGATCGTCTATCTCCCGTTCCTATGGCGAGACGCCGCCCTCTTCGACTTCGACCGCCGCGTGGTGAAGTTCCACGATCCCAACGACGACGATATCGCAAAGCTCGACCTCGGATCTCCTCGACATGCCGACCACCTCGATCTCAGCAAAGCGGAAGCAATGTCCGAAGCGCTTCGACTGCTTTACGTGGGCGTGACCCGCGCAAAGCACCGGTGCACGCTCCTTTGGGGCCTTGCGCGAGAATGGCGCCGCTCGGCGCTTCGGTACCTGATTCACGGCGACTCGCCCCCCAAAAAAATGGAGGACGAACGCGTGCGAACCGACCTCGATCGGTTGAGCACGTCCTCTGGCGGCGTCATCGGTTGGCGCGCGCCCTCACCCGAAACGGCGGCTCGCCGCGAAGCGAGCGGTCAACTCAACCCGCTTTCGGTGCGTCGCATGACGCGGAGCTTCGATCACGCCAACCGCATCGCGAGTTTCACGAGCCTCACGGGACGTCACGAAAAAACCACCCCGCGCGGAATCGACACGACGCGAGACGACGCTCCCGATGCGCTGTTCGGAGAACTACCGGGCGGTGCGCGAACCGGCCTCCTCCTTCATTCGCTACTCGAGCGTGCTCCCTTCGACGCCATCGACTCCGCCGAAGCCCTCGAGTCCATCGAGCGCGAGCTCCGGTCCTATGGCTACGATCCGGCGCTCGCCGAGGCCGTTCGACGCGACCTGAGCGTCGTGGTCGACACGCCTCTGCTCGGTGACGGCTCCACGCTTCGCCTCTCCGAAGTCGCCGCCACCGCGCAGCTTAGAGAACTCGAGTTCATGCTCAATGCCGGCGGGCCCGACTTTCGCGGGCTCGTTCCGCTCCTTCGCGAGCACGGCGCACCTGGGGCGCTCGCGGACTACGCCGACCGACTCGCCGCCGAGCCCCCGCGATCTCTCCACGGGTTCTTGCGGGGCTTCATCGACCTCGTGTTCGAGTGGGAGGGTCGCTGGTTCGTCGCCGACTACAAATCCAACTCGCTGGCACGCTACGGTCAGCGCGAACTCGTGGGTGCCTCAGCCGAGTCCCACTACCTCCTCCAGGTATTGCTGTATTCGGTCGCGACACACCGTCACCTGTCCACCCGGGTTCCTCGGTACGATCCGCACACGCAGTTCGGCGGCGCCATGCTGCTCTTTCTTCGAGGGATGAAGGGGCCGGCGGAGCCCGCGTCGGGGGTCTACTTCGACCCGATGGAGAAGGACCTTCTCGAGGCGGTCGATCGCTGGCTCGGAGGGACGCGATGAGCTCCTCACGCCGGACCGGGGGCGCGCGCGAGGAGCCAACTGAAGAGGGGACAGGCCTCGACCGTGGCGGCGTGTTCGATCTTCTCGATCTCGAGCTCGCCCGTGCCCTCTCGCGCCTGGCGCCGGACGCCCGTGAAGAGGTGGCCCTCGCAATCGCCCTGACCAGCCGCCACGTTCGGCGTGGCCATACCTGCCTTCCGCTCGAGCCGGCCGTGCTCCAGGCTGGAGTCGCCTCCGAGGAGGCGTGGCCCGAGCTTCCCAACGCAAGCGCGTGGGTCGACGCCCTCCGACGAAGCGCGCTGACGCAAGACGGCCCGCTGGTCATCGACGAGGGTGCCCGCCTCTACCTTCGCCGCTACTTCGAGTTTGAACGGGACATCGCGACCGAGCTCTGCGCCCGAGCGATCCCGCTGGAAGCCGTGGGGCCGAGCGTGCCGACCGCCGCCCTCGACCGGCTCGTCGGCCGAGCGGAAACCCCGCGCCGAGCGGCCGCGAAACGCCTACTCGAGCACCGCATCTCGGTGCTCTGCGGCGGACCGGGTACCGGCAAGACCACCACCGTCGCCGCCGTCGCCGCACTCTTTGCCGAAAAGCACCTGGCCGCGACCCAGCGGCAAGCGAAGATCCTCCTCCTCGCGCCCACCGGGAAAGCGGCCGCCCGCCTCGGTAGCGCAGTGTCGGGCGCGAAAGCGAAGCTCGACGCTTCGGACGAAGTTCGCGCGGCCCTCCCCTCCGAGGCAATCACCGTGCAGCGTGCGCTCGGCCTCCGACGCCACGGTCTTTCGTTTCGCCACGGTCCCCGTAACCCGCTCGATGCCGATCTCATCGTCGTCGACGAAGCGTCCATGGTGGACCTCGCCCAGATGAGGCAGCTCTTGGTCTCGATCCGCAAAGATGCCCATGTGCTCCTCGTCGGCGACCCCGATCAGCTCACGTCGGTCGAAGCGGGGTCGGTCTTGAAAGACCTCGTGCGCGCAGACGCCGAAACCTGGTGGACGGGGCGAGTCACCCACCTGACGACCACCTACCGCTACGCGGCCTCCGAGACGCTCGGGCAGCTGGTATCGCTCATCCGGGAGGGGGACGCGGACGCCGCGCTGTCGCTGCTGGATCGTGGTGACGATCGCGTCGCGCTACAAGATCCTTCCAGCTTCGAGGCCGCGCTCGATGAAGCGGGCACCCGCTGGGAGGCCATCCTTCGAGCGGAGGGTCCGCGGGCCCACTTCACCGCGCGTGAGGGCTTCGTCGTGCTGAGCCCCTTTCGTCGAGGCCCCTACGGAACCGTCTCGCTCGGTCACGCGCTCGAACGCCGCCTCGAGAACGCGCCGACCCAAGTGCGGCCCGTGATCATCGAAGCCAACGACCACGACCTCGGGGTCTACAACGGCGACCTCGGCATGGCGTTCGCCCGAGGCGGCACTCCGTTCGTGACCGTTCCGCGCGACGACGGCGAGTTTGCCGAAATCGCGCGCGTCCGGCTCCCGAGTCACACCCAGGCCTTCGCGCTCAGCGTCCACAAAGCTCAGGGCTCCGAGTTCGACGAAGTGCTGGTGGTGCTTCCCGATGCGGACAACCCGCTCCTCACGCGCGAGCTCCTCTACACGGCGCTCAGCCGGGCGCGGCGGGGCGCGCGCGTGGTCGGTCCCTCGAGCGTGCTCGCTTCGGCGATCGAGCGGCCTGCCCGGCGGTTCTCGGGCCTCGTGGCCCGGATCGCGGAGCTGAATCCGCGGGCCTGAGGATTTCGTGCGTCTTCAGGTCAATCGGCTGTGGCGGAGCAAAGTGAAACGTGTTTCACTTTGGAGAAGTCGATGTCGGAGTACGACTACGTAGTGATCGGCGCCGGGTCCGCGGGCGCCATCGTCGCTGGCAGGCTGGCTGAAAACCCGGGCGTCGAGGTGTTGCTCCTCGAGGCCGGCGGAAGCGACCGTACGACGTTCGTCCGCAAACCGGGGATGATCAGCTTGGTCCAGCAAATCAAGCAGCTGAAGCAGAAGTTCGACTGGGGCTTCAAAACCGTCCCGCAGACGCACCTCAACGGCAGGCAAATCCCGTACACGCGCGGCAAGGTGCTCGGAGGTTCGAGCTCGGTGAACGGGATGCTCTACCTCCGCGGTAACCAAGAGAACTACAACAGCTGGGCGGCGTCGGGATGCGAGGGATGGAGCCACCATGAAATCCTCCCGTTCTACAAGAAGCTCGAGGCTCATGAAGATGGCGAAACCGCTCATCACGGCGGCTCGGGGCCGATTCACGTTACGCGGCATCCGGCGGATCAGCTGAGTCCGGTCTCCAAGGCGTTCATGGAGGCGGCGTCCACGGTGTGCGGGATTCCCGTACTCGACGACTTCAACGCGGAGAACCAGCACTGCGCCAGCACGTATCACATGTCCGCCAAGGGGGGCGTGCGGAGCAGCACGGCCGAAGGCTACGTTCAGCCCAGTCGGGATAAACCGAACTTTCACGTCGAAACGCAGGCCCATGTTCGACGCATTCTCATCGAGTCGGGACGCACAGTCGGCGTCGAGTACGAGCAGGGTGGGCAGATCGCCACGGCGAGTGCAGCGCGCGAGGTCGTGCTGAGCGCAGGCGCGGTGGGCTCGCCGCAGATTCTGATGCTGTCCGGCGTGGGGCCCGCCGATCATCTTCGGGCGCACGACATCGAGGTGAGGCACGACCTTCCAGGTGTCGGGAAGAACCTCCACGACCACCTGTTCGTCCCCCTCGTGTTCCGCGCGACCACGAGCCTTCACCGAGGCACCGCGACGCACTTCTTCGGAGGCATGATCAAGGAGTACCTGTTCGGCAACAGCTGGTTCGGCCGCACGGTGTTCGAAGCAGGCGCGTTCATCAAAACGCGGGACGACGAACCCATCCCAAACCTTCAGGTGCACACGCTCCCTTGGGGCTACCCGGACCCAAACCAAGACGGCCCGGAGCGACCTTCGGTAGACACTGGGAACTGCCTTTGCGTCATGCCGACGCTGATCTACCCGAAGAGTCGCGGGGAGCTGCTGCTGAGCTCAAACGACCCGCACGCGGCGCCCCACATCGATCCGCACTTTCTCGAAGCTCGAGAAGACCTGCAGGTCTTCCTCGACGGCATCCGGCGGTGTCGAGAGATTTGCGCGCACCCCGCCATGGCCGACCACCTGCGCGAGGAACTGACGCCGGGCGCGATCAAGGAGGAGGACGCAGACCTGACCGACGAGATCAAGCTGCGCGCGACCACCGTCTATCACCCCGTCGGTACCTGCAAGATGGGCGTCGATCCGATGGCGGTCGTCGACCCGACGCTCCGCGTACGCGGCATCGATGGCCTTCGCGTCGCCGATGCGTCGATCATGCCGACGGTGACAGGCGGCAACACGAACGCCCCCAGCATGATGATCGGCGAACGCGCCGCCGCGCTCATCGAGAGCGAGTAGTCAGAAGCATCGCTCTTTCGAGCGTGAGGGGATGGCGGCTGGCGGCGTGCCCCCGCAAGCGAGCCGACCGAGCAGGTGCCGAGTCAGCAGAGCAAGACTCGGGAGCGGCGACCGAGGATCGCGCCGCGCGGGTGCGGCGCATGCCGGTTCCGCGAGCCGAGGAAGAGCACCGCTCTTTCGAGCGTGAGGGGATGGCGGCAAGCGGCGTGCCCCCGCAAGCGAGCCGACCGAGCAGCTCCCGAGTCTTGCTCAGCCCACAACCGCGGCTTCGGCTTCGACCTGTGGCGGCCAGGGACGACGGACTCGCTTGGCCACTTTGGCGGCGACTTCCTCGTCGATGGGCCCCGTCGGATCCGCCCCATACTGTTTGACCATCACCTTGCAGTGAGCTGGGTGAAAGTTCAGCAGTCCCGCGAGTTCCTTGAGTTCATAGGTCTTGGTGGCCATCGTGCGCTTCCTTTACTAACCGTTAACTTATAGCGCACGGGAAGCGGCTTTTGCAAGACCTTATTTTACATTTAGGAAATAAGCGGCGGTTCCCAACAAAGCCAACAATATCAACACCATGATCAGCCCGCTCGGGCCTCGAATCCCCTCTCGCGGGCCGGTGTCCGGCGGGGGCGCTACCGGAGGTCCTTCCACCGGTTCGGCTGAGAGAAACTCCCGGATCACCTCCTGCGCACGCGCCACCAAGTCGGCTTCGACACGGATCTCGGTGCCGTGTCGAAGGCGATCCGTGATTCCCGGGTAAGCCGTATCGCGATGGTTGATCAACACCGCCGCGATCCCTTCGCCCTCGAGCGCTTCCTGCAGCGCGAGCGCCTGAACTTCATCGTCGGTTTCATAGACGCTGGTGGTTTCCATCTTGATCCTCCGATGACACGAAAGGCGGGACGGGACAATCGATGGCGTCTCCGATCGCCCGGATGAGCTCCGCCTCGCGGTCGCTGACCTGCTGGTCGGCCATCACCGTCGCTGCGGCCGCTAGCATGAGGCTCTTCTTGAGCGCGGGGCTCGCCTGCGCGTAGCGATCGAGCGCGCGGTCTACGGCGGTGAGTGTGCACTCCGCAGCGGGCAACAGTGCAAGGTGATCTGCACGAAGTTGAAGAACCGCTGCACCCTCCGCGATCGCGCGCTCGGCAACCTCTTCGGAACGAGTCCCGACGCGCGCCAGCGTCGAGAGCAACACGCGGATGTCGCTGAGCACGAGGCGAAGCGACCGATAGCGCACAGGCGGCGGACCCTCGCCGTCGAAGTGCCGCGCGAGGTGCCGCTGGATCATCCGGCTGAGCGTGTACTCGAACAGCGCGACGCGGCGGTCACTCTCAATGAGCGCACGGACCACACGGTCGAACCGCTCCCACTCTTGTCGCGACATGTTCCGAAGTGCAGGAAACGCCATATCGACGAGCGCGAACTTCTCGGCCGAGGACCTATCGCCGGCCTCCGAGTGAAACCGGAGCGCGAGATCGGCCGTCGCAGCGTCGGTGAGCTCGGCTAAGGCGCGGATCTCGTTGCCCCGCAGCACCTCGTCCTGTGCGAGCAAGAGGCCAAACACCATCGCCTGGGCCATGGGCGCCTGATGGACGGCGTGGACCCAGCGCTCAGGAAGCAATGCGTGAATTGCCCGCGCGTGCGCGATTTGGCGGGGCCTCGGCGAGCCGATGTGCTCGACGGCATCGTCGACCGCGTTCCGCATGGGCGTCTCGGCAAACCCGCGAACCGCCTCGAGAGGCGCGTCGGGCGGAGAGCTCATGCCGTGCGCGATCCCGGGAAGCGCCACTTCAGGAAACTCGCCGTCCCAATGCGGTTCGAGCTTGCGAATGCGATCGTCGAGAGGCGGATGCGTTCGAAAGAGGCCCTGAACCATCTTGATTCGCCGAATGGCTTCCGAGAAGAAGATATGGCTGGCTTCGTCAGCGTTCGGGTTACCCAGAAACGAGTGGGCGTGGGATCCGCCGATCTTCTTGAGTGCGCCGACGAGGCCCTGGGTGTCGCGAGTGAACTGAACCGCCGATGCGTCCGCCAGGAGCTCCCGCTGCCGGGAAATCGCGCTCTGAATCATGCGCCCAAAGAGCACCCCGATGGAGCCGATTCCGAGCAGCCCGAGCCCGACGATGGCGAGACTCGCGCCCTCGCGACGAGAACCGCGGGACCCATGCATGAGCAGGCGGCCGATGAGCGCCAAGAGAAAGATACCGTGAAGAAGCCCGATCGCACGCACGTTTAGACGCGAGTCCCCGTTGAGGATGTGACTGAACTCGTGGGCCACTACGCCCTGAAGCTCCGAGCGACGGAGGAGCTGTAGGGTACCGTGCGTGACCCCAATCACGGCGTCGCTGGTCGTGTTGCCGGCCGCAAACGCGTTGATGCCCGACTCGTCGTCGAGGACGTACACGTCGGGGACGGGAACGCCGGACGCGATCGACATCTCCTCAACCACGTTCAAGAGTCGGCGCTCGTCGAGCTTGGTGGTGTCGGGGTCCACGCGTCGACCCCCGAGCGACTGTGCGACGGCCGCGCCACCGCTCCGAAGCTGTGCCGTTTTGTAGAGCGACCCGAGCGTGATGAGGACGAGAGTGCTCCCGACCGTGATCGTAAACACGGTGGGATTCCAGAGCGACCAGCCCACCCCTCGAACGTCCTCGTAGCGACCCGCCACGTAGCTGAACCCCGCGGCGTCGGCCCCGATCCAGTAGTACACCGCGAGCCCTAGCGCGTAGACCGCTGCTGACACTCCGACGACGGCGATTCCGAAGAGGAGTGTGAGGCGGAGACTCCGCTTGCGCGCGAGGTCCTGCTCCTCGAAGAAGTCCATCGGCTGAAGCCTACTCCATCAGAACTGGACTTTGATCGGATCGCGCTCGGTGGCGTCTTCGACCTCGAAGAACTCGGCGCGCTGGAAGTTGAACATTCCCGCGACGATGTTCGAGGGCAGCATCTCGCACTTGTTGTTGTAGGCGAGAACCGCATCGTTGAACGCCTGCCGAGAGAACGCGATCTTGTTCTCGGTGCTGGAGAGCTCCTCGCTCAGCTGCATCATGTTCTGGTTGGCCTTGAGGTCCGGATAGGCCTCGGAAAGCGCGAAGAGCCGGCCGAGCACGCCCGAGAGCCCGGCTTCCGCCTGGGCTAGGTTTCGCATCGCACCTCCGTCCGAAGGGTCGGACGCCGCGCGTTCGCGAGCCCCTTCCGCCGAGTTCCGAGCCGCGATCACCGCTTCGAGGGTCTCGCGTTCGTGCGAGAGGTACCCCTTGGCCGTTTCGACGAGGTTCGGGATCAAGTCGTGTCTTCGCTTCAACTGGACGTCGATCTGGGCGAACGCGTTCTTGACGCGGTTTCGAAGACTGACGAGCCCGTTGTAGGTGCTGACGAACCAAGCGATCAGAATGAAAAGTACGACGAGTAGCCCGATCAACCACGTCATGACCCCCCCTTGTTGTTGCCGAGTCGAACTTCAGTGTAGGTGCCGACCCCGGCAAACTCAACAACGCCCCGAAGCTGGGCTGTTCCGCCATGCTATGACGGCGCTTCATGGCAACGTCGAGATTCCTGCCGTGGCTCGTGTGCGTGACGCTCGTTGCGTCCTGCACGAAGGATCGCGACACCGCCGCGCCCGCGAAGCCCGAACGCTCCTCTCGGGCGAACGCGCCTAGTGAGCCGATCCCGCGATGCGCCCCCGGCGTGAAACCTCTTCCTGCGAGAATCGAGCGAGGCGTTTGCCTCGCACACAACTATCAGCGCGGCGGTTCTCGCGGCTACGGGAGCGACACCAGCCGCGCCTCGCTCGAGGAGCTCGAGGCGCTCGGAGTGCAGTGGGTGAGCATCACCCCGTTTGGTTTCATGCAGCGTCTCGACGAGCCCGCGGTGCATCCGATCGGTGGCTATCGTGCCGGCGAAACCGACGATCGCGTCATTCGTGAGATCCGAGCGGCGAAGTCACTCGGTCTCAACGTGTTGCTCAAACCTCACCTTTGGATTGTCGACGGCCAGTGGCGCGGCCAGATCGACTTCGAGAGCGAAGCCGAGTGGCAGCAATGGTTCGACGCCTACGCGAAATGGATGCTCCACTACGCCGATCTAGCCGAATCCGAAGGCGTCGGGACGTTGGTGGTGGGAGTCGAGCTCCGTACGACGGAGCAGCGATTCGAAGATCGCTGGAGGCGTCTCATTCGCCAGATCCGAAAACGGTTCGACGGCAAACTGACCTACAGCGCCAACTGGGATGACGCGGTGCAGGTGCCGTGGTGGGACGCTTTGGACTTCGTCGGGGTTCAGTTCTACCCGCCGCTGGCAAAGACCAATGACGCAACACGCGCGAGCATCGATCGCGTACTCGCCCT
>JBCDFZ010000065.1:0-26006 GCA_039177115.1 Myxococcota bacterium
CGAGCCAGGGCAACCGCAAAGGACGTGCCGCTCGGAATCCCCTCCCGCATGTCAGTCCCAAACTCCGATGAAGTCGTGCGACCCACTCGCGAGGCGTCGAACGCTCGTCGCATCGGCGGCGAGCCCCCGCTTGGTCTCGATGGTGTGCTTGAGAACGACGGCGTCGGAGCCGACAGTCCCGGCCCGCGCGGTGTGCACGATGACTTCCTCGCCGGGAAGCACCGAATCCTTGAAAGTGACCTGCTCCGCGACCGGAACCAGGAGCGTGGGGTTGATCCCGCTCGCAGCCAGGCGCCGGCTCGCGCCCTCGTCACACCAATCGATGTAGGCGGGGTGGTTCGCGTGTCCGAGGGGGTCGGCGGCCGTTTGCCACATCTGAAACTCGAAAGAGCTCCGGGACCCGGGGATCTTGTCGAAAGAGGGCAGCTTGGCAGACGCTTCGACCTCGACCGGGGGAAAGGCTGCGGCAGTCTCGGGCTTCGCGCGCTTCGGCTTTCGCGTCTCCGCGTCGACGTGCACCCACTCTTGCGTTGCGGCGGCAACGAGTCCGTCGTCGGACCGAAGCCGGACCTCCCGGGTGGAAAGCATGTCGCGCCTCAGGCGAGACACCCACGTGGTGCCGCGAAGCGGCGTCCCGTAGCGAGGCTGCGAGGAGTGGACCATCACCATTCGATAGACGATGAAAAATACACCTTCGTCTCGAAAGCGCCGCGGCGGCCACCCCGACGCGATCGAGGAGAGCGTGGCGACGTCCTGGCAGACACGCCAAATGCCCCCCGAGCGCGGGAACTCGCGGTCGGTGTAGGCGTCTCTCGGAATGAGCGCAGGAAACTCGCGGACGTGTTCGGTCACGCGGAGAGCCATAGCACCCTCGGAGCCCCGGGCGAATGCATGCCTACGTCGAGTGATTGCGACACCACTCACTCCATGACCCGACGTAGAGCCGCGCGCCGTGGACGCCTGCCGCCTCCAACCCGAGAAGTAGATGGCAGGCCGTCACGCCAGAACCACAGTAGCAAACGACGCGGTCGGCCGACGCGTTTGCAAGTGCACGCTGGTACGCCTCGGTACGATCGCGACCAGGGAGAAACCGCCCGAGCTCGTCGGTGAGAGACTTCCAGTACAGGTTGCGGGCGCCAGGAATATGGCCGGCAACCGGATCGATCGGTTCGACCTCTCCCGAAAAACGCTCGGGCGCGCGCGCGTCGAGAAGCGCCCAGCTGTCGTCTTGGGCAATGCGCGCAACGGTCTGTGCGCCCACTGTAGGCCACGTGCGAACACTCGCTTCGTAGGCACCTCGGGGCTCGGTTCGCACGAGGCGATCGTCCGTTGACACGCCGGCCGCGACCAGCGTGCGGAGCCCTCCGTCGACGACTGCGACCTTGCGGTGTCCGATCGCGTGCAGCATCCACCACGCGCGCGCGGCCGCCATCGCGCCGGACGACTCATCGTAGATCGCCACGGGCGTGTCGGGGGTGATCCCCCATGCGCCGAGCCGCGCGCACCAAACCGAAAGGGCGGGAAGCGGATGGCGCCCGCCGATCGCGGGATTGTCGGGCGCCGAGAGATCGCGCTCGAGGTCGGCGTAGATCGCGCCCCGCACGTGCTGACGAGCGTACCCTTCTTTGGCTCCTTTCCCCGCCCGAGCGTCGAGAAAAACCAGGTCGGAAGACGGCGACGACAGCGCATCTCCAGCAATGAGAGGGCCTGAAATCATTGGCTTCTCCGAGTTTAGCTCGCCGCATAAGTAAAGTGTCTAGTCACACTTGACACTCGGCGCTCATCTTGTCACGGTGTCGGTGATGGAGGGCCAGCGGTACCGGCAGCCGGGAAAGCTCGACGTTGCGGCGTCCGTCGCGGCGAAAGCGCTCCCCGACTTCTGCACCCCGGCAATCGACCAGGCGCGACGCGATGCGCGAATGATTCTCGACCGCGCCGGGGGACGAACGGCGTCGCCGCTCATCGACGACCTCCGTCCTCCGACCTCCCTCGAAAAGGTGGATCCTTTGGTCATGCTCCCGAAGCGCCTCGCCGAGCGCATGAGGACGACGAGGCGCGACCTCGCCATGCTTCGCAATCGCCTCATCCTCGGAAAAACCCCGCCTCCCCTCATCGACCGGCCACGCTCCGCGCCCGGCGACGTGGTGTCGCTCCCACGCAAGGCGCCGAACATGGCGCGCTCGCTTCAAGTCGTCGACGTCGTCCACGAAACCAACGACGCAGTTTCGGTGTACGTCACCGAAACCGATGGTTCGCCGGTTGCTTTCAAACCTGGGCAGTTCCTGACTGTCGACGTGGACGTCGACGGAGAAACCCATCGACGCGCCTACTCGCTCGCTAGCGCATGCCTGCCCAACGTCGCGACGCACATCACCGTCAAGCGCATCGTCGACGGCCGCGTGAGCAATCACCTGAACGATCAGCTGAAGGCGGGCGATACGCTTTCTGTGCTCGGGCCTTCGGGGAACTTCACCGTCGAGCCGCACGAGCTCAACGAACGGCATCTCGTGATGATCGCGGGTGGAAGCGGCATCACGCCGATCATGTGCCTGCTCGAAACCGTCCTCCACCGAGAGCCGCAAAGCCGTGTCACCTTGATCTACGGCAGCCGAGGATTCGAAGACATCATCTTCCGCGACCGGTTGGAAGCTCTCGCGAATCAGGTCGGAGGTCGCCTCGTCGTCGACCATGTGCTCGACCAGCCCGCGGAAAACTGGGCGGGCGGCACGGGCCTCCTGACTGCCGAGGTACTCGAGGCACGCTTCCAATCGCTCGGCATCGAGGACGGAACGAAGGTGCGCTACTTCCTCTGCGGGCCCACACCCATGATGGACGCCGCGCACGAAACGTTGCGAACGCGCGGCGTCGAAGGGGCTCGTATCTCGGAGGAGCGCTTCACCCGACCGGAAGACAGGCACGGCGAGGCGGGGAGCGACAAGACGGAACTGGTGGTCATCTCCCACGGCGGTAGCGATCACGGGGTTCAGGTCTCGCCGGGGCAGACGATTCTCGAAGCGGCCCTGGCTGCAGGCCTTCAGATGCCTTTCTCGTGCGCGATGGGCGGTTGCGGTGCTTGCCGTGTGAAGCGACGTGAGGGCGACGTCCAGATGGAAGAGCCCAACTGCCTGAGCCGCGCAGAGCGCGACAAGGGCTACGTGCTCACCTGCGTCGGCCGACCGCTCGGTCCCGCAAGAATCGAGGTCGAAGGCGCATGACTGCTTCGGCCAAAGTCGTAGAGCTCGATCGGGACCGCTGGTGCTACCGCATGAAGGACCTATGCGATTCCACCGGCCTCCCCCGACAGGCCATCCACTTCTACATCCAGCAGGGACTGCTGCCTGCAGGACGCAAAACCGGGCGCAACATGGCCTGGTACACCGAAGAGCACATCGAGCGACTTCATCTCATCAAGAAGCTCCAGCACGAACGCTTCTTGCCGCTCAAGGCCATCAAAGCGCTGCTCGACGGTGAGGAAGACGTGTTCTCGCCGCGGCAGCACGCGTTTCTCGAGGGCGTCAAAGACCGTCTCGACGTCTCGCTCAAGACGGGCGAGGACCGGAGCCCAACCCTCAGCCCGGAAGAGGTGGCCGAACAAGCCGGGGTCGACCCGGAAGACATCGTGCAGGCCTTCGAGCTCGGACTGATCGGCGGGGAGAAAACGAACGGTCAGCTCCGTGTCGCCGCAGCCGACGTCTGGGGTTTCGAGGTGATGGGCAAAATCCGTGCGATGGGCTTCACCAAAAAGCTCGGTTTCGGTGTGCAGGACATGGTGTTCTTCGAAGACATCATGACCAAACTCCTCCACGAAGAGGTGCACCTGATTTCTTCGCGCCTGTCCGGGCTTCCGCCCGAGCAGGTTGCTACCATGATCGAGGAGGTCCTCCCCATCCTCGATCGCTACATCATGCGACTCCACGCCACCAAGATCCGCGATTTCTTCAGCAACGTGCTGTAAGGAGACCACGCCATGCTCAGCGACAAAGTTCTCGATAACCTTCCCATGACCGTTCGCCGGCGCGTCGAACCGTACGTCGAAGCAGTGCAGCTGCTGACCGAGACCAACAACCCCAAGGTGATTCGTGCGATGGCTCCTTCGGGCGTTCGCGGGTTGATCTTCCAGCGCGGCAAGCAGGGCGTCCCCACCAAAATGCCTTCGCACCATGAGGTCCACTTCGACTGGACTTACCCCGCCGACCAGCCCGAGATGCGCGACCTTTACGATCGCGCGAAGGAGGGCCAGTGGAACGGCGCCGACCTGCCGTGGGACATCGACGTCGACCCGGACAACCCCGAGGTGCCGCTCATCCCAGACAAGTTCATGGACTTCGAAAAGATTCGAGACCTGGGGATCAAGCTCACCCCGCTCGAAGAGCGGCGGCTGAATGGAAGCGTGGCGGCGTGGATGCTGAGCCAGTTCCTGCACGGTGAGCAGGGGGCGCTGTTCGCGGCCGCGCAGGTCACCGAAGCGGTGCAGTTCTTCGACGGGAAGCTCTACGGCGCGACGCAGGTCGTCGATGAGGGGCGCCACGTGGAGGTGTTCCACCGCTACCTCGATACGAAGCTCAACAAGCTCTACCAGATCAATGACAACCTTTTCGTCATCATCGACTCGCTGATCCAAGACTCTCGCTGGGACATCAAGTTCCTCGGCATGCAGATCATGGTCGAAGGCCTCGCACTCGGTGCGTTCGGTACGCTCTACCAAATGACCACCGAGCCGCTCCTCAAGCAGCTTCTGAAGAACGTCATCCAAGACGAGGCGCGCCACGTGCACTACGGCGTGGTGGCCCTCCGCGAGCACTTCAACAACGCGCTGAGCGAATCCGAGCAGCGGGAGCGCGAAGACTGGGCCTTCGAGGTTGCGATCCTGATGCGCAATCGTTTCCTCTCGTGGGAAGTGTACGAGGAGTGGTTCGAGCACAAGATCACGCGCAAGCAGTGGGCAGACATGGTGATGTCGTCGCCAGGCTTCGAGCTCTTCCGCCAGGTGATGTTCCAGCGGCTCGTTCCGAACCTCCGAGAGATCGGCCTCCTGAGCGACCGCATCAAACCACACTACGAGCGCGTTGGCCTGATGCAGTACTTCGACGGCCGCTCCGCCGACCACATCACCGGCGACGAGATGATCGCCGAGCTCGACGCGGCCTAGTCGCCGTCGGGGTCACTCGAGGCAGCGGTCGTCGGCGCACCCGTTCGGGCAATGGGTGTACGCCGGGCCGCAGAACGCTCCGATGCGATCCACGGCGCTGAAGAACGTGTCCGAATCGGCACATTGGTCCTGCACCCCTTGGTTCAGTTCGCACGGGGCGTCTTCGTCGGGCCGCGTATCGCACGCCATAGGCGAGATCTCGGACACGCAGAGGCCGCGCGGCCGGAGGATCTCGCCCGGTTCGTTCGCGATCGGGTCGGCTGCCCAACCAATGCATAGCTCGTCTTCTTCGCAGTCGAGGTCGCTGTTGCACGCCAGCACACAGACGGGAGAGACGGGTCCAAAGCTCCCGTCCATGACGCACGCGTAAGCGGGTCCGCAGCTCACGCATCCGGGTGCGCAGGCAGGCGGAGGCGGCCGTGGGTCGAAGTCCTCCGGGAGGTCGCCGACGCAGAAGTCTGCGCATTCCGTCGCACCATCCGGGCAGGTTTCGCAGCAGTAAGGAGGCAGCGACTGGCTGCATTTCCCGATGGCGGTCTTCGGTCGCACGTAGTCGACACACTCGCGCGGGTCGGCAAGATCACGACAGCCGCAGCTGTCGCGGCACCGACATCCGTAGGCAGCCAGTGTCGCAGCGAGTACCAAGGCGACGAGCACTGTTCTCGGCATCTGGCGTCTTTCGGTGTGACGCCCGCCCGACCGTCCGCCACGAGGGTACACCACATCGGCGGCAACGGAATGATCGTCGAGGTCGGCGGATGGAGCGCAAGCGGAACCCGCGGCACCGGGCAGCGCCACTTTTCACCCGCTCGCAGGCACCTCGCTCACTCGAATCAGCCCGTGCCGCTTCCACCCGACACCGGCGAGCCAAGTCCGTGGAGCCGCCCCTGGAGCCCGCGGATCGGCCCGAAACACCGTTCCGTCTCGAATACCGGAGCAAAACGGGTCCACCCAGGACCGCGCAGGCACCGCCTTCCCAAGCTTCTTGAGGTGCCTGCGACGGTTGTTGAGTACGTACGCAAGCGCGTTGCGTACCTGTCGCGGAGTTCCGAGCTGCGTCGCGTGATAGCGGTCGACGAGCACCCGCCCCCGCCGCCGCCTCATCGCGCGATTGATGCCCTTGCTGATGCGAATGGAAAGCCCCTGCATTCCCTTCGAAAGAGACCGCCGATGCCGGGCTTCGACGATCAGGTGCACGTGCCCATGCTGCACCGACCAGTGAAGCACCCGCATCGAGAACCGGCCCTGCGCGGCGCCAATGGCCCGGAGAATCGCCCCGTAGAGCCTTCCAGAGCGAAGCCGAAGCCGACGATCAAACCGAAGCGTCACGTGCACCGGCACGCGGCTCGGCACCACCGGCCGCGTATCGTGAGCAACCTTGTCACTCGACTTGGGCCGCCCCGCCCCCTCGCGCCGCCCCCCGTGGCGCAACGAATCGAGATGAAGCTGCGTATCGCGACGACGATGCCCGCGGGAACGCTTTGCGGTCTTGCGACCCGGTGACACGGCCCGATGCCTCGGGAGTGAGGAGCGAGATTTCATGTTTCTTGAATACCGCAGATATTAACTTTGTCAAGCCGATTCGCATCTCTTCGAGAGAGGTGAGTGCGATTCAGGCCGGTTCTCCATGGCGCGTGGCACAACAGGCGCGCCGCAAGATGGGAACCGCAGGCGGACAGGCGCCGTGCCCATCTCCAACTGACCAACCGACGGCTTGCTCGACAGATCGGCCCCTCTCTTAGCCGATAGACCACGCTCGCAGACGCTTGTGTCGCAGTACGCCGAGCAACCGCGACGCCAAGTTCGCCGAAGGCAACTACCCCGCTTCCACGAGGCCCCCTCCCCTTCCTAGGGGCAAGTTTGCGAACTCAACGCAGCCTAGCGGCTACTCAGCAACCACGACGAGCAGCGCGTCGGCGTCGACCTGGTCGCCCGCCGCTACGCTCACTTGCTCGACGGTGCCGTCCTGCGGGGCGGTGACCGAGTGCTCCATTTTCATGGCTTCCATGATGAGCAGCACCTGGCCGGCTTCCACGGTGTCACCTTCGGCGACGCGGAGCTCGATGATCTTGCCGGGCATGGGTGCGATGCACCCGCCCTCGGGCACGGTCAGCGACTTGTCGGGGAATCGATCGGTTGGCTTCAGCGCAACGTCGAGGTCGGCGTTGTGAACGTAGATCTCGGACTCGTTGCCGGTGACTCGAGCGCGCACGCGGTGACCGTCGACTTCGACGGTGAGCGTCGGCGCGTCCCACGATACGACGCGGACCTGAACGGTGATCTCGCCGCTCGTCGCCTCGAAGACGCCGTCACCCTGGTGCCGGTACTCGACTCGGTAGGCGCGGTCGTCGATGTCGAAGGCGTCCCACTGCGGCGTGTGAAAGTTGTTGCGCCATCCAGAGGGGACGCTGGGAAGGATGGAGCGGGCGGCATCTCGCTGCTGCTGTCGCGCAAACGTGGCGAGAAAGGCCGCCTGGCGCTCGGCGTCCTCGTGTGGGCCCTGCGCGAGCGCCTCCTGCATGTGCTGATCGATGAAGTGGGTATCGAAGTTCCCGGCGATGAACTCGGGGTGGTCCAGCACCTGGAGCAGGAACTCACGGTTGGTCACGACGCCCTGCGCGCTTAGCGACCGCAGGGCCGCACGCATGCGCTGGATGGCCACGGGGCGATTGTCGGCCGAGGTGATGATCTTCGCGAGCATCGGGTCGTAGTAGATGCTGACCTCGCAGCCCGCTTCGACCCCGCTGTCGACGCGTAGGCCCTCCGCGGGGGGCAGGTGCCAGTCGACCACCGGGCCGCTCTGAGGCAGGAAGCCGCCGGCGGGGTCTTCTGCGTAAAGGCGAACCTCGACGGCGGCACCTCTGAACGGGACCTCGTCTTGCGTGAGACGAAGAGGCTCGCCCTGGGCTACGAGGATCTGCTCTTCCACCAGGTCGAGCCCGGTCACGCACTCGGTGATGGGATGCTCCACCTGAAGGCGGGTGTTGACCTCGAGAAAGTAGAAGCTGCGGTCGGGAGCGAGAATGAACTCGACGGTGCCCGCGTTCTGATAGCCGATTGCCTGGCCACAAAGGACGGCCGCCTCACCCATCCTGCTTCGCAGCTCGGGGTCGAGTGCCGGCGACGGTGTTTCCTCGATGATCTTCTGGTGTCGACGCTGAATCGAGCACTCGCGCTCGTTGAGGTGAATCAGGTTTCCATGCCCATCGCCGAGGATCTGAATCTCGACGTGACGAGGGTTGTCGATGTACTTCTCGACGAGGAGCGTGCCGTCGCCGAACGAACTCTGCCCCTCGCGCGCGGCCGACGCGATCGCGTCGGAGAGCCCCGACTCCTCCCGGACCAGCTTCATGCCCTTCCCTCCGCCGCCGGCGCTTGCTTTCAGCAGCACGGGAAAGCCGACCTCGATCGCCTTTTCTGCGAGGACCTTCGGGTCTTGGTCCGCTCCGTTGTACCCGGGGATGACCGGTACCCCGGCGTCGCCAACGAGGGCCTTAGCTTCTTTCTTGGAGCCCATGGCGCGAATCGCGTCCGCGGTCGGGCCGATGAAGATGACACCCGCTTCCGCACAGGCATCGGCAAACTCCGCGTTCTCCGACAGGAAGCCGTAGCCGGGATGAATCGCGTCCGCGCGTGAGCGCTTGGCCGCGTCGAGGATCTTGTCGATACGAAGGTAGCTCTCGCTGCTCGGCGCTGGGCCCAGAAGGAACGCCTCATCCGCCTCCTCGACGAACGGCATGCCTTCGTCGGCCTCCGAGTAGACAGCGACTGTGGCGATGCCCATCTTCCGACACGTCCGCATGATGCGCCGTGCGATCTCGCCTCGGTTTGCGACCAGTACTTTTTGGATCGTGCGAGTCACGTTCGTTCCTGCTCCTCAGTGGCGGAACACGCCCCACGAGGTCGTTCCCTCGAACGGCGCGTTGTAGGCGGCGGAAAGACAAATGGCGAGGACATTGCGCGTCTGCCGCGGATCGATGATGCCGTCGTCCCAAACGCGCGCGGTTGCGTAGAGTGCGGTCGACTGATCGTCGATTTGTTTCTCGGTCATCATCTTGGCGACGCTCAGCATCTTTTCATCGACTTCGACACCCTTCTTCGCGGCCGCCTGTCGCTGAATGATGTCAAGCACGCCGGCGAGCTGCTTTCCGCCCATGACCGCAATCTTGTGATTGGGCCACGTGAAGAGAAACCGGGGCTTGTAGGCTCGTCCGCTCATCCCGTAGTTGCCCGCACCGTAGCTCGACCCGGTCATGATGGTGATTGCGGGGACGGTGCTGTTCGAAACCGCGTTGATGAGCTTCGCCCCGTTCTTGATGATGCCCTCCTGCTCGTACTTCTTGCCCACCATGAAGCCGGTGGTGTTTTGCAGGAACACCAGCGGAACGTTGCTGGCGTTGCAGAGTTGAATGAACTGAGCCCCCTTGTTGGCGCTTTCGCTGAAGATCGTGCCGTTGTTGGCGAGGATACCCACGGGAAACCCGTGAATGTGCGCCCAGCCGCAGAGCATGGTCTTGCCGTAAGCCGGCTTGAACTCGCTGAACCGCGAACCGTCGACGATGCGCGTGATCACCTCGCGCTGGTCGAACGGTACGCGCACGTCTGCGGAAGCAATACCGAGAAGCTCTTCGGCGTCGTAGAGGGGAGGTTCCACGAGGCGTGGCTTGGGCGTCGCGCCCTTCTTCCATTCGAGATGAGAGACGATCTCCCGGCCGAGGCGAATCGCGTCGAGTTCGTCTTCCGCCAGGTAGTCCGAAACGCCGCTGAGCGTCGAGTGCATCTCGGCGCCGCCGAGCTCTTCGTGTTCCGTCTCTTCGCCCGTCGCCATCTTCACCAGCGGCGGCCCGGCGAGGTACACCTGAGCCTGCTCCTTCACCATCACCACGTAGTCGCTCATCCCGGGCAGGTATGCGCCGCCAGCGGTTGAGCTGCCGAAGACGAGGCATATCGTGGGAATCTTGTGCTCGGAGCGCCGTGTGAGATGGCGAAACCCTTCGCCTCCGTGAACGAAGATTTTGTCTTGGTTGGGAAGGTCCGCGCCGGCGGATTCGATGAGGCTCAAACCCACCAAGCGGTTCTGTTCGCAAACTTCAGCAAGACGGCCGCTTCGCAGCATGCTGGTCGGCGTGATCGCGCCGCCCTTGACCGTGGCTTCGCTCGCGACGAGGCAGCACTCGACCCCGCTCACCAGACCGATTCCGCCCACCACCGACGTTCCGCTGACCTCTCCCTTCATCCCATGACCCGCGAGCGGCGCGATTTCGAGAAAGAAGCTGTCGCGGTCGAGCATCATCTCGATGCGCTTGCGCGGAAGGATGCGCCCGCGCGACTCGTGCCGAGCGTTGTATTTCTCGCCGCCGCCGAGGTTGGCCTTGGCCTGCGCGGCCTCTACTTCGGCCCAGAGCGCGAGGTTGCCCTCTCGGTTGGCTTGAAAGGTTTCCGAAGTCGGGTCGACTTTCGAGCGAAGGACGGGGTAGCGCTGTTCTTGAAGCATCCGGCGGACAATCTTAGGAGGTGGGGCCCCGGCGGGGCGGGCGAATTATGAATGAAGGCTCAGTCAGCGCAAGCGCCGTGGAATTATGAAACAATTCAAGCTCATCCATGCACCGAGGGAATTCGGTCTCGCCATGGTCTTGCACGCTCGAGCTGCGCCGCTAGCGAAAACATGATGGCTTCCGATTCCGGTCGCCCCGTGAACATGACGCCCACGGGAAGCCCGGCCGCGTTCCAATGAAGCGGCACCGACATGGAGGGCTGCCCTGTGATATTCGCCACGGGCGTGAAGGGTACGAAGGCGAACGTGTCCTGTGCCGCGCGGTCGATGAGCGAGGGGTTTCGCAGCGGGGCCGATAGATCGAGGGCCGCAAGGAGGCGCTGTGCCACGGCGTCGACGCCCTGCGGACTGAGCTCGCCTATACGGACGGGCGGCAAGCCGAGCGTCGGCGTGAGAATCAAGTCGTAGTTTCGGAAGTGGGTTGCGAGGCGACGCGATTCGGCCTGCAGCGTGGCGAGTGCGAGCAGAAAGTCCTGACCGCTCACCGCCTTTCCGAGCATGTGGCTGATCCAGGTAGTGAGCTGAAAGTCTTGACGCTTTGCGCGTCGGCCCATGAGGCGCTCTGCCTGCGCCACCTCGGCTGCCACGTTGGACCCCAAGACGATCACCAGCGCTCGGCCGAGCGCCTCGGCATCGTGACGAGGAACCACGCGCTCGACCTCGTGCCCGAGCTCTTCACACAGGCGCGCCGCGTCCTCTACCGCGGCAACGCAGTCTGGGTGAACGTCGGCCGGGAACGCCGGTTCGCTGTGAAAACCAATGCGAAGTCTGCCCGGATCGCGCGAGACGGCGTCGAGGAACGTTCCCTCGAAGGGAGCTGCAAAGTATGGCGCCGTGTGATCATGCCCCTGTGTGGCATCGAGCATCGCTGCACTGTCGCGAACGCTCACGGTGATCACGTGCTCTGAAACGAAACCGGACCAGTGCTCGCTCGCCGTCGGACCGACGGGGTTTCGCGCGCGTGATGGCTTGTGACCGAAAAGGCCGCCGCAGGATGCGGGAATCCGAATAGAGCCCCCGCCGTCCCCGCCCGAGGCGAACGGCACGATGCGTGCGGCGACGGCGGCACCGGAACCCCCGCTCGAACCCCCGGGGGTGCGGTCGAGGTCCCATGGGCTGCGCGTCACACCGCAGAGGTCGGTCTCGGTGACCGGCAGCAGTCCGAGCTCTGAGCTGGCCGTCTTGCCGACGGGAACGATGCCGGACTCGAGCCAACGTTCGTAGAGATGAGTCGCCACGCGCGGCGTCCACCCGCGGTAGAACCGGCATCCCATCTCGGTCGGCACGCCCGGGATGCACTGAATCAGGTCTTTGATGAGAAACGGAACGCCCGCGAAGGGACCGTCGGGGAGCGTTCCCGAGGCCCGTGTCTTCGCGCGGTCGTAGAGCGGCCTTACCACGGCGTTGATCTGGGGATTCACTCGCTCGATGCGCGCGATGCACTCCTCGACCAGCTCCTCGGGGCGGACCTCCCCGCGTCGAACCAGCTCCGCGAGGCCGAGGGCGTCGTGGGCGTCGTAAGCGTCGAAACCAGGCATGGAAGGGAGAGCCCTACCCCATCGAGGCCGCTGAAATCAATGGCTTCGGCGGGACGTTCTCCGAGGTGAGATAGCCCACAGTGGGGCTGCATTCACAGTAAAACTAGATTTTTTTGATCATATGGTTGCTAATTTTCCAACATGGTGGTACTCCCAGCGAAGAAACACCGGCACAGCCCTGGAGATCGACTGATGAGCGACACCAACAAAGCCAACGAAACCGCGACGATGAACGAGGCCATCGAGGCCGTGAAGGCGCGGGGGTGGATCACGTATGACGAAGCGTCCGAGGTCGTGGCCCAGATCGGCGCCTCCCAGGCGACCGTGCGCAAGTTCCTTCGCCGGATCGAGTCCGCCGGCATCGAAATTACGGTCAAGCCGGGAAAGAACCGCCGAGCCGACCGACGTCGAAGCGCCAAGTCGTCAGACGGATCGAACTTGCTGAGCGCGGAGCCGGTGCAGACCTACCTCGACTGGATGGGCGCCGTGAGCCTGCTCACGCGTGAGGGCGAAGTCGAGCTCGCCCGTCAGATCGAGCGCGGTCGCCAGGAAATCTACGACGCAGTGAAGGCTGCGAAGCTCCACTACAAGGACCTCGAGGAAGTACGGCGTCGAGTCGAGGAAGAAGGTCTCGCGATTCGCGAGGCGGTAATCGAACCCTCGTTCGAGTCTGTGCTCTGCGCCCTCGACTCCTACGTCGAATCGCTCGACGAAGGAACCGTCATCAAAAAGAAGATCGAAGGGGAGACCGGGCTCAGCGCCAACAAGCTTCGCAAGCTCCAGGAGGCCGTGAACGCCTCATTGACCGACGTCGAACGGGCCAAGTCGGAGATGGTGGAAGCCAACCTGCGCCTGGTGGTGGCGATCGCCAAGAAGTACCTCAAGCGAGGCCTCCCCTTCATGGATCTGATCCAAGAAGGCAACATGGGCTTGATGCGCGCCATCGACAAATTCGACTACCGTCGCGGATACAAGCTCTCCACTTACGCTTCGTGGTGGATCCGGCAGTCGATGGCTCGTGCGACCACCGACCAGGCCCGCACCATTCGAATTCCGGTTCATGCCTGCGAGCTTCTGACCAAGGTAACCGGGATGACGCGCAAGCTGACCGGTGAGCTCGGCCGCGAGCCCACCCCGGCAGAGATCGCTACGCGCATGAAGCTTCCGACCGAGCAGATCGCCAACCTGCTGATGATCTCTCGGGACACGATCTCGCTCGAGATGCCGGTGGGCAACGACGGCAACAGCGAGCTTCGCGACCTCATTTCCGATGACGAAGGCGAAACGCCGATGGATTCAGTCATCGACGAGGACCTCTCCATGACGGTCATGCGCGCGCTCGAGACGCTGAACCCGCGGGAGCAGCGCATCATTCGCATGCGCTTCGGCATCGGCGAGAAAGAATCGCACACGCTCGCCGAGATCGGCCGTGAGTTCGGGCTCAGCCGCGAACGCATTCGTCAGCTGCAGGCCCTCGCGCTTCGCAAGCTTCGCAACGTGCACGGCGACGCCGCGCTCAAGCAGTTCGTCAGCGCCTAGCCCGAGGCGGGATCCTCCCAACGGCACCGGGGAACTACGCTCGAAGAGGCAGTTGGGCAGCGCGGTAGATCGCATCGATGACCTTCATCGTCTTGACGGAGTCAGCCGTGGTGGTGACGAACGCCGAGCCGTCCGTGACGGCGTCGCGAAACGCTTCCAGCTGATAGGCGTAGGTGGGCTTTCTCGGAAAGCGCTCCTTCGTCCACGGCTCACCCGACCTCCGCCACTTCAGGCTGTGGAAGAACTGCGGCACGATGGGGTTCAGGGCACGGACCTCGCCCGATTCGAGCGTCACGCGCGCCGCGATCTTGGCCACCTTGGACGACCACAGCGAGCAATGAACGCGGCCCCCCGCACCCGAGGGGAAGTGAAGTTCGGCGGTCATCGCGCGATCGACGCCCGGCGAGGCCAACTTCGCTCGGGCCGACATCACCTCGGGCTCTTCGCCGGCAATCGTGCGCGCGAGGTGAATCGCGTAGCACCCCGTGTCCATCGTGGCGCCACCGGCGAGGTCGAGTCTGTAGCGAATGTCCTTCGGAAAAGGAAGTGGGATGCACATCCACGTTTCGACGAACACCACCTTGCCGAGATCGCCGTTGGCAACCAGATCTCGAAGACGCTGCGCAAGCGGGTGGTACCGATAGTGGAACGCCTCCATCACCACAAGGCCTGAGGCGCTTGCCGCGTCGTGCACGCGTTCGGCCTGCGAGGCGTTGGCCGTGAACGGCTTCTCGCAAAGCAAGTGCTTCCCCGCCTCGATCGCGCGGAGCGTCCACTCACAGTGAAGCCCGTTCGGCAGCGGGTTGTAGATCGCGTCGAGGTTCGGGTCGGCGAGCAGCGCATCGTAGTCGGCGTGGACCGTGGCGATGCCCTGCTTGTTCGCGAAGGCTTGCGCTCGCCTGCGGTCACGCGCGGCGACTGCCGTGACAGACACGCCTCGAACTTTCTTCGCGGGTCGAATCAAGGCCATCGGAGTGATGCGTGCGGCTCCGAGGGCCCCGATCCGGACCTCGGTCATGCTTCGAGCTCGCCGTTCTTCGCCTTTTCGACCCACTTGGTCATGGTTTTTTGTACGACGTCGAGCGCCTGCTTTTTGAAAGGGCGCAGGATGAGCGGGACCTTCTTCATATCGACCACGATTTGCCCCGGCTGCATCTCGAGCGTGGCAGCCACGTCGACCCCCTTCACCCGAAAGCTGATTTCGGCGTGGTCCTCATCATGCCAGGTCGCCGTGGCGTTGTACTTCTGCCACTTTTCCGTGTAGTAGTCGGCCGCTTTTTGAGCGGCTTTGCGCGCGAGCTCGGGGCTCAGGTCGTGCTTGATGGTGTAGTCCATGGGCAGCCGGAGGATTACACGAAGACGGCAGCGCGCGCTACGTCATCTCATCCGCGTTTCGAGCGCCCTGGATCCAAGCCTCGAGCGCACTCGGATCGCCAAGAGGTCGAGACGATTCGGGCAGTGCCCAGACGGGTTCCGATCGCTCTTTTCGAATGGCAGCCACCGCGGCCACACGACTTGCCTGCTCCTCGACCGCCCACTCCGCCATCCTGTCGAGCGTCTCCCCGAACGGTCGGAGCGACGGCGGGTAGTCTCCAGACGTGAAGGACAGCCCGTCCGCTTCGGGAATGAAGGCGCGGTTCAGCACGACGTACCCCAGCGTGAAGCCCCGACTCGCCACCTCGTCCGCGACTGAGCGTGATGCGGCGATACCCATCGCGTCTGCAGCGGCTACCAAGACGAACTCGGTATCGGACGAACGCATCACGTCCCGCACTTCGGTGGCCCGAACTGCGAAACCCTCACGAAGAAACGCCATTTCGCTCAAGAACCCAGTGAGCGCCGTGACGAGCGACTCTCCCGCAATCGTCGTGAGAAGGCGGCGCGTGATTGCGCCACCGCGAAGCCGTGGGGTCTCGTCCGCAGGTTGGAGGAACCACCGAACCACGCGCTGATCGAGGAACCGCACCAAGCGCGCCGGGGCATCCAGGATCTCGATCGCACTCTGCGCGGGGGGTGTGTCGACCACGACGAGGTCGTACTTCGGCAGCTTCAGCGCCTCGTGAATCCGCTCCATTGCCGCGTACGCGTGCGACCTGGCGAGCGTGTTCGAAAACGCCTGATAGATCTTGTTGTCGAGCACTCGCTCGGCACGGGCGGGATCCTCGCTCGCACGTCGGATGATCGCATCGGCGCTCGCCTTCGTCTCGAGCATGGCAGCATGCAGGGACCCCGTGCTCGGCGCTCCGCCGACACCGTCGAGGGGCACACGAGACGCCTGGTCTGTGAGACTCTGAATCCCGAGAGCGTCCGCGAGCCGCTTTGCGGGATCGGCGGTGAGCACCAACACGGACCGGCCGAGGAGCGCCTGCTGAAGCGCGAGCGATGCGGCAAACGTGGTTTTTCCGACGCCGCCCACGCCGACGCAAAACACGAGGCGGCAGTCTGGGCGAACCTCGATCACGGCGACACCTCGACGTCGAGAGCGTGGGCCAGCTCGCCGATGATGCCGCCCACTCCCCGATGAGACATGGCGAGCTCCGTGGTGGGTAGTGGAATGTCGTGCCGAAGCCCGTCGATGCAGCGCTGTGCGATATCGCGACGGTTGGCGACCCACTGTATCAACCGGAGACGACCATGAAGGTCGTGTTCACGATCGACCGCAGCCAACGCTCGTTCGATCTGATCTCGTTCCTGCGGGTCGAGCCATAAAGGTGGGACCCGATTGATGAAAAGGCGACCGAGGTTCACGCCCTGCCGTTCGAGGAGGCCGCGATACAAATCGATGGTCTCCCGAACGACGAGCGGTTCGGGAACGGACACGACGTGAACCACGCACCGCTCTGGGTCTCGAAGGAGCCGCGTGGCGCGATCGACCACCTGCCGAAGCGGCCCGTCCTCGAGAAACGAATCGAGCACCTGCGGTAAATCGAAGAACATCAGCGCGTTGCCGGTCGACTCCAGATCGATGAGCACGGGCCCCCATGAGCTCTCCGTCGCGAGGTCGGCGACCCGGTGCATCGTCACGATCTCGTCAACGCCGGGTGCCGCGACGAAAAGCCGTCTGAGCGAAGCGTTTTTGGCGACCGCGCGCGCGATGGGCCGGAGCTTCAAGCGCGAGGCGATGTAATCCACGAGCGCTGGTTCGAAGAGCACGCGCGTAGCGTGGACACCTTCGAGGGTCTCGACGGGGTCGTAGCCGACAGGTTCGCCGCCGGACATGTGCGCGGTGGACGTGTGCGCGCCGAGTTCGACGATCAGCGGTCGGCGACCCTGTTTCGCCGCGCGAAGTGCCACCGCGGAGATCACGGTGGACTTGCCGACGCCGCCCTTGCCCGTGAAGAACTGGACTGGCTTGTCGAGAGCATCCGGTGCGTGCTCCGTCACCGGGGACACCTAGCAGGAAAGAAACATGGTATCGAGGCATGTGACGCAAACCACGCACTGGCTTCAGGCGAGCCGGCCGCTCGCCCAGGTCAACATCGCGGTGCCACTGCTTCTAGGACAGGCCGCGGCTTGGAACGAGAACCGCAAAGTGCATGTGAGCTGGTTGGTCGCTTCGCTCGTCTGGGGCGTCCTGGACCACCTCGCGATCGTCTTCGCGAACGACTACGCCGACCGCGACGCAGACTCCGGGAGCCGTACGCTGATCTCGGGCGGCTCCGGCGTTCTTCCTGAAGGCAAGCTCGAGCCTTCGTCCATTCGCCTGGCCGCGATCCTCAGCGCGACGGCGCTACTCGCTTGGTCGATAACGCTCGCTTTGGCGGGTCGTCCATTCGCCCCGGTGTACGCCGCGATCGCACTCGCGCTGCTGTGGCTCTACAGCTTTCCACCGGCGAGGATGAGCTACCGCGGCGGCGGCGAGCTCCTTCAGGGCGTGGGCATGGGTGTCGGACTCCCATCGTTTGGCTACTACCTACAGGGCCAGGGATATGTTGCACCGCTTTGGGTGCTTGCGCCGGCGGTGATCGTTGGGATCTGCGCCAACGTGTTGAGCGCACTTCCGGACATCCCCGACGATGAGCGAGCGCAGAAACGAACTTGGCCCGTTCGGTTCGGCGCCAACCTGTCGAAGCGAGTCGCCGTGAGCGGCATCGCTCTGAGCGCGTTCGCGGTGTTTCTGTGGACACCGGGCATCCCGGTCGCGCTCCGCGCGCTGGCAGGGTGCGTTCCGATGCTGCCACTCTTGATCGCGAGTCGCCAAAGCACGCCCTTCGGCGCGGCGTTCTGGGGTAGCGTCGGCGCTCAGGCCCTTCTCGTGGGCTGGGGGCTGACGCTAGCGGCGAGCTAAACCGAGCGCCTTCGCCCGTGACCTTCGCGCGGTGTCGAAATCGCGATCCCAAACAGGGTCGTCGGTAGCCGACCACGCCGGCACCGGGATGAGACCGTGATCGGCGAGATCACGATAGAGGCGAAGCTCGTCGCCGGGTTCTCGAAAGAAGGGAAACGGGTTGCGCGGCGCATCGGTTTTGAGCTGGGGATACCAGTCGTCGTCGGCATCGATGAGTCGAAGGATGTCGCGCCCTCGGCTCTCGGACTGCGCGAGGAACGCCACTTCGAACGGTTTCGTGGCCTTCCGGGAGTCGGGATCGCGTCGAACCCAACGGGCCCAGTCGAACCCGTAAATGAAATCGTGGACGTAGCGAAAGCGAATCTTCGAACGCTGGCCGTAGAGAGCCATCAGCGTCACCGTCATCTTCGTCGCGTGAGCGAGACTCTGCGCGTAGTCGCCTACGAGCGTCGCGTGTCGATGGATGGTGGCCAGAAAGCAGTCGAAATCCCAGAACAGGTTGCCGGGGAAGTTCTCGAGCTGCGCTTCGGCGACCTCGGCTGCGGCCGCGGCGAGACGAGGACGTTCGGAGGTCGAAGCGAGCGAATCGACGAGCTCGGCCAGCCCGGTCGCCTCTGCGCGATTCGGGTCGAGGGTGAGTCGACCGTAGGGCGTCGCGTCGATGCGGGCCTGCACGACGGCAAGCGTGGGGGTTTCGCGCTGGATGGCGGGAGCGTTCATCAAGACACCATACCTAGCCACAGCATGAACGCGGCTACCCCCGTACTATGCCAGATCGCGCCATGAAGAAAGCGTTTGTAGCGCCCCTGCGCGTCGAACGCATTGGTCACGGCCTGTTCAGTCGTTCGACGTAGCGAGGCGTACCGCCAAGCCACGACGGCGAGCGCGGGAGCCGCGGCCCAGGGGCGCACCCACTCTGGCGAGACGAAAACGCCGAGAGCCCACACGCCCGCGCCCAAGAGTACGCAGGCCTCGGTAGCCCGACGGGCCGCGCGATTACCGTAGACCGAAGCCAGCGTTCGCTTGCCGCCGCGGCGATCGCTTTCCTCGTCGGAGAGCCCGCTTGCGATTCCGCTCGCAAGGCTGAGTAGCGCGAACCCCGTCACCCAGGGCCACATACCGCCGTCGATGAAACCCGCCTGTAGATACACGTTGTAGAGCGGGAGCGCGACCCCGACCCCGAGCATCTCGAGCCCCTCACCGCCACCTCGATAGTTCAGTCGAATCGGCGGCAAAGAATACGCGGCAAAGATCGCCATGCAGAGGATCCCCGCTTCGACTGCATGGGCGCGACCGAGAACGACCTGAGCGACCGCCGTGCATCCGAGCGCAACCAGCCCAAGAATCAACCCCGCCGTTCCGACCGCGCGCGAGGACAGGATCCGATCGGGAATCGTTTTTGGAGAACACCCGTTTGGGAACATCTCACGCTTGACGGTATCCACCCGCTGATCGCCCCAATCGTTCAAGAGCACGATGAAGCCGAGGCCCACCACGGTGAACGCGAAACCCAGCCACAGTGCGGCAAGAGACACCGAGCCCACCGAGACCATCCCCAACACCTGTCCGAGTAGCGTCGGCACGAGTAGCTTCGGCCAGCTCGCAGGCTTGAGCGCGTAGAACCAACGGCCGACCCGTGACGAAGGAAGCTCTGGGTTGGTGGCGGTCGCTGTCACGATTCAGTGGATTCGGCCTCTTGGGAGGTCTCGAGAGCAGGTATGCTGCCAACGTGCTTCGCGCGTGACTCCCACTTCGAGCGCGCCATCGCGCGCATGTCTTGGACGGAGTCCATCTCGTCGACGATTTCGAGCCCGATCAGCGTTTCGAGGACATCTTCCATGGTGACGACGCCGTCGACGCCGCCGTACTCGTCGACCACGACGGCGATGTGTTCACGACTGTCGAGCAGCCTTTCAAAGAGCGCGGGAACGGGGAGTGTGTCGGGGACCATCAGCGCCTCGCGGGCGAAGCTCTGCACAGGGATGTCGAGCTCGTCGCGCGCTGCTTGAATCAGCAGGTGGTCTTTGAGGATGTAGCCGGTCACCTGGTCGGGGGTTTCTTTCCAAATCGGAATTCGGGAGAAGATCATGGAGCCGCGATCCGCAACGGCATCCCTCACGGTGGTGGATTCCTCGAGTGAGTACATCACCGTCCTAGGTGTCATGATATCCCGGGTGCGAAGGGAGCCGAACCGGAACAAATTCCGGAGGATCCGCGTCTCCGACTCGTCGAAGACACCCTGCTGGGCGCCGAGGTGGGCGAGTGCGGCGAACTCTTCACGCGAAATCTTGTCCGATACGCGCCTCCGCCTGACGAGCTTGGTGATCGCCTCCGAGAGCCAAACTAACGGAAGCAGCAACAGGATGAGCGCCGGAAGGAACGCGGCCATGAAACCGGTAAGCCGCCGCCAGTACACAGCGCCGAGAGTCTTTGGAATGATCTCAGCGAGAAACAGGATCATCAGAGTCAGCGTGGCCGATGCGATGGCCAACACCTCGGAGCCCCAGATCTTCTGAGCCTGTGCACCGACGCCGACGGCGCCCACGGTGTTTGCGATCGTGTTCAAGCTCAGGATGGCGGCCAGCGGGCGATCGATGTTGGACTTCAGAGCGCGGAGACGTGTGCCCGTCCGCGGATGCTCCTGCTCTAGTTTTGCGAGGTACGAGGGCGTGACGCTCAAAAGTCCCGCCTCCAAGATCGAACAGAGGAACGAAGCCCCGAGGGCCAGTCCCAGGTAGCCTAGTAACGCGGTCATCGGGGGGCTCGCGGCACGACCGATTCGTCGTCGGTCCTCCGAAACGGCCCGTGGTGGCTCAGGTGCTCGATCTGCTCGCGGACCGAATCGGCTTCGCGCGGCAGGAAGTCCGCGATGGCCTCGGCCAAGACGGGATGACGCACCCAGTGAGCGCTGTGAATGGGGACCGGCATCAGCCCCCGTCGGAGCTTGTGCGTGCCCTGCGCTCCCGCCTCGAAACGTTGCATGCCCTGAAGGATCGCGTGGTCGATGAGGCGATAGTAGCAGAGCTCGAAGTGCAGCATGTCGTGACGTTCGGACGCCCCCCAATACCGGCCGTAGAGGTTGTTTCCCTTCTGGAAGTTGATCGACGCTGCGACGATTTCGCCCCCGTTTCTGGCCGCGACGACCAGCGGGGACCCATCCAGCGAGGTGGGCACCATCTCGAAGAAGGTCCGCGTGAGGTACGGGTACGAGCCCTTGCGGCTGCAGGTTCCGCGGTAGAGCCGCTCGAGCGTCCGCCAGTCGTCTGGGGTCAAATCGGCGTTGCGGAGCAGGTCGATCTGGACGTCACCCTCGAGCGCGATACGACGCTCCTTTCGGAGCTTCTTTCGCATCGACGAGCGAAAGCTGTCCACGTAGGCGTCGAAGCTCTCGTAGCCTGCGTTCTGCCAGTGGAACTGAAATGAGAGCCGGTCCATCAGTCGGCCGTCTCGAAGCACCCAGGATCGCTCCTCGGGGTTCAAGAACAGGAGATGAATCGACGAGGCCTTGCTGTCGTTGGCGAGCTCGAGGCAGCCGTCGATCAAGCGCTCGACGATCGGCATCGGATCCTCGCCTTCAGCGTAGAGGATTCGCCGGCCGGTCACTGGCGTAACCGGAATCATGGACACCAGCTTCGGGTAGTACTGAACCCCAAGCCGAGCGGCCGCGTCGGCCCATCCCCAATCGAAGATGTACTCGCCGTAGCTGTGAGTCTTGAGGTAGAGCGGAAGAGCGCCCACGAGTCGGCCGTCGCGCCAAACGGTGACGTGCATCGGCTCCCAGCCGGAGCCACGGCCGACCGAGCCGCTTCGCTCGAGGAGCGAAAGGAACGCGTGGTCGGCGAAGGGGTCGTCGTCGCCCGTGAGGGCATTCCAGTCGGCGGCCTCGACCGAGGCGAGCGACCACAAAACACGTATCTCGAGGGGGTGGCCCAAGGCTCTGTCGGAGTTTGAATGAACGGCCTCGTTAGAGCCAGCCGAGGTACCGCGTGACCCCCCGCTTCCCTCGAATACGGTTGATCGCACGCTTGGCGGCGGCGTAGACGCGGAAGAAGCTCGCGACCTGAAGGCGGTCGAGCCGACTCAGAGGGGCCGAGGCGCAGATCCACTTGAAGTCGTTTTTTCCCGCGTCGACGAAGTGAATTCGTGCCCAGGGTATGGATTCTGTGCGCGAGCCTTGCGGAAGCCGTTTGCCGAGGACGACGGCGTCGTCGGCGTCACCGTCCTCGGCAACGGTTCCGGGGATGTGCCCATAGTTGAAAGGACACGGCAGCGGATAGATGAAGTCGACCGACCCGTCGTCGCCCCGTTTGACGAAGCTCCCTCGCGGGACGTCGATGACGACGGTCACCCGAGACCCGGTCATGAGTGCTCCAACACGCAGGCCGCGGCCACGAGATCCCGTTCCACCAGGTAGCGGCCGGATAATCGGTCACCCGGCTCGAACTCGCCAGCGGGGCCGCGAAACACCGCCGCGAAACGGTCGTCCTCGAACTCCAGTTCGACGTCGTGGAACCCGAGATACTTGCCGGTGATCGGGCGCTGGCATTTGTACACCGACTCTTTGGCACAGAAGACGACATTCGCCATCAGGTCCGGATCGGAGAGTGTGGCCAGGTGCCTGAGCTCGGTCGGAGTGCAAACGCGAGCCAGCACCGAGTCCTTGAGCGGAGTCGACGGTTCGAGGTCGATCCCCACGGACCGTACGTCGGTGCCGCGGCCGACAACCGCGGCACACCAGGCGTCGGTATGCGTGATGCTGCCGACGAACCCTTCGGGCCAGATCGGTGCACGGTCTTCTCCTTGTAGAACCGGACAGTTTGGGGGAGCGCCCAAACGGTCGAGCGCTCGATGCGCACACACGCGTCCCGCGGTGAAGTGGGCGACGCGCCGCGATACGGCTCCCTCGACGACGGCCGCCTCTTCTGGGAGCAGTTCCCCATCGACCGAGAAGGGGTCCACCTCCTCGCTGACCAGCGGAGCGCTGAGCAGCCGGTCGAAAAGGGTGTCGTGGGACATGACTAGTTGTTGAGCGACTCGGCGACCGCGACGATTGCGGCTGCGTTCGCAAGCGAGATCAGCGGAGAAAGCGCGTTCAGGACGTCAGCGGTGGAGGCGTACCAGGCCTTGGTGACGTACACGATGTCCCCGGGAGCCAGCACCACGTCGGTCGCCTTCCCGTTGACCAGGTCTTTCACGCTCGCGGTGTACATGCGCGGCTCTCGGAGCGGCCCGCGAACGATACGCACGTCGTTGCGGTCCCCCCGATCGGTGATGCCTCCAGTGCGAGCGAGCACTTCGGTAAGACGGATCCCCTGCCGGTAGGCCACTGGCTGGGGTGCGTCGACCTCGCCGATGACCATGATGAGCATCTCGGTGCCCGGCGGAATGTAGAGCTGATCCCCCGACCGCACACGGACGTTGTGTCGGGGGTCGCCCTTGACGGCTTCCGCCACGCTCACCGGGACCGTCTCCCCGTCTCTAACCAGACGGGCGAGGTCGAGATTGCCGAGAAGATTGATCGACTGATCGCTCTCCGCCCGTGCGGGTCCCCCAGCCTCGGCCAGGAGATCGGCCACACGCATGCCGGGTGGCACGTTCACGCGCCCCGGGTTGGCGACAGCTCCGAGGACCGAGGCGCTGTGGCCCTTCGGGTCGGTGATGATGAGATTGGCCCGCACGAACTTGTCGTAGCGCCGGAGTCCCTTCTCGATGGACTTCTCCGCCTCGCTCAGTGTGAGGTTGCCCACAATCACGTCGCCGGCGAGCGGCACGTGGAGCTGACCGAGCGCATCGACGATGAGGCCCGGGTACTCAGTCGTCTGCGCCGACACCGTGGTGAGCTGAACGACGTCTCCAGGCATCAAACGAAGCGGCTCCGGCGGGTCCTCGGGAAGCCCTTGCATGACCACCTCCTCGGGTGCCGCGAAGGCCGGATCGTCCGAGGGGACCGTGGGGGCGCCCGGGTACCGGTTGGCGGCGCAGCCGAAGACCAGCGTGCAAAGAAAGAACGCCGATAAACGGCCCATATTGGTGGTTAACCTGCCCATCTGTCGCCCGCAAGGTTGAAGTGAGAAGCGGGGCCGCTATGCCTATACTGTTCAACAACCACTGATGCCGAGCAAGAAACCCACGGATTGGGGGCGCGGGACCGATGCCGAACTGGCGCCTTTGATGCGCCTCGTCGACTTCGGACTCATCTACGTCGCACTTTGGCTTCCCACGCTCGCTCGTGACGAACCGTGGAACGAGCTCTCGTGGATCGCGTCGACGATCGCCGCGATCGTCTTCCTTTTGGTCGCGCAAAGCCTGAAGCTCTACGAGAGCACGCGCGCCGTTCGTCTCAAACGGCTGCTGGTGCGCGCTTGGGCGGTGTGGTTCGTCGGCGTCGTACCGCTATTGCTGTTTTTCGCCTTCCTGTCGAAGACCTCGGAAGACTTCTCGCGCATCACCATCACCGCATGGTTCGTACTCGCGCCGTTTCTAATTTCGATTTGGCGCACCGCCACCACGCTGATCCTCAGAGAGCTCCGAAGCCGTGGATACAACACGCGAAATGCGGGGATCATCGGCATGACGGCGCTTGGAGAGCAGCTCGCGCAGCGAATCCAGGAGGTGCCGTCGCTCGGGCTCCAGGTTCATGGGTTCTACGACGATCGCGGCGAAGAGCGCTGCCACCCCGTCAACGAGTCGCTCGGTCGACGCATCGGGGCACTGAGAGACGCCGTCGACGCCGCGCGCGAGGGCAAGCTCGACCTCATCTACATTGCGTTCCCGCTCAGGGCGGAGCCTCGCATCAACGAGCTTCTGCGCGAACTCGCGGACACGACGGCATCGGTCTACCTCGCGGCGGACTTCTTTGCATTCGACCTGCTCAATGCGCGCTGGGGCACCCTCGGCGACATCCCCACGGTGAGCCTCCGAGAGACCCCCTTCTACGGCGTCGACGGCTGGCTCAAACGTCTCGAGGACGTCGTGCTGGGTACGCTGATCCTGTGCGTCATCGCCCTGCCGATGCTGTTCATTGGAATCATCGTCAAGCTCACGTCGCCTGGGCCGGTGTTCTTCCGACAGCGACGCTACGGGCTCAAGGGCGAAGTGATCGACGTCATCAAGTTTCGCTCGATGAGCGTCACCGAAGACGGAAGCGAAATCCGCCAGGCCACCAAGAACGACACGCGAATCACCAGAGTCGGGGCGTTCCTGCGACGCACCAACCTCGACGAGCTCCCACAGTTCTTCAACGTGGTCGAGGGAAGCATGAGCATCGTCGGACCGAGGCCGCACGCCGTAGCGCACAACGAACTCTACCGAAAAAAGATCCAAGGCTACATGCTCCGCCACAAGGTCAAACCTGGCATCACCGGTTGGGCCCAGGTCAACGGCTGGCGCGGCGAAACCGATACGCTCGAGAAGATGGAGCAGCGGGTCGAGCATGACCTCGACTACATTCGGAACTGGAGTCTACTCTGGGATCTTCAGATCATATTCATGACCGTCTTCAGTTCGCGCGCACGAAAGAACGCTTACTGAGTACGGCGAGGAACGATGGCAACTGACGCAACAGGGATGACAGGATCGGGCGGCGCGGCGAAGACGCGAGGCGGCTTTCCTGCGGACCCGTATCGCCTTCGGCGCGCGCTGCTCCGGTACAAGTGGCTGCTCCTCGGCGCAGGGGTGGTCGGCGTCGTCATCGGCTACTCGGTGGCCAAGTTCGGGCTCACTAGCAGCTACACCTCCGTCGCGATGCTGAAGTGGGAAGGTTTCCCGGAGGTCGAAGGCATTCAGGGAGACCAAGAGCTGGGCCCGGCCGCGCAGGCGCTCCACCGCCAGGCCGTGCTTCGGCGCATCGCGGAGGAAGTCGAGTTTCCTGGCCCGCTGCTGGCGCTCCAGGGCCTCATTCAATACCGCATCGACTACATGGGTCGCACCATGGAGATC
>JBCDFZ010000066.1:0-25057 GCA_039177115.1 Myxococcota bacterium
AGAGCCCGGTGAAGCTCGAGTTTGGTCTCGAAGGGATGACCGTGGCCAAAGCCGGCGACCCCACCCCGGGCACCGGTCACCACCACCTCATCGTCGACGCGGATCTGCCGCCGATGGACGCTCCCATTCCGTCGAACGACAACTACATCCACTTTGGGGACGGCAGCACGTCGACCGAGCTCGAGCTCCCCCCCGGAGAGCACAAGCTCCAGCTCCTACTCGGGGACCGCAACCATATCCCTCACGACCCGCCGGTTTATTCCGAGGTCATGACCGTCACGGTGACGGAGTAGGCCCGCTGACGATCCCAGACTCGAGAAGTGCAGACGGTGTTCTGCCTCCATCGATGGCGATTCCCCGGTCGCCTGCTTTGCGCCGCCTGTGGCTCGGTGCGCTGCTGCTTGGCGGCTGTGCTCTCGCCATGATGGTGGCCGCTGCAATGGGCCGTCCGGAGCCGCTGCTTCAGGCCGATCCCGAGCTGGCACGTCTGCTGCGGGGCATGGCTCTGATCAAGGTCGGCCTGGTCGTCGCGGCGCTGGCCGCGCTGCTCTGGCGTTTCGGTCGGCCACTGTCGAACGGCTTGACCGGCGCCTACCTTGCCGGCGCATGGGCGGCCGCTGGTGCGTGCATGCTGATCTGGCAGCTCGAGTTCCTTCGAACCGCGGTCGTCACGTTTCATCTCGGCGAGCTCACGCTTCTGCTTGCGGCCTGGCGCGATCACGCGAGCTAGGCGACGCGTTGTAACGCGTCAGTCGCGCTCGTGTACCTTTTCGAGGAAAGCAGGGTCAGGGTCGCACGCCGACGATGCGTCGACGAGCGTTCCGACGGGGTCTTGGATGATCATTCGTCGCTGACCGTAGAACATGTTGCGGGGCGGCTCGACGATGCTCACGGAGTGGGCCTTGCAGCGCTCGTAGAGTGCATCCACATCATCGACCACGATGGTGAGGAGGACTCCGCGCGGTGTGGACCCTGCGCCGAGTGGCACGATCTCATGGTCTCGTCGCACGATTCCCAATTCGACCGAGTCGTTATCTGGGGCTTGCAGGTGGACGAACCAGTCGCTGTCGTATTCGACTCGCCACCCAAACAGTGACGTATAGAAATCGCGTGTCTCCGCGAGGGAGTCCGAGAAGATGTTGATGAAGGCCCTTCGGACTGACATTCACCCGGGGTAGCACGAGCTGGGCATTCTTCGCGCGCCGCCACGGCTGATCGTCCATCGCGTGCGCGCATAGGAGCTATGCCGCCGCCATCCTACCGGGCGGCGCCGCCTTGCCTACTCTCGAGACCATGAATGCAGAGGAATGGAAAGCAGGCGGAACCACGCACACCGTGTATGGGCGGCGCATCTTCGTAGTCGACACGGGTTGCCCAAGCGACGCAGCCGATAGGCCGACGATCGTGATCCTTCACGGCTACCCGACGTCGTCGCACGACTACCACCGTGTGATGCCCGCGCTTTCGGCTCGCTACCGCGTGATCGTGCACGATCATCTCGGGTTCGGATTCTCCGATAAGCCCAAAGCCTACTCCTACGCTTGCCTCGAACAAACGGATGTTGCGCTACTGCTTTGGCGGCATCTCGGGGTGAAGTCGGCTCACGTCGTTGCGCACGACTACGGGACTACCATCGGCACCGAGTTGCTCGCACGCTGGAACCTCGGTCTTCGGCCGGTTTCGATCCAGTCGGTCACCTTGTCGAATGGCAGCGTGCACATCGAGCTCGCCCGGCTTCGGATGATCCAGAAGCTCCTGCGAAACCACACTCTTGGCCCGATGGTTGCGCGGCTTTCGAGCCAGCGCATCTTCAATCACAACATGCGCCAGCTCTGGGCCGAGCCCAGCCGGCTGACCGTCGCTGACCTCGACACGATGTGGCACCTGCTGATCCGAGAGGACGGTCGGGAAGTGATGCCGCACATCACCCAGTACCTGCGCGACCGGGTTCTGTACTGGCACCGCTGGGTCGGTGCGTTGCAGGAGAGCGAGTTGCCGCTTCATTTCCTTTGGGGGGCCGAAGATCCGATCACCGGGCGCGACGTTGCCGAGCTGCACCACGCCGAGGCGCCCGGCAGCGCGCTCACCGTTCTCGATGACGTTGGCCACTATCCGATGCTCGAAGCGCCCGACCGTTGGACGAAAGCACTGCTGGCCAAGCTCGAGTAGTCGAGTGACGTAGACTCCGGCAAGGACGTATAGCAACTATGGCTCTGCATCCCTACTCGCTTTCGTCATTCTGCGTAGGCTAGAGCAGCAGACGGTCGCGGATGTCGGTCACCGACGACGGCCGTCGTCCCTCTGGAGCAGGCGGCTCGCCCGCACCGTTGCACAGGTCAGTGAGCCGCCGCGGCAGCCGCGCGCGCGAAAGGACATGTCATGACGACGAACGACGAAGCCCCGCCGGCCTACCGGCCGCACCGAGTCCGGACGGAGAGGCGCGACACCGCATGTTGGGTGACTGCGCTGGCGGTCACGGCCGCGCTTCTCGGGTGCGGGACCGATGGGCAGTCGGAGCCGGACGCGCTTCGCTTGCTCTCTGACCGCTCGGTCGTCTTCACCGTAACGGGCGAGACCCGCCAGGCTCGAGTCGAGGCCGTCGACGCGGATGGGGCTCCGCTGGAGGTCGATCTCGAATGGACGTCCAGTGCGCCGGAGGAAATATCGGTGGATTCGGAGGGCGAGATCGCGGCGCTGGCCCCGCGCGGCTCGGCCCTCATCACGGCAAGGCACGGGAACCTCCACGTGCGGATGAGTGCCGTCGTCGTCACTCTGACGGAGGACGCCGTATTGGTTGACTCGGAGGACGTGATCGACGTCTCACCCGAAGAGATCCTCCTTCGCACAACCGAATCTACGCGCGCCATCGCGGCCGGCAACGTCGTGGTCAACGGGGGCGTCCCGGGCTTTCTCGCACGAGTTCAGGCAGTCGCCTCCGTCCGGGACGATATCGTGCTCACGGTCGAGGCGGCGGCCATCACCGATGCGATCGCCGAGATGGACGTGTCGTTCCGAGCCGAGGTCCCTGAGGCGCTCCGCGACGACGGCGATTCGGTCTCGGACGGCGAGGGCGGGGCCGGGGGCAGTGCCCCTGACGCTAAACCGAACGTCCAGCCGCTGACCGTGCCACTCCAGTGCAAGGCCAGCAACGGGAGTCTCGTCAACGTCTCGGTCACGTCGTTCAACTATCGTCCGCGGCTCGGCCTTTCGACCGAGTTCCAGCTACGCATTCGTCAAGGCGCGGTCGAACTTCTCGTGCTCGCGCTGACCGGGGATTTTGGCATCGATGCCGGCGTCGGTGAGGTGAAGGTCACCGGCGGGGTTCGCGGGAAAGTGGAGTGCAAGGTTTCGCTCACGGCCATTCCATTCGCCGCAATTCCCATCTTGGGCCCGGTCATGGTCGCCGCGACCGCGAAGCCCAAAACGGGGGTCGAGATGAAGCTCGACTACGCCGCAGTCGAGCTCAGCCTGAACGGGGCCACCACGAAGAAAGCCGTACGCATTCGCACGGGTGTCGGCTACGAACCGGAGCAGGGTTTTCGGTTGATCGGCGAGGTCACGACGCTCGAGGACGATGTCGATTTGCTCGCCGCGAGGAGGCGACCGGACGCTGCGTTCACGGCCAGCGTAGAACCCTTCTTCGGCTTCGAGTTTGGGTTCGCGGCGACGTTGGGACCGATCCCGATCGTCGAAGTCGGACTGCTCAGCTCAAAAGCCTTCGGTGGATACGAGCTCGACGTGACCGTGCCGCTCTCACCCCAAGAACTTCAGTATCGGGGTCCGCGATGGAACGCCTACGTCGGAGTGGACGCAGACGTCGATCCGTTGCTCGATCACCTGGCGCTCTTCGAGCGGTTCCTCGCGATCTTCGGGCTCCAGGGCGCGCAAAGCCTGGTCGGCGTGAGCGCGAAGCTATTCGAGGCCAAGCTCGTGCTGGCGGAGTCCCCCGCTCCGACGATCACGCCTTCGCCGCGCGTCGTCTCCAATGGCCAGAACGTGACGTTCACCTACGGTGGCCTGGGCACTGGGGTCGGGGCGCGGCTCGAGGGGCATCTCGCGGACGGCGCGTCGATGCGAAGGTTCGGGCAGCTGCAAACTTCTGGAGGCGGCACGGAGCGACTCGCGTGGACCCCCTCTTCCAACGACACGGGCACGCACGCCGCGATCGTGCGCGTCTACGACGGCATATTTGGCACGGTCGGCTTACCCTACGCTTCCGAAACGCGACCGACCGTCGAAGTCCGATGCACCGCACCACAGTGTCCCACCACGAATCCGCCTCCCCCTCCGCCCTCCCCAGTCGGGCCATGTATGGTTGACGGCCCCAACGGAAGCCGGGTCTTCGCCCCGGGGGCGGGCTACACCACCTCGAGGAGGCAGATCAACGAGCTTCGGCTCACGGATGGGAGCATCCGGCTTCAGCACGACCTCACGCGTAACTTCCAAGCGCTTCACCTGGGCGGCGGAACGTGGCAGATGACCAGGACGGAAACCAATGCCGTGCTCGGCCAAACGAGTACGGGCACCGCGGAGAGGCAAGGCCCGGGAGACGGGGGCGTCCGACCGTGGTGTGATGAAGCTGGCACTCTCCACGGTGCGAGTGGAACCCTTCAGACTGTGCGCAGAGTCGACAACGACAACCTGTCCGTCCAAACGGTGACCTGGGAGGCCTTCGGGTGCCATCCATGGTTTCTCGATCAGCAGTGGGCCTGCGAGCGGAGCCCCAACAATGGTCGGTACTACCCGGTCGACCTCAGTCAGTAGTGGGAACGGTAAGTCGATTTGCCAGGTGCTCGACCAATCGCGTGGCTCGCTTCGGCGGCGATGTCGTGACCGCGAACACCTGGGCGGGGGCGGCCTGCTGCGCAGTCGTCAGTCGGACGAGTCGTTCGTCTGCCACTTCATCCCGTACTAGAAAATCCGGAAGCATGGCGATGCCTGCTCCCTCCACGGCGAACGCGATGAGGGCGTCGACGTCGTCGACCAACAGCTTGGGCATCACCGGAGCCAGGGTGACCTCGCCCTCGACGACGAACGGCCAGCGGTCGCGTAGGTGGGTCGTGTGAAGGACCACCGAAGGCCACTCCGCGAGCTCTCCCGGGTTCTCCAATGCCGTCGGGCCGAGCCCCGGGGAGGCGTACACGTGGAAAGACCCATCGAGCAGGCGACGGGAGCGTCGCCAGGTTTCTTCGAGCGGCCCGAACCGGATGGCCACATCTACTTCTTCCTCGATCAAGTCGACGCGACGCGCGCCCAAAGACAGCTCTAAGCGAACCTGCGGGTTCTCGCTGCAGAAGGATGCCAGGTGAGGCAGAAGGAGCCGACGGGTCACCGCCGGGGGAGCGCTGACGCGAAGCCGTCCACTGTCCGAGTCCTCGGCAACGAGCTCAGCCTCGAGCACCTGGAGCTCGGCGAGCAGGCGCCGACCATAGGCCGCATAGCGCTCTCCCTCCTGCGTCACTGCGATTCCCCGCGGGCTCCGGCGCACGAGGGGAATCCCGAGCCGCTCTTCGAGCCGTGCAACCGCACGACTCACCCGGGGCTGGGTCGTTCCGAGGTGCGACGCTGCGGCACTGAAACTGCCGCGGTCGACGACTGCACACAGAAGCTGTAGGTCGTCGAGGTGCGGAAGTGTCGTCGGCATTGGCGGTGAGCGCATGGCAACTATGCGGTCGCGAACGTAGCACGGAAGCTCGACTCGTTTGCAGCGGTCGCCGCATAGCAGCTATGCCGCGCTCCACCTACTCCACACCGGCGCGCGGCGTAGGATGCCGGTCGATGCATGCGAACGACCGGTCAACAGGGCAAACCACGCCGAGGATGCGATGAGCGCGCTGCCACAGTACGGGCGACGGCTCGACTGCGAACGGACGATGCGCGCCGTCGTCATCAACCGATACGGGCCGCCTGAGGTGCTCCAGGAAGTCATGGTGCCGAGCCCGCTTCCGAAGAGCGGGCAGGTGCTGGTGCAGACCACCTTCGTCGGGGTGAATCCGAAGGACGTCATCGTTCGAAAAGGAAAGTTCAAGATCGCCACGGGGAACAAGTTCCCGCTCATCGTGGGCCACGATGTCGCCGGCACGGTGGTGGAAACGGGCGCAGGGACCGACCTCTCCGTTGGGGACTCGGTGTACGGCATGATCAACGACTTCTCCGGCCGCGCCTATGCGGAGTACGCTGCGGTCGATGCCGACCAGCTCGCGTGGGCTCCGCGAACCATCGGACCTCGTGCCGCGGCTGCCGTCCCCCTTGCTGCGCAGACCGCACTTCAGGCGCTCCGCGACGAGGCTGGCGTCGTGGCCGGGCAGCGAGTGCTCATCAACGGCGCATCCGGTGGCGTCGGTGTATTCGCCGTGCAGATCGCCAAGATCTTCGGCGCTCACGTCACGGCGGTGTGCAGCCACCGCAACGTCGAGTTGGTCAGGGGGCTCGGAGCAGACGAGGTCGTCGACTACACCCAAGAGAATCCGCTCGACCTCGGTCAGAAGTTCGACGTGTTCTTCGACGTGTTTGGCAACTTTGCCTTCGACGAGGCGAGGGCGCTGCTCGAGCCATGCGCGCGGTACGTTCACACCGTCCCAAGCGCGCGTATCCTGAAAGACGTTGCCCGGACGTCACTCCGCAAACAGCGCGCGAAGCTCGTGGTCGTGAGGTCCCGGCGGTCGCAGCTCGATTGGCTTCGTCGAAAAATCGACGGCGGCAAGCTGCGAGTCATCGTCGACCGATCGTTTCCCATGAGCGACGTCCAAGAGGCGCATCGGTACATGGAAACCAAACGCGCGCGCGGCAAGGTGGTGCTCGAGGTGTAGTCCGCTCCGCCGCAACATTGCGAGAAGCTCACCGGGGGTGCAGGTCCTTGCCAACGAGGATTAGCCGCCGAACTTTGGCTCTGGAAGGCCCTGAACGCCGAGCCCATGGATGGCAAAGAGGCTGCCTGGCTGAGGGTGACGCGCTATTTCCTCCGGGGTGACGAACGCCTGTTGCGAGGTCACGTAGAGAGTTTCGTAACCGTTGCCTCCGAACGTCACGCAGGTCGGGCTACTGACGGGCATGTCAATCTCCCGGTCGAGACGACCCTTGGGGTCGACGCGCACGATCTTTCCACCGAGATTGAGCGCGAACCAGTAGTAACCCTCCGAGTCGACCGTCGCCCCTTCGACGATCGCCGGAGCTGGATACTCGATCGCGAAGAACGTTCGTTGGTTTGAGATTCGACCTTCGTCGATGTCGAAATCGAAGGCGAAGATCATGCCGCGCATCGTGTCACCGAAGTACATCGTCGTGTCATCGGGAGAGAACGCGATACCGTTGGCGCACACGAAAGTGAAATCGGGCGCTGCAGCATGGACGCTTCGGTCCGGGTCGAAGCGATAGAGTCGAGCGGTCTCGTCCTTGAGTCGACCGTCCATCGAGCCCGCCCAGAAGCGACCCCGCCGGTCGATTTTTCCGTCGTTCAGTCGGTTGTCGGGGAGGTCGGGCTCAGGGTCTGCCAGTGTTTGGAGTTCCCCGCCTTCCAGGTCGACCAGGCAAAACCCCGAGTTCGAAGCCCCAACGATGCCTCCGCCCTCGCGGAAGCCGAACGAACCAATCTGCTCAGGCGTCGTCCAGGATGCCCGCTCTCCTGTCGCCGGGTCGATCCGGCGAATGGTGGGGCGTCGACCGTCGTCCGCTTCGAGTTTCGGGCCAACGTGGTCTGCCCAGTAGAGCGCTCTCTCGGTCGCATGCCACATCGGCGTCTCTCCGAGTCCGTCGTTGCATTCCCAGAGGCATTCAACTTCAATCATTGAGGAGCTCCTTGCGGTTGGCGCCGTCGAGACGACCCGCGCAACGAAACATGACACGAGCCACCGTCGACGGTCACTACGGCGCCATTTCTGCCACGGGCGTCATGGTCATCGTCGACGAAACCAAAGCGTACCTGTTCAGCTACCTCACCCAGTCGATCATCGTCTTCGACACCGAGGAAATGGTTCTCCTGCGCGAGGTGCCGGTCGATTTCAATCTTCCGGACGGAATCACGGGGTTCTTTAGCAACGTCGCCCTGCGGGACGACGACCGCGTGGTGATCACCAAGATGGGCTCGCGCGGCGGAGTCGCCTACCCTGCTACACGCGCGGTCTTCGTCGACACCGAGACGGATGAGGTCACGTACGCGGACTACCAGGGCTGCAGTGCATTGACCTACGCCGCTAAAGACGCGAGCGGCAATATCTACTTCGGCCCGCTCCTCCGCCTGGCGACGGAGATTCTCGTCGGCGTTGCCGACCCCCAGAGCAAGTCGTAAGAGGGGAAGCTGCTCCCGCTGCGTAGGCGTCAAGAGCGCGATGAAGCGCGCGGGATCTCGTCGGCTGACATAGCAGGGATTTCTCCGAGCGAAGGACATTCCGGATCAGCGGGAGGCTTTGTAGTCTTCGTAGTACTCGTCGAGTACCTTGCGGGAGAACTTTCCGATCGAGGCGTACTCCTGTTCGGTCAGATTCGCGAGCGACACGCGTGCGGACGGGTCGACCACCTCGAATCCTTTGCCTGGGAGAAGGACGACACCGGTTTCCCTCGCGAGTCGAAACAGAAAGTCCGTTGCCTTCTCACTCGAGGAAAACCATGCGGCGAAATCGCCTCCGTAAAGCTGCTCCGCGAGCTTTTCAAGGTCGACCAAGGTGTAGTAGTCGACGGCGTTCGGGCCGCGAGCGGGCTCGATACCGATGTTCGAACACAGCCGCTCGTACCGGTCGCGGATGAGACGCTTCGCCGCGTTCTTGTATTGCGAATCTCGATCCATCAGCCCGTGCAGCGAAAACAGCGCCATCTGAAGCTGCTGGGGTGTCGAGAGCCCCGCGGTGTGATTCAAGGCAACGGCGCGACTGTCCGCCACGAGCCTATCGATGAATCGCACGGCATCGGGCGTATTCGTCAGCGAAGAATACCGCGCAGCGCAGCGCCGCCTGGTCTCCTCGGGCAGGTTGGCGATCGCTTCGTCGAACACGTTGTCTTCGTGAACGGCGATGACTCCGAGGCGCCAGCCGGTGGCCCCGAAGTACTTCGAGAACGAATACACGCAGAGTGTGTTCCGGGGGCACGCGCCGAACAGCGACACGAAGTCATCTGCGAACGTGCCGTACACGTCGTCGGTCACCACGAACAGATCCGGACGCTTCTCTCGAATCAACGCCCTGAGTCTGTCGAGCGTCTCCGTCGAAAGCTTGGTCGACGGAGGGTTGCTCGGGTTCACTACGCAGAACGCTTTCACCGACGGATCTTCGAGCTTCGCAAGCTCGGAAGCGGGGTACTGCCAGTCGTCTTCCTCGTCCATGCGGACGTCGACGACTTCGAAATCGTATTCGGGGAGAAGCGGTATTTCGAGGTACGGCGAGAAAATCGGAGTGCCGAGGGCAATCTTGTCTCCTGGTCTCAGTAGCCCGTTGAGCACAATGGTCTGAAAAATGTAAGTCATCGCCGCAGTTCCGCCCTCGGTAGCGAAAAGGTCGAATGCGCCGTACCGAGGATGCGGACCGACCATCTCCTGCGCGATGTACTGCCTCACGATTTCCTCGGTATGAGGCAGTATGCGCGGGGGCACCGGATAGACCCCACCGAGAAACGCACCGACCATCTCGTACACGAACTTCTCTTGGCTCAACCCGAGCTGGTCCTTGACGTAGCTGATTGCGGAACGGAGGAAGCGGATGCCCTCGTCGTCTTCGTTCTCGTGCGCGAACGTGTCGAAGCGACCGACGATCCCCTCTGCGTCTGGGAGACCGCCGAAACCGCTGCTGAGGTAGGAGTAGGAGCGCTCCGACTCCTCGATCGAAAACTCCCCCAGCTTCAAGAATGCTCTCCGCGGCAGGGTGGCGAGGAAGTTGGGGTTTCCCCGTCCCGCATTGAGCATCATCTTCTGCGACTCGGTCGTCGCGACGTCAATCAGCTTGTCCTTGAGTTCGAACGGGCTGAGGCTTGCGAAGTCACTGAAATCGTTTTCTGACATGTTGAGGCCTGTCTCTGTGAGGTCAGGGCGGGTTCGTCGTGATGACCCCGACAATCAACGGCCCCCATAGGGTCAGGAGCACGTTGGCAACCGCGTAACATACGGTGAACGAGACGACAGGGGTGGCGTTCCCTGCTTTCTCGAGGAGCGCAGCGAAGCCCGGATTCGCACTGCGGCCGCCAACCAAACACCCGAGGGCTTCGATGGGGTTTTTGATCCGCAGCACGTAGTAAGAGAAATAAAACCCAATCAACTGGGGGAGGATCGTGACGGCGACCCCGAGCAGGAGGAGCTCGGCCCCGTACTGCTTGATCGTCGTAATCGCTTGAGGTCCGGCTTCGAGTCCAACTACACCGACAAACACTGCAAGGCCGAAGTCGCGAAGGAAGTTCGACGCGCCGGCGGGGAGGGCGGCAAACCGCGGGTGTGCGCTCCGCAACCAACCGAAGGCGAGCCCAGAAAGCAGGCACCCTCCGCCAGTCCCGAGCGTCAGCGGAATTCCGCCCACCCTGACGGTCCCCATTCCGATGACCACGCCGATCGCCATGCCGAGTCCGAAGAAAATGAAATCCGTGATTTCGGCGGCGCTGATCTTGTAGCCGAGCTTCGACTGGACGCGGTCGAGATCTTTGGGCTTCCCCGTGAAGTGAAGTTCGTCGCCCCGGTGAAGCTCGATGTTGTCGAGGAGCGGCAGGTCTCTCCCGAGCCGTTTCGCGGCCGTCAAAAACACCCCGTGGCGCGTCTCGATCCCGACCTCGTCGTGAATCGAAGAAATCCGCTTCCCGATGAAGTCCTTGCTCGTCAGGATGATTTCGCGCCGCTCTTCGACGAGTTCGAAGCCGGCCGGTGCCTCGACTTCGGGGCCAAAGTAATCCCCCGCACGTTCGAGTACCGCTGGCGTTCCGGTGACCGCGACGATGTCTCCCGCTTCGAGGGTCGTTTCCTCGGTCAACCCGTCGAGACGCCGGCCGCCTCTCAAGACGGCCTCGATGGCTGCCTCGTCGAGCTCACGGTCGACGTGCAGCGTGGTTTTCGTCGCCGCGCTCTTGGTCGCGGCGACTTCGTAGAGCCTGGTCGCGACCGGCTGTACAGCATCAAACTCACCCGGCTCGAGCTCGCTACGACCCCCGGACATTTTCTCTGCCAGGGCTACGGCCTCCCGGCGGATGTCCCACTTCATGACCGTCGGGAAAAACCAGCTCACCATGAGAATTGGCCCGAGCGACCCGAAGATGTAGGTCACCGCATACCCAACCGCAACGTTGGTCTGCATCGTCTGTTTTGCAGTCGTTGAAACGTCGAGCTGCTGAATGGCTTCACCGGCGGTTCCGATGATCGCCGATTGCGTGAGGCCGCCTGCTGCGAGGCCGGCGGCAGTGCCGCGGTCGAGTCCGAAGATCCACGCGGAGGCCAAGACACATAGAAGTCCGAGCACGGACATGACGGCGGCCGACGCAAGCTGGTTGAGCGTTCGACGGTTGAGAGCCTGAAAAAACTGCGGCCCGCCCTGATAGCCGACCGCGTAGATGAAGAGCCCGAAGAACATCGACTTCACGCCCGACGGCATCTGGACGTTAAACTGGCCGATCGCGACTCCCATGATGAGCGTTCCCGCGATACCTCCCAGAACGAAGCGTCCGACCTTGAACTTTCCGATGAGGTAGCCGAGGCATACCGTCATGAAGAGCACGCCGAGGGGTGCCTGGTTGAGGACCTGCACAATCGCCTTCATCGCACTTCGCCGTCGCAATCATACAGGACATGCCCCGGGACCCAAGCGCGGGCCGCGGGACGGACAAACGGCGGCTCCTGTCGCAAGGCTCGCGAGTACCTCAGCGACAACGCGATTCCCTACACCGAGTACGACATCGAACGAGACCCGGAAGCGAAGTCGCGTCTCGCAGCCATCAATCCGCGGACCAGCATTCCCACGTTCCAGATCGACGACATCGTCGGGATCGGCCTCTCTCCGGAGAGCCTCGAGGCTCGAATCAATCAGGCGGTTCGTTCGCGGCTGGAGCCGCGTCTCCGTTGACTTGCTCGAAAGCGTAGGGATCTCGAACGCTTTGGTGTGGTGGAAGGCATCGTGTTCCTTCTTGGAGAAACCGACGACCTGTGCCCGCGCTTTCGTTCTTTCACCCGCGACGAGGCGGTATGCTACCGTCTGGACGCTCGGGCGAGCTGGGGAGCGACAGCCGGGCGGGGAGAGCGACTCCGCCGGTGAGGCGGTCGAGAGAGGAAGGGATGATATGCGAATTCTCGTGGCATTGGTATTGAGTGGCGCCCTGATGGTGGTGGGCTGCGGCGATGACAGCGACAACGGCACCGGTGGCTCCGGCGGCTCTGCCGGGACAGGCGGCTCGGGCGGAACTGGCGGCTCGGCTGGAACCGGCGGCTCGGCCGGCATGGGCGGCTCCGGCGGCGGCGGCTCGGACCTCACTGTGGAGGTGCTCTGGGGACCCGTGGGTCCCTGCAATCAGGGCACGGCCTCTGACTACGAGGTCCAGGTGGTTCCGATGAACCAAGTCGGGGACATCACCATCGTCGGTAGCGTCTCGAACTGTTCGGGCGACATCACGGCCGAGGTCAACGAAATCAACTGTCCCAACAACGCGCCGTATTTGGGCGGCGTCACGGTTACGGACATGGGCGGTGGGATGGTCACCGTCGACTTCACGGTCGAGGTCTGTGAAGACGGAACCGCGCCGTAGGCACGAATACGGCTTGGCACCCAAACGGCGTCCTTGGCAGGGCGCCGTTTGCGCTCGTGCCGCGGGTTCTCGCGTGAGGGTTGCATGACGCGGTGGTGCGGGTTCGCATAGACGGACTCAGTGACAATGCCCCACCATGGGCGTGACGTCTACGCGGGTGCCGGAGCGGCGCCGAAACGTCAAAACCTCTCTGAGCGAGTCATTCGTCCTCGGCCAACGCCAGCGACGTCCTGGCGAAGCTCGTGACCAGCCGGATGAGGTTGAGTGCAGTGTTCGTCGAGATCGTGGGACCGGCGGCCCCGCACTCCTGGTCCGTCGTGTCGAGGTCGTCCCACGTCAGCGCAAGGAGTCCGCACTGGTCAACGCTGCCTTCTTCGCACGGTTCAGAACCCACGCGCACCGGGACCCGCGCGAGGTCCGCGAGGAGCGCCGTCAACTCGGCTTGGGTAATCAGCCGCTCCGGCCCAGGCTCCGGAGTCGCGAACGTGCATTCATCCGGGTCCGCTGCGCTCTCGAGACAGGACTCCAGATCATCTTGGCTCTCAAACGCGAGCGAGAACGTGAAGCGGTAGGTGCCGTCGACCAACCGCTCGATCGCGGCCGGGTTCACGAGGATCGGATCCGGACACCCCTCGGGCGCGCTCCCGGGGACCTGATCGAGCTCGAACCGAGTGAACCCGGTCAAGTCCAGAATTTGCATCTCGAGGCCGTCTGGGTCGCCGCTGTCGTCCCCGCAGGCGGTCCACGCGAAAGCGCTGAAGATGGCAAGCAAGCTTAGTCTGAAGGTCATGGCTCGGAAATCTCTCACACGAAGCATGCGAACGCCAGAGGGTCACGACCGATACGGTTTCCCTCACACTGTGGTGGAACCACCGCGCATGATTGCTTGCCAAACCCCGGCAAGCGAGGTTTCATGGCCCGGTATGTTCCTTGCTTTTCATAGTTGCGGGAGGTTTCTCCATGAAAACCGAGCTTGCTTCCTTCGTCACCGTGACGGTCCTGGCCGCCCACGTGGCAGCCGACTCCGCGCCAGACGTCGTCTCGACGCCGCCGGCAGACTCTGATCAGACGCTTCCGCCGCTCTCTACCGAGCTGCGGTTCGGCGTGGGGTCGTTGGCCGTGCTTTGGTCGGGTAGCGGCGGTGGTGGCTTCTATTGGGTGCCATCGCTCGAGGCGCGTCTCTACACGGAGTCCGGCCATGGGGCGATCGTGGGTGTGGATTATCGTCTAGACTTAGACATCCTCGGCGACTGCGTCGTCGGTCCATGCGACGACGTTCCCAACGTCGATGTCGATTATTTCGTCGCGCACGTGGGATATGCCTACCGCTTCGTTCGTCATCCCCGCCGTGCGCCCCAAACCCGCGCGTGGACGTTCACGCCTTACGCGCGGATGTCGGCGGGGCTGGCGTTCTTCGACGCACGCCGACTTCCCCCCGGTACCACTGTCGTCAATCGGTCTCCCGTCGTCGGAGGAGGAGTCGGATTCGACATCGACTTTCACATCCAGCGTTTCTTCTTCGGATGGAGCATCACCTACGATCTGCTCTTCCACACTCGAGGCTCCGTCTCCCGGTCAAATTTCTTTCGATTCAACGTGGTCCCCGTGGCCATGTTGGGCGTCACCCTCGGGCGACGGGCGCAGGACTCCACGCACAGAAAGAAGAGGCCGGAATACCCTCGCCGCACCGTTCTTCCATGAGCATGCGACTCCCGTTCTCCTCGGCTGCAGTAGGAGCCCGCGGTGGGACGGTACGTCGGACACCCTGTATCAGGTGTCGATCGTCGATGCGCTGCTCGCCGGGGGACTAGGACGGCGTCGCCACGGTCGGACAAGTACGGCAGCAACGTCCGCGCTAACCCCCGCAATCCTTCCAGTGCGAGGAACAGGACTCGAACCTGCACGCCCTAAGGACACTGGAACCTAAATCCAGCGCGTCTGCCAATTCCGCCATCCTCGCTTGGGGTCTAGTTCCGGACGGGTAGCACTTCGGGAAGGTCGTTCAAATCGGCCAATTTCGAATCGGTGACCGCATTGGTGAACCGGCACTCCCGGGTAGGGCGTTCAAGACGCCGCGCGTTTGCCCGCAGTTCGAGCGCTCGTATCGAGCTGCAGTTTTTGGGGCAACCTGAGGACGATGAATTCGTTGTCATCGATGTCGGGACCGCGTCCGATCGAGAACGGATAGTTGTTGTCGTTGGCGACGAGAATCTCTCGTTCGCTCAGGATGAGAACGCTTTCGATGGTTTCGAATGGAAACGCGAAGTCCGTCTTGCCATCGCCGTCGAGGTCGTTGGGGTCTGCGATGTCGAGCAAGTCCGCGACCTCTGTTTTCTCGAAGAAACCTCCGGCGTCACGTCTCCGGATGTCGATCTTGAAGATCTTCTTGAATCGGGCCGAAGCACCCTGTTCGCCGTCGCGCTCGATGATCAGGAACTCGTCGTCGTTGATAGGCGTCATCTCACCGATCGCGTGCGACGGGTCGTCGAGCAAATAGAAACCAACAAATCCCTCGAACGCGGATTTCCGAACGTCGAACCGGTAGATCCGTAGCGAAGCCTCTCTGTCACCGTCGACCGTGCCTTCGAGCATGGGGTACAGAGTCTGGCGGTCCAGGCTGAACGCCATGCCTTCAAAGCCTCGGGACGACCCCAAGTTGGCGTCTGCCGGGTCGGCAAGATAGGGGTTCTCTGGTGATCGAACCATCTGAGTTTTGCTCAACATCCCATCTTCGAGATCGGGGGTTGCGATCGGCGGCTCTAGCAACGTGCCCTCGTGGTCGAAGTGCAGAATGAATGGCCCGAACTCGTCACCGACCCAGATGTCACCACGCGCGTCGACCACGAGCGACTCAGGGTCGAAGTCTGCGCCGGTGAGCCGTCGTTCCGGGGTATGACCGTTGACGATTTGAAACGGAATCTGGTGGTCGGGGTCGGCGAACTCCACGAAGCCCTCGACCGCGACGTCTCCCCCTCCACCTTCCTTCGAAAGAAAATCCGGTCGGAGCTGGTAGATGCGAAGGAGATAGTCAGCGCTGTTCGTCTGCGAGCCGAAACCGTTGTCCGATAGAAACAAGAACAAACCTTCGCCACCCGGCGCGAACTGTCCCGCGCTGAATCCCTGAACTGGCTGGCTGTCGAATGGCCCCGTACGCCCGTTCGCACCGATGGGCATGCCCCATCCATCGTCGGCGCCCGAAGGCCGGCCTTCAGCAAACGTGTCGGCCGGTAGGGAAGCGAAACCAACCAGTCGTGCACGGCCGTCGGCGTGCACCGTTTGGGTGAGCACCAGGAAAGTAAGCACGGCGGTCCACGCACAACCAGAGTAAGAAACGCTCATCTCGATTTGTCGTCCCCGTAGGTGGCGGTCGAGTTCCTAACGGTCGCCTTGAGCAACACCTCTGAAGCGCCGTATGTTCCTTGCGCCGTGGCCTTTTGACGCCGTCGGAATATCCCACCCGCAGAACCGCTCGAACTGAGAGAGGGATGTCGACTCCCTTGCAACGCCGCGTTGCTGGCTCACCAGTAAGCGTGGCTTGTGAGGGTGGCGATGCCTCGCCAACGCGTCTCGGCCTTGCATCAGCCGCCGGGGTTTGGGGCCGGGCATCCCGTTTCGTCGCAGCCCTCGACCTGTGTTTCCACTGCCGAGGACGTCACGGGCTCCTGCAGAAGTGTCGCGCGGCGCGCGCCGAGCGACATGTCTCGCGTTCGTCCGAACGTTTGCATACGGAGCACACCGTCTCTGTCGATCAAGAGGGTCGTCGGGGTTCCCTGCATTCGGTAGGCCGTCATCGTCCGTGGGGTCGAGCCTGTGTCAGCAGGCATGTCGATGCCGACGGGAAACGTGATGCGGTATTCGTGCAAGAACGCCTCGAGCGCTTCGCGAGTCCCCTGCGCGGCGTGGTGCTCGAAGACGGTATGGAGCCCGAGAATCACGAGCTCGTCGGACGAGAACGTCTTGGCCACCTCTCGAGCTTGCGGCAGGGCGTGCGAGACGCACGCAGGACACAGCATCTGGAACGCCTCGATGAGAACCACACGCCCGCGGAGCGCGCGGAGCGTGATGGGCTCGGGGGTATTCAGCCACTGCTGAACGATCAGCTCGGGTGCTTCTCTCATGATCCCTTCGTAGAGCCGCGAAGTTGGATCGGGAGCGGTGCGACCGAAGCAGTGCTTCGCCGAAGCACAATTCTCTTCCGATAGCGTTTCCCTGCACTCAGCTTCTCTCGCTCCGCCGAACAAACCGGCAGATGGGTGCACGGCGAATAAGACTGAGGGCGTTGGTGTTGACTTCGTAGTGAAAGGAGCGATCCGAATGCGAACACTACACCGCAACGAACAACCCCCGACCTGGCCAATGCCCGGGGCCGAGACCTCGGCTTCCGCAACACGGAGTGAGGCTGACATCACGCGAGAGGTCGCAGAGGAGCTCGTCAGGTTGTACCGAGCCGAGAGATGGCCCGAAGTCGTGGACCGGCTTTGTGCAGACGAGGTCGTCCACGCAGAGGCGAGTCCGCCTTTTGGCGAGCGCGAGGTCGCGGGAAAGGGCATCGCGCACGAGCGTCATGCGGCCTGGATCAACGATCGCGAGTTTCACAGTATCGATGTCCGCGGCCCCTATCTCGACGGCGAGAACCGATTCGCGGTCTATATGCGGTTCGACCTCACCGAGAAGGCTAGCGGAGAGCGAAAGACGCTCGAAGAGGTGGGCGTCTACGAGGTTCGTGGAGGCCAGATCGTCCGCGAGGATTTCCTCTACTAGCCGCCTCTACGTCGTTCTGCGGCTGGGTTCGAGGGCGCACTGCGCGCCCTCATGGCCGTGATTCTGGGTTGGCTGCGCAGTCTGCCGTGCGCGCTGCCGATCTAGCGTAGACGGGCGACGTAGTAGATGAGGGATGAGGCGGTGATGGCTTCCACGGCCGCGGCGTCGGTGACGTCGTAGGCGGTGCTTCCGCTGAGGTCGGCGGCGGGGAGGAAGATGTAGGTGCGGCCGTCGGCGACTAGGCCTCCGAGGCGTCCGGCACCTACGGGGAGATCGGTGACGAGCGTTGCGGGTGCGTTCACGCCGGTTTGTTCGGCACGGTAGACGCGCCAGGCATCAGCCACGACGATCTGCCCGGCGTCTTCGTCGCCGGTGATCGGCACGAGCGATTCGTCGTACGCAGTGAGGAACCCGGAGTCACCCGGGCCAGCGAGCATGCTTGCCGCGGGGGCGCCGTCGACGAGGTCGCGGAGGTCGAGCTCGAAGTCACGATCGATGGCCGTGGCTCCCGCGGGGAGCCTGGCGAGACAGGGCGGGAACGAGTCTGGGAGGCCCAGCCGAAAGTTCGCTGCGGAGACTGCATTTGACGCGAAGTAGGTGTCGCCGTTCGCTACCGTGCGCGCGTTTTGGATGCCACCGCAGTCGGGGAACGTGTCGGTGGTGACCGTATCGGTGGTGGTGTCGAGGAACACGAACACCGTCGTCGACGCGTTGACGCCGAGATCGGTGAGGAATGCGAAGGGGATGACGATTGTGGTGCCGAGCGTGGCGATGCCACCGCCACCTGCGGGGACCAGGCCGTCCGGGGTTTCGACCGGGAGCTCCACGCTGTCGATGACGACCATCGTGGTCGGGTTCCAAATCACCGCGATTCGTTGCGCGCGATCGATGAAGTACGCGCGCTCGTCGCTGATGAACTGCATGAGCTCCGGCTGAATGCCTGACAGGGGGCCCAATCCGAAGTTGGCGAAGCTGACGGTCTCGCCGCGCACGAGGGAGCCTGCATCGTCTAGGTCGTAGCGGGTCACGCTCGGGCTTTCCGGGTCGCTCACGAAGAGCGCGCCGCCGTAGGCCGCGCAGATGGGGCGACCTGAGAAGTCGAACGCGTCGGAGCGATCGAACTCTTGATCGGCATCGATGGAGGGAAGGGTTCCCACGAGGCCGATGAGCTGGGTCGGGTCGAAGGTGAACGCGCAGATCGCGAACACCGGGTCGACCTCGGCCCCGCCCGTGCCGCCGACACCGGCACTGCCACCGGTGCCGGCCGTACCGCCGCTCCCACCGCTTCCACCCGTCGAGTTCGTGTCGCTCGAACCGCAGGCCGTGAGCAGGAAGAGGAGTGTGAGCCACGCCCCCTGAGCGGTACGGATCGCTCGGCGGCGGGAAGCTAGATTGGGCGAGTACATATTGATAACGATAGTTGATATCAATAACGAGGCAACCACGCGCTCGTACCGACACTCGTCGAGCCGAATCGGCTCACGGCGCGACGTGGGCGACTTTTCTTCCGTCGCGAATGGCAATGACCGCGCCCTCGGCGAGCGGCGTCCAACCTTCTTCGGTGAGCGGGACGCTCGCGACGATTGCCGCGTCGACGCCGGGGTCGGACGTGAGGTCGAGGCCCGGAATCGACACCGACGCATGATTGGCAAAGTGAAGACCGGGGGGGCGCGCCGGGCCGACGACTTGGGTGCCGTCGTCGTGGTGGCGCTTGTGCGCGTGGGCGAAGAGGACTTCCCCGTCGAAGTAGAGAAAGTTGGCGTCGCCAAGCTCTCGAAGCTCCGCCGCCAAGTCGACCACGGCCGTGAGCCTTTCGTCGAGCGAAGGCGCGTCGTGCATCTGCACAACTCGTTCGAGGAGGACGCAGAACGCATACTCCGAATCGGTCTCCCCAACGGGTACGAAGCGGTCCGAAGCGAGGGGAATGCGGGTTGCAAGCTCGGGAAGACTGCCGTTGTGCGCGAAGATGTGCTTTCGTCCATGAAGCTCGCGATCGAACGGGTGGGTGTTCTCGATCGTCTGTTGGCCGATCGAAGCCCGTCGAACGTGGGCGAGCACGTGCCTCCGAGGAAACTCGTACTGGGCCACGAACTCAGCGAGCGCGCTGTCGCTCGCGGGCCTCGGTTCCCGAAAGATCTCGGCATCTCGTTCGTGATAAAAACTGATTCCCCAACCCGACTTGTTGAGGTGGGTCAGCCCGCCGTGTTTCGCAAACTCTTCGAGCGAGTACCTCACGCGAATCGGTGCAGCGCTAGAGATCGCCAAGAGCTCGCACACGGACCGAGCTTGACACGTACTCGGTACGGTGGCTCGTGGGCGGCGGCCTCGACTCGGCTCCAGCGAGGCGCAGTCATCGATTCGTCACCCGCGCGTGCACCAACGACGGAGCCAGTCGCCGCCGAACCGGGCCAATCTTCGAAAGATAGCTGTAGAAGCGCATCGCGTGGGGGTGCGGGTCGGCGTACGTTTGTACCGTCACTGGCTCGAGTGACGGAATCGACTGAAGGAACGCGGGGATGTCGTCGAGCGAGATGCCCCAGGGCATGGGCGGCGCGCGATAGTTTTTGGTGAGCTGCATCCCGCGAAGCGTCTTCTTCGATAGGAAGGGCGGGATCGCGTCGAAGAAGATCTCGGCGGAAGGAAGTCGTTCAGCGACGGCCGTCAAGAGCGCCTCGACCTCGGCCTCCTCGAAGTACATGAAAAGCCCCATGGCCGAGATGAACGGGACGGAGTCAGGGGGAATCTCGTCGATCCAGCGCTCATCGAGTGCCGAAATCCCGTGGTGTATCGACGTGCTGCCCTTGGGAAGCAGTCGCTCCCGCACGGCGATTGCCTCAGGGAGGTCGACGCTCAGCCACGGCACCTCGGGTTCACCGAGGCGCCAGTACTGGGTCTCGAGCCCCTCGCCAAGCGCGACGACCACGGCCCTGTCGCCAAGACGCTGCAGAAAGTCGCGGACGAGGTCGTCTCCAACGCGGGAACGAACCCCATGTCCTCGCGAGGGTCTGCCGAAGCTCCCCGCGAAGTCATAGCTGATCTCGTCGACCAGCTGGATCGACCACGGGTCTTCGATCAGTCGATCGTGCCGTTCGGCCTCGACCGCGCGATTCCAAAGCGGCCACAGCATCGTTTCAGGCACACCTTCGAGGTCGAGCTTGGTCATGTTCCTCGCGAAGAACGCTCTGGGGGGCGCGGTTACGAGTGAGCAAGTATCGTGACCGACGGCCCGCCGTCTGCGCAACCCCCATGGGAAGCTTTCGGACGATGAATGGCTTCGGAAGGTCGCCTCGTCGGGGAGGCCTTGAAACGCGCCTTCTTCGGTGCCGGCAATGCGAATCGTTTTCGCGGTCCGCGGTCTGGTCAGCCGCAAGGCTCGGTCGAATCAAGTGTCTCGATCGCGCATCATCCATTTGAGGGCCCGGCGAGAGAGGGCCTGCTCCAGGCGCCGTAGCCGGTCAGCAATCGGACGAGGCTCAGCAGACAGTAGACGCACCGGGTCTCCCACGGCGATCTGCCCGGGGCGGACGACGGTCGCGTACGCTCCGAGATGACGATCCGCGTGCTGCGCAACCGCACGTACCACCTCCTTGTCGGCATCGATCCCCGGGACGGCCTGCGCGCGACCCGGCATCGAGCAGCGCACCGTCGGCGCTTCGATGGACAAGACGCAGCTTCCGACTTCGAGACGCGCCCCTTCCCACTGAGCCTCGAGGAGAGCTTCGGTTTCGCCGCTGTCGACGACGATGTTCGGCCGGTATCGCCGTGGGTCGATGTTGGGGTTGCCGCTGCGGCTCGCGACGAAGCCAAGCGAGGCCGTCGTCAGGACGTGGATCGGATACGCATCGAAATAGGTGCCCGGTGGCGTGGCGAAAATCCCGAGCTCCGATAGCTTCTTGAGCGGCAAGCTCGACATGTCCGGCGCGTCTTCCCCGGGGTTCACACCCATCTCTCGGCGGAGCGCGCCGCCATCGACGAACCGCCCGACGCGGTAGTGCGCAAAGTTGGAACGTGGCGCGAGTGGGACGAGCGCCACCCTCTTTCCGAGGTGATGGCTCACACGCGCCGACGCACGGGGGTCGTCCGTGGCGATCGTCTCCCCGTCCGGGAAACGAAGCAAAGGTGGGGCCGCGGTGTGTCCGCGATCGCGAGGTGCGCTCGTCGCCACGATCCCGAGAAGCTTCGGCAGTTTTCGCGCTCCCTGCTGTTCGTTCGCATCGAGGTTTCGGACAGCCCAGACGCGGTCGCCGTAGAACCCTTCACGTGAGACCTCCGCAGTTTGGATGTCTTCTCCGACCATCGACTTCACAGGGTAGCGATGGAGGGAAAGGACCTTTCCGATGTACTCCATGAGGGGATTCTAGTACCACAATCGCAGTCGCGTCTGCGCGACGACGGCCGTAGAGATGGAGCGCGGACCCCGAGCGTGTCCTCGTGAGCACCGCTCGGTTCCGAGCTAGCCCAACTCCTGACGCGGAGCGCCGGGGGACCCGCTGCGGCACGGCGTCAGCCCAAGATTCGATGGCGGTCGCGTTCGAGCAGTCGCAGACCCAACCTCGTCGCGGAGCTGCGCTTTCGCCTTGTTCGGCCCCGAAACTCGCGCCACACCGTCGGCCATGAGTGATGTAAGCGTTCGAGGTTGTTGTCGCGTGTTGGTGGTTTTGTTTTACGCTGCCGTCGCGGCCGTGGGGTGCGGTGACTCGGTCGACAACGGAGGGACCGGCGGTTCTGGAGGAGGCACCGGCGGAACCGGAGGTTCAGCCGGCACCGGGGGGACTGGCGGCGTCGCGGGCAGTGGCGGGGCGCCGTCGTCGGCCTCGATCGTGTTCGTCACCGAAGCCGTTCAAAACGGGGCGCTCGGGGGCATCCAAGTCGCAGACCGCCTCTGTCAGACTGAAGCCGACCTGGCCGGGGTGGACGGAACCTTTGCCGTCTGGCTTTCCACGACGGATTCATCGGTGGCCGATCGCCTGGTCCAGTCCTCGGGGCCCTATACGCTCGTTGACGGGACGCTCATCGCGAACGACTGGCAGGACCTCCTAGACGGTACGATCCAAGCACCGATCAACCTCGACGCCAGCGGGACTCAGCGCGGCGGAGACGTCTGGACCGGAACCCTCGCAACCGGCGAGTCGTTCGCCGGCGGCGATTGCGAGGGCTTCACGGAGGGCACGATGGGAGTCTCGCAGTGTGGTTCGACGGCCAGCGCCGGCTCCGCGTGGACCGAAGCCAGCACGCCTTCCTGTAGCACTCAACTACGGCTCTACTGCTTCGAGCAGTAGGGCGCGAGCTCGACCCGACGCGTCGAGTCATGTAGGTCCGCCTATGCCCTCCTCAGGGTGTCGCGCGCTCGGCACGGATCCGAGTCGTGTCCCCTTTGGGTACCGCGGCGATCATGCGCTGTGTGTAAGGCTCCTGCGGGTGGCGGTAGATCTCGTCTGCAGGCCCCTGTTCCACGATCTTTCCGTCCTTCATGACGGCCAGCGTGTCCGAGATGGACTTCACCACCGATAGGTCGTGGCTGATGAAGATGTAGGTGAGGTGACGCCGCTCCTGAAGTTCCTTGAGCACGTTGAGGACCTGGGCTTGCACCGAGACGTCGAGCGCGCTCACCGACTCGTCGCACACGATAAACTCGGGCTCCACGGCGAGTGCGCGAGCGATGCAGATTCGTTGTCGCTGCCCGCCGGAGAACTCGTGGGGGTAGCGGTCGAGGTGACTCGCGTGAAGCCCGACCTCCTCGAGAAGGGAAACCGCGCGGTCCAAGCGCTCCGACTTCGTCGAGAAGAGCCCATGCACCATCATCGGTTCCTGAATGGCGGAGCTGACCGTCATCCGCGGGTTCAGCGACGAGTACGGATCCTGAAAGATGATCTGAATTCGCTGGCGGAGTGCGCGAAGCTCCTGATTCGGAATCTGCTGTAGATCGATGCCGTCGTAGAAGGTGGTCCCCTCCACGTGGATGCCAGAACCCCTATCGATGAGCCGAAGCAGCGCCCGCCCAGTAGTGGTCTTCCCGCAGCCGGACTCGCCGACGAGCCCAAGCGTCTGACCCCGGTAGACGTCGAAGCTGACGCCGTCGACGGCCCGCACCCAGTCTCTTCCCCCAGTGAGCGACTCTTTGCGAATCGGAAAGTGCACTTTCAGATCTTCGACGCGGAGCAACGGACCGAGCTCCGTATCGATCTCTCTCCGCGATCCCTTCGTTCTCATTGCGTCGAGTTCCGCCTTCGATACCGGCTTCTCCTCGATGATGAGGTTGCCCTCACCCTCGAAGCGCCAGTCCATGAACATCTGCGTCGTGGGCAGCCTCCGGAACTCCGTGTCGAGCGTAGGTCGACAGGCGAGCAAGCTCTTCGTGTAGGGATGCTGTGGGTTCTCGAAGATACTCAGCGTATCCCCGTACTCGACCAGGTGTCCTTTGAACATCACGGCGACGTCGTCTGCGATCTCTGCGATGACGCCCAGGTCGTGCGTGATGAACAGGATGGACATGCCTCGTTTGTCGCGCAGGTCTCGCAACAGATCGAGGATTTGTGCCTGGGTCGTGACGTCGAGCGCCGTCGTCGGTTCGTCCGCGATGAGCAGCTTGGGGTTACACGCCAGAGCAATGGCGATCATTACGCGCTGCTTCTGCCCCCCTGACATTTGGTGCGGGTAGCTATCGATCCGCGCTTCCGGGTCGGGAATGTTCACTTCGTGAAAGAGCTGAATGGTGCGCGCCCGCGCTTCTTGCTTGCTCACTCTTTCATGCGTGCGGATCGCCTCCGCGACCTGGTCGCCCACCCGGTATACGGGGTTGAGCGAGGTCGACGGCTCTTGGAAGATCATCGCCACGTCGCCCCCGCGAAGCGATTGAAGGTCGGCGGGCGACATATCGAGAATCTCCTTGCCGACGAAAGAGATGCTGCCCTGATGGATCCGTGCCGTGTTGTCGGGTAGGAGCTGCATGACCGACAGTGCGGTGACGGACTTCCCTGACCCCGACTCTCCCACGAGGCCGAGCGTCTTGCCTGGGTCGACCCGAAGCGACACGCCATCGACGGCCCGCACGACGCCCTCCGAGGTATGAAAGAAGACCTGGAGCGCGTCGATGTTCAGCAGAGGATCGGCCACTTGCGCAGTATTTGGGCGGCGGGTGCGCGAAGTCAACGTAGTGACGGAACCAGTCGAAGAGGTACCGAAGCTTGATACCGTTCGAAGGCCCACCCGACCTCGACCGGGCGGTGGTTCGACGCTACGCCGTCCGCCACTCGAGCCGGTAGCCGAGGCTGTGCCCGATCTCGCCCGAGTATGTGCGAATCGTCTTTTGAGCGAGCGTCTGGGTCAGCGAGACGGGCAGCGTGGCGGCGACGCGCCCGACGAGCGAAATCTGCTCCCCGACGGGGGGCGTCGACGACGACGGAAAGGTCACGTCGACCCTTGCGCGGCGCTGGCTGGCTCGGTCGAGGAACGTCGATAGTTCCCGGAACTGCATCAGGAGCGGGTCGTTCCGGCGAGCGCCCCAGTTGGCGGACGGCATGAAATCGACGAAGTGCATCAGCTGGTAGTTCAGCTGAATCCAGAGGTTCTCCGCATCCATGACGATCGGTTCGTTGTCGATCAC
>JBCDFZ010000067.1:0-23669 GCA_039177115.1 Myxococcota bacterium
CAGCCGCCGCGCCAAAGTGCTCATCATGCTTCAGGTCTCGATGTCGCTCGTCATCATCGCCGTGCTGGCGGCGAACATCATCACCGCGCTCGATCCGGGCTGACGTCGTCCCGTCGAGGACGCCAGATGCCACGCATGACGCGACGCCACGAATCCCTGCTAGGCTGGGCGCAGACTTGGGGGGCAGCACGAGATGAAGACAGCAGTAGTGACGGGTGCCGGGAAGGGTCTCGGCAGACGCATCGTGGAAGGCCTGGCCGGAAAGGGCTTCGCGGTACTGGCCACCGACGTTGATGAAGAGGCTGCCCGGGCCACGGCCGAAGCCCTCGGCTCGAACGCTTGGTCGATGCATCACGACGTGCGCGACCCTGAGTCCCATCGACGTGTTGCTGAAGAAGCGCGTTCGCGGGGCGAGCTCGGGCTCTGGGTCAACAACGCAGGCGTACTGTCGCTTGGCCCGCTCTGGGAGCTCGATGACGAGACCGTCCGTCGACACGTCGAGACGAACGTGCTGGGTGTCATGAGCGGCACGCGCGCAGCCATCGAAGCGATGCGCACCTCCGGTGGCCACATCATCAACGTGGCGTCGATCTCGTCGCTAGTTCCCGCGCCGGGGCTTGCGGTCTACGGAGCCACCAAGAACGCCGTACTGTCTTTTTCGATCTCGGTGGCAGGCGACCTTCGACGTGCTGGGCTCCCCGTTCAGCTGAGCGCCGTGTGTCCTGACGCCATCGATACCGACATGGTGAGGGACGTGTCGCACTCCTCAGAAGCCGGCTTGATCTACTCCGCGAAGTCTCTCCTGACGGCGGAGCAGGTTGCCGACGTCGTCCTCGAGCTGGTGGATAGACCGCAGCTCATGGTCTCGGTGCCCAAGTCGCGTGCGTTCCTCGCCCACATTTTGCGCCCTTTTCCGGGGCTCGGCCTTCGGGCGCTCGAGCCGTTTCGCAAAATCGGCGAGCGTCGACTCAAAGAGCTCCGGAAGCCATAGCGCCGGTCAGTCGTTTCCGTCGTTGTCGGGCACGACGTCCTGCCCTGACTGCGCCGTCGACGTCTGTGTAGGGCTCGAGTCGTCGCCGTGCGGTGCCGGTGCCGTTTCGTGAAAGACGTGCACGTCGCGCTGCGGAAAGGGGATGGAGATCCCTTCTTGGTCGAAGCGGTGCTTCACCTCGCGGGTGATGTCCCAGTAGACGTCCCAGTAGTCGTCGGTCTTCGACCATGGGCGAACGATGAAGTTCACCGAGGAGTCGCCGAGCTCATGCAGGCGAATGACCGGTTCCGGGTCCTTCAAGACCTTCTCGTGTGCACCGACCACGTCGGCGAGCACTTTCTCGGCGGCCGGGATGTCGTCCGAGTACCCGATACCGAAGGTCATATCGACGCGCCGCTTGTCTTGGTGTGTGACGTTCCGAATGACGCCACCCCAGATCTGATTATTGGGAACCACGAGCAGCTGGTTGTCGAAGGTCAACACCATCGTAGAGACGAGGTTCATTTGGTGAACCTTCCCCGTGACGCCGCCCGCCTCGATGACGTCGCCCACGTCGAAGGGCCGATAGATCAAAATCATCATGCCCGACGCGAAGTTGGAAAGGGTGTCCTGCAGTGCGAATCCAACCACGAAACCGGCAATCCCGAGGCCGGCGAGGAGAGGCCCAACCTCGATTCCGAGCTGCGCGATCGCGATGATCACACCGAGCAACATGATGAGACGGCCGGTGCTGTTGATGAAAAAGTTCTTGGCGAGACTCGAGATACCCACCTTCGAACGGTTGAGCGCGCGACGAACGGCACCGCGTGCGATTTTGGCGAGGATCCAGAACGCAAGAAGGACCAGAAGGAACATCACCCCCTGGAAGACGAGCGATGCGCCGTTGGTTCGAAGCCATTCCCCTGCGTCCGCCATCCATTCCTCGACGAGGCCTACGGCCACGTCCTTGTCGAGCACGTCCTCCGAGATCTTTCCGGTGGCGCTGATGATGCCGCGACGAAGTTCAGCGGTTTCGAGGCAGTACTCGTCCATGAGCTCGACGTTCAAGCGCTGGCTCTTCGCCAAGACGTCGCGGCGGTCACCGAGGTCGGCGAGGGATTTTTGAGCGTCCGCGTCTTGATCGACGCCGGGTCGCGAGCTGATGTCGTCGATCTCTTCGCTCGTCGACTGGAGGTATCCCGCAACGAACGTGGCTCGCTTCTTGAGCTGTTCGCTGATGATCGTGACGTCGGTCTCGACGTCCATGCTGAGGAGCTTGCGCTGGCCGATGCTGTCGTTGAACTGACGCAGCAGATCGTTGGCGTCGACGATCGCGCGATCTCGTTCCGATCGCGCCTTGTCGGCCTCTTCGGGCGTGCCGTTCTCCACGACTTCGGCCAGCTCGAGCACTTGGCGTGCCGCATCCGCCGACCCTTTCCGGATCTTGTTTGCGTCCTCGGTCAAGAGTCGCTCTGCCAATGCACGCGCCTTGGTCGTGTCAGTAGCGTCGTCTTTGTCGCCTGCGACGACGAGGTCGGTCAGCTCGGCAACCTCACGCCGGAAGCGTCCTTCCTTCTCCATGAGCTCCGACTTCAAAGCGTCGCCTGCGACGGAGTCTTTGGTTTTCGCGAGCTGCTTGCGGAGGTCGGCGAGCTCTTTTTCGCGGGCGTCGAGATCGACCGTGATCTCTTCGATCTGCTCGGCGAGCGTCTTCTCGCCGTCTTCTCCGCCCGCCTGTGCGAACGCGGTGTCACCGAAGAGCCACGGGGCTGCGAGTAGACATGCCAGCGAGATGATGAGAGCAGTGCGTTTCGTTCCAACGTTCATCTTGAAAGACCTCTTCACGTGAGCCCGAAGCCGCGGAAATCGGGGTTCGGAGTGGCTAGTGCTACTCGAAGACCTCCGCGCCCACAAGCGCGCCACCAACGTTGAAGGCGACCGGTCGACGCGATACAGTCTCGCGCGCTGGCCGGGGAGTGGTTCGATGTGGATGAAGACGTGGCAGGTGCTTGGGCTCTCGTGTTTGATGCTTCCATTGGCGTCCGCGGGACGCGCCCAGGTCGACGAGAGTGTCGCGCCAGAACCCGCACCAACCGTCACGAGCCCCACCATCACGCGCGAAATGGTGGAGGCTCCGCCGCCTGAAGCACTGGTCCGCGACGAGTCGCACGACGGCGTGAACGTGGGTTTCACCTGGGCCCTCCAGGTCGGTGTTCCCATCTTCCTCGACGTCGACCGCGATGTGGTCAAGGCAGGCGGCGACGTCAGCTTCTTCGCCGCGGCAGACTTTGGGTTCTTTCTCCTCGGTGGCGGTGGCGGCGTGGGCTGGAACCGAATCAACCTGAACAACCAAACGGAGATCCCGTTCGGCGGGACGAGCCCTCTCAGTCGGGTTTTTCTGTCGGTCCCCGACATTCGTTTTCAGCTCGAGGATCTCAAAGTGGTGCTCCCGTACTTCGGTGCCTCGTTCGACATGAATTTTTGGAACTTCCGTGAGACCGAGCCGGGGTGCATCGACTTCTACTGCACCGACGTGTCGGTCTACAGATTCACGCCCGGATTCACGGTGCGTGCCGGTTTGGGCTTCGAGGTGTCCAAAAACATCTACGTCGACACCGGGCTGCGGTACTCGTATTCGGGAGAGGGGAACTTCTTCAACAGAACGCAGCAGTGGCTCACGCCCTACTTCGGCGTGCTCATCCGCGCGCGCTGAGCCGGGTCACGCCCCGTCGACCGTCACGGCAATGAACGCCCAGGTCTTCTTGGTGCCCCCGAGGCGCCCTCCGATGTCGGCGAGCATCATCTGCCAGCCATACTTCTTCCGCAGCGCGGCGAGGATTGCCTGCTGATCTGCGTTATCCTCGACGAGTCTTGCGGTCCCGTCGTGCCACGGTCCTTTGAGCCCACCTCGCGCGCCGCACTCCGCGATTCGAACGCTCGTGTTTCGCCTGAGGCGCTTCACCTTGTACGAGTTCCCGTTGGTGAAGATGCCGAGCTCGTTACCGGCTTGCGCGACCCACACGGGTGTTTGTACCCCCGTGCCGTTCTTTCGAAAGGTTTCGAGGTTGACGTAGCGTGCTTTCCCGAGCGTATCCGTAGCCGACATGGTGGAAGCATAGTAACCTCGTCGGCGATGAAAAGAGTCCATGCTTGGCTTTTCGTCGTTGCGTTCCTGGGTTTTCACGGCGGGGCCGTAGCCCAGCCCGCCTCCGTCGACGGCGCGAAAGAGGCTCCGGTCATCAGCGACGTTCCGCAAGCCGAACAGGTTTCCCCGCTCCCGGACGTCGAGGCGACGGACCCGAACGCCCCCACGCCGTATGCAACCGATGCGCAGCGCGCCTATCTTCGGAGCTGGCTCGAGTACGCCGCCAACGTCGAAAAACGCCAGCGCCGGTCGGCAGGCGTCAACGGGGTCATCGGCGGGTCCCTCTTCATGGCCATCGGTCTCAGCCTCTATCTTTCGTCTTCGTCTTCGCTCGACGATTTCGACAAGGGCATCGGGCTTGCATTGATTGGGGCCTCGTCTCTTTACCTGTCCGTTGGGATCTTCCGGCTCGCGAAGAAGTCCGACGGGGAAAGGCGTCTCGACCGATGGTACGTCGCTGACAACGGCCAGATGACGGCACGTGAATTTGGACGGTTCGAGGGGGAGCTTCGGGCTCAGGCGGAGGCCGCAGAACGCGCGGTCCGCTTGCAGCGCTGGGGCAACTTTGGGCTCTTCATGGGCGGTGCGCTCATGCTCGGACTGACGCCGGTATCGAACCTTCAGGATAAAGAAACCGGCTACATCGTCGGCGGCGTCACGGCGGGGGTGGGGCTCCTCGGATTCGCCTTCTCGTTCATGGGGTCGCCTCAGGCCAACTACTGGAAGGCCTACCAGGCCGGGCTGCCCCCACCGCAGGCGCGCAGGTGGAGCGTGGCGCCCGCGGCCGGACGCACCTATGCCGGCGCGCAGCTTCGAGCCACGTTCTAGCTGAGGCGGGTCTGGGTCTAGCGGGTCGAACCGCCGAGGCGCGCCATCACGTCCTCGCTCAGCAGCGGCAGGACCCGGAGTGCTTCCATGTTCTCACGGACCTGCTCCACGCGACTCGCACCGGTGATGACCGTCGACACGTGCGGGTTCTTGGCGCACCACGCGATGGCCAGCTGCGCCGGGGTGCATTCGAGCTCCTTCGCGACCTCGACCACCGTACGAACCGTCGACACGTGCTGGTCCGACGTGATCATCTCGCGGAGCCACTCGTAGCCCGGCAGGTTGGCTCGGCTGTCGGCTGGCGTTTGGTCGAGGTACTTGCCGGTGAGCGCACCGGATGCGAGGGGGCTCCAGACGGTCGTACCCATCCCGTAGCGATCGTAGAGGTCGGCGTACTCGTTTTCGACGCGTTCGCGACTCAGCAGGTTGTACTGCGGTTGCTCCATGACCGGCTTCCGCAGGCTGTAGCGCTCTGCGATCTCGTAGGCGTCGGCGATCGCGTGGGCGGGCCACTCGGAGGTTCCCCAGTAGAGCGCCCGCCCCGAGGATACGATGTCGTGCATGGCCCAAACGGTTTCTTCGACCGGCGTTTCGGGGTCCGCACGATGACAAAACAGCAGGTCGACGAAATCGACGCCGAGCCGTTCGAGCGACCCGTCGATGGCATGAAGCAGGTACTTTCGGTTGAGTGTGTTCTTCGTGTTGGGGCCCTCACGAAGCCCCCAGAACAGCTTGGTCGACAAGAGATACGATTCCCGAGGCCAGCCGAGCTCCCGAGCGGCGTCTCCCATGATCTTTTCAGACGCACCGCCGGCGTAGACCTCGGCGTTGTCGAAGAAGTTCACGCCGGCCTCCCACGCGGCCTGCATGCACTCGAGGGCCGTCTGATGCCCGAGCTGGTTGTGAAAGGTCACCCACGAGCCGAACGACAGCACGCTGACCTTGATGCCGGCCTGACCGAGCCGGCGGTACTCCATGTCCATGCGCAGACCCTAGCGCTCAGTCGATCGGAGCGCCGGCCGCGACCCACTCCTCGACGGCGAGCATTCGGACCTCGCAGAGCGGCGGCCCGCCAAGCGGCATGAGCCCGGTGCCCGGTGCGATGTCTACGCCCCTGATCTTGTTGATCAGGTACGAAGACTCCACCTCACCCGGGACGACCCGAGCGCGGCCCGGGACCTGAATCGAGGGCACGTCGATGAGGTTATCGGCAGAAACCGTCACCGAGGTGAGCTCCAGATTTGCGGCCGGGGCGTCTGCGTCATGACACGCCGAAAACGCGCAGGTCTGATCGAACACGTTGGTTTGGAGGTCGGTGAGGGTGGGCTCGAAGTCGGGAATACACACCTCATCGCATTCTACTTCGCCTTCGGGGCAGACCACGCCGCCGGCCCCGCCGGCCCCGCCGGTCCCCCCGGCTCCTCCGGTTCCGCCCGTCTCGGCGGAGTCTCCGCAGCCAACCATCAACATACCCGCGGCCACGACGCCGAGGTAACCATAAGCATAAACTCTCATGATGGCGCTATAGCTCGGCCGAACCCTGCGAGTAAAGAGTCTGGCGCCTCGAAACCGCCTGGTTCACCCTGAAAAAGGAAGCTTGCAGCCGCCCGAGCAAGTGTTTACAAAGAGTCAACTAGTGTCTGGGGAAAGCGCAGTTCAAAACGCCGCGGCGACGGCAGGTCGCCCGATTCCACGCATGGAGCACGGCCACTGGCTCTGGGGAAACTTGAAGCAGCTCGCTGCGAATCGATCGGGTTTTCTCATCGACGGGCACGCCAAGTACGGCGACGTCTTCTCCGCGCGTGTCCTGGGCAGGGAGCTTCTATTCGTTCGGGATCCAGCCGTGGTGAACGCGATCAACGTCACGCACTGGGAAGACTTCTACAAACCCGCCCACATCAAAGTGATGTGGAAGCCCTTTTTGGGTGAAGGGCTCGTTCCGAACGACGGCGACTCGTGGAAGCGTCAGCACAAGCTCATTCGTCCTGGCTTTCACAAGCGTCGAGTCGACGCCTACGCCGAACGCATGGTTCGGTTCACTCGTCGGATGGTCGATCGGTGGGTGCCAGGAGAGCAGCGCGACTTCCGTGAGGAGATCGTGGCGCTCGCGCTCGTCGTCGTATGCGACACGCTGTTTGACATCGACATCGAGCAAGGTGACGCGGAGAGCATACGAAACGCCATGATCGACATCAGCGAGATCCTCGTGCGCGATGCCGACAAGATGATCCCCAGGCCTAGCTGGTGGCCCACCGAAGACAATCGCCGCCGTCAGCGCGCCATCAAAGCGGTGGAGGAGATCATCAGCCGCGCCGTCGAAGAGCGCCGCTCGAACGGACAGGATCGCGGAGACCTCTTTTCCCACATGGTGTTCGTCGAAGACGATCACGGGAAAATGACCGATAAGCAGCTCCGCGACGAAGCCATGACCTTGATCTTCGCCGGGCACGAAACCACGGCGCACGCGCTTTCGTGGGCTTGGTACCTCTTGGCGTCGAACCCCGACAAGGCAGCGACCATGCGGGAAGAGATCGACCGAGTCGTGGGAGATCGACGAATCGACGTGGACGACCTACCGAAACTTCCCTACCTCGAGATGGTCATCAAGGAATCCCTCCGGCTGCTTCCTTCGGTTTGGGCGTACGCCCGCGAGCCGCAGCGCGACATGGTCCTCGAGGGATATTTCATCAAGAAGGGTACGCCAGTTACCGTCAGTCACATCGCGATGGGACGAAACCCAAGGTACTTCGAGGAGCCGATGGAGTTTCGCCCCGAACGGTGGACCCGCGAGTTCGAAAAGAGCTTGCCGAAGGGAGCCTATACGCCGTTTGCGCAGGGCCCTCGCGTTTGCCTTGGAAAGCAGTTCGCGATGATGGAGATGCGTATCGTGCTGGGCACACTCATGCAGTGCGTCGAGCCCAACCTGATCGACGGTTTCGAACCCGACATCGTGACCGAGCTGTCGATGCACCCTGGGGAACGCGGCTTGCCTATGACTTTCCGTCCGCGGGGCTAGCCAAAAGGGGACAGGCTCCTTATCGAAGCTTGGCTGGCGTTCGGGGTTCCACTATCGTCCGGCCCGATGCAGGCGAGGGCGGCTAGCGATTGGCTGGGGGACGAACGTCAAGAGCTCGCGGGGGACCGGATTCTCGAAGCGACGCGGGTCGTTCTGGCGAGAGACGGGATTCGCGGCGCGCGGATGGGCAAGATTGCAGAGGAGGCCGGCTGCTCTCGCGCGACGCTCTATCGGTACTTCCCCAACAAAGAAGCGCTTCTTCACGCGTACATGGTGCACATCGCCGAGGGCTTTCAGTCAGTCATCGTCGAAACGCTGCGCGAGCTTCGAGCCTTCGACCGGCGAATCGTCGAGGCGGCTGCGGTATCGGTCGAGCTGATGCAGTCGCGTGACGACGTGGCCCCGTTTTTCACCGAGGAAGGCGTGGGGCTGACCGCACAGCTCACGGCGCGTGCGGCGATGATGCGGGACCAGCTCGGGGAGCATCTCGAGCGCGAGTCTTGCGCGAAGAACATCGACGGCCGGCTGCGCGACGGCGTCGCTCCCGTCGAGGCCGCCGAGTGGATCACCCGAGCGATCTTCTCGCTGGCGACCGTACCGATCCGAGACCGCACGGGTGCCGAACTCCGCGACTACCTCGAAAAGATGCTCATTCCGCCCCTCATCGAGCGGTGAGTCGCGTGAGACAAAAATCGTTTATGTATCTTGAAAGAAACATTTCGTGATATATTGTCTCATCCAGCCATGACAACTCGAGCCGACGCGCAGGTCGAGTACGACCCGATCTACGATCCGTTCAACCCCGCGCTGATGGTCGATCCGTATCCCTTCTACGCGCGCCTTCGGGACGATCATCCGCTCTACTACAACGCGCGTCTCGACTGCTTCGTGCTCTCTCGGTACGACGACATCTTTCAGGCGCTCCGAAAGCCCCAGATCTTTTCGTCCGCCCAGGGACTCACTCCAGAGAAGGACGAGATTGCGACGCTCGGGCTGCCGCCGACGTTCATCATGATGGACCCGCCCGATCATACGCGGCTCCGACGTCTGATCACGAAGGCGTTCACGCCCGACACCGTCAGGGCACTCGAGCCGAAGATTCGAGCGTTTGTCGTCGAACGCGTCGAGGGGATGAAGCAGAAGGCCGCGGATGGGGCGACGGTGGATCTGGTTCCGGAGATCGCTTCTCCTCTTCCCACCATGGTCGTCGCCGATCTTCTCGGGGTGCCCGAAGAGGACCGTGAAAAGTTCGACCCGTGGTCGGACGCCATCACCAATGCATCGGCGGACTTCACGCTCGACGTTCAGAAGGCGGTCGACGCGGTGCAGGGGCTAGTCACGTACTTCACCATGATGTGTCAGGCGCGTCGCCAGAATCCCACCGACGATATGATCACGAAGCTCACGCAGGCTGAGGTCGATGGCGACACGCTCACCGACTGGGACATCGTCGGCTTCTTCTTCGTGATGATCGCCGGCGGCAACGACACCACGAGCAACTTCATCGGCAACTCCACCGAGCAGCTCGACAAGCACCCGGACCAGCGGAGAGCGATGATTGAGAACCCTTCTTTGATCCCCAACGCAACCGAAGAGCTTCTTCGCATCGAATCCGTCGTGCAGGGTCTCTCGCGTACCACCACTCGAGACGTCGAGTACTACGGCACCACGATCCCCGCTGGCAGCAAGGTGCACAACCTCTACGCTTCCGGGAACCGCGATCCGCGACACTGGGGTGACGACGCTCACACACTCGACATTCGCCGTCAGGCCGACAAGCACCTTTCCTTTGGGCAGGGCCCTCACTTCTGCATCGGCGCCCACGTTGCGCGACTCATGATTCGCATCTATTTCGAGGAAATGGGCAAGCGCATCGGAGAACGCTACGAGGTCGACTGGGACAACGCCGAACGTAGGCAGTCCGGCTTCACGCGCGGCTATACCAAACTTCCGATCCGTATCGCATCGTGAGCCACATCGTGGTCAGGTTCGAGCCCTCGGGGTTCGAGGTGGGCGCCGAGGTCGGCGAGACCATCATGGACATCACCGATGCGAACCCCGAAGCCGACGTTCCTTACTCGTGTCGATGCGCAACCTGCGGGACCTGCCGCGTCCAGGTGATCGAAGGCGGCGAGGCGCTGGCACCGGCCGACCTCGACGAGATCGAGGTGCTCGAGATCTTCGGCGACACGCCCGATCGAGTGCGCCTGTGCTGCCAAGCGTATTTGGTTCCGAGCGAAGCGCGGCTTGTCACTCTGCGCGTGTGCGACGACTAGGGCGCGGTCATGCGGCGCTGCAGATCACGATCGGGATCACTCGTTCGGTCCAAGTTTCGTAGCTTGCAAAGTCGTTGTAGTGAGCCACCAGCTTGGGCCAGAGCCTCGCGCGCTCCTCTTCGTTGGCGTCGCGGGCGACCATCTTCATTTTGCGTCGCTTGATCTGAACCTCAACGTTCGGATTCGCCTTGATGTTCTTGTACCAGAGCGGATCGCTCGGAAGGCCGCCTTGAGAGGCGACGATGACGACCTCGTTGCCGTCCTCGATGAAGAGGAGCGGCGCGATTCGGGGGTGCCCGCTCTTGCGACCGATCGTCGTCAGTAGGAGCACCGGAACACCTTTCGGAAATGCCGCGCCCACGCGCCACGTCGAGCCGAGTAGACCACCTGTCCACTGGTACACGGCTACGTTCACCTTCGACATCGTGCGGATGATCTTCTTGACGTAGGGCTTGTCCAAGCCCTCGGGCTTCGGTTTGATCTTGACGGTGTCGCTGGTCATCGGATCCTCGGGGCTGGGCTTACGCGTCTTTGTCTGCTCGACGAAGAAGCGCTAGGTAGACTTGGTCCTGTGCGCGAAGGGGCAAACGGTCGAGCGTGGATCGCATCCGATCGGGCCGAACCGAATACACGGCCTTCGGCCGCTTGGCGTTCAGCGCGCGCTCGATCGCTTCGGCCAGCACTTCCGGGTCGTTCGCGGTGTTGATCTGTTTGCTCGCTAGGCTCTTCAGTTTCCGAAGGACCGTCGCAAAGCGGGGTGTTTCGGCTTCGGCGAGGGTGAACGCAGGTTCGATTCCCCTGACCATGTCGGTCTTGAACGGGCCCGGCTGCACGGTGATTACCTTCACGCCGAGCAGCGCCATCTCACGACGGAGGGCGTGTGAGTAGGCCTCGATCGCGTACTTGCTCATCGCGTACGGCCCGTTGAAGGGCGCAGTGGTTTGCCAGCCCGTCTCGGAGCTGATGTTCACGATGCGGCCCCGGGCCTCGACCAGGAGCGGCCGGCACGCCTTGTTGACGCGGTACGTCCCGAGCACGTTGATGTCGAGGATTCGCCCGAGTCGTTCCTCGGGAATGTCGGTGAGCGAACCGAGCCCCATCACCCCCGCGAAGTTCACCACGGCATCCAGCTGATGCGTTTGTCGCGCGATCGCCGCGACGCCTTGCTCGACGCTGTCTGCATTGGTCACGTCGACTGTGAGGGGAACGACTTCGTCGACCTCGCCCCTAGGAATGGTGCCTTCGTCGATGTCGGCCGCGAACACCTTCCATCCGTGTTCAGAGAGCCGCGCCACCAACGCGCGACCGAGCCCGCCGCCAGCCCCGGTAATCAGGACACTTCGCTTCATAGTGCGGATCTCACTTCCGTTCGTGGAGCGCCGGGTTTCGGCGCTCGAGGATCCCTTCGGTTCGGTCGGTGAGCCATTTCTCTGCCGACGAGCCGTACTCCATGATCCAAAAGCGGTCTTCGCGAACGCCCTTGAGGGCCTGCTCCGCGACCTCGAAGGGCTCGGTGAGTTTGAATGAGACGCCGACGCTCTTTGCGAGCGCTTCCATGTTGGTGTAGGGCTCCGGTCCTTCTCCTTCTGTTTGGAAGCGTTCGGGCTTGCTGTGCGCGGAGTTCAGAATGTTGGTGTTCACGAGGTACGGCCCTGGGAACAAGACGTGCGCTTTGAGTTTCGCGGCGTCCATCAAGAACTGATAGTGCAGTACCTCGGTGAGGCTCGTGACTGCGGCCTTGGTGGAAGCGTAGATGGGTGTGGTCGTCATCGAGACCAGGCCTCCGTTTCCGGAGGACGTGTTGATGACGTGTCCCTCTTCACCGTGGTCGAGCATCGTGGGCACGAACGCCCGAATCCCGTTCGCCACGCCCATGACGTTGACGGCGTAGCCCCACTGCCAGTCAGACTCTGGAAGCGTCCAGATGCGCCGCTTGGCTTCCTTGATGCCGACGCCCGCGTTGTTGAACAACAGGTGAACGTTCCCAAATCGTTCGAAGACCTTGGACGCCAGCGCTTGAACGGAGGCCGCCTCGGTGACGTCGACTTGGAGCGCGGTCACGCGATCGGTGTCGAGACCGCGTGAGGAGAACAGCGCTACGGCGTCGTCGAGGGCCTGCCGGGCGATGTCGGCGAGGACCACTTCTGCGCCTTCTTTAGCGAGCAACAACCCGAGCTCACGTCCGATGCCGCTCGCCCCGCCCGTGATGACGGCGACCTTGCCGTTGAAGTCATCCATTAGCGTCAGCCGTTTCTGACGCCAGCGCCACTTCGATGCCTCGCGTCGGGTCGTCGTAGCGTTGCACCAGGAAAGGCTCGAGCCATTCCCCGGGCACCGTCTGCAGAACCTCTCCTCCGGTGACCGATGCCCCCTCGGCAAGCTCCATGCTCACGATCCTTCGTACGGGTACGTCGACCAGTGGGTCGAACACCGACTCGCGCAAGACGATCTGACCGTCTTCGATGCGACGAATCTGGTCGTAGTCTCGCTCCCAGTTGAGCTGCGTGAGGAAGACCTCGCCGTCGAAGCCACCGTTCCCATCGATCGCGGGTAGCGCTTTGTAGCAAAAGAAGTGCTCAGTGAACTTGCGTTTGCTCAACGAAGGCTCCCCAACCTTGCCGTCGAGCTCGAGGAAGGTGATCCCATGGCGAGAGACTTTCGCGTTCACGTGTTCGTCGTCGAGCGCAAACTCGGTTTGCGCGATCTTCTTGGGTTCGCCGAACTTCTCGCGGCCCCCGATCACGACGAACTCGCCCTCCATGGGCATGGCGAGCACGTAGTAGCCCGGCCGGCCTTCGTACGTGCATGCGATGCCGACGGTGGCCGCACCCACGGTGAGTACCTTGTCTTTCCTCATGTGCATGGTGACGTTGGCGAACTGCACGAACACGTTGGGCTCTGCGGGCACTAGGGGCCGCGGCAAGACTGCCGCCGCGATCTCGGGGTCTGTTTCGTAAATCGCGCGGATCGACTGCACGACGTTGTTCATGCCGTGGCCGCCGCCCTTGCCGGCACCTTTCTTCTCCATGTTTCGCACGTATCGCAGCTTGGCCATGACTAAGCTCCTTCGGGTCCTGCGACGAAGTCGCTCCTGAGTGGCCCGATCTCCGATGCGATGGACCAAAGCGGTTCCGGGTCGAGGTCGTAACAGGCGATCGCATTGTCGCTCAAGAGCTTGCTGAGCTCTCGCTCCGGGATGCCGGTCATGTAGCGCCGCATCTTCTCGCGTGTTTGGGGCCAGGATCCTTCCGGATGCGGAAAGTCGGTGCCCCACATGATGTTGTCCATCCCGATCTCGTGCCGGACGGCAGTGCTGCCTTCGTCGAAGAGTGCGGAGGCACTCAGCCAGCAGTTGCGGTTGAAGTAGTCGCTCGGTGTCATGGTCAGGTTCGAACGAAAGTCGCCGAGCTTGCCCGTGGTGTGTTTCACCGATGCGCGAACGTCCATCATCTCGAGCATGGACGGCACCCAGAACTCGCTCACCTCGGTCAGGCAGTAGCGGAGCTTTGGGAACCTCTCGAACACTCCGCCGAAGATGAGGTGCCACATGGGGCGCGCCGCCCACCACGCGAACTCGACGAGGTAAATCCCCATGGCGCCCGGGAGGTCGAGGTCGAAATCGGGCCCTGGCCCCGAATGATTGTGCACGACCATGCCGAGGCTCTCGCATGCCTCCCACACGGGGTAGTACTTGGGACTGTTGTAGGACGGGTACTTGCCCATCAGCGCTGGGATTAGAATGCCCTGGAGGCCGTTGTCGTGTGCCCATCGCACCTCGGCGACCGCTTCGTCGACGTCGTAGAGCATTGGCACCACAGCCACGCCGATGCGACGTGTCGAGTTGGTTGCGCAGAACTCGGCGAGCCAGCGGTTGTGCGCGCGCGCCCCAGCCCACTGGAGCTCAGGGTCGACGCCCCACGGTTTGAGTCCGAGTCCTGCGCCAAACGGGGGCGTGTTCATCTCCGTGATGCCGTCGGGGAAGAGTACCTCGGCAGCAACGCCGTCTGCGTCGATGACTTCGTCGCGCACGGCCGGGTCCCACGCGGCCGCGAGCTTGTCTTCGTTGCCCGCACGCCACTTCTCGTTGAAGTCTTGAATGAGGAACTTCTCTTCGGCTTGTTTGGTGAGGGCGATCTGTTTTGGCAGGACTTTGTCGAAGAGTGCGCGGTACCGCGGATCGAGGTACTCGCGGTAGCCTTCCGGCCGGAGTCCGGCGTGCCCGTCCGTCGAAACGATGAGGTACCGGTCGGCGGTGTCCGTACTGTTCATGGCGTTGCCCCTGGGCTCACGCTGTCGAGAATAAACTTCGCGACGGCGTCGGTGAAGGCATCGTTGCGGTCGCCGGCCACCATGTGGGCTGCGTCTGCCAGATCGACGTACTCGGCGTGTGCAACGAAGCGTAGAAACTCGGACGCAGCCTCTTCGGAGAGCACGTCGCTCATGCGGCCGCGAATCAACAGGATCGGAGCCTCGATGCGCCCAGCGGCTTCGAGACGCCTCTCGATGATGTCGTCGTCGTGGTCTTCCCGCCCGAGACCTTCGGGGTCCCAAAACTCGAGCATGTCGGGGTCCCAGTGCCAGTGGTAGCGCTCCCCGTCGAAACGGAGGTTCTTTGCGAGCCCGGCGAAGTTCGTCTCGCGCTTTCGGTGCGGTGTGTACGACGCGATGGCGTCGGCCGCCTCTTCGAGGGATGCGAAGCCGTTACCCCCCAGGCGCATGAAGGAGATGATGCGCTGCACTCCTGCAAGCTCCATTCGCGGTGAGATGTCGACGAGCACTATCGCCTTGGCAACGGGCAATTCATTCGTCTCTTCGGCTGCGATGGCGGCGAGCCCTCCGAGGGAGGCGCCGACGACGATGGGCTTCGTGTCGAACGTCGATGCGACCTCGACGAGGTCTTCCGCGAAGCGGTCGATCCCATACTGCCCGCGTCCCGCCCAGTCGCTATCGCCGTGGCCGCGATGGTCGAGCGTCACGGAGTAGAAACCGAGCCTGCCGAGTGCCTCCGCGCTGCCCGCCCATGCGTGCCGCGTTTGCCCTCCGCCGTGAAGGAAGAGGACCGGCTGCGCGGTCGGGTCGCCGAACCCGTCCGCTGCGATTCGGCGTCCGCTCTTCAGCGTGAAGATGAGCGACGGGTCCGGTGAGCTCGGTAACGACATCGAAGGCAAGCTTTGTTTTCCAATATTCTGCCGGTGCGTGCGCGATTTTGGCACTCGGTGGCGACGTCGTCTGAGAGTTGCCGCTGCAGCAGTTCCGTTCGCGGTCGCATCTGGCCTTAGGCGACGTGCAACTTTCGCTAGTTCACACCGCGTGACTGGTCTCCCCAGAACTGCGCGCGCAGCGCTTTCTTGTCCGGCTTCCCGAGCGCCGAAAGCGGGATCGACGATACGAAGTCTACGGACTTTGGAGACTGCACCGACCCCTTCGCCTCCTTCACGGCAGCTTGAAGCTCTGCGGCAAGTGCGTCGGAACCATCGTGTCCCGGGCGCACGATGACCACCGCCTTGACTGCCTCGCCCCAACGTTCGTCGGGAACACCCACCACCGCGACCTGGGCGACGGCAGGATGCGCTGAGATCACGTCTTCGATCTCGCGCGGGAAGACGTTGAACCCGCCGGTGACGATCATGTCTTTTTTGCGGTCGACGATGTAGAGGTAGCCGTCGTCGTCGTAGCGACCGACGTCGCCCGTATGGAGCCAGCCTCCTGCGAACGCTTCCTCGGTTTGCTCTGGAAGGCCGTTGTAGCCCTGCATCACGAACGGCGCGCGCACACAGATTTCACCGGCTTCGCCTTCCGGCACCGGCTGATTGTCCGCGTCGAGCAGAGCGACGTGCACCCAAGGGCTCGGACGCCCGCAAGACGCCAAACGCTCTGGCTTGTCGAGATCGTGCTCCGCCTTCTTGAGGTGGGTGATCGCCATCGGCGCTTCAGACTGCCCGAAGCACTGGAAGAAAATCTTGCCCCACTTTTCGACGCCCTCTTTTAGTCGTGCTGGGCTCATCGGGGACGCGCCGTAGAACAATGTTTCGAGGCTCGAGAGATCGGCGGTGGCCGCGCGCGGGTGGTCGAGCAGCGGGTAGATCATGACGGGGACCAAGAACGTGGACGTGATCCTGTGCTGTTCGATGGCGTCGAAGAAGAGGTCTGGCGTGAAGCCTTGGAGCGCCACGAAGGCTCCGCCTCGTTGGAGCGTCGGTACCACGAACGCGGCCGCGGCATGCGAGAGTGGGGTGGCGATCAAGAAGCGCATTTCCTCAGGCCACTCCCACTCGGCCATCTGCACGATGGTCATGTAGGCCGCCGACCGGTACGGTTGTCGAACGCCTTTGGGCCGTCCGGTAGTTCCGCCGGTGTAGACGATCGAGTTGAGCTCGTCCGGACTGATGTCGGGCGCGACCAGCGGTTTCGGGTCGTACTGCTGGGAGAGCGCGTTGAGGTCGTCCCCTGCTTGGGTCGGTCCGAACGCGAGGACGTTCTTGAGTCGCGGAACGCGTTCCTTGAGTTCGGCCGCGCGCGCATCGAACACGGTGGGGTCGTACACGAGCGTGTCGATCTCGGCGTCCTCGAGGACGTACGCCTGGTCGTCCGCCGAGCCAAGTGGATGGAGCGGCGTGTTGCACGAGCCGAGCAGCATGTTCGCGCAGAGGTTGTAGAGAACCTCGGGGCGGTTGGCGGAAAGGATCGCCGTTCGCGATCCCTTCTCAACACCCTTCGACGCGAGCGCCTGTGCGTACCGACTCGCATGCGCGCGGACCTCGGCGTAGGTAATCGTCGCGTCGCCGAGGAACAAGAACGGTCGGTCGTCATATCGATTGAGCCCGTCGATGATCAGATGGGGCAAGAGCGGCATGTCGAAGAGGTGGTCGTGGGTCATCGAGTGGCGTCCTTCGTTCAGGCGTGCGAGCGCAGTTCCGTTGCAGATTCCAGGTTCCCACGCCTAGGTCGGCGACGTGGGTTAGTTTATCTACTGTCAACTAACGTTGACGGCCAGCCCCGATAACGGTATTTCCGGTCCACCGATATTCCCGTTTACCCGATCTGAGGAGAGGACCGGATGCGCCGCCGATTCGCATATTTGTATCTACTGATGGCATGGACTGTCGCTGCGTGTAGCGGCGAAGGCGACGCCACGGGCGCGGGAGGCGATGGAGAGCCGACCGCGGACTGCGACGAGGTCGACGGAACCTTCGCGCTCGTGCAGCAGGTGTTTGAAAACCGCGGCTGCACGGCCGCTCCCTGTCATGACGGCGATAACCCTGCCGGCCAACTCGACCTTCGCCCCGGCGTTGCGTTCGACAACCTGGTCGGCGTCGGTGCGCAGTCGTCCGACCTGCCGCTCGTCTCTCCTGCTGACGAAGAGCTGAGCGTGCTCTACCTCAAGGTCGCTGCGAAGACGCGCGGGCTCAGTCTTTCCGAGTTCGGCGTCGGTGGATCCGAGATGCCGTCGAGCGACGACCAGCTCACCGAGGACGAGGTCCAGCTCATCGAGGCCTGGATTCGCGGCGGTGCGCCACGCATGGGCGCCCTCGCGGATACCCCGGAAGGTATCGCCTGCGCGGACACGCTCGGCGACGTCACACCAAACAAGATCCCTCCGCCCGAACCTCCTCCGGCTGACAAGGGCATTCAGTTCATCTCCGGTGGATGGGAGCTTCCGGCGCAGTCTGAAGACGAGGTCTGCTACGTCACCTACTACAACTACGTCGATCGAATCCCGGCCGAAGTCACCCTGCCGTGCCCGGACTCGTACGGTGGGCCGGAACGACTGTGTTTCGCGTACGAAGTCATCGATCACATTCAGGATCCGCAGTCTCACCACTCGATCATCGAGAACTACATCCCGCCGCCCGGCAGCGAGGAGCAGTGGGACCCCAAAAACGAGGAGTGGAAGGACTGGCAGTGCGTAGGCGGTGACCGCGCGGGTCAGCCCTGCGACCCCACCGTCGAAGGGGAGTGCGGCGCGCAAAACACGTGTGCAACTGCCCCTCTCACCGCACTCGGGTGCACCGCGTACGCGAACGCGCCGGACGAGCTCGGAACGATCCTCGGCTTCTTCGGGCAGGCAACGACGCGGCAGAACGTCGCCGTGGCGCAGGAAGCGACCTTCCGAGAGACCTATCCGGAAGGCGTGTACGGCGTCGTCCCGGTCGAAGGGTTCATGATTTGGAACAGCCACTCCTTCAACTTGACCAACTTCGACACCACCGTGTCGCAGTACGTGAACTTCGAGTACATCGCCGCGGAGGACCGGCGGTACATTCGTGAAGACCTCACCGTGCTTGACAACATCTTCTCGATGGGAACCGTCGCGCCGTTCACCACACGAGAGATTTGCGCGACCTTCACGCTTCCGGTGGGCAGTCGGTTGCTCACGCTCTCGACGCACACGCATCAGTTCGGTCGAGACTTCCGCGTTTGGTATCCGCCGAACGAGCCGTGCGAGAGCGGCTTCGCGAACGGTGAAATCGATCAGCCTCTCGACTGCGACGTGCCCGAAGGAACGCCCGACTATCGGAGCTTCACATATCAGGACCCGCTCTATCAGCGCTTCGATGAGACGAACAACCTGACCATCCTCGATAGCCCGGCGGTGAACGATCGCACGTTCCGCTACTGCGCCATCTACGATAACGGCGCGACGGTGCCGATGGACGTACGGCGCCACTCGGAGCGTCCCGACGCCAACACGTGTCAGTTCGGGCTCTTCAGTGCCTTCATCAACGGCTGCGGGTGCGAGCCAGAGGAGCGCGCATGCCTCGGCGGCGAGAGCCAGGGTACGATCTGCAACGGCGAAGACAGCGCCTGTGGCGAGGGCGGGGTCTGCGACGCCTGCCCGGTGTGGGGCGGGGTCACCACCGAGGAGGAGATGTTCGGGATCCTCGGCGCCTTCTACGTGCAGCAGTAGAGGTTGGGTCCTCAAACCGGGACAAATGGTCTCAGTCTCCGGGGTCTTGGCCGCGTTTTGGGCCCGAGGGCAGCGATCGGAATCCGCTGAAAAACCTGGGGTTCGGGTTTGTCCGAAAAGTGCTTGACCGGGTTCTGGGGAGCCGCTAAAGAAGGCGTCCCTTTGCGGGTGAAGGTGGGGCTGGAAACCCACAAAACGAAGTGTTTTTCAGGGCTTGGCCCACACCACACTTCGCGACACGGTTTCCAGACACGGCTTGAGTCCGCTCTTTGACAGTTTGCGAGATTCACACGGGGCACTAGCTCAGGTGGTTAGAGCGCACCCCTGATAAGGGTGAGGTCGCTAGTTCGAGTCTAGCGTGCCCCACCGGCTTGTCTTTTTGCGCCAGCTCCGGCTTACCTCCTCGACCCTCCCCTGCGAGGTACAAAGTACCTCTCAGTACGGGCCTGCGGGGGCGCTCGGACCTGACACAAAAATCCTGCGCCGGTGCCTGAACAGCTAGCCCGGTTCTCTTCGGAAAAGGCAGCTCGTTCCAAAACGTTACCTGGATTTGGGTCTAGGTTCGGTAGCTGGGCGAGCGGCTCCCTCAGGAGCGAAGTGAGAGGTACTCATGTACCTCGCAGCGTAGCCACGATGGGAGTAAGCCGGCCAGGTGCCGAAGATAGGCCCAAATCCGAGGGGCTATAGCTCAGCTGGGAGAGCGCTGCCTTTGCAAGGCAGATGTCGTCGGTTCGAGTCCGACTAGCTCCACCAGAATGGGGTGGGCTTCGGCTCACCCGAAAGTCACCTAGGTACTTGCTAAAAACCGCCCCAGGGAAGAACCTCCTTGATCCCTTCGGCTGGTCGCGCTACGGACGCGCGCTCAGCCCGAGTGATCAAGATTCAAACCTTGATTCTCGCACTCTTTGACAACTGAATACCAAGTAGAAAATTTTCTCTTTCTAGCCGCAACTGTGTCCAGGCTCTTCTTTCGAACCCTGGTCTCGAGTTGCGAGAGTGGTGAGTCACAACCTTTCCGTCGTGACAAACCACTAGGGTGGTATTCCCGAATATCGCGTTCGGTTCCGCCACCCACTTTGCGCAAGGAGAAGCGTGTGAGGCGCCAGCGCCCCCGCAGGGAACGAAGTGAGAGGTACGACCGTACCTCGCAGCGGAGTGACCGAGGAGGTAAGCGGCGGATCGCGCGGTTATCCGCAGCGCAAAGTACGAAATGCGTCTTAGGAGTAAAGGTCAAGCTAGAAAGGGCACACGGTGGATGCCTTGGCATCGAGAGGCGATGAAGGACGTAGACAGCTGCGAAAAGCTTCGGGGAGTGGCTAACACACTTTGATCCGGAGATTTCCGAATCGGGAAACCGTCTGGGGTAATACCCAGAAGCCTAGTGCTGAATACATAGGCGCTAGTGCGGCCAACCCAGGGAACTGAAACATCTAAGTACCTGGTGGAAAGGACATCAACCGAGACTTCCCTAGTAGCGGCGAGCGAACGGGAACCAGCCTAAACCATATCAATGTAAGCGTAGGGGCGTTGTTGGTATGGGGTTGTGGGACCAGTGGGAACGTACCCTAACGCGTTCACAGAGTTACCAAACCAAATGTTAGATGAACGATCTGGAAAGATCGGCGAGACAAGGTGACAGCCCTGTAGTCGAAAGCATTTGGTCTCTGCACTGGCACCCGAGTACCGCGGGGCACGTGGAATCCAGCGGGAATCTGGGAGGACCATCTTCCAAGGCTAAGTACTACTCGATGACCGATAGTGAACTAGTACCGTGAGGGAAAGGTGAAAAGAACCCCGGCAAGGGGAGTGAAATAGTACCTGAAACCGTGTGTCTACAAGCAGTCGAAGCACTATGCCCGTTAGGGAATGTGCGACGGCGTACCTTTTGCATAATGGGCCTGCGAGTTACGTTTTGTTGCAAGGTTAAGCCGCTAGGTGAAGCCGTAGGGAAACCGAGTCCAAATAGGGCGACTTAGTAGCAGGACGTAGACCCGAAACCGAGCGATCTATCCTTGGGCAGGTTGAAGCGTGGGTAAAACTGCGTGGAGGACCGAACCCACCGAAGTTGAAAATTCGGGGGATGACCTGAGGATCGGAGTGAAAGGCTAATCAAGCTCGGAGATAGCTGGTTCTCCGCGAAATATATTGAGGTATAGCGTCTGGTGAATTGCGTCGGAGGTAGAGCACTGGATGGGCTAGGGGTCCTACCAGATTACCAAACCCAACCAAACTCCGAATGCCGACGACAACTACTAGGCAGTCAGGCTGCGGGTGATAAGGTCCGTAGCCAAGAGGGAAAGAGCCCAGATCGACAGCTAAGGTCCCTAATCCACACTAAGTGTGAAAGGATGTGGGGGCGCTCAGACAGCCAGGAGGTTGGCTTAGAAGCAGCCATCCTTTAAAGAAAGCGTAACAGCTCACTGGTCGAGCGAACCCGCGCCGAAAATATAACGGGGCTAAGTGTGGTACCGAAGCTTCGGGTTCTAATTTTTAGAGCGGTAGCGGAGCATTCTCACGCAGATACAAGGTGTACCGTAAGGAGCACTGTCGGGCGTGAGAAGAGCTTATGCAGGCATGAGTAGCGATAAAGAGGGTGAGAAACCCTCTCGCCGTAAGCCCAAGGTTTCCCAGGGAAGAATAATTCGCCTGTGGGTTAGTCGGCCCCTAAGCCGAGCCCGAAAGGGGTAGGTGATGGGAAGCAGGTTAATATTCCTGCACCACTGATAGTTCGTTGAACTAAGCAGGGACGGAGAAGGATAGGCCGATCCAGCGAATGGTTGTGCTGGTTCAAGCAGGTAGGGGGTTTCCGTAGGAGGCAATAGCCACAAACGCGGAAACATTACCCCGAGACGTGATGAGGTGGAGCTCCGGCTCCGTAACTCGGTGATTCCATGCTTCCAAGAAAAGCTGCGTAGTGAGAGCTATTAGTGACCGTACCGCAAACCGACTCAGGTGGGCGGGGTGAGAATCCCAAGGCGCGTGAGAGAACACTGGCTAAGGAACTCGGCAAATTGACACCGTAACTTCGGGAGAAGGTGTGCCCTTGTCGGTGATGAGCTTCGCGCTCTGAGCTGACGGGGGTTGCAGAGACCAGGGGGTTGCGACTGTTTACCAAAAACACAGGACTCTGCGAACTCGTGAGAGGACGTATAGGGTCTGACGCCTGCCCGGTGCTGGAAGGTTAAGAGGAGTTGTTAGCTTCGGCGAAGCGGCGAATCGAAGCCCCAGTAAACGGCGGCCGTAACTATAACGGTCCTAAGGTAGCGAAATTCCTTGTCGGGTAAGTTCCGACCTGCACGAATGGCGTAACGACATCCCCACTGTCTCGGCCAGTGACTCAGCGAAATTGTATTGAGCGTGAAGATACGCTCTACCCGCGACAAGACGGAAAGACCCCGTGAACCTTTACTGCAGCTTGGCAGTGAAGTTCGGGACAGTCTGCGTAGGATAGGTGGGAGGCTTTGAAGTCGGGATTCCGGTTTCGATGGAGCCAACCTTGAAATACCACCCTGGCTGTTCTGGACTTCTAACCCAGCACCGTGATCCGGTGCGGGGACATTGCCTGGTGGGCAGTTTGACTGGGGCGGTCACCTCCTAAAATGTAACGGAGGTGCGCGATGGTTCCCTCAGGCTGATTGGAAACCAGCCGTAGAGTGCAAAGGCATAAGGGAGCTTAACTGTGAGACCGACAGGTCGAACAGATGCGAAAGCAGGCCTTAGTGATCCGGTAACTCCATATGGAAGGGTTATCGCTCAACGGATAAAAGGTACTCCGGGGATAACAGGCTGATCGCGCCTGAGAGTTCATATCGGCGGCGCGGTTTGGCACCTCGATGTCGGCTCATCGCATCCTGGGGCTGGAGCAGGTCCCAAGGGTTTGGCTGTTCGCCAATTAAAGCGGTACGCGAGCTGGGTTCAGAACGTCGTGAGACAGTTCGGTCCCTATCTGTCGTGGGCGTAGGATACTTGAAGGGAGTTGACCATAGTACGAGAGGACCTGGTTGAACGTATCCCTAGTGTTCCGGTTGTTTCGCCAGAAGCATAGCCGGGTAGCTATATACGGAATCGATAACCGCTGAAAGCATCTAAGCGGGAAGCGAGCCCTAAGATGAGGTATCCCTGGACTTCGGTCCCTAAAGGCCACTTGTAGACGACGAGTTTGATAGGCTGGGTGTGGAAGTGTGGCAACACATGGAGCTGACCAGTACTAATCGGCCGTGAGGCTTGACCTTCTTCTAAGACACGTTTCGTACGTGGCTTGAGGCCAGGGTTGGAAGGAAGAGCTCGAGACGTTCCATCAACACGGACGCTCGAACTTGCTTCTGATCCGCTTCACAGAGCGGTGAAGAGAAACTTTCTACGGATTCGGTGGCAATGTCGGTAGGGTCACACCCGATCCCATCCCGAACTCGGAAGTTAAGCCTATCAGAGCCGATGGTACTGCAGGGGAAGCCCTGTGGGAGAGTAGGACGCTGCCGGAGTTATGAGAGCCCCGCCTGGAGAACAGGCGGGGCTTTCTTCATTAA
>JBCDFZ010000068.1:0-23262 GCA_039177115.1 Myxococcota bacterium
CGCAAGATTGACCTCCACGCGCCCGTCGCGGTAAGCGGCCTGCGCGCCGAGACGCTCCAGCAGCTTGGTCATCGTGTGCACGTCCCGGAGGTTCGGAACGTTTCGAAACACGTGCTCGCCGTCTGCAAGCAAGGCCGCCGTCAGGATGGGAAGCGCCGCGTTCTTCGCTCCGCTGATCGAAACGCGGCCCTCGAGTTTCGCCCCACCTTCGATTTGAATGTTGTCCACGCCCGCCCCCTGTTACCTCGGGACCTCTCCCTGAGCAACAACCCTCCAACGTCGGTCAGGCAAGCAGCATTCCCGCGATGAAAACCGCGAAACCGAGGACCGCCACCGCGAACGACGCGCGTGCGTCATGCCAGCGCAAACGCCCGTCTGCGTCGAAACCCCTCGAGGCGGTGACCCAAAGCCCACACGCCCAGGACGCGAAACCGAGCAACAGGAGCGCGGCCCAGAACCTCGACAACTCGGGCGCGAACGCGTCCACCGAGGGCGCACGCGTAGAGCCGCCCTCGGGGACGAGCCGGTCATCGGAGAGTCGCACGATGGCGGCGACGGCCGTGTCCCGGCGTTCTGACGATGGAGTCCACAGCGTCGTGGTGGCGAAGTCGCTGCCTGCAACGGACCGCCATGCAAGGAGGGCTCCCTCGACGTCCCCTTCGGCCTCGAGACGTTCCGCAAGCGTCGCGAGCGCGCGCGCTGCACGTTCCGGATGTGGATTGAGTGGAAACCGCCAACGCATCGCGCGACGATAGTGCTCGATTGCGCGGACCGTCTCTCCCGCCTCGTCGTCGGAGGCGCCCTGGGTCACCTCCTCGCCGGCCGTGAGAGTCGCGCGAACGCCGAGGACCGCGACCGGCAGCAACAGCAGCGCTGCACCGATCGCCCACGGGCGCCAGTTTACCGTGGTCACAGGAAGTCCCGACGCCGGAATACGAGCGCAGCCGCAAACAGCGTCGCCGCCGCGTACAGCACCGCATACCCCATCGTCGCGGCCACGTATCCCGCGGGTGTCCCAAGGTCCGCGCTAGCCGCAATCAACGTCTCTCGCCCTGGGACGAAGAGGTTGAAGTTTGGGATGATCTCGGCGAGCCCGCCCAAGAAAGACTTCACCGCAGGGCTGAGAACGCGAGTCTTCATGGCGATCATGTCGTCGGCGGAGCGGCCTACCAACCAAACACCGAACGTGAACGCACCCGTCAGGAAAGGGGTGGAGAACGCCGAGAAAAGAAGCGCGACGGCCGTCAGAATGAGAACTTCGCCGGCACTCAAGAGAAGCGAGGAGAGCAACCGAGACAGTTCGATGTCGACGGTGGAGCAAAGCCACGCGCAGGCACCCAGTGCAACGAGCGACCAAATCGGAACGACGGTAGTTCGGTCCTTGGCGACGAGAAACCCGCCGCCGAGGAGAACCGCAAGTGCGAGTGGGATCCCGACCACCCAAGACGTCGCAGCCCCAGCCTGAATGGCCGTCACCAGAAGCTGGAGTGCGCCCATGATCGCGATGAAGACGACGCAGGTCGCGACGATACCGAAGTACTTGCCTAGGAGAAATTCATAGCGGGCGATGGGCTTCGGAAGGATGACGTAGAGAGTCTTGCGTTCGATCTCCTTGAAGAGGAGCGACGAGCCGAGAAAGATCGCGACGACCACTGCAAAAATCGAAATCGAAGCGAGCCCGAGGTCGGTGACCACGCGCATCTGCTGGTCTAGGCTAAGTTCGCCGAGGGCCAGGGTGAGCGCCAAAACCCCGGCCGCCAGAACGATGACACCGAAGAGAACGCGGTCGCGCACGGCCTCGCGATACGTGTTCAGGGCAATGGCGTAGATCCGTGCGAGGCTCATGGGGCGGAATCTCTACCGTCGTTGGGAGATGACGAGGGCGGTTCGGAGCTGAACCAGTAGGCGCGGCCCGTCGCGAAATGGCTGAGGATGTTGACCGCCAGCATCAGCATGATGGCGGTCAAGAAGGTACAACCGACGGCAAGCCACCGTGAAGTTTCGGGCCTTTCCGCGTAGCCCATCGCGCGAAGGGCAGCCGGCAGCCCCTGGCTCACGAACACGCCGAAGGCGCCGAAACCGAGCATGTAGGCGCCGAGGACCCACGGCAGCGAAAGCGTTTCCCGAAAGATCTCGTAGTGGCTGAGCGAGGCGGGACCCACGGTGAGAAACATGAACCACTGAAGCCCGAGGTGACCGAGAACCATCGCCCAGGCGAGCCCGCCGGCCCCGCGCTGAAGCCGTCGACTCCCAACGGACGCGTACGGCCCCGGCCCATCCGGATCGGCACGTCGTAAGAGGGCCCAGCCTCGAACGTAGGCAGTGAAAAACGCGAGCACGAGCGCGCTGCGTGCGACGAGAGAGAGCCAGCTTTCGGGCGAGCTCGCGGCATACTCGGTGGCCCCACCGAGGGCCGGCCAAAGGCGCGCAACTTCGAGGAGGAGAAGCACGACGATCGGCCAAACGGTGAGCGCGAGGTGACTTCGGAACCGGGCCACGCGACTACCTAACGTCGAGTGTTTGGCGCGGTCAATTTACTTCTGGGCGCCGGAACTGCCATTGGCGCGGCGCTTCAGCCCGAGAAGGCTCAGCGGTTCGTTGGACAAGCAAAGGCGAATCTGCTGTCCGATCTCGACGGCGTGGACCTTCTGGGTCCCGTCGAGAAAGATGCGACCCTTGGTCATCCGGCTGGTAATCTTCAGCTCGTCGCCCGGTGCGACGAGCCCTTTGACGAGGCGGTATCGATTGTCGACACCTCGATACGGCTCTCGCACCACGAACTGAAGCTTCTGCGAACCGATCGGAAGCACCTTTCCGCCGGCCGACCGTATCGCAGCGGTGGAACCTGCTGCAGGACCTGCCCAAATCCCACTCGACATCTGTCGCTCCTGGTCGCCCCCGTAGTCGAGCACGTAGCGAGACGTCGCAGCCGCGCTCTCATGACAGTAGAGCGCGTCGTTGAGCACGCGGGTCGAGATCGCGCGTCCGTCCAGCTCGACACGCATGCGCGCGAGCTTGTGACTACGAAGTCGCCCAGCCAACGCCGCCGCGAGAACCTCGTCGACGTCGTGCCCGTCTCCCGCGCAGAAGTAGCCTACGCTGGTGTCGGGCGCACTGTTGATGGCGACCATCGGCGTGTCTGCTCCTGCAAGATGAGACGCCCAGAGCAGCGTGCCATCGCCCCCGAGAGTCACGATCAGGTCCCAAGTCTCCTCGGGGAGCGGCTCCGGACGATAGCGAAGTACCGCGCGGGCACCGAGCTCGCGCAAGGCGAGCTTGGCGCGGCGGACGGTCTCTTGGTGCACCTGGTGCTCGGTGATGAGCCCGTCGACGGATACGTCGCCATGCTCCACCAGCTCCTGAATGCGCGCCTTGTTGCGCCCCGCGTACCGCTGGTACGTGCTCTTCTTGTAAACGACGAGAACTCGTGGGCGCATGAAATGCTCGATCAGCCCCGGCGGAGTCGCGGGCGCTAGCTCGAAGGAATCTTCTTGGCGTCTGCCAGGAAGCGCTCGAGGCCCCGATCCGTCAACGGGTGCTTGACGAGCTGATGGATGACCTTGTGGGGAAGCGTGGCTACGTGGGCCCCGAGAAGCGACGCCTCGACGACGTGGACTGGGTGCCGAATGCTCGCGGCGAGAACCTGAGTAGCGAGTCCGTAGTTGCGGTAGATCGTGACGAGCTGGTCGACGAGCTCCATGCCGTTTCCGCTGATGTCGTCGATGCGGCCGATGAACGGGCTGATGTAGGTCGCACCCGCTTTGGCCGCTAGAAGCCCTTGGGTTGGGCTGAAGCAGAGCGTGACGTTGGTACGAATTCCCTCGTCGGTGAGCGATCGAACGGCTTTGAGCCCCTCGGCGATCAGCGGCACCTTCACGACGATGTTCTCGTGCATCTTGGCGAGGTCGTGAGCCTCGGCCATGATGCCGTCGTAGTCGGTGGCCACCACCTCGGCGCTAATCGGCCCGTCGACCACTTCGCAGATGTCGACGAGAACGTCCTTGAACGGGCGTCCGGTCTTGGCGACCAACGACGGGTTCGTGGTCACCCCATCGACGACGCCCATGGCTACGGCGTCGCGAATCTCTTCGATGTCGGCAGAGTCGATGAAGATTTGCATGGAAGTAAGTAAAGAGCGCGCGACACGCCGGGTCAAGCAGAGGTTGTGCGTTGCCTTAGTCGCCCATCTCGACTTCGAACTCGACCTCGGTGGGAGCGGGTCGCGGCGGTTCGGCCTCACGCGCACCGCGACACACGACAAGGGTCGCGATCCCAGCGGCGATGAGCCACAGTATCATTCCCGAGGGAGTCCACTTGGCGTTGACGCGCATCTCCCGAACCTTCCCGCTTTTTGCAATTAGATTGAAGAACGAGCAACTCCGCTCGTCGAAGGGCCATGGCTAGACTCGCCCTCGCATTTTGCTTCTGCCTGGTTTGGAGCGCAGCCGCGCGCGCCGACGACGTTTCCGAGCGCCGCGATGCCTCGAGCGCCCGACTCGGTTCCCTGAACGCGGAGGAGCGGGCTCTGTTAGCGCCACACCTGCTTCGGGGTCCGGTCGTGCTCACCGAGTTCAAGAACCGACAAACCGACCTACCGGCCGTCATCTACGCCGCACGGATCGAGGCACCGGCGAGCACCGTCGCCGCGATCGTGTCGACCCCGAAGGAGTACCCGAAGTTCATGCAGGCGCTCGACTCAGTCCGGATCGAATCGGAGTACGGAAGCATGACCTCCTTCGATTGGACGTGGGGCGTCTCCTTGTTTTCGTTCACGGGACACAACGTACTGACGGCACTGACCGAGAGCGCTGAGGAGGGCTACCGCTACGACATCCGAACGACAGGGGGAGAGCTTGGAATCGGTCGCGTCTCATGGCGAATCTATCCGGACGGCCCCGCACAATCGGTCGCGGTCTTCTCGTCGCGGCTCGACATGCGTGACGCCAACTACGTGACGCGTCAGCTTGCTTCGCAGGGCAACGCGGTGAACAGAACGATCAACGTAGCGGTCGCAACGGTCACGCTCCTCGAGGTGAAGAAAGAGGCGGAACGCCGTGCGGGCTTCATCCCAAAGCGCGAACCGAAGGCTTCGAAACTAGAGCGTCCCGACGTCGACATGCGTGCGCTCGGGAAGCTGCTTCGGCGGGGCGACGTAGTGATGCTCGACCTTCAGGGCGAAGCGCTTCGGCAGGTCGCCGTCGTGGGCCGCGCGGGGTCGAGCGTCGGGCGTGTTCGCCGCGTCATGGTCGACCCTGAGATCTTCGGGCAGTCGATGCTGCACGGCAGCTGCGCGGAGATCGTCGAGCGCAGCGGCGCGGGAGTCCGCTTCGCCTGGGAAATCCCGATTCCGCTGCTGCACGTAGGCGGCGAGATGCGGCTTCGGCCGAGTCTAGGCGTGGTCGAGGTGGACGGAATCTCGGGGACCCTCTCGAAAGGGCGTTGGCGATTCGACACGTATCGCTACCGGTCCGGAGAAGCCGGCGTAATCGGCTGGGCCAGTTTCGACCCGAAAGACTCCCCCAAGCTGATTCGGAAGCTGATCGCCGGCAACGACCAGTTTTCCCACGGGTTCGTGGCAGCCACGCAGCTTGCGATCATGCGCTCACTCCGCAGCCGGGCCCGGCGCCTTCCACGCTAGGGGGCACCGCCGGAGCCCCCGACCGCCGCGTCGCCGCTCTGGCCTGCGCTTCCCGCGCTCCCGCCGGATCCACCTTGCCCATCGTTGCCGCCGAGAGCCGACCCGCCGGTGCCTTCATCCGGGATCGGTTCGTCGAAATCCACCACCAGCTGGCAGCCGAGGGAAGCGACCGACGCCGCGAACAGCGCCACGGCAATGCCGCGGAGCACGTGGCTCCACTCAAAAACGAATCGCCGCCGCACCCAGCCCTCTTGGTTCAAAACGCACGCGTGCCGTCTCGCGTTCGCGCCGCTTCTTTTTGTTTCTCGTGGTGAGGAACACAGTCAGCGCCGTAATGGCAGATAGCGCTGCAATCCCGAACGATACGTCGGCGAAAAGCGCGAGCCGGTTGCCTTGGTCAGCCAGTTGGTTGGTTGGATCGTCTTGGAACTTCTGTTCCTTCTTGAGAGCGGCGATCCCGAGTGCGCCCCCCGTTACGAGGGATGCGGCCGCGATCCCGGTCAGTGACCACACCGCGCGTTTCGCCGTCCTGTCCTCAGCCTCGAAATCGACCTCGGGCGGCGCTTGCTCGACGACGACGGCACTCTCGGTCTTGGGCGTGAAGATGAGCTCTCGCTGCTCGCCGTATCCGACCTGAATGGTTTTCTCGCCCACCTGCACGCCGTCGCCAACGACGAGGATCGTATGCTCGCCGGGTTCGAGCTCGAGGGTGGCGGGCGTTTTGCGGTCGATCGGTTTCCCGTCGAGCAGAATGGCGTGACCCTCCTCGAGAGAACGCACGACGACGGACGCTGGAGTCTTGAGCAGGGATGCAATGCGGGCTTCGACCGCGAGCTTGTCGGGCGCATCGGGCCGCTCGGTCAGATAGCGCTCGAGTGCAGCCACGGTACCCGGCTCGTCGTCACGCGCCTCGCGTGTGTCTGCAATGGCGACCCACAGTACGGGATTGGGCTCGAGGGCGTTGGCGCGCTCCCAAGCACGCTCGGCTTCTTCGTAGCGTTTGGCTTCGAACGCCCGGACTCCGATGGCGAACGCCTCGTCGGCCGTGAGGTCGACGGAGTCGAGTTCGTCGAGCTGGTCCTCGGCGGGCTGTTCCTCGACTTCGACTGCCTCCTCCGGCGCCTGTGCCACCGCCCCGAGCGGGAACGCAAGCCACAGAAGCGCCGTCAGCCGCGGCGTCATGGGGCCGGCTGCGCCCCTGCTCCGGATGCGCCGCCCGAGCCGCTCATGCCGCCCATGCCGCCCATGCCCCCGATGCCGCCCATACCGCCCATGCCGCCCATGCCCCCGGTGCCGCCCGTGCCCCCGGTGCCGCCCGTGCCCCCGGTACCGCCCGTACCCCCGGTACCGCCCGTGCCTCCGGTACCGCCTGTACCCCCGGTGCCACCCTGGCGCTGCTCGCAGACGTCGACGGTTTCGCATTGACCTTGGCTGAAGACGCTACCGACTTTGCAGCAGGTGAGCGAGCCATTGCACTCGTTGTCTTGAAAACACGTGGTGCCCACCCCTCCGATGCAGCCCGAAGGCAGGAAAAAAGCGAGGCCGAGAAACGAAACAAGGAAGCCCGAAGAAACGAGGTGGCGCATAGGCGCGGCGAGCATAGCGCAGAGGTCAAAGGGGGGCCAAGGTCGCGGCTCGATCCGCGGAGCGCCGCCGCTACACTCCGGCCCGCATGGCTGAAGTGCGGCAAAGCGACGAAGCGCGCGCGGGTCGGTGCGCAATCGTGGGACGCCCCAACGTGGGGAAGTCGACCCTCCTCAACGCGCTTCTCGGGCAAAAACTGGTGATCGCCACCCCGCGGCCCGGCACCACGCGCACGTGCGTCCTGGGCGTCTACGCCAAAGACGATCCGCCCACCCAGATCGCGTTCATCGATACGCCGGGGCTCGAACGCCCGAAAGGCGCGCTAGGACGCGTACTCAGCGACAGTGCGCGACGCGGTCTGAGCGACGCGGACGCGATCGTGCTGGTCACCGAGGCGCCAAAACGGCCGAACGGGAATCTGCCGGAAGGAGACGAGACCGTCATTCGTGCGATCGAGGCATCGACGGCGCCTGCGATCCTCGCGATCAACAAGGTCGACCGACTCAAGGAAAAAGAGCAGCTCTTGCCGCTGATCGACACCTACCAGCGCGCCCGGTCGTTCGACGCTGTCGTGCCAATCTCGGCGACACGGGGCACGAACCTCGATGCACTCGTGAGCGAGATCCGATCGTTGCTCCCCGCGGGGCTGATGTACGATCCCGACTTTCTGACCGATCGACCGGAGCGCTTTTTCGCGAGCGAGCTCGTGCGCGAGGCCGCCATGCTCAACACGCGTCACGAGGTGCCGCACGGGATCGCCTGCGAGCTCGAGACGTATCGTGAGGAGGCCGACCTCGTTCGTATCGAAGGGACGCTCATCGTCGAGAAGCCGAGCCACAAAGCCATCGTCATCGGTCAGCAGGGGAGGACAATCAAGAAGATCAGTACGGAGGCCCGCCAGCAAATCGAAGAGCTCGTCGGCCGAAAGGTATATCTTCGCCTTTGGGTCAAAGTGGTTCCCGGCTGGACGCGCGATCCGATCAAAGCGAGAACACTGGCCATCGAGGAGGGCGACGCGTGAACCGACGAAACCAGGCGAGACGACCCGCCGGCTCCGTACGCGGCAAGCCGCTGGTCGCGATCGTCGGCCGACCCAACGTCGGGAAGAGCACTCTCTTCAACCGGCTCGCGGGGCAGCGCATCGCCATCGTGGAAGACACGCCCGGCGTGACGCGAGACCGTCACTATGCAGACGCGTTCGTCCTCGGCCGTGAGTTCGTTCTGATCGACACCGGGGGCTTCGACCCAGACAGCGACGACCCGATGAAGGCAGGAATCACCTCGCAGGTTCGGCTCGCACTGGAGGAGTGCGACCTCGTGATTTGCGTGGTCGACGCGACCGTCGATCCGCTCCCGGCCGACCGAGAAGCCGTCGCGCTCCTCCGCGATGCGGGAAAACCCGTGATCTTCGTGGGCAACAAGGCCGACTCCGAGCCCAAGTCCCACTTGGCGGTCTCGTACTACGAGCTCGGCCTGGAGGACATCATGCCGATCTCGGCCCTTCATGGACGGGGCATCGGAAAACTCGAAGATGCGATCGCCGAGAAGCTTCCCGAGGTCGTCGAAGAGGAGGACTCGGACCTCGACGTTCCCCGAGTCGCCATCATCGGAAGGCCGAACGCAGGAAAGTCATCTCTCGTCAATCAGCTTTGCGGCGAAGAGCGCCAACTGGTCGACAACCGACCGGGGACCACCGTCGACAGTGTGGATACGCTCATCGATCGTGACGGAAAGCGCCTCATTCTCATCGACACGGCGGGCATTCGCCGCAAGAGGAGCGTGCGAAAACAGCGCGGAGTCGAAGGGCTCAGCGTTCTGCAAGCCATCCGATCGATCGAACGGAGCGACGTGGTCGTCCTGATGGTGGATGCGGAAAGGGGCGTCGGCGAGCAAGACGCCAAGATCGCAGGCCTCGCAAACGATCGCGGGCGCGCCTTGATTCTCGCCCTCAACAAGGTGGACCTCCTCGACCGCGACGACCAGAAGAAAGCGATCGACCGTACGAGAGAGATCCTCGCGTTTGCGCCGTGGGCTCCCCTCGTCACGGTGAGCGCGCTCCAAGGCAAGGGGCTCAACGCGCTCATCAGTAGGATCGAGGATGCCGTGGCCGAGCATCGCAAGCGAGTGCCCACAGCCGAGATCAACCGCTTCTTCGAAGAGGTGCTCGAACGCCACCCTCCCCCCACGATGCACCATCGCGCTGTGAGGCTGTACTACGTGACGCAGGTAACCGTGGCGCCGCCGACGTTCGTGGTGATGACCAACGAGCCCAAGGGGATCCACTTCAGCTACCAGCGCTACGTGGTGAATCAGATCCGCAAACGCTTCGGGTTTCGGGGCACGCCCGTGCGCGTCCGCTACCGCGGAAAGAAGCGAAAAGGCTGACCTCCGAGGCGACCATCCGCACGCAACTAGCTCGCGTCAGGGCGTGGAGACGGTCGCGAGGCGACGCCGCGCTCGCGCCGAGGGGTCGCCCAGCTGTCCACAGGCAGCCATCACGCTTCGGCCCTTCGTCACGCGCTGCCGCACGGGAAGACCTGCGTCTCGCAGCCATCCAATGAAACGGTCGACTTCGGTGTCGGTCGGCGCGCGGGTCATCGGCTTCGTTCCTGGGTTGTACGGGATGACGTTGACGAGCACCCGTCCAAGAGGTTCGCAGAACGCGGCAATCTCTCGAACGTGAACCTGCTCGTCGTTGACTCCGGGAAGCAAACAGTAGTTGACGCCAAGCGCGAAATTTCGTCGCGGACGGTACGCGATGAGCGCCTGCTGAAGCGCGTCGAGATCGTGGCGGCGATTCACGGGCATGATCCGACTTCGCAGTCCGTCGTTGGCGGCATTGAGACTGACCGACAAGTTCAAACGCGACATGCCCTCCCGTCGGAGTCGCTCGATGCCACGGACGCTCCCGACCGTGCACACCGTGATTCGCTCCTGCGCGATGGCGAGGCCCGCCGCATCGTTGAGTACGCGGAGCGCTTGAATGACCTGTTCGGCGTTGTCGAGGGCTTCACCCATGCCCATGAAGACGACGTTGCGTACAGTCCACCCGAGGACGTGCCGGGCGACGAGCACCTGGGCGACGATCTCGTCAGCGCGGAGATGGCGCAGAAGTCCCATACGACCCGTTTCGCAGAACTCGCACCCCATCTTGCAACCAACTTGGCTCGAGACGCAGAGCGTGTAGCGCCCCCTACCCATCGGAATGTTGACGGTTTCGACCTCGAGACCGTCTTGCAGTCGCAAGACGGCCTTCGACGTGGTTCCGTGCACGCCTGCATCGGACCGAAGGGTGACGGCCTCGGGGAGCTTGAACGAAAAATGGGATCGCCATGCGTCGCACGCGGAGCTGCCGAGCCCCAACGCCGAAGGCTCGAAGCGACCTTCGAGAACGGCCATCCGGTGCACGCGCCTGGCAAAACCGTGCCCTCTCTCGAGTCGTCGCTTCGCTTCCTCGAGCGACTGGGCGTTGGTGAGCCCGTGGATCGGTTGGCACTTCATGGACCGCCTACTCTGGCACGAGCAGAAAGTGCGCGGTAGCAACCGCGACGGGCTTCGCTGGATCGGCCTGCCAGGCGAAGACTCTCACGTTGGCGACTCGCCGCCCGTGTCGGGTGAACTCGGCTCGTGCGAAGACGTCGGCTTGGTCAGCCCCTCGCAGGTACTCGACCGTGATGTTGATCGTTTTGGGAACCGCGTTGGTCTCGCCATGCCACAAGAGTTTGAATATCGCCGTCGACTCGAGAAGGGCGCCGAGCGTACCGCCGTGAAGCTTCTGGGCCACGGGGTTCCCAACGAGGTGGTCGGAGTAGTGCATCGTGGCCAGCACGTCATCATCGTCGATTCTGGCCGTGATGCCCATGAACTTGGCGTACGGAATGACTTCTTGGAGGGCCTCGAAGTCCCCTGTCGTACGAAGGTTCTCGACTGCATCCCGAACCAGGCTCATGAACCTGCATCCGGTTTGGAATCGTCGGAGAACACCACGAAGGTGCCCGATGCCGTCGCAATGGGATTCACCTCTTCACCGTGATGCGCAAGCGCGCGAACGAAGGCGACGTTGCGCGTGATTTTGTAGCAGTGCGCCTCGCAAATGACGTCTTGGTCCGGAATCGCAGGTCGGACGTAGTCGATCCGAAGATCGAGTGTGGCGATGCGCCGGGGTGCGACGAGCGAGAGGATCACCGCGCCACCGCAGGTTGCGTCGATGAGGCTCGTGATGACCCCGCCGTGAAGCACGCGGGTTTCCGGATTACCGACGAGGTCTTCGCGATAGGGTAATCGAAGCGAGAGGTGCTCCGGCCGATAGTTCGCGACGCTCAGGTTGAGCGACCGGTTGTGCGGCACAGACCCCACGTATCGCCCCTCGAGCCGGCGCTTGATCTCCTCCTTTTCTGGGAGAAACGAGCTAGCCATGCCCCGCTGTAGCAGCCGGGCGGCCCCACACTCAAGCAGCGTGTTTCAAGAAGCCGGCGGCGGAGGTGGCGGGGTCGCCTGCTCATCGAGCCAATGGTCGGACGATACGAAGCGAATCCCGCGGTCGTTCTCGTCGCGGAGAAGGTCGGGATGATCGGTGAGAACCTGCTTCACTCCGGCGGCAGATGCGAGCGCGCAGAGCGCCTCGGCCCAGTCTTCGATGTAGAACTCCTCCGTCTCGACCACCTCGACCAGGCCTCGAATGGTCCGCATCTGTTGCGCAACCGCGTCGTCTTTGAACTCCGGCAGCGCGCGAAGCATCGATTCGATACGCTCGAGTACCCAATTAGAGGTTTTGGCGGGGACGGAGCCGCCGAGGGCACGACGCACGACACGCTCCGGTGGCGAACCCAATGAAACCGATGCGTTCACGTAGATGTCCGGGGCAAGCACGGCGTCCATTGGAGGATCGTACCACGCGCGCGCGACCTTGACATGAAACGGACGCGCCGTAGCTCTCCAGAATGAGAGCAGTCTGGATTCCGAAGTATGGGACCCCCGACGTCCTCGAAGTGAGAGAGGCCCCGGATCCCAAACCCGCCAAAGGCGAAGTTCGAATTCGCGTTCGCGCCTCCGGCATCAACTTTGCGGAGATCATGGCGCGGCAGGGTCTCTACGAAGACGCGCCCAAGCCACCGATGGTAGTCGGCTACGAAGTGGCTGGGGAGATCGACGCTGTCGGAGAGGGCGTGACCGATCGTGCAGTCGGGCAAAAGGTCTTCTCGATGACACGGTTCGGAGGCTACGCCGACACCGTCTGCGTACCGACGATCAACACGTTCCCGATACCAGACCAGATGACCTTCGAAGAGGCGGCCGCACTACCGGTGAACTACCTGACCGCCTACCACATGCTGTTCGAGGTCTTTCGAATCAAACCGGGAGACCATGTTCTGATCCATCAGGCCGCGGGAGGCGTCGGAACGGCCGCGAGCCAGCTTTGCCGCTCGGTCGAGGGTGTCGTTAGCTACGGAACAGCCTCGGCGGGAAAGCACGACCATGTGCGCGCGAACGGATGCGATCACCCGATCGACTATCACTCGATCGACTACGCCGAGGCCGTTCGTGAGCTCACCGACGGGAAAGGTGTGGACCTCGTCCTCGACGCTCTCGGAGGTGCGGACTGGAAGAAGGGGTACTCGCTACTGCGGCCGGCCGGCATGATCATTCCCTTTGGTTGGGCCAACATGGCCAAGTTCGGGAAACGCCGAATCTTCCACGTCGTCGGACAGCTCCTGCGCATGCCGAAGTGGTCGCCGATGACGCTCATGCATGAGAATCGAGGCGTCTCAGGTGTGAACATGGGTCACCTGTGGGACGAGGTAGATCTAATCTCGGAGGAGATGTACGCGCTCCTCGGTCTTTACGAAACCGGCAGCATCAAGCCCCACGTCGACCGCGGCTTTCCACTCGAACAAGCTGGGGACGCCCACGCCTTCATCGAAGACGGCAAAAACGTTGGCAAGGTGCTACTACGTCCCTGACGATGAAGGTTCGAATCTGCTTCGTTTGCCTCGGAAACATCTGCCGGTCGCCGACGGCGGAAGCAACGATGCGGCATCTGGTGGAGTTGGAAGGGCTCGACGCGGCCATCCACCTCGACAGTGCGGGTACGGGCGCCTGGCATGTCGGCGAGCCGCCGGATAGGCGAGCTGCCGCGACAGGAAAGCGACGCGGCGTCCGAGTCGGGGGGCGCGCGCGACAGTTTCAAGCCGACGACTTCGATCGGTTCGACTACGTGGTCGCGATGGACCAGAACAACCATCGTCATCTGATCGAGCTGGCGCCAACGGAAATCGACGGGAAGAAGGTATTTCTGTTTCGCGACTTCGACCTCGACTCTGGCAAGGGACAAGACGTTCCCGATCCCTACTACGGCGGGGACGACGGCTTCGAGCACGTATTCGAAGTCTGCGCGGCGGCAGCCCGAGGGCTTCTAGATCACGTTCGTGAGAAGCACGTGCTGTGACCCCCTCGTTGCGTTCTACGCTCGCAGCGACGTTTGGAAGCGAAGTCGCCAACGCTTCTGCGTTGAGCGGTGGCGACATCAACGAGGCGTACGCCGTTCAGCTCGCCGACCAGCGCTCGGTTTTCGTAAAGACAAACGGCAAAGCTCCGTGCGGGATGTTCGAGGCGGAAGCCGACGGGCTCCGATGGCTGGCCGAGGCCGAGGTGATTCGCGTGCCGGAAGTTCTCGCGTACTCGGATGAAACGCCGGCGTTCTTGGCGCTCGAGCTGCTGGTGCCGGGCAAGCGGATGGTCGGTTTCGACGAGGCGCTCGGCCGAAAGCTCGCGGCCCTCCACGCGTTTGGCGCCTCATCGTTTGGTCACCGCCAGAACAACTTCATCGGGCGGCTGCCGCAGTCGAACGACACCAGCCCCGACTGGGCATCGTTCTACTGGGAACGGCGGCTTGCTCCGCAGGTCAGGCGCGCCGTCGATCAAGGTCTCCTCGACTCCCGGACTCGAAAGAAACTGACGGCCCTCGAACGCGCTCTACCGGAGCGCGTTGGGGCACCCGAGCCCCCGGCCCGACTCCACGGCGATCTCTGGGGCGGGAACCTCCACGTCGATGGTTCGGGCGCGCCTTGTCTCATCGACCCCGCAGTGTACGGCGGGCACCGAGAGGTCGACCTCGCGATGATGCGGCTCTTTGGAGGGTTCGGCGCGAGCGTGTTCGCGGCGTACGAGGAGGTGAGCCCCCTAGCCGCCGGCGCCGCCGATCGTATTCCTCTCTACCAGCTCTACCCGCTGCTCGTGCACGTGAATCTCTTCGGGGGAAGCTACGCACGGTCGGTGGACCGCACGCTAGACGCCTGTGTCTGAAAGGGTTCTTGACAAGGCAGACCTCGCCCACAGAGTTCGTCGCAAGAACCGTGAGTGAACGCTACGCACTCTTGCTAATCGACCACGGCAGCCGGCGAGCCGAGGCGAACACGCTCATCGAGCGCGTGGCCGAAATGATTCGGGAACGCATCGCGTCCGACCGGATCGTCGAGCACGCCCACATGGAGCTCGCCGAACCGACCATCGACCGCGGCTTCGCCAAATGCGTCGAACGCGGCGCGACGGTGGTGGTAGCTCACCCGTTCATGCTCGCGCCGGGGCGACACGTTCGCGAGGACGTTCCGCGTCTCTTGGCCGAAGCAGCGGCCAACCATCCGGGGACCAAGTATCTCCTGTCCGACCCGCTCGGAGCGCATCCGGCTATCGCCGACATCGTGCTGGATCGGTTCGAGGGCGCGCTTGCGGGCGACGAAGCTAAGGAATGAGCACGATTTTGCCGGTCGTCCGCCGATCGGCGAGTGCCGCGAGCGCAGCCGCAGCCTCCCGAAGTGGAAAGGTCCGACTCACCACGGGTTTGATCTTGGCCTCCGCCTGAAGCTCGGAAAGAGCGCGCTGAGACGCATGAAGAACCGCTGGGTTCTTGTCGAAGTAGAGACCCCAATGGATCCCGACCAGCGAGAAGTTCTTCACCATGACTCGATTCATCGCGGCGGTCGGGATACGGCCGCTCGCGAAGCCAACGATGAGGATCCGCCCCTCGAACGCGATGCATTTCGTCGATAGGTCGAATGTGTCCCCACCTACGGGATCGTAGACCACGTCGGCACCGCGACCCCCGGTGTGCTCCTTCACGAGCGCCACCCAGTCCTCGTCTCGGTAGTTCAGTGCGACGTCGGCGCCGTGTTCGCGGATGAGGGAGAGCTTCTCCGGGGTCCCCGCAGTGCCGATGACGCGAGCACCGAGGGCCGCCCCGATCTGCACCGCAGCGAGACCGACCCCGCCCGCGGCCGCGTGGACGAGCAGCGTCTCCCCAGCCTGAAGGTTTGCGCGGTGCACGAGAGCGAGGTGGGACGTCTGATACACCAGGCCAGTAGCCGCAGCGTCTTCAAACGAAACAGCGTCCGGGATCGGGAAGACGCGATCGGCGGGGGCCACCACATCCGATGCAAACGCACCGTACGGAAGAAGAGCGTTGACCCTATGGCCGGGGGCGACCTCCGTCACACCCTCCCCTACGGCGTAGACGACGCCTGACACCTCGGCCCCCGGCGAGAAAGGAAGCTCCGGCTTGATCTGGTACTTCCCCTGCGTGATCAACGTGTCGAAGAAGTTGCAGCCGATGGCACGTGCCTCGATCCCGACCTCTCCCGCACCGACCTCAGGTCGGTCAGACTCTTCCACTTCCAGTGCGTCGAGCCCGTCGAGCCTACGCACGATCATCCGGTACATGCTGCGGAGTCTGACCGTGAAACTCGGTGGCGACTAGCGGCGGGCGCACAAAACTCGTCAGCCTGGTATAATCATCCTGTGAAAGGGCGCAGACGAAGGCACTCGCTGCCGGCCGGGGTACTTCCGACGGATGCGCCGAGTCGCCCGGAGGACCGAGGCTCTCGCGTACGCCAGAGGGCGCCGTCGGAGGCAGCGTCGGAGCTCGACAGGAGTCTCGGACCGCCACCACCCGCACGCCGTGCGCGCGTGCTAGTCGACGAGCTGATCACGTGTGACCCCGAGGACACGGACCCGACGATTCGCAAGCTCCTTCCCCTCGGAGACTTCGCGCTCGAGGAGCTCGCTCGGAGCTTTCCGGGACCCCTGTGGCGCCCTTCCCTCGTCACCGATTCCCGGTTGCCGCGGCCCGAAGAGATCTCGGCCTCCGCGCTGGCACTCGCGTCCTTCGAAGACGAAGCCATCCCGTTCCTCCGAAAACTGCTGCGGCACCCGACGAATCAGGTCCGTTACTACGCGGCGCTGGTCTGTGCCGAGCGACGAAGCCCCGACCTCGTCGAACCACTCGCGCATCTGACGCTCGACGACGATCGGGATTGTCGGCGCGTCGCTCTCCATCTCCTGAGCGCCTATCAGCACGAGACGGTCTATCGGTCGGCGCTCGCGTGGCTCCGGCAGTCCGCGGGAGACGTCGACGGCACACTCGACGCGCGAAGGTGGGCGATCTCGGCGCTCACGCAGCTTCGAGACGATGCATCTGCTTCGCTCCTGGTGGACTTACTCTCAAGTCCGGATCGCGGGTTGGCCGCAGCGTCCCGCGTGGGCCTCCGCGTGCTGACGGCGCACGACTTCGGTTTTCTTCGGGAGCCCTGGCTCCGATGGCTAGCCGAGCACGGGAACGAAATTCGCGTCGAATGGCTCATTGAAGGTCTTGGTGACGGACGCACGAACATCCGCGTGCTGGCTTCACGAGAGCTCTGGCGACTCACCCGATTCCTGCAGCCGCTCTCCGAAACGGACACTCGCGGGGCGTTCGTCGACGCACAGAACCACTATCGCCGCTGGTGGTCGAAGCGCAGCGTTGGGCGCTAGCCCTTCGCGCTAGAGCACCCCTTCTCCCTCGAGCGCGAGCCGGAGCCCTTGGATGCCTTCGAAGCGGACGGCGCCGATCCCCGCAGCCCGAGCTGCAGCACAGTTGCTCTCCCGATCGTCGACGAACAAGAGGTCGCGTCCCTCTTCTTGGAATCGATCGATGACACATTGGTATGCCGCCGGATCGGGTTTGCGGCATCCGGTGTGGCAAGACACGAACGACCACTCGAGGTACCTCGAAACACCGAGACGTTCTTCGATGAGCCGGTACCAAACCGGATAGTTCGAGAAGGCGTGCATCGCGCACCCCGCATCATGCAGCTCGGCGAGCAACGCCTCCATCCCGGGAAGCCACTCGTATGCGGAAGCAATCGTATCGACGAACGCGCGGTGGTCGAAAGCGCGGCGGTCGAGGAAGAAATCCTCCAAGAACTCTCGCTCGGTTCGCCTTCCGACCTCGAACTCCACCCAAGCGCTGGGGTGTTTGTCGGCGAGCATGGAGTCGAACGTGACCCCAAAAAACCCGGGCATCTCTATGAAGAATGGATCGTGCACGAGCGTGCCCATGACGTCCCACAGGAGAATCGGTTTCATCGTTTACCCCGCCACTGAACCGCCAAGAGCGCCTCCTCTTCCTTCGAGCCCGTGTCGACGCAGCCTGTCGACGAAGGTCGTTCGCTTGAGACCCAACATCCGGGCCGCCTCGCTCTTGTTTCCTCCAGCCCGGATCAGAGCGCGATGAAGGGTCCTTCGTTCGACTTCGGCATACGTCCCGTCGAAGGTTGCTTCCTCGGCTTGTGAGGGCCATGCGAGCGGCGGTAAGTCGTCTTTCGTGATCGATCGATCACGTGCTTTCGCGACAGCCGATTCGATGATGAAGTCGAGCTCGGCGACATCGCCCGGCCAATCGTGACCGAGCAGGAGCGCCATGGCGTCTTGCTCGATCCCGATCGGCTGAGTTGCGAGAACTCGACACGCCCTGTCGATCGCAAACAGCACGAGAGATGGGATGTCTTCGCGCCGATTTCGCAGCGCGGGGACTTCTACGTCGCGCTGTGGGAAGACGTCCGCGAGCGAGGGTACCAAGATGTCTCTTCGCACGAGTTCCGCGATCGGCACACGCGTGGTTGCGAGAACTCGAGCCTCCCCGGACGCCGGGTTCAAGTCGGCAAGAAGCCCGACTAGGTGCTCCTGGTCCTCTCGGGCCAACGCGGGCAGATCGCGAAGCACCAACGTCCCCTCGTGTGCGGACTCGACCCATTCGCGACTGAACGACGCCGCCGCACAGTCACGGACTGCGAATGGCCCCTGCCAGCGGGCGCCTCGGTCGTGAATGAACCGAGCGATGGGGAGTACAGGCGTGCCCGCGCCAGCAAGCAACACGGCCGGTTCGGTCGTCCCCGCAAGCTCGATTGCGCGCGTTTGGAGTCGGCGCATGCTGGCACTGTAGGCCACGTGAAGCGCCTGCTCATCAACGAGGCCGCCGCCGAACACGTCGGACTGGCGGCGCAGCTGTGCGAGCTGGTCTTCAAGCGAGCTGACCCGGTCCTCGGCATCGCGACGCTGCGCGGAGAGTTCCTGGATATGGCTCTCGGCCCGGCGCTGGGCAAGCGCAGTCGCCATGACTCCTCCAAGCGAATCCCCGAGGTCGACGAGCGCACGAATCTCCGCTCGGCCGAGGGGCTCGCGTCGCTCTCCACGAGGGATCGCGAGAAAACCCTCGACGTGGTCGAGATGCGCGCATCGAAGAACGATGCCGAGATCGGCATGCTCCATGACCTCTGCAATGCCGCGGATCGCCGGCTCGCGGACGATGCGATCCCGCAGAACCAGGGCGTCGAGCACGGGCTCTGGAAGATCCATCACGCCACGGACCAACGCCTCAGGCGGTTCCACCGAGCGCAGGAGCGGCCGGCTGCCCTCGTCGAGTCGAATTCGGATGGGTGGCTGCAACGCGTAGAGAGTGACGTCCGGGTCGAGTCCCGACTCGGACTGAAACGGTTCCAGCGCGTGAACCGCAATCTCATCGACCGTCGAGGCGCCGAGAAGGCGACGACTCGCGTGCCGCGCACTTTGGACGAGGCCGCTCGGCACGGTCCAGGCCGCACGAGACGTGAGCCTTTTGGCGACGGCGAACAGACCAGACCAGGTGATGCCGACCAATACACACGAAAGTGCAATCTCCCAAGACGTCTGTGGGGCCGAGGCCGACAGGGCGAGACCGATGGCAAACGACGCGACTGACGCGGTGACGAACGGCACACCCGACCGCCGTAACGTCGCACGCTCGGGGTCGACCCAGGCCAGGTGGCCAAGCCAAAGAACCGCAGCCACGGACCATTCGACGGCCGCCACGAAGGGACTGGGGAAATCGCCTTGCCAGAGCCAGGCTAACGGGACAGCGAGCGTCGCCAACGCAAGCGCGGTCAGGGCGCCTTCGAGCTTGCTGCCGAGCTTAGCGAGGCGAAAACAATGCAAAGCCCCGGAGGCCACGACCAACCCGAGCGCGTATAGGCCCAAGGCGTGCCCCCGGGACGGCGTCGGCACGGCGAGTGCCGTCACAGCGGCCGCACCGAAAACCACGGCCCAAACCATCATTCGCCAAGGCGTCGTGCGCAGACCGCGAGGTGTCGCCAGGCCGAGGACCGCGGAGGCCGCGGCGAGCCAAGCCGCTCCGTGCGTGAGCGCGAGGACGGGACTCCGGGATGCCGCGGCCGCGATGGCGACACCGAACGACACTCCTATCCATGCAAGAGACACCGCCGCCCGCGGGGGTGGCGCAACGAGCAGCATGATCGGACTCGCGGCGAACGCCATGGCGCCGAGTGCAAATATCCATTCGTCGTCGGTCGCCACGCCGAGGGACGCTCGAGCGGCCAACACATACAGCGCGGCGCTAGGGCCAACGATGGTCAGAAGCCTCGGGATTCGCAACGGTTTCGCCTAGGTTGGCGAGTCTATCACCGGCCGCTCGCGTGGCCAGAACTCGCGCGATCCGGGTACTGGAACATTCGGCTTCCAACCTCGGTCCACCAGCGTCGGTACTTCTGCTGCGCGGCTTCCCGTTCACGCTTCGCGTGCCCTGGGTGATAGCCGAAGTACTCCTGCGTAAGATGTTTGAGCTCGTCGCTCGCACGACGCCGAAGTCGCTCGTCGCTGTTCGTCAATGCGTCGATGAGCCATTCGACACGGTGGGACTCGAGGTTTCTATCGTGCCAGGCAAGCCACTTCTTCTTGTGGGTCCCGAAATCCTGGCAGGCCAAACGAACGAGGCTCGCGTGGGCGCCTCGAATCACCTCGACCGAAGGGCTATCGAGGAGCGAAACGAGGAACTCGAAGGAGTCGACGTCCCGAAGCCGTCCGAGCGCTTCGATCGCGGTGATTTGCTCTGGGAGCTTTCGGCCGTCTCGCGCGGCCTGTCGAAGCCGCTCGACCAGGTCGTCGAACTCGTTCTCGCACGCGTACAGGACGCTGAGCGCTCGATACGCACCTGCCCGCACCCCGCGATCCTCGTCGTAGAGTCTGCGGCCGACCGCTTCGACGAGTTCGGGATGAACGAACTCGGAAGCTACGAGGGTCGCGTAGTACCGGACGTCCGGTTCGGTGTGGTCGAGCAGGGGAATCAGATATGGGACGGAACGCTGACCGAACGCCACGAAGGTACGAGCCACCGGAGAGACGTCCCGTCCGGCCGGAGTCTTGGCGTACGGAGCGTGCCGGTCGAACCAGAGGCGTCCGGGGAACTCTCGCGCAAGCGCGGGGAGCGCAGTTTCGCCGGCCGCAAGGAGCGGAAGAATGACCATCTCGTCTTCGGGGGCCGCGTCACGAAGCGCAGCGATGAGCTCTTCGACGTCTTCCCCGAAGTCGACGATGACACTCGGAAGCGACCCTTCCTCCGGAGGTGGCGCGGGCGCCCACTTGCTTGCACGCGGAACGGTCGGGACCTCCTCGCTCGGGGGAACCGAACTCGGCGTTCCAGGCTTCAACGAAACCACGTCGTGCGTTAGTGCGCTGCCGTCGTTGTCGCGACGGGGGTCGTGCGGGACGGGCCTCCGCGTACTGCGATCGGACGGCGGCGGCTCCGTCGTGGGCTCGGGTGACGAACGCCAGTCCTGCGCCGACTCGAGTTTGGGAGCGGTCGGCGGCGCGACGCTCGATCGGTTTCGCCTGTTGCCGACAGAAGGTCGCCCGAGTAGTTCAGGTGGGCGCGGCGGCAAACTGTACCGCGTCGCGTCGATGAAACCAGACTTGGTCTCCGAGCGAGCGCGACCGGGACTCGAGTCGCGGAAGGTGCCCGCAGGAACCGAGGAGCGCTCTCGGTCGATCAGCGGCGGAGGTGGCTCGGTGTCAGCGATGCCGACGGGTGCGGGGATGGACGACTCCACGCGAGGATACGATCCAGAGATCTTCTTTCGCGGGGGGAGCGAGCTCCGTTTTCCGATGCCTTCGAACGGAGCGACGTAGGGGACGTGCTGCGTCTCCGCCCGGTCGAGTCTCTCGGCGAGCTTGCGCATCCTGGACGTCATCTCGATGTCGTAGTGCTTCGCAAGGCCCGCCTCGATGCGCACCGAGCACGCCACGCGTTGTACGGGATCCACCCCGAGTTCGAACGAGATCTCTCGTAGAATCGCATCAGGCAGCGGTCGATCCACCGCAAGCACGATCGCTTCCTCGGTTTGAGTGAGCGGAATCAGCCGGTGGCGTACCGCGAACTCCCGTGGCAGCCCGCGCACGACGTCCGTTGCGGCATTCATCACCTCGTCGCGCGTGGCGGGCATCAGCCCGTAGACGGCGGCGCAATACGCGCTGATCGGATCCTCGGAGAGACAGTCGAGTTCGAGTAGGACGGTGTCCAAGTTGCCCCCCCGAATGACCTGCTCTTGGATGGCTTCTTGCACCCGATCGACGGAAATCAGCTGGTCACGGACCAGCAGCGAGGCGAGCACCGACATCCCACCCGCCATGGTCGCCCCGGCGCGCCCGGCGTGTCAACGGACTTGTCCGAATCCGTCCAATCGGTCTCGGACGAGCGTTAGGGCTGCGGGAACCGCAGTCTCGACGCGCAGGATCGTGGGACCGAGGGTGGCACGATCGAACCCGGCTTCGGCAAACGCCGCGAGTTCGACGTCGGTGAAGCCGCCCTCCGGGCCGACGGCGCACCACGCGGCTGCGGTAGCGGTCGTCGGCGCAGCGAGGCGGCCGGTCGCTCGGGCCGCGAACACGACCCCGAGCATGCCCTCGTCGAACCGGGTGAGCGAAACCGCCAGCGAAGCGGGCGCATGGATGGACGGAATGTCGGCACGCTCGCACTGGGCAGCCGCCTCCTGGACCACCCGATCGAGACGTTGGAGACGTGACGCAGCGCGATCGGTCGACCAGCGGGGGATCGTGCGCTCCGTCTCGAGTAGTACGATTTCGTGGACACCGAGTTCCGTCGCCATCCGCACGCAGTCGTCGAGTTTCGACCCCTTGGGTATGGCGAGCATCAGGCCGAGATGCACGTTCTCCGAGGGCACGGACCCGCAAGGTCCCGCGCGACACGATACGCGCTCACGGTCGACGGCATCCACTACTGCATCGGCTTCTTGCCCGCGTCCGTCGAAGAGCACGAGCGTGTCCCCCACTTTCATTCGGAGCACGAGTGCGTGACGAGCGGAAGCCCCTTCGAGCTCGACGAGACCGCCGGCCGCAGGAAGCGTTGGTGCGAGCAGCCTGCGGACGGTCATGCTGACTCCATCACGAACGCGAGCCATTCGTTCTCGGAGACCAACTCCACGGGGCGCATCGGTTCGAATGCGAGGAGGATCTGGTCTCGCTCGTTCTGCAGAATACCGCTCAGCACGAGCACCCCGCCCGGGGCCAACCGTGCACGAAGGGCTTCGGTCATCTGCGTCAGGATCCTGGTTTCGATGTTCGCAAGCACGAGATCGTAGAGGGCGGTCACCGATTCGATGGGGGTCTTCGAGACCTCGAGGTGCTCGGCAACCGCGTTGACTCGTGCATTCCGTTCCGCGACTTCGACGGCCGCATCCTCGACGTCGATTCCGACCGCGTGTTTCGCACCGAGCTTCAGCGCGGCGACCGACAGGATCCCGGTTCCGCATCCGACGTCGAGCACGCGCTCTCCGCCTCGAACTCGTCGCTCGAGAACGCCGAGCACCAAGCGCGTGGTTTCGTGGTCCCCGCTACCAAACGCGTTCTCCGGATCGATAGTGACAACCTGCCGGTGGTCGTGATTC
>JBCDFZ010000069.1:0-23123 GCA_039177115.1 Myxococcota bacterium
ATTCGCGCGACGTCGGAGTCGGGCCCGATTCACCTGATCGGCCACTCCACCGGAGGGCTCGACGCGCGCCTTTTCGTCACACCCAACGCCGCACTCAAAATCGACGCCGAGGCGCTCGAGGCGCTCTCGTCGCGTGTGCAAAGCGTAGTCACCGTCGCCACGCCAAACCACGGCGCCCCGGTGGCAGCATTCTTCAGCTCGGCGATGGGCGCCCAGCTCCTCCGACTCATCTCGCTCACGACGATCTACACGATGGAGTACGGGAAGCTGCCTGTGAGCGTCGCCATCGAGGCGGGTCGCGTCATCACGCGGCTCGACGACTACTTCGGACTCGAGAGCTCGATTCTCGATCAGTTCTACGAGCAGGTCTTCGATCGATTTGACAAAGACCGGCAGGCCAAGGTCAAGCGCTACGTCGAATCGATCAGCGGCGACACGGCAGCGCTCGGTCAGCTCACGCCGGGCGGTATCGACCTGCTGAACGCCGCCACCGAGGACCGCCCCGGAGTTCGCTACGGCTGCGTCGTGATGAAGGCGCGCACTCCTGGCTGGCAAACGCTCCGGGCCATCGGCTTCGACCCGTACCGTCTGGCGTCGCATTCCGTCTACCGGTTCCTCCGATGGGCCGGCACGGACGAGAACGCGCAGTACCCGACGCCCACGCCACAGCAGGCGCGCCTCTTGGTCGACCAATACGAAGAGGTTCCTGGGCCCCTGGACACCGACGGCGTGGTCCCGACGCTATCTCAACTCTGGGGAGAGCTCGTGTACGCGGCGGTCGGAGACCACCTCGACGTGTGCGGGCACTTCAACGACCTCGCCCACGACCCCCCGCACTACGACTGGATTGCGACTGGCAGCGACTTCAAACGCCCGGAGTTCGAGTCGCTCTGGGGCTCGGTCAGTGAGTTCATTCTGCATCCCCATGTCACCTCGGCCCTCGCCGAAGAGCATCCGATGACCGGAAACTCAGGCGCCTGACGCGGCACGAAGTGCGCCATCGAGACGGCAGATCGCGACGAACGAACGGGCGCGTGGAACAAAGGCTCGAGCCACCGTGTTCGTCGAACAGTATCGATGACCACCTCAGCACGACCAGTCGCAGCCCCCGATGGCGCCACGTCCTCTGAAAGCCGCTTCATCTGGCGCTCCCCGGCGTGCGCTGACGAAGTTCGTAGTCAGATGGAAGCAGCCGTCGGGCAGGACTTGGGTTCTTGGGTCGATGGTGACGAGTTTCAGATTGCGATGAGCTCAGACCCCGCTTCACCCGTCATGGCAGGCACGATTCGTTCGCTGCCGGAGGGCACGGAGGTCGAGGCCGTGGTGACCTGTCGTCGTGAAATTCGCGATTTCCTCCGATTCGGCCGGCTCATGCTGTTCGGGTTCATCCTCTTGGTGGGTGTGTCGCTCCTGTTCGTTCTCGAAGGCTCGAGTCTCACGATCGCGATGCTGGCGCTCGCGCTCGGGGGCGCCTCGGTCGCAGCGGTCGGGGCCTTCCTCGAAGCCACGATGACTCGACAAGCACGCAGTAGCTCAAGCGTCGGTGAGCTCACGACCGCCATGCGCCGAGTCTTGCAGCACTGACCGACGCGGCGCGGCGCCCTCAGGCTCGCTCGTCGAAGAAAGACGCGTACCATCGGCGAATCGTACCAATGGGACCGTCGCCGTCCGCGAGGATCGGCTGATCCTGCCAGCGCTTGTTCTCCCAAATCGCGACGTCCTGTAGGTAGCCTTCGCTCATCGCATTGATGTGCACCTGAATCGCAGAGCGAGGAACTTCCACGCCTTCGGGCTTCTTCATCAGGACGGCGAAACGCAGCAGGAGGCGATGCTCGTCGATGGGAACGTGCGCGTTGATGAGTACGGTCGGGTGCGTCCAAACGATCGTCGTAAACTGCACGGCAGGCCCGTAGTAGGTTGCCGAGCTTTCTCCGAGCCACTCTTGCCCTCGGATGAATCGTCCCACGGTGCTCTTCTGGGTGGCGCGCGGACCGTCAACATCGACGTCGAAGGCGTGGATGTTGGTGTCGTGCACATGGGAGAAGTGCGCACGGTCGGCGATGTTCTCGATGACCTCCCGCGCCTGCGTGGCGATCTCCATCTCCGACACGACGAGCTCGGTCCAGCCCGGATCGCCGTGCTCGACGATCGGTGGCACTTCGTATTCGGGCGTGCGACCCGGTGCATCGAGGTAGGCGAGGATCATCCCGCTGTGCTCGCGAAGCTCGTAGGCGTGCAGCGCTGCCTTGGCGGGGATCCGTTTGGCGTAGGGGACCTCCGTGCAAGCGCCCGCACCATCGAACCGCCAGGCGTGGAAAGGGCACACGATGGAATCCCCCTCGACTCGACCGCCGTGACCCAGATGCGCACCGAGATGTGGGCAGTGCGCGTCGAGTAGCCGCGCGTCGCCGGCTTCGCTGCGGTAGAGCACGAAGTCGTGCCCGAAGTAGCGGAGCGGCTGAATCTCTCCGGGAGCCAGGGCTTCACTCCACTGCACCAGGTACCAGCCACGCGCATAGGTCGTGCCAATGGCATCGTGGAAAGCGTGGTCGGCAAGCACGGTTTTCGGAAGCTATCACAGACGATATTCGACGCGGAATCGGCCTCGTCGTGACGCTGCCCAGAGGAACTAGGGCTCGTCCTGTAACGAACTGACGTCGACCGCCCCTTCGGCTCGGATATACACGACAGCGCCCTCTCCGGCGTCGGTTGACACCTGATGCGTCGCTCGGCCGAACGAGCTGAAGTAGCTTCCAGGCTCGAGAGTTTGCCTGCGCGCGTCGTCCGACGCCCGGTACGTCGGTCTCCCTTCGATCACGACTGCGCGAAGGCTCGCTCCGTGACTTCGGAGGGCGCCGACGAACCCCGCGGGAAGCCTGATGAGCGCCCCGCTCGGCTCGTCGTCGAGAGGGTCCCCCCACAGCTGTGCCACGGCGGTCTCGGTACCAGGCTGCGGACTCCACGCGATCTTCGACGCGTCCACGTTGAGCGGCACCTCGTCGACGTCGAACGCCTCGTCAACGGGAAGAACGAGGTAGGGTCCTTCATCGATCTCGATGTAGGCGAGGATGTCGGTACCCCTCGCTGAGGTGATGTGAACACCACCCTTGGGCTGCGTCCAATACGAACCTGTCGGCATCCAGACTTCCTCTGCCTCGGGATCGTCGTTGTGAACCAGCCCGCGAATGACGACTCCCCGGTAGGACACGTTGTGTGCGTGGGGCGGCGATTCGAAGCCGTCCACGGGCCTGAAGAGAAACCCCGTCGGCCCCTTCCCGTTCCGATCGCCCCAGAGCGTCGCCGCCATGGGGCTCGCGTCACCGCGCGCGGGGTTGAGCTGCTCCCACTCGGCCTCGGATGCCAGGACCACCGTCGTGGTCGGAACGGCCGTAGAGGGCGCAACTTGAGAGCCCGCGCAGGCTGAGATCAGTAGGGCGAGGGGCAACGTCGTTTTCATCGGCGCTTCAGGGAAGCACAGCACTGCGCCGATTGCGAGCGCAGCAGTCAGACGACGTCCCGTGTCTTGCCATACGGCGCCCCGTAGCTCGGGTCTGGTTTGCCCGCCTCGACAACCCGATGCGCCGACGAATCGAACTCGTAGGTCCGCACCCACTCACGATCGCCTACTCGCATCAGCCGATGCGAATGAGGCGACTTCGCGGGCGACAAGTACTCCACGAGAACCATTCGGCAGGCCTGTCCACCGAAGTGGTACGAGTAGTCCGTCGACCCCTCGGGCACGAGGCGCATACGATAGAGTTTCCAGTACTGGTCGTCGTGCCGATAGATGTCGAAGGACAGCTCGTGTGTATCGTACTGCCAGTGCCACACGCCGCTTTCTTCGACCTTCACCCAGTCTCGAAAGTGGCTTCCATCCTCGAAGGTCTCTCCCGGGATTTTCCACTGCAGGGTGTTTTTCATCGGTTCTTTTCTCCCTTCCGTCAGTCGCCCGACAAGAGCGCCCATCCGGCCAGCGCGACACCCACGGTGCCGAGCAACGCAAAGACGAAGTACCACTGGCGCCGAATGTCGGAGACCAAGTCGCGATCTGCGGAGACCGCCTCGTTCAGCTCCTGAGATGAACGCTCTTCACACACGACCCGACCCCATGGATACCGAGGAAGCAGCGTCAGTAGCGTCGTCGTGCACGACGAGAGTGAGCGCGTCGGTGTCGATGTCGTAGACGTAGCCGTAGATGTTCACATGCGCCGGCGTGCCGGCGGACTCGCGCAACAGACGGACGTCGTGCTCGAGCGAGTCGTGAAAATCTGAGATGCAGATGCTGGCGTCCTCGTACAGGTTGTCGATGTTCCTGCCCTGCTCGCGCCTGAACGCATCGACGATTCCGTCACGTGTGAAGGAAGTGGCTCCGCAGTGCGTATGGTGGACGATGACGACGTTCTCGATCCCGAAGAGGTGCTGAGCGACGGTCACGGAGCGCATCGCATCGACCGCGCGGCCCCCTGCTACTACGACCTCGAAAACAGAAGTGGTTGACGCAACTTTGTTGCCGTCGGCATCCGTCACCACCTGCCCCGGATACACCTCCCCAAACTCTCTTGCCACGGCGGCCGGAACACCTGTTGCCCGCGGATCGTAGCAGTAGACCACCACGGTCTTGAGGGGCACGGCTTTCGCGAATTCCCTTCGAACCGTTGGCTCGTCGTAGTTGGGGTTCTTGGAGAAGGTGTACGCGTCGAAGTTCTGAGTTGATTGGGTCATGGTGCTTTCCTTTCATATCGTTCGCTATGAAATTGCTCAAAAAAAGAGACCCGCTACGCCAACAGAGACATCACCACGTCGATGTGCCTGTTGACGTACGCCTGCGAACAGCCGGCACGCTTGAGCATGCCGAGCGTGTAGGCCGTCGTCGCAAGATGCTCGGCCAGGGCAGAAACATCGAGGCCCAGCGCGCAGTCGCCGTCCGCCTTTCCGCGTTCGAGAGCGGCTCGAAACTCCTTTCGAAGGAGCTTCAAATGCTGCTGCACGCGTTCGGCGACCTCGGCGTCGTGCGGAGCCAGTTCCACCGCGGTGTTGGCCATGAGGCAGCCACGGCTGCCCGACTCCGTCTGCATCTCGGCGAGCAGCACCTCGAGAACCCGACGTACTCGCGTGGTAAGTGACCCCGAACCGCGCAGCTCTCGGAGGGCCGTACGTGTCACGGAGTTTTGGTATAGGTCGAGCGCTTGGAGAAAGAGCCCGCGCTTGTCCTCGAAGGTGCTGTAGAGCCCGTAGTAGTTGACCCCGGTTTCGTCGACGAGGTCTCGGATCGACGTGTCGAAGTACCCCTTTGCCCAAAAAAGGGCCGTCGCTTTCTCGAGCGCAACCTCAGGATCAAACTCTTTGGGACGTGCCATCCGAAAACCCTATTTCATATCGATCGCTATGGATTATGGATCAAGTGCGGCGCGCGTCAAGGGATCCTCGCCCTCGTTCAGGGGACCTGGTCGCTTCCGTGGTAGTCGACATGCTCGAAAAGCGCTGTCGACAGATAGCGCTCGCCGAAGCTCGGGAGGACGACCACCACCAGTTTCCCGTCTGCCTCTGGACGAGATGCGACCTGCAGCGCCGCCTCCACCGCGGCGCCGGAGGAGATGCCGACGAGAAGTCCTTCTTCGAGTGCGAGCTTCCTCGCCATCGAGAGTGCCTGGTCGCTCGAAACGCGGACAATCTCGTCGATGAGCTCTCGGTTCAACACCTCCGGGACGAACCCCGCACCAATACCTTGGATTTTGTGTGGGCCCGGCTCCTCGCCCGAGAGCACGGAGCTCTCCGTGGGCTCCACCGCGATCGAACGCAAGCCCGGACGGCGCGCCTTCAGCGCCTCGGAAACGCCGGTGATCGTGCCGCCCGTGCCCACGCCGGCAACAAGGTAGTCAATTTGGCCGTCGGTGTCGTTCCAGATCTCGTTCGCGGTGGTATCGCGGTGGATTGCGGGGTTTGAAGGGTTTCGGAACTGCTGGGGAATGAAGCTCGTGGGGAACCGCGCTGCCAGTTCCTCGGCGGCGCGCAGGGCTCCCAGCATGCCCTCAGCGGCCGGTGTGAGAACCAGCTTGGCTCCATAGGCACGGAGCACGATTCGACGTTCGCGCGACATGGAGTCGGGCATGGTCAAGACGAGCTCGTACCCACGCGCCGCCGCAACCATGGCCAGCGCGATCCCCGTATTTCCAGAAGTTGGCTCGATCAACAGGGTTTTGCCGGGCTCGATGAGCCCCTCACGCTCCGCGGCGTCGATCATGGATACGCCGATGCGGTCTTTCACGCTGTTCGCCGGGTTGTGGCCCTCGAGCTTCGCCACCACCTCCGCGCCGAGCCCACGGGTGACCCGATTCAAGCGGACGAGGGGCGTACCCCCGATGAGTTTCGTGACGTCAGTTGCGATCCTCATGAGCGCAATGTCGGGCCGATTGGTCGGACAGCAAGGCTGAGACGCCGAACGCGAACCGTTTTCACCGGAATGCCGAGCCGTCGTCGAAAGTGCGACGTACCGATGCAGGGGCCCAGCGTACCGCACCAGGGGACAGCCGGGCGGTGAGGTGCCGGCCACGTAAATCCGTGCGACTCACGTCGCCTGCGGCGCGTCGGTCAAGCCCTCAGTCGCGTGCCAGTTGGGTTGGCCGGTGGTGGCGAGGACGGCGCTCCAGAAATCGCTCTCGAGCCGGAGCGTTCTCTTCTTCGCGACCGCAGTGGCGATGGGAACGTGAACGATCTCCTGGTTCCAGTAGCCGATCATGACGTCGGTTTTTCCAGCCATGGCCGCGTGCACGGCACCCCGGGCCATGCGGTCGCACAGGATTCGGTCCCAAGCATTCGCGGGGACGCTTCGGATGGCGTAGCTCGGATCGATGTACTTGAGGTTCAGCTCGATGCTCCGCTCTGCGAAATGCTCGGTGATGCGGTGCTTCAAGAACACGCCGATGTCTTTGAAGCGTCGATTCCCGGAGGCGTCACGCTGTGTCTCGAGCGGCCCAAGCAGATGCTGACCCGCACCCTCTGCCACGACCACCAGGGCGTGCCCCCGATCGACGACGCGCTCCTCGAGCGCTTCGAGAAACCCGCGCGGACCGTCTAGCGGAAAGGCCACTTCGGGAACGAGCACGAAGTTCGACTCCTGGCTCGCGAGTGCCGCGCCCACGGTGATGTATCCGGCTTCGCGTCCCATGAGCTTCACGAGACCTACCCCGTTTCGGGCGCCGATCGCTTCCACGTGTGCACCTCGAAGAACGTCGCTGGCCGCTCCGAGGGCCGTCAGAAAACCAAAGCTGAGGTCGACGAACCGGACGTCGTTGTCGATGGTCTTGGGAATGCCGACGACGGACTTCATGAGCCCACGGCGTGCGAGCTCCTGCGCGATGGCGTGAGCGCCGCGATGCGTGCCGTCACCACCGATGCAGAACAGCAGGTCGATGCCCTGCCGTTCCAAAAAGTCGACCATGACGCACGGGTCTTGGGCTCCCCTCGAACTGCCGAGAACCGTGCCGCCGAGGTGGTGAATGTCGCGAACGAAGTCCGACGTGATCGGCTGAGGCGTGAGCGCTAGCTCGGGGTTGAAGCCGGCGTAGCCGTCTCGAATGCCAAACACCCGCTCGACGCCGTAGTTGAACTTGAGCTCGAGGAAGCCGGAGCGAATCACGTTGTTGAGCCCTGGAGAGAGCCCACCGCACGTAACGAACGCCGCGGTGGTATTCGTTGGATCGAAGAAGAGCTTTCGCCGCGGCCCTGCCCTCTCTAGGGCGAGGTCGGACGCCGGTGATGGCTCGACCGTGGTGTTGCGTAGGAGGCGAACCCGAGTCGACTCGTCTTCGAACCGGCGCCCCTTCGCCTGCAGCGGGGACTCGAACCTACCAGCTCCGAGCGTCCGTACTTCCAAGTCGCGCGCCGTTGGCATCGACGCGGAGCATACGTTATCCGCTCGGCGGGCGATACCGGGACGAGCGGGTTTGCAGCCGCAGGCACAGGCAGTGTAAAAGTTGGGCGTGCCGGATCCGTCGACGGACCAGCCCCTTCACTGGGGCGAAGCAAGGGAGATGAATGCGCTCGAAACGCTCATGTGGCGCGTCGAGGCGGACCCTCGGCTGCGTTCGACGATTTGCGGCATCGAGGTGCTCGACTGCGTGCCCGACTGGGACCGCTTCCTAGCGGCCTGCGATTGGGGCACGCGAATGGTGCCGCGCTTTCGGCAGAAGGTGGCTGAACCCGCGCTCGGCGTCGGAAACCCGTGCTGGGTCACCGACCCCGACTTCGACCTCCGCTACCACGTACGGCGCATCGGCCTCCCTGAGGGCGGCGGGTGGCCCGAGCTGTTACGCGCCGCGGAGCAGGTCGCCATGACCCCGTTCGATCGCGCGCGTTCTCCGTGGGAGGTCGTGCTCTTCGAGGGTCTTCCAAACGGGCAGGCCGCGTACCTCCTCAAGATGCATCACTCCACGACCGACGGTCTTGGGGGTATCCAGCTCGTATCGCAGCTTCACTCTCGGACGCGAGAGGCCAACCCCGACAAGCCGCAGCCGTCCCCCCCACCCCCAGAACGTGCGACACCGTTCGGTCTTTTGCGCGAGCAGCTCGAGAGGGACGCTCGGGCTGTCCCGAATTTTTTTCGGAAGGCCGTCGATCGCGCAAACGCCTTGAAAACGCCGATCGCCTCTGCGCGGCAGGCGTCCGAGTTTGCCTCGTCCCTCGGTCGCGTTCTCGCAGAACCCGAAGCCGTGAGCTCGCCGCTGCTTCAGGGCCGCAGTCTTTCATGGCGGTTTCTCGCCCTAGACGTCGCGTTTCGCGACCTGCGCGGGGCTTCGAAGGCCGCGGGCGCGTCGCTCAACGACGCCTACGTCGCGGCCCTGCTTGGCGCGTTTCGCCTCTACCACGAGGCGCTGAACGCCCCGATCGGCAAGATCCCGATCGCGATTCCGATTTCCATCCGAAGCGCAACCGACGAACAGGGCGGAAACCGTTTCGTCGGGGCACGGTTTGCCGCCCCCGCCGGAATCGAAGACCCTCGCGAGCGCATGGCTGCAATCGGAGCCATCGTGCGCGGCATCCGAAAGGAACCTGCGATCGACGCGCTTTCGCTGCTGGCCCCTTTTCTCGCGCGCCTCCCCGGACCCCTCCTCAACGCGGTGGCCGGCAGCTTGACCCAGAGCAACGATCTCCAGGCGAGCAACGTGCCGGGGATCCGCGAGGATGTGTTCGTGGCAGGGGCGAAGGTTCTGCGGAGCTACCCCTTTGGGCCGTTGCCTGGCTGTGCGGCGATGGTCGCGATGGTCACCCACGGCGAGACGTGCTGCGTCGGTGCCAACATCGACCCGGCCGCCATCACCGACGTGTCGCTGTTCAACGACTGCTTGGTGCGCGGGTTCCGCGAGGTGCTTTCGCTGAACCCGGAGGCACGGGACCCAGTTCCGCTTCTGTAGACGGGCCGATAGTCGTCGGGGCCGCTGTCGGCGGCTTGACGGGCTGCACGTGGAATGTTACTGAGTTTCACTCAATAAGGTCGTGGCCCCCAAAAAACATAGAAAAAGACGCTCTCCCACCGAGGCGAAGAGGCTATTGATCGAGACGGCGAGGGCCGCCCTGGTCGAGGGGGGCGGAGACCTCGAGATGACGGAGGTCGCCGCGCGAGCAGGCGTGTCGGAGGGCTTGGCCTACTACCACTTCGGCAACAAGGCCGGATTGCTCGACGCCGTGGTGCGGGACTTCTACGACCGCCTCGACGAAAGCGTGATGGCAGTGCCGTTCCCTGGGGACACCTGGGTGGAGCGAGAGCGCGCCCGCATTGGGGAGTTCGTCCGTTTGCTCTACGAAGACCCCGTTGCGCCGTTGGTCATCAACGTGCTCCGCGTCAATCCGGCGCTTCATGCCGAAGAACGTGAGCGTCGCCGTCGGCTCAACGCGCTCGGCGCGCGCAACATTTTGCAGGCGCAGCGAGACGGGGAGATTTGCGCGGACCACAACCCGAAAACGCTCGTCGCCATGCTCCTCGGCGGAGTCATGGCTGGCGTGACCGAAGCGCTCTCCGAGAACCCGCGAAAGCCGCTCGCGGAAACGCAGGAAGTCGCATTTAGCTTCGTGATGCGCGCGGCGGGTGTGAGCGAATCCGACGCAGCCGCACAGCGAAGGAGGAAGAACGAACGAAATGGAATACTCCAAAATTGAAGTTCAATCGATCGATCACATCCGCGTGATTCGGTTCAATCGACCCGAGGTTCGCAACTGCGTCGACCTGGCCACGCACCACGAGCTCGTCGATGCCTGGACCCGCTTCCGCGATGACGACGACGCCTATGTGGCAATCCTCACGGGCGCCGGGGACAAGTCTTTTTGCGCAGGTGGCGACCTCAAGAGCACCGAGCTGTTTGCCGACATGCAGAAGAACGCCGACAAGCACGACGCCGGCGAAATGCCCGGCTGCCTCGGCCCAAGCCGTTGGACGAACATCTACAAGCCAATCATTGCCGCAGTGAACGGGACCGCCTACGCCGGCGGGCTCGAGTGGGCCTGCTTTGCGGACATCCGAATCGCGGATGAACACGCGTCGTTCGGTGTGACCTGCCGGCGATGGAACATCGGGCTCGCCGACGGGGGCACGCAGCGGCTTCCGCGCATCGTCGGCATGGGACGCGCGATGGAGCTGATCATCACCGGGCGCGTCGTCGACGCACAGGAAGCCCTGGCCATCGGGCTCGCGAACGAAATCGTTCCATCGGGTACCTGCTTCGAGCGGGCGATGGAACTCGCCCGCTTCATCAGTTCTCTACCGCAACCTGCGATCCGCACCGACAAAGAGGCGGCCGTTCGAGGCTTCGGAAGGGACCTCGACGAGGGGCTACGGATCGAAGCGCGCGCGTTCAATCGTTCGATAGGCGACCCAGCCACGCTCGAAGGGCTGAGGCGCTTCGCCGAACGAGACCATCCCGACCGAGTGCGGGACCAAACCGCGCGAACGCCCGGATTGGTGCGCGACTAGGGAGGACGCTCGAAGCTCGCGCGCATCAAGAGGCGCAGCCTCGTGGGGAACGCCTCGTCGAGTTCGGCGTACGTCGCTTTGCCAAAGATGCGCGTCAGGGTCGGCTCGGAGATCGCGTAGTAGCTGATGGCGCCGAGGAGCTGGTACACCGCAGCGAGAGCCTCGGCCTCGGACGCCGACTGCCATCCCGGGATGCGCTGCACGACCACGACGAGGCCTTTCAAGAACGACTTGAGGTACCACGTATCGGCACGCTCAGCGCGCGGCCGATTGTCGAGCAGCTCCCGCATCAGAAGCCGCGACTGTTCGGGGCGCGTTTTGTGGGTGTCGTACATACGCGTGAGTAAGAGCTCAAGCTGAGCCATCGGGTCGGCTTGGTCTGAGGTGGCTTCCACCATCGCGGCGACGAGCTCGTCTGCGATCTGTTGAAGCACCTCCCCATAGAGGCGTTCTTTCGAGCCGAAGTGGTGAATCAGCGCCTGTTTGGTGAGGTCGAGCTCCCGCGCAATCGCCGCAATGCTCGCCCCATAAAAGCCCTTTTCTGCGAACAGGCGCGTCGCCGCTCGAAGGAGGGCGGTGCGAGTATCCTCGTTTGGAGACTTCTCGAGCATACCAATCGGTAAGCATCTATACAGGCCTTGACTGCACTAATCAAGGCATGCTTTCTCTTGAAACTTACCGAACGGTAAGTCACAAAAGGGAAATATCGCGCCGAGCGCGCGGAGGACTAGGAGGAACCATGACCGAACCGATGCTCCAGTATTCGAAGAACGACGCTATTGCGACCATCACACTCAACCGGCCGCAGAAGTTCAACACCCTCCGCATGGAGCTGATCGAGCAGCTCGACGACGCGCTCCGCGACGCCAACCGAGACGACGCGATCAAAGTGATCGTCCTGCAGGGAGCTGGGGACGCGTTCTGCGGCGGATTCGATTTCTCCGGGGGACTCGAGCACTACCCGGGAATCACCGAAGACGGATACGACCCCGGCGTCGACCACCACTCCGTGACCAACCAGTACACCAGCTACGTGCCCACCTTCATGGGGATGTGGCGTGGTCTCAAGCCCGTGATCGCGAAAGTTCACGGGTACTGCGTCGGCGGCGGCTCAGAGCTCGCGCTCTGCGCTGACCTCGTGATCGCGTCCGACGACGCACGCTTCGGTACGCCCTACTCTCGCGTCTGGGGTTGCCACCTGACGGGCATGTGGATCTACCGACTCGGCCTTGCCAAAGCAAAGTACTACGCCCTCACCGGCGAGTGGATTAGCGGCAAAGAGGCCGCCGACGTCGAGCTGATCAATTTCTCCTACCCGCTCGAGGAGCTCGACCAGCGCGTCGACGAGCTGGCCAACAAGCTTGCACAGATCCCGCTCACGCAGCTGGTGTCGATGAAGCTCATCGTGAACCAGGCGTACGACAACATGGGGCTCCAGGGGACGCAGACCCTCGGCCCCATCCTCGACGGCGCGATGCGAAACACGCGCGAGGGCCGAGCGTTCGTTCGGTTGGCGATGACCGAGGGCGTGAAGGCCGCCGTCACGAAGCGCGATGCGCCCTTCGGCGACTACAGCCAAGGAGACCCGAAGGATCAGCCCCGAAGGAAGTCGCAGCTCTGACGGCCGGTCGCCGTCTGCCCGCTGAGAGAGGATCGACACAGCCCAGATCTCTTCTACGCTGTCGGGCGTGGAAGAGTCTCGGGTCAGCCTACCCGCGGGGGGAGTTGAGGAGCTACGCACGGCGCGACTGCTCCTTCGGGCTTGGCGTCCAGAAGACCGTGCTCCCTTCGGCCTCTACCGGAAGAAGCGACCGCAAACTCACCTCGCATCGTCCAACCCGACTAAGCCCGGGGCCGCGGGCGCAAAGGAACGGAGCCCTTGATGCCGAAGAACCTCCTCCAGCTCCCCGATGACCTGCCCGTGCCCCAAGACGATGGCGCCACCGCACATCTGCCAGGGACCCCGATGCCCGACGTGCCTCTACCCTCCACCGCTGGCGGGGCGGTGATCCTATCCGAGCTGCAAGGTAGGACGGTCGTCTATGCCTATCCGAGGACAGGCGTCCCGGGCCAACCGTCTCTCGACGCAAACTGGGAGATGATCCCAGGCGCTCGCGGTTGCACTCCAGAGTCTTGCGCGTTTCGCGACCACCATCGGGAACTCGCCGAAACCGGCGCAAGCGTGTTCGGGCTCAGCACCCAAGACACGACTTACCAACGCGAGGCGGTGGACCGACTGCATCTACCGTTCCAGTTGCTCAGCGATGGACGCCTCGAGCTGGCTCGCACACTTCGGCTCCCGACGATGGTGGTCGGCCAGGTGACTCTCCTGAAGCGCTTCACGCTCGTCATCCGAGACCGAACCATCGAGCACGTCTTCTATCCGGTGTTCCCACCGGACCAACACGCGGAGTCCGTTCTCGCCTGGCTTCGGGAGCACCCGCTCTGACCGAGCACGCCGCGGCCAGATCAAGCGGCACAGACTCGGCGGGCTCGCTCGTCGTCGCCAGCGCAGTCGTCACCAGGATGGGTAAACCGTTCGGGACCGAGTGACCAAGACGAAGGCGTCGGCTCGCTGTCTTTCGGTACGCGCAGCACACACCTCCGTGTTCGCGCCGCTCCTGTCACGAGTATGTTTCGTGTGTTAGCGTGCGGCCCATGAAAAAGCCTAGCTTGAAGCACGCGGCGCTGTCGGCCGCGATGGTGTTGATGTGCGCAGCCGGATGTGACGACGGAGACGACAGCGGAACTGGAGGCGACGGCGGGAGCGGAGGCGACGGCGGGAGCGGAGGTGGAACGCCGGCGACCTGTGAGGTGGCCGCCGCGAACGCAACGCAGACCTGTCTCGCAGACGTGAACTTTGCCTGGGAGGCCTGCTACGCGGAAACCAACGAACCGTGCGCATCAGACGATGCCGCGATCGCTGATGCCCTCTCACGCCTCGAAGAGACCGTGCAGGGAAGCTGCGCCGACGACGATTTCCTCTCGCTGAGCGTGGACGCGCTCGTCGGGCGTCTGCAAACCTCATGCACGTCCGAGGCCATGTCCTTGGCGTCGCGAACCTACGGCGGCCCGCAGGGCGCGGTATGGGAGCAGGCGAGCAGCGGCAACCAAACCTGCCTCCAGGCCGCCCAGGAATCGGCCGCGGCGCTGATCGACGTCACCCTGGCGAGCGCAACGGCGTGCCTCACGTCCGAGGAGTGTGACGCCGACGCCTACGCGGCCGAGGTCGCCGAGTTCGGAGACACCGCGCTGCAAGCCGTATCCGACGCGTGCAGCGGACTGAGCAACCTCATCGCGCTGACGCCGGGTGAGTACGTGGAGCGCGCTCAGTACCAGGCAGACTGCACGATTGCTACGTCGCATGCGGACACGTCTCCGCTCACGCTGTCCTGCGGACCTTCGCGGGTCGACGACACCTTTCCACGAGGCGAGTACAAACAGGTGGTCTTGGATGGTGAAGAATGGGGCACGCTTTGCGGCGACGGAAGCCCCTTCGCGTTTCAGGTCCGGCTTGCCCCGGAAGGCGCGCCACTCGACCGGATCATGATCACGATGCAGGGCGGCGGGGTTTGCGTGTTCCAGCCCGACTGCGAGTTCGTCTGGGAAAACGTGCCTGGGCTTTTCGAGTCACTCACAGACGAGGCGCCGACCTCCGGCGTGATGAGCAACGAGGCCGACAACCCGTTCGGCGACTGGACCAAGGTGTACCTGCCGTACTGCAACCAGGACGTCTTCACGGGAGGCGGCGTCGCTCAGCCGTTCGACGGATTCACCATCGAGCGGTACGGTGCCGTCAACGTTCGCGCGGCGGTGGAGTACGTTCGCAACGTCGTCTGGGGCCTCCTGGACGAAGAGGAGGGCGACGGCTATCGGCCTGACCAGATGATCGCGGCCTTCGGCGGGTTCTCCGCGGGCGCGTTCGGGACGATCTACAACTACCACTGGATGCTCGACGACCTGCAGTGGCCTCAAACCACGGGCTTCCCCGATGCGGCGCTCGCACTCGACAGCGGGGGCTTCACGAGCGTCCGTACTCTCGGGAACATCCTGGTGAACACGTGGGCCGCCCGACCGTTCTTTCCGCCCTACTGCTTCGACGGCGACTGCGCTGTGGGCCCGGACCTCTACGAGGCCACGACGCCGAGGCTGAAGGCCGTGCCCAACCAGCAGCTGCTGATCCTCACCAACCAGTGGGATCAGGTACAGGTGAGCACCACCTTCTTCCCCAGCACGGAAGCGTGGATCAACGAGGAGCGCCTGACCGTGTGCGAAACGCGCGACCTCACGGGCATCAACTACTACCTCACCGGCGTCTCCGACGAGAGCGTGCACGTCGTGTCGCTCGGGCCGCTCTACGATGAAGCCGTGGACGGGCAGGTCATGTCGGACTGGCTCTGGGAGGGCGTCATCGGCGATCCCGATGCCACTCAGAACCGGATGGAGGAAGGCGACTTCACGACGGCCATTCCGGGTGTGATGCCCTTCCCATGCGACGTGCCGGAGTAGCCGTTCGCTGTACGCCGCTCAGTCGATGTAGCCGAGCGCGCGGAGCTGCGCCTCTTCGATCGCGGGGAGAGGCGTGGCCCGCTTCGTCGCTTTTACCTTCGGGTGGGCACGCTCCCACGCGTCGGGCTTCCGAGGTGAACGGCGACCCAAGCGACCGCCTACTGCTCGACTTCGAGAACGATAGCGGACAGGCCGGTGCAGTCGGGACCCGTACCGAATTCGACGCCGAGGGTCGACTGGCCCGCTGGGAGAATGCTCGACACGTCGTACACGTCGGTATCCCAGAGGTTTCCGATCGCGAAGTCGGGCCCGTCCTGCGGGTCGCTTCCGTCCCACTGGTCGTCGATGTTGATGCTGCCGGCGCCCATGATTTCACCTTCCTCGATGAAGGCTTGGCCGTCGGGGCCCGCGAGGTAGAGCGTTGCCGCCCCACCCACGCTCTCGACACCGTCGAGCATCCGGAAGTTGCTTCCGCCGCTCTCCGCCGAGTAGCTGAAATCGGACAGGACTTGAGCGTTCAGACCGGGACCGCCGTAGAACACGATGAGGCTGGCTCCGTCGGTGAGCGGCAAGCCCGAGATGGGGCTCGAGTCGAGGCGAACCACGGTGTTGACGGGATCAGAGACGATGTAGTCGCCGTTGCCCGATACGAGTGCGGTGACATCTGCGGCGTAGCCAATGGTGTTGAAATCGTTCCAGCAGAGGCGGTCGCTCACGGTCTGCGTGAGGTCAGCCGTGACGAGTTCACCTTCGAACGTGATCTGGTTGCTCGGAACCGGCTCTTGGAAAAGCAGCGCCCAGACGAGCACAGCGCGGGTGACGACGGCGTTCGATGGAACGTCGGTGATTGAAATCGTGCCGCTTGCACGATTGCGAAGACCCGTGCCGGCGACGGTCGCACCGCCCGTGACGATGGTGCTCGTTCCGACGGCCACGGAGACGCCGTCCGATACGTCGGCAGCTCCGGCTGCCGAGACGGTGGCCTCGCTTGAAAGCGTGGTCTCGAAGCCGGGTGCCAGCCACGTCAAGGTCACGACGACGGTGCCGCCAGCGCTGACAGAGCCGATGTTGACCGTGAGCGAATCCCCGGCCGGGGCATTCGGTGGGCTTACCGAGACGAACGACCCGTCGTCGGGCAAGTCCAAGACGAGCACGACGTCGGTCGCTGGCTCGCCCGTGTTGTTCGAGATCTCGACGACGAGTTCGACCTCCGAGTCTGCGAACGCGGAGGGCGGGCCAGAGTAGACGACATCGAGCGAGCTCGAGGTGGCAACACAGCTTCCCCCCTGGCACGTTCCGTCGGCGCACGTGGTTCCGTCCGGTGCATCTGAGGCCTCGCACAGGCCAGTACCCGAGTTGCAGGCGTTCAGCTGACATTCACCGAGGTCGTCGCAAACCACTCCGATGCAGAGATCTGAGTCGACGCACTCGCCGCCCGTGCAGGTTCCGTCGCCGCCGTCACACGATGTGCCGTTGGGGACATCCGAAGCCTCACACTCGCCCGAAGCCGGACTGCACGCGTTGTTTTGGCATTCTCCGAGGTCGTCGCAAACGACGCCGAGGCAGAGGTCGACGTCGACACAGTCGCCGCTCATGCAGGTGCCTGCGCCGTCGTCGCAGGAGATCCCATCGTTCACGGGCGTCGACTGACACTGCCCGTTGGCCGGATCGCAGGTGTCAGTGGTGCATTCCTCAGCGTCGTCGCAGACCACATCCTCGCAGAGATCGCCTTCGCCCTGAACGCACGTAATCGGCACCGTCCACGTCGCGGTGCAGTATGTGAACATGTCGTCGGAGACCGTGATCGTGATTTCGTCGTAGCCGACCGTAGTGCAGGTGTACGTGGTCTGGCCCTGAGTAGGCGCCGCGATGGACCCGCCGTTTGCGCTCCAAAGGAACGCAACCGGATCCCCTTCTTGGTCGATTGCCTCGGCATGAAGATCGATGTCGTTGCCGACCGACGTTTGGAGCGGCGAGACGATGACCTTGGCGAGCTCAGCGCAGATGTTGAACTTGCCGTTCACGCGAACTCCGCCGAGGCGGCCCGGCTCGGAACAGTTCAGCATGACGTGAACTTCAGTCGCCGCTCCGGCGACGACGTCAAAGTTTGCGGATCCCTCACAGCTCAGTTCGCCGTTGGTGGAGGTAGCCTCCATGGTGATGAGGAAGTCGTCCCCTTCGGGGATGCCAAACACCTCGACGGACGCGGTGGACCCAGGCGCGCCAGTGTCGATCGTGCCCATCATGGCGGGCATGTCGTTCCCGGTGATCTCCCATCGGACTTCGTCGATCTGGAAGCGGTCGGCGATCGTCAAATCGAGGGAGAGTGAGCCTGTAGACTCATCGCCGACGGGCGAAGAACTCGACGCGCAGCCGATACTGGCGAGCAAAAGACACAGGAACAGCGCGACCGAACGCGCTCGATGTGAACCGGGCATGGGGTCTCCTGATGTGTTCGGGAACACAGAAACGGGGAGGCGAAGCTACCACCGTTATGTTCAGCGATTCAAGACTGGAATCCCTGGATAACGTGTGGCGGTGTGGGTGATCCGCAGCAAGTGTGGTGCAGCTCACACTCTGGGGCGATCAGCGGGGTGCCGGTCGTTTGGGTGGCGCATGCCGATCGGGTATCGTCGCGCGCCATGAAGACGCCGACCCTCGTGTTTGTCCTGTGCGCGATCACTTGCGCTGGTCTTGCATGCACCAAGAGTGCGCCGGCAGACGCGCCGACGGACGAGGCGCCCGCGGCTCACACTGCGGGGGATCCCGAGTCCACGACCACCGCGGAGGCGCAGCCCGCCCCACCGCGTGGCAACCTCTTGCAGAACCCGAGCTTCGAAGACGGGCGCGCCAGTTGGAGCTGGAAAAATAAGAGTCAGTTCTGGGTGGATTTCGAGATCGAAGAGGAGAAGTCCCACTCTGGGACCCGATCGGTCAAGCTGGAGCTCGACAGCGGCGACGGCTCGAAGCTCAGCAGTCGCGTGGCGGCGGTATTTCAAGAGGTCACGGTCCCCGAGTTTCCCGAACGCCTTGGCGGCTACTACTACGTCGAAGAGCTCGGCAAGTCGGACCCAAGGATCGAACTCTTCTTGCAGGTGACGGTCATCGTCTGGGGTGAGGAGAAAAACAGTCTGCCGAACTACCAGATACGATACTACCTCGGCGGGCAGACGCATGTGTCCGCCCCGATTGGCAACGCCAAGATCGAAGTGCTCACCGGCGAGCAGCCGAAGACAAACACTTGGGTCCCCTTCGATATCCCGATCCGCGACGACTTCAAGCGGCTCTGGGGCGCGGTGCCGCAAGCCTACGACAGGGTCGAAGTGTTCTTCGAAGTTCGCTGGGATAAGATGACCAAACAGGGTGAAGTCGTGGCGGAGGTCATCTACGACGACCTCTACGTGGAGCCGTTCCAGGCGCCGTGATCGACGGACCGGGGTTCCGACGTCCTAGATCTCAGTAGCGCAGCGAGGGCCAGACCAGCCTGGGGCGCAGTTGCACTCGACGACGGTCACGGCACCCGGGAACTCAGAGCAAGCCCCGTTTTCACAGGGGTCTTGGTCGCACGTACCGATGAGGTAGCAGGAGCCGTAGAAGGGCTCCCACTCCTCCGTGTCGAGGCACTGAATCGCGTTGCCGAGAAAACTCAGCAGGAAGAAACCAGGGTCGCAGCTGTAGTAGGCCAAGTCTCCAACGTCGGTGCCGGCCGGCGTGAGTACGTGTCCGTACTGTAGCTGTGGCGCCGGGCCGCAACCCGGGACGTTCACACAGGTGATGTCGACGTCGCCCCACTCACCGTCGGCCTGACAGGACACGATGGCTGCCTCTCCCTGGAGGCCGGGCCTGCAAACATAGGTGGCCGTCTCGCCGAACTCGGTTCCACTGAGCGCGAACTCAACCGCGTTCGAGGGGGCCTCTGGCGGCTTCCCACAGTTGACCGGTTCGGCGCAGTTCGTTCCGGCGTAGCCCGGCTCGCACGTGCATACGACATTACCGCTCGAGTCGTCGCACTCCCCGTTAATGCACGCGTTCGGCGTCAGGCAGTCCTTGATCTCGACGGTGCAGCGACCACTCTCGTCCGTCGCGTACGACTCGTCGCAGCCGCACACCCAGTCCCGAACGAGGTCGACGCACTCGCCGTTGCCGCAATCAACGTTCTCGCAGTCGTCGATCCATTCGCCGCAGGTGGGCCCCTCGAAATCGACGGGCGCGCACAGACACTCGGCGCCGACGCAGACGCCCCCATTTTGGCACCCGTCGACGCATCCGGTTCTGGGCGTCCCGTCGGCAAATCCGTCGGCGCCAGAGCGATCGACGTAGCAGCCCGCCATCAGCACGAGCCACGCGCTGAGCATCGTTCGCACCCCCAAGCGCGCGGTTCCGCCCACGCCTTAATGAATCAGACACGATGCGGCCGCGCCACACCGACATGTAGTACAACGTGTTCGGTCGAGGGTCTGGTGTCGGCTAGTTGAGCGCTGCCTCCGCACTGGCCAGCGAGGAGACAGCCTGGACGATGTCCGCGCTGGGATCGAGACTCGCGTCGAGAGCGATGAGCGCCGCACGAGTCGACGCGGCCGCCGAGACTACGTCGTCGGAGGCCGACTCGGGCCCAGTCAGGAACGCCGCCGGGATCGTTTCCGCCGTCTGTCGGAGGGCACGCCCCACGAAGTCTCGCGCCGAAGCGGCGTCGCCGAGAGCCAACGCCGTCCCCGCCCTTCCCAACAGGTCGAGGGCTTGGCCGACGCCGGCCCGGGCGCGGAGGCTCTCCGATGCGGCCGGGACGACATCCGGCGAGTACTTGGACATGCCGAAGAACGTGCCGGTGTAGATCGAGCCATCGGGTCCGACGGTAGTCGCGGCGTAGAGAGAATTTTCGCACGCCGTCTGGTCGAGTGAGACTCCCGAGCCCGGAATCACCTCGGAGCTCAGGAGCGCATCGACATCGGGGAAGAACGCACGGGCCAACGATATGAGAGACGGATCGCAGGCGCCGGTGCCGCCCGGGGCCCAGACGACGGACGCCCCAGTGTCGAAGTCGAGGCCTTCGACACCCCACTGCGCCCCCCGGAGACCGATCCCGTAGACCATGTTGGTTTCAGCGCTGATGCTCGGAATACCGTTGGGGATCACGACTGTCGGATTCGCCCACACGGTCGAGCACGTCTGAGACACTGGGTCCCAGTCGACGCGCTCCATCCCCGAGGGTGCCTTCGCCGGGACACCCGCCTCGAGCGCTGAGACCAGGTTCTGCCCTGCTCCCGCGAACAGCGACCCGGGATCGACGATCGTGGGATTCGCAACGAGGTCGTTGACCAAGACTGCGCTGTAGCCGCGAACCGCGATCGACTGCTCAGAGATTGCCTCCGTCCGCGAAGGGTCGCCGAACAGAATAGGTACCTCGCATGCAATGCGGGGATCTTTCCCGGGGGCAATCGGCTGCCAGCCCGGCGGAACGTCATCACGCCAGATGACGAGCAGGTTCATGAGCGCCTTCCCGTCCGCGATGACCACGAATCGGTCATCGTCGGCGGCCGTTCCCATGAGGCTCGGGGTTTGGCCGGAACCCGCCCCGAGCCGAATCGGGCTGACGTCGGGGTCGCTGTCATAGGGGACGCGCCATTCCTGAGTCAGCGCGGTCCCGTCCCACAGGAACCCATACATCGCCGCGCTGGTGACCACATAGATGCCACCGTTCTCGTCCGTGGCGATGCTGTTCGACACCGTCTCGAGCTGATCTTCTGGGGCCGTGTCGCAGTCGGCGTTCGTCGAGATCACTGGGAGGCCCGCGTCGACGTCCGCCTGCTCTGCATCGAGGGGAACAACGAAGACGTTCCCTCGTTCGGTCGCGAAGGCGATTTGGCCATCGTACGTCAATGCCATGCCCGCGATCAGGTCCTGCGAACCGCAAAGCAGATTGGTTCCGTCGAAGAACAATCGCTTCTTCAGCTCAATCGGAGAGAAACGATCGCCTGGAACGCTATCTCCGAAGACCGAAACGAACTGGGTGCGGCCAACGATGAAGTTGCTGTCCGCGTCGACGGCCGTGTACGCACCGCTCACGCCGAGCGGTACGCTGACGCCCTGGGGAACGACCAAATCCACGATCTGAAACGTGTCGTGGTCGACCTTCAGCACGGGGGCACCCTGTCCGAGGACGGTGGACCAAACGGCTCGACCCCCGTCGGCGTAGGGGTCGCTGAACGACGTGATGATCGGCGCGCCAGGGAGATCGATGTGCTCGGCCGTCACGACCGCGGTGGGCCCTGGCCCAGGCCCCGCTGCAGAACCCTGCGCGTAACTTCCGCGGTGAGAACCGGGCCACAGCGCGTCATCGTAGCTCGGGTTGCAAAGGGGTTCGTCGAAAGCGAGCGGCATGGCGCAGAACCCAGCGAGCAGGGCCGTTTCACACACCCCCGATTGACACACTCCGGTCCCAGCGCCGCCACCAGGTGGGTCGCAGGCGACACCGTCGGCGACGAGGGTCGGCTGACAGGTGCCGTCGCTGGGGTTGCAAGCGCTCGTCACGCAGGGGACGTCAATCGCGGGGCAAACCACCTGATCGCAAGCAGCCAGACACACACCAGACTGGCAGAGTCCGGACCCCGCACCGAGCCCTACGTCGCAGGTCGAACCGTCGGGTGCCGGTCCTGTGCCACAAACCCCGCAGGTCAAGTCGCAGAGCCCAACCTCACACTCGCCCGCCAGCGAAGAACAGTCGCCGTCGGCAACGCATCCGACGAACGAACAGGTTCCGGCAGCATCACAAGCGCCCGGCGTCGAGGGGCAGATCGCAGGGTCGAGGCACGCGGTGCCAACGGGTGCTGGGGTATTCGAGCAGACACCGACGCCAGACGACGGGTCGCAGGCGTCGACGGTGCATGCGTTGCCGTCGTCGCAGTCGATCACGCTAGGATCGCAGGGTGGGAGACCCGGGCAGGTGATCTCCAGCAGCTTGGACTTGTTGCAGTCGAGGTCGCCGTCGGTTGTCACGGCGGTGCACGTGATGACCTCCCCGGGAATCCCTCCGCGGGACGGTGGGATGCACGAAACGAAGGCACTCGCGTTGGCGATGGTGCTTCCCGCGAGGACCCCAAGCTCGTCTCCGTCGAGAACGCACTCGGTGTCGACCGTTGCCGGGTCGCCGTCGCAGTCGAGCTCGCCTCCGACGCAGGTGATCGTGGTAGAGACGCCTGGGTCGGGACCGGCGGTGCAGCTGATGCCGTCCGCCGAGGGGACACATGTCTGGGGATCGCAGCTCTCGCCACAGGTGCTGTCCGCGTCGCGGAAGCGAACCTCGACGGACGTGCTCGCCACAGGCGTTCCGCCGGCGCTTTGCTCTATGGGCGTCGGGTCGATCGCGTTGAAGATGAAGAGGTCAGGACAGTAGTTGCTGACGTTGAAGGAGAAGTCGGCGTCGAGGTCGAGCATACCGACCGGGGCCTGGAAGCTGATCTGACAGTCCATGAGGACGTTGACCTTGGTGGTCGTGTCCGCGCTGATGTCGAAAGCGACCGTCGAGGTACAAATGACTTCGTTGTCGGCGTCGCGCGCACGGAGCTGCACGGTGCAGCCGGTCGTGGGCGGAAGGTCCATGAAGCCCTGCCACACGTAGACCTCGTCGAGGTCCGGACCGAAGTCCTGGTCGGTG
>JBCDFZ010000070.1:0-22564 GCA_039177115.1 Myxococcota bacterium
GGCATCGGCGCGTTGATGTACTCGGGCGTCGTGGCGATGGAGGTCGAAGGACGCATTCCCTACGCGCCCGACGGGCCCGCGTGGATGCAGACGCAGGGCCCCGACGCTCTCGAGGGCGCGCTTCAGGCAGGGCTTCTGACGCTTCTCTTGATGTTCACCACGGTGATCGTGGCGCTCCTCGTGGGCCGCATCAATCATCGTGAAGTCCAGCTCGTCGACGCCAACGAGCGTCTCGCCGAGCTGTCTCGGCAGGACCCGCTCACCAAGCTCTGGAACAGGCGGCACATCCTGAGCCACATCGAACAGGGGCTCGCGTGGCTCAATCGCGGGAGGCCCATGGCCGTGGTGATGATCGACCTCGACCAGTTCAAGCGCGTGAACGACGTTCGAGGGCACCTCGAGGGAGACCGTGTCCTTCAGCAAGTCGCCGAGGCTCTTCGACGATCGACGCGCGAGGTCGACGTGGCCGGCCGCTATGGGGGCGACGAGTTCGTCGTCGTGCTGCCCGACACGAACCAAGAAGAGGGTCGAGTGGCCGGGAACCGCTTCGTCACGGCAATTCGGGAGGTTGGGTTGAGTGTCGACCCGGATCGCCCGGTCACGGCAAGCGCTGGCCTCAGCATCGCACGGCCGGGTGACGATATCGCGTCGGTGCTCAAGCGCGCAGACGATTTCGCATTTGCCGCCAAGGGCAAAGGCGGTAATCGTTTGTGCGGTTGATGTCGCAGAAGATCTTGATCGCAGGGTGCGGCGACGTGGGCAACGCCCTCGGACGGCGCATGATTCAATCGGGACACCAGGTCTGGGGGATCCGGCGTACGGTTTCGGCGCTGAGTCCGGGGATCGAGCCCTGGCCCGTCGACCTCACCGATCGTGGGAGTCTGCGAGCCCCCCCGACGGAGTTCGACGTCATGGTCTACGCGGCGAGTGCCGACCGACGCGACGCCGAGAGCTACCGCGCGACCTACGTGGACGGACTTCGCCACACGATCGACTCTCTCCGTGATGCGGGGTCGCCCCTCACCCGAATCCTCTTCACCTCGAGCACCGCGGTGTACGGCCAGAGCCAGGGTGAGTGGGTGGACGAAGAGTCGACCACGGCGCCGAGACGGTTCAATGGAGAGATCCTCCTCGAAGCCGAAGACGTGGTGACCGCGCTCGACGGCGGCGTCGTGCTTCGTCTTTCGGGTATCTACGGGCCCGGGAGGACGCGGCTGCTTCGCAAAGTGTGGAGTGGCGAGGCCACTGCGACCGACAGCTGGACCAACCGGATCCACGTCGAAGACTGCGGCGCGGCGCTCGCCCATCTGATCCAACTCGAGAAACCGGCGTCTGTCTACCTGGGCTCCGACGACGCGCCCGTGACCACGGCCGAGGTCGTGCAGTGGATGAGTCGACAGCTCGGGGTCGACTCGCCGCCCGCCGGAAATGCAGAGACGGTCAACAAGCGCTGCCGCAACGCCCGTCTCGTTCAGTCGGGGTTCACGTTCATCTACCCGACCTTTCGAGAGGGCTACGCCCCCATGGTCAGCGAGTTCCTCGAAACGGTCAGGCCGTCCGACGGATGATGTGATAACCGAACGGCGTCTCGATGACGTCGCTGGTGTTACCGACCTCGAGGCCGAACGCGGCATCCTCGAACGCTTTGACCATCTGACCGCGACCGAACGGTCCGAGGTCGCCGCCCGCCGCGGCCGAACCACAGTCGGAGCGCTCGCGAGCAATGGCAGCGAAGTCGCCTCCGTCCTGCAGCTGCTTCGCGATGTCCGCGATTTGCGTTTGAGCCTCCTCCTTGCTGCGCGTTGCCGACGACCGCTCGGAGCCCTTGTACATGAGCAAGATGTGAGACGCCTGAATCTGATCCGCCATGGTTCTCCCCTCGTTGCGCGGACCCTAGCAGAAAAGCGCGGCCGCCGGGTCCGCTTAGATCGGTCGAAGGAGCGGTCCCGCGACTTCGGCCGCCCGTTGCCGATCGACTTTGCCGATACGGTTCAGGGGGATCTGTTGGACCCAGGCAACTCGCTTCGGCCGCTTGAAAGAGGCCAGCCCAGAAGAGAGCGCTTCGACGAGCCCGGACCCCACAGAGCCCGGGTCCGACGCGACGATCGCGGCGACCACCTCTTGCCCCCAGTCGTGATGGGGGACGGCGAACACACAGGCTGCCTCGACGCCCGGAACCGTGGCGATCACGGCCTCCACCTCCGCAGGCGCGACGTTCTCTCCGCCAGTCACGATCAAGTCGTCGAGCCGACCGGACACGTGAAGCTGACCGTCCGGAGCAAACGCGCCCGCGTCGCGAGTTCGGAACCATCCGTCGGCCGTCCACGACTCGGAGGACTCCACGCCGACGTACCCGTCCATCAATGACTCGCCGGTCACCTGCACCTCTCCGTCGACGATGCGTACGCGAGTGCCGGCAAGCGGCGCGCCCGAGCCTTCCGTGCCCACCTCCGTCAGCCGCTGCGTGCTGACCTGAGAGCACGCCTCGGTGCACCCGTAAGTCGTTAGGATCGGAAGCCCTCGTTCGACCGCACGCCGACGGAGCGGCTTCGCGAGCGGCGCCCCGCCAACGAGCACGGCTCGAAGCGTTGGCGGTGGAGCCCATTCATCGGCGTCCAAAAGTCGAGACAGCATCGTGGGCACGAGCGAAAGCAAGGTGACGTCGTAGTCTCGAAGGTGTTCGGCGAGGGTTGAAGCCGTCCAGGAGGGTTCGGCGAGAACCACGGTCCGTCGCGCGATCAGCGAGCGAGTGAGGATCGAAAGCCCACCCACGTGGGCCGGTGGTATCGCGAGCAGCCACCGATCTCCCGGAGCCCATCCGAGGTTGTCAGTGTGCGCACGAAACGACGCCACGAACGCACGACGTGAAAGCTGAGCACCACGCGCGCTACCGGACGTGCCAGAGGTATACACGACCGCAAGGGTGCGTTCAGATGGAACGGCGTCTGCGCGATGTGTGACGCGCTCCGTCGAGTACGGGGTCGACGCGTCGACGCTCACGCGAGGGTTCGTCTGGTTCTCGATCCGCTGACGCTCGGACGGCGTCAACCGGGGGTGGAGAAGCACCGCGGGGCAACCGAGCTCGAACGCGGCCAAGAGCCACACCATCGACGGTACGTCCACGCTGGGCGTGATGGCCACACGATCGGCCGGCTGCACGCCGCGGCTCGTCAGTTCGGCCATCGCAAGGCGTGCCTGCTGCGCCACCTCGCGATACGTGAGCGTTTCGTCCGAAGTCACGAGGAAGGGGCGATTCGGATGATCTTCGCCGGCTGCAAGAACGCTGAGCTCACGCATCGTTCACCTCTTCGAACGTGAGTCCTATGCCCGAAACCGCATGGGGGCTCACGGTGTTTCCGGCGAATCCGGCAAGGCGATGGTCCGGCCATAGCTCGAGGCATGGGTGATCGCCGAGGCCCTGCGGCAGCGTAGCCTCTACGGCGAGCGCAATCTCGCCGCAGGCCGCGCGGGCGATCGGGCCTTCGAAGACGTGGGAGATGACCGGTTCTGCCCCGAAGTCTCGCCCGATCTTCGCAAGGTCGAGCGCCGCGGTAATGCCTCCTACGACGGAGGGCTTGATGACGAGAGCCCGAAGATTCGGGTTCGGGAGCATCAACCGTGAAGCCGCCTCCTCGCGGAGCGTCTCGTCGAGTGCGAGCGGCAGTCCGAGTGACCCCGCTTCGAGCCACGATGCCGGATCGACCGGCTCTTCGATGAACGCGAGGTCGAGCGCGAGAAGCGCGTCGCGATGCTGCGCCAACTCGGCAAAAGGGAGTCGGCGGTTCGCGTCAACGCGGATGGAAGCGCTCGGGTGCGCGCGGCGAACGGCCTCGAGGGCATGGACTTCGTCGACAAGAGACCCCGCGCCGATCTTGAACTTCAGGTGCTTCCGCCCGTTCGCGACGAGGGCGTCCGCCGCGACGGGCCATGAAGACGGATCGGGTTCGAATACGAGAGCCGCGATTTCGACCGGCCGACTTCCATCAGCAGAGAGAAGCCGGTGTAGCGGCCGACCTCGTGCCTGGCCCAGCCAGTCGAGAATCGCCGTCTCGATCGCGAAGCGGGCGGCGGGGCTCGTGGCGAGCTGAACTTCCGCGGTCTGGTCGAGCATCTGGCGCGCAGAGAGGTCGGCGTCGACCTCGATCGGCGCTTCGACGAGCTCGCGAAGCGTCTCGACAGCCTCATCCAGGCTGTCCGGCGAGTACCCGGGCAGCGGTGACGCCTCGCCGACGCCCGACACCCCTTCGGCGTCGGTCAGCGTGAGTACCACGAACACGCGTTCCCGAATCCCCGCGGGCGCCCCAACGAGCGCCTGATCGAGCTCTCCGCCAACGACGTCGATCTGGGCATGAAGAAGACTCACGGGATGAGCCCCGCTGCGAACAGCACACCGTACGCCGAGAGGAGCTTGGCGGTCCCTGCAAGCGTTCCATTGAGCGCGATGCCTCGGTCGTGGACGACCGACCGAAACAGACGAAGCCCCCACGGGACGGTCACGAGCGGCAGGCAGACCCACGGCGTGGTTTGGCCGCCGAGCCAGAGCCAAACCGGAACGGAGAACGACACGACCAGAAGCAACAGGTACTCGCGAACGCCGCCGTTGCGACCGAAACGAACCACGAGTGTGCGCTTGTTGGCGCGCGCGTCTCCCTCGAAGTCTCTGACGTTGTTGACGACCAAGATCCCAGTCGCGAGCGCTCCCATGGGGACAGCCGCAATCCACGAAACTAGCGGCACGTACCCAGCCTGAACGAATGTCGTGCCGCACACCGCAACGAATCCGAAGAAGATCATGACGAAGACGTCCCCGAGTCCGTTGTACGCGAGCGGGAACGGTCCGCCGGTGTACGCAAGGCCCGCGGCAATCGAGCTCAAACCGATGGCGACGACCCAAGGGCCGGCGATGGCAGTGAGCGCGATGCCCGTTCCGAGCGCGACAACGAGCGTCAGAGCGATGCCGCGGCGAAGCTGCGCGGGCGTCAACAGACCAGCCTGCGCGGCTCGCGTAGGCCCGAGGCGGTTCTCGTCGTCCGCGCCTTTCTGAAAATCGAAGAGGTCGTTTGCGAAGTTCGTCGCGATCTGGATCAAGAACGCGCCGAGCAGCGCGATGGCCGCGGCGTCGACCCGAAAGCCCCCTACCCGCCAAGCGCACGCCGTGCCGACGGCCACCGGTGCGAACGCGGCCGCCAGCGTCGCTGGGCGCGCGGCGAGGATCCAAGCGCGGACCGAACCCGGCGCGACGTCATTCATAGGTGCCTCGCTCCATCGATTTCAGGATCGACACTACCGCACTGGGGTGCTCGAGAACGACGTTGTGCCCTACCCCCTCGACGATGTGGGGATGCGGCGTCGCGGCTCCCGCAATGGCGCTGAACTTGTCGTCCAATCCGCCTGCGACCCAGATCGACGGCGGCCGAAGCTCGGGCAGGTCCGGCGTGAAGTCCGGCATCTCTGCGAGCCCGAGGATCTCGAGGGCGGTCGCAAGACCTTCAGGGTCGTGGCTCGTGCGGATTTCGCGCTGCCGAACCCGGGTTGGCTCGGGGAGTTTGGACTGGCTCGCAAACAGCGGGTTGGTTTCCCAGGCCGCAACGAACGCGTCCGTCCCGCCGCGGCGCAGCAGCGCGGACCGTTCCGCGTCCACTTCGCGTCTTGCCGCCCTTTCGTCGTCGCGGGTCAGACCTGGGTGCGCCCCGATGAGGACGGCACCGTCGAACCCTGGCACAGCGCGCGCCAAGAGGCCGAGCGCGAGCCGCGCGCCCATCGAGTAGCCGCATAGGTAGCGCGGCTCCGGCATCGTTTTTGCCAGGGCGGCAAGCCGGCCTACCTCGGCTTCGAACGTCGCGACATGGCGGTCTCTCCAATCCGGCCCGTGACCCAAGATGTGAGGTCGCAGGACGGCATCGTTCCTGGAAAGCTCCTCCGCAACGAGGTCCCAGCTCTTCGGTGAACCCGTAAACCCGTGCAGCAGCATCCACATCAGGACACCCACGAACGAAGGGCAAGCTCGAGCCGAGTGAGAAGCGCCTGGCCCTGTTCCTTGGCGCTCGACGCAGGGACGCGGGCTTCGACCACGGTGCATCCGGACGCTGCGAGGCCAGCTCGGACTGCGTCGTCGAGGCCGGACACGGTGTTCACCCGCATGAAATCGCAGCCGTGAAGCGCCGCCGCCCCGGAAAGATCCACGGGCCGTGGCGTGGTGAAGAACGGAAGCCAGTCCCCGCGACCTCGATCGGCGATCGGGAGCTGCTCGAAGATCCGCCCTCCGCCGTTGTTGAGGACGACAATCACCAGAGGGCTCTTCGAACGAACTGCCAGCTCGAGACCGTTGATGTCGTGTAGAAAACTGACGTCGCCGACCAGCAGCACGGTGGGAGCGGTACGCAGGGAGGCCACACCCGAGGCCGAGGAGACCAGGCCGTCGATCCCGCTGACCCCGCGCTGTGCGAACACCAGAATCGTCGTTTCGCGAGGCGGCGCCCAACGATCGAGGTCGCGAACCGGAAGGCTATTGCCGACGACCAGCGCGGCGCCTTCGGGCAGTGTGTCCACGAGCACGGGCGCCACGGCCGCCTCGGTCAGTTCGTCGTCGGCGGCCGATAGAACGTCGGCGACCTCCTTCCATACAATCGCCTCTGCTTCGGAAAAGCGCGACGTGTAGTCCAATGCGCGCGTCTGGGGGTTGGCCTTCTCGGATAGCGCCTCGAGAAACGTCGCGACGTCGCTCGCGATGACTCGCTCGGCGGTCGCAGACGGATCGGCGGGGGAGAAAGGATGAACGACGAAGCGTCGGACCTCGGGGTGGCTCGCGATCCGAGACCAGCCCTTCGACACCGGACTCGCGCCGAGCTGCAGCACGAAGTCGGGGGTCAGCGCATCCCGCCCCGTCGCGGTGGACCAGAGCGCATCAAACCCGCCGGAAACTCGGGCCGCACAAGAGGCGAACCGAAACTGACTCGCCGCCTCGGCCAACACCTTCGCTCCCGACGCCGTCGAGAGGCTTTCGATCGCGGCGACGGCGGAGCCCTGGCTCGCCGGACCCGGCCCGCAGAGAATCACGGGTCGGGAGGCCTCGGCGAGGGCCGACAGCACATCGTCTACGGCTCGCGCGTTCACCTCGCACCGGGGAGACGCGCCGGACGGCGGGTCCAAAAGCAAACCGTCGACTGAAGCGTGCGTCTTCTCGGCTTCAGCGCCCGACGCGGGCTTGGGTTCGAGCGGTTTTCTCGCCTGTGCGTTCAGGTGCACCGGCCCGGGGCGAGGCCCGACCGAGGTCTGGTAGGCGCGGTCTAAGGCGTCGCGAAGCGAGCGGAGACCGTCGGCGCTCGGCTCACCGAGGTTCGCGAAGTGAAGTACGTGGGTCCCAAACATGCCTTTCTGGTTGGTGGTCTGATTGGCCCCGCGGCCATGAAGCTCGGGCGGGCGATCGGCGGAAAGAACCAGGAGTGGAACCCCTGCCTCGTAGGCCTCGACGACGGCGGGATAATAGTTGGCGGGAGCGCTCCCCGAAGTGCAGAGAAGAAGGGAGGGCCGCGCGGAGACACGGGCCTGGCCGAGCGCGAAATGGGCAGCCGAGCGCTCGTCGATCGCCGAGATGACGTCGAGCGTTTCGTTCTCGAGCGCGGCGATCAAGTACGGCGTGGACCGCGAACCCGGGCTCGCCACGACGTGGCGCACGCCGGCTCGGGCGAGGCTCCCGATGACGAGCCGAGCCCACTCGCTTTGGAGATCAGCGGGCGTCCCCATGGAGCGCTCCAAGAAGCGCCTGCATCTTCAGCTCGGTCTCCGCATACTCGGCGTCGGGATCCGAGTCGGCCATGATGCCCGCGCCCGCGTATACCCAGGCCTGGTTGTCGCGGAGAAGACCCGACCGCAGCGCGACGAAGAACTCCCCGTCGCCGTTGGCGTCGGTCCAGCCTACGGGCGCGCTGTACCAGCCGCGGGCGAGCTCCTCGTGACGTGTGATCCACTCGACGGCATCACGCGTGGGCACACCGCCGACCGCAGGCGTCGGATGGAGCGACCGCACCAGGTCGAGGACGTGAGTCGGCTCTCGAAGCCGCCCCTCTACGGGCGTCTGCATGTGGAGCACGTTCGGAAGCTCTCGAACGCTCGGCTCTTGCGCAGACCGAAGCGAATCGCAGAACGGTTCGAGCGCCTCGAGGACGGCTCGGACCACGAGCTGGTGTTCCTCGCGCTCCTTGTGACTCGCGAGCATCCGCGCGGCGTCGCCGTGAGCCGTAGACCCCGCAAGGGCCTCGCTGCGCACCGACGAACCGCGGCGGGAAACGAGGAGCTCCGGCGTCGCGCCGAGGAACACGGCGTCGCCCTGCCAAAGCGCGAAGCGCGTGCAGCCGGGGAATCTCTGCTCGAGGCGCTTGAGGACATCGAGCGAGGCGCCGTCGGTTTCGAGTTCTACGACGCAGTGACGCGCAGCGACGACCTTGCGAAAGGCACCAGAACGAATCGCGGCGCGAATGGCCTCCACGCGGGAACGCCAGGACGCGAGATCGCTTTCACCGAGGCGTCGGGCAGAGACGGGTGAAGGGATTACTCCGAGCGGTCGTTCGAGGCTGTCCCAGATCGCATCGAACACGTCGAGGAGCGCGTCGCGATTCCCCCCGTCACTCGAAACGGCTAGCGAGAGCCAGCCGCGCCCTTCGACTTGGTAGGTCCAGCGCGGGAGCAGAAGGAACCCGTCACCAAAACTCGTCCAAGGATCGTGGGCCGCGGCGCCGCGCGCGAACGAAGCCCCACCGAACAGCCGCGGAACGGCGGCCGCGCCGGGGGTCACGTGTTCGGTTTTGCCGAAGTAGTCGGCGACGGCGTCGGGGTCAGGGGGCAGCGACGCGGCCACACCAAGCCCAGCGCACGCTGCACCCTCGGGCGGATGCCATAGAATGCTCGCTTCGTGCGGAAACGCGCGGAGCAAGGCCTCGGGCGGCGCAACCGGGGCCGGGACCGTCACGATGACGTCGGCCGAACGGTCACGGTCGTCGAGGACCTGTTTCAAGAACTCGCGAGACGCCTCATGCGTGGGCGCGCCCTCGAATGCGAATGCCGCACTCTGCGACCTCACGCAGTCTCCTTCGGTTGGGCGACGAAGAGCGTGCAGGCGCCGAAAGTCAGCGGAAGTACCTCGAGCACCTCGAGCCCGGCGCCCTCCATCTGCTGGGCAAACTCGTCGGCCGGCGGAAAAGCAGCGATCGATTGTTGAAGGTAGCGATACTCCCGAGAACCGGAGAGCATCCCGCCGATGCGGGGAATCACTTTTCGGACGTGAAATCGCGCGAGCGGGCTCAACATGCCGACGTTGGGCTCAGACAGCTCGAGTACGGCTACCCGACCCCGCGGCTTCGTGACTCGCGCCATTTCCCGAAGCGCCGCGCTCCGGTCCGGCACGTTGCGAATCCCGAAAGCGATACAGCAACCGTCGAAGACGTCGCGCTCGAAGGGCAGCGCCTGAGCGTCTCCCTCTTGCAGGTCGACGCGACCCTCGAGGCCTACGCGCTTCACCTTGTCCATCCCGATCTCGAGCATGCGTACCGAGGGGTCGCTGCCGACGACGTTCGCATCGGGGTGCATGCGCGCGATCATCAGCGCGAGGTCCCCTGTTCCGGTGGCTAAATCCAGCACCTGCGCGTTCTCGGGAAGCGCCATCGCGTTGACGGTCTTCCGACGCCACGACTGGTCGATACCCATCGACATGACCCGATTGAGGAAATCGTATCGACCTGCGATTTGGTCGAACATCTGCCCTGAACCAGGGGCGGGCGACGGCGCCTGGGGCGCGGAATCCGTCACTGCCGTCCTCGCTCGACTTTCTTGGTTTCGGGGCGCGTGTCTTGCACGTCGCGCTTGCGTGAATGAAGCCGCATGTGGCCGCGCTGAATGCCCTCACCCGCGAGTGCGCGAAGCGCTGCGAGGTTCGACGCCGCGCCGGCGGCGCCCATGACGACCGCGAGCTCACCGGCCGTTTTCACGCCCATGAGCTCGAACCCTGCACGGACGCCACGGTGCACCCGCGTGGAGCCTCCGACCGTGCCGGCGGCAAGCGGCATGTCGAGCTGACCCTGGATCCCGCTTTCGGTGCGCGACCAAGTGACCAGCGGTTTGTAAGAACCGGTAATCGCGGCGAAAGCATGCGCACCCGCTTCGATGGAGCGCCAGTCTTGGCCCATGGCGAGGGCCACCGCATCGACCCCGTTCATCACGCCTTTGTTGTGCGTCACCGCACGGTAGGGATCGAGTTCGGCGAAGCGGCTCGCCTTCACGATTCCGTCCGCGAGCTCGGGACCCCCCAGCACGTCGGCGCTCACTTCGCAGTTGACGCGGACGCGCCGGCGCATGGGCAGGTTGCTGAGGATACGAAGCCCTACAGACCCGCCGGTGAACTCGCGGATGGCAGGCGCTACCGCTTCGGCGACCGAGTCGACCACGTTGGCGCCCATGGCATCGCCGACGTCGACGTAGAGATGAACGACCAGCAGGCCGAGCTCTTCTTCGAGGATCCGCACCTCCATGTCTCGACAGCCGCCGCCCCGCTTCACCATTCCGGGGATGGCCTCGTCGGCGATCGCGAAGATGCGATCGCGCTCCGCTTCAACGCGGGCCTTGGCCTCAGTGGGGTTCGGGACGTCGTCGAACTGAACCTGGGTGGTCATGATGGGCGCAGTGGCTTCACCGAAGAAGCCCCCGGTCATGCGCACTTGGCGCGCCGCGTTCGACGCGGCGGCAACGACCGAAGGCTCTTCGACGACCATCGGGACCAGCACATCTCGATGGTTGACGCGGAAGTTGAGTGCAATGGAAAGCGGCAGGCCGTGGACCGCGATGACGTTCTCACTCATGCGGTCGGCCACATCGAGCTCGAGGCGGCCACCGTCGCGAAGATGCTGGACGGAGTCTTCAGACAGCATGCCTGTTTCGATCATCGTCCGAAGTCGATCTTCGATCTGCTCGCGATAGAAACCCGGAAACCGGCTCGTCACGCTTTGAGGTTGGTCAGACATTCACGCCTCTTTCTTGATTCATCTCGACTAAGACTCCCGGTGCACGGTCGCGCGGGCGACGGTCGCCAGCGCGTCCCTCGCGCGGCTCGGCGGCAGGTTCGAGAGCGCCTGCGTCGCCGCATCGGCGCGCGCCACGGCGAGCTGGCGGGTGCTCTCGAGCGCACCCGTGCTGTGTAAGCCATCGAGCAGGTTCTTGCGAGCGGCATCCACGTCGTCGTCCGGCTTGGCGGCAACGAGCTGCTCGACGACCGACTGAAGCTTGGGCTCGCGCTCGAGCGCGACGATCACCGGATGGGTCATCTTGCCCTCGCGCAAGTCGGCAAACGGGAGCTTGCCGAGTGACACGTCCTCCCCGGCGTAGTCGAGGTAGTCGTCGATCAGCTGGAAGGCGACGCCGAGCTGCACGCCGTAGTCTTCGAGCGCATCGCACGCCGAGCCCGAGAGACCGCCCGCCCGCGCGCCGGCAAACATGGCCCACCGGAAAAGCGCAGCGGTCTTGCCTTCGACGACGCGCATGTAGGTTTCGAGTCGAGCATCGAGCCGGCCTCGGTTTTCGAGCTGGACTGCTTCGGCAAAGATCATCTCGTCGATGATGTCGAGCAGCCTGACCAGCACGTCGGACATTTCGGACGCTCGAACGCGGCGGAGCGCTTCGACCAAAAGCCAGTCGCCGGCAAAGATGGATGCTGCGTTGCCGTAGAGAGTCCGCGCGGCAGGTTCCCCACGCCGACGGTCGCCCATGTCGACGACGTCATCGTGAAGGAGGGTAGCGCAATGGACGAGCTCGACGGCGACTCCAAAGTCCCGGGTTTTGTCGTCGAGGCCGTTCCCCACGCGCGAGGCCAACACCACGCACATCGGTCGCAGGCGTTTGCCGGCCTTCTCGAGAAGGTGGTGCGCGCTCTTGTGAACGATCGAGTCGCCCGTCGGCAAACCGTGAATCGCGTCTTCGAGTGCCTTCATATCCCAACGCACGAGCCCGGCGAGGTCGGCCAGATGCGCCGACAGATCGCCAAGGCCTTGCTCGTCGCACACCGCCTGAAGGCTGGCGAGTACGTCGGAAGACGCATCGCTTCGGACGGCCGCAATCAGCGACATCGTCGTCCTCCATGGATGCTAATTGGCCTCATGGTTCGCGCCCTTCCAAGTTTCGGAGGTCGCCCGGATTGATTGACCGTCCGGCAACGAGTAGCCCAACCAGTCGCTCGCCCGCCTTGGATAACGCACTCAGCCGAGAAAGTCGCTTCCGCATGTGATCGACGCGGCGCCGGTCTTCTCCGCTGGCTTCGTCACGCGCGTCGTCGAGGCGCGCCTGGGCGTCGGCAAACGCTTCGCTCGCCTCGCGTATGAGGTTGAGCTCCCGGCGCTCGTAAACGCGGCGAAGAAGCTTCCAAACGCTGGTTTCGGCCTCGTAGAAGTCTTTTCGTTCGCCAGGCCGCCAGGTTTTGCGGACGGCGCCCCAGCGAACCAGCTCGCCGAGGGACAGGCTCACGGCGCTCGCGCTGAGCCGAAGGGTTTCGGACAAGCCGGCAGTGCTCATGGGCTCCGGCGAAAGGTAGAGGATCGTCCAAATGCGGCCCATGTGCCGTCGGAAGCCCCAAAACTCCATCAGGCGCCCCATGGCGTCGGCGGCCCGGAGCTCCGCGGCGCGCCAGGACGGCTCGGAATTGCTGGGCTCTGGCTGTTTGGTGGCGGCGCTCGGCACTCGAAAAGCTCCGTTCGTTCAATCTTTCTTGAAGAGTCGTAGGATCGTGGGAAGCCCGCGTCAAGGACGTCGTGGCTCGCGATCGGCCAGGGCGCTAGACTCGCCCGTTCCGATGACCGAGAAGCTCAACAAGTACAGCGCGCGAATCACGCAGTCGAAGGCCCAGGGCGCATCACAAGCGATGCTGCATGCCACGGGTCTGACTCGAGCCGATATGGACAAGGCGCAGGTAGGCATCTCGGCCGTTTGGTACGAGGGCAACAGCTGCAACATGCACCTGAACGACCTCGCAAGCGTCGTGAAGGAGGGAGTCGACGAGGCGGACCTCATCGGCATGCGATTCAACACGATCGGCGTGTCGGATGGGATGTCGATGGGCACCGACGGAATGAGCTTCTCGATGCAGTCGCGTGACCTCATTGCCGATTCGATCGAGACGGTGATGAGCGCGCAGTGGTACGACGCCAACATCTCGCTCCCGGGTTGCGACAAGAACATGCCAGGCGTGATGATCGGCATCGGTCGACTCAACCGGCCGGCCATCATGATCTACGGCGGGACCATTCGGGCAGGGCGAGGCAACGAGGGAGAGAAGCTCGACATCGTGTCGGCGTTTCAGTCTTACGGAGAGCTCGTTGCCGAGAAGATCGACGAAACGAAGCGCCTCGACATCATCGAGCACGCATGTCCGAGCGCCGGGGCTTGCGGTGGCATGTACACCGCCAACACGATGGCGTCCGCCATCGAGGCGATGGGCATGTCCCTACCCTACAGCTCGTCGACACCGGCCGAAGACCCGAAGAAACGCGACGAATGCCTTCGTGCCGGAGCCGCGGTGAGGCACCTCCTCGAACACGACATCAAACCGCGCGACATCATGACGCGCAAAGCGTTCGAGAACGCCATCGTGACCGTGATGGCGCTCGGCGGGTCCACGAATGCCGTCCTCCACCTGATCGCCATGGCGCGTGCCGTCGAGGTCCCACTCACGCTCGATGATTTTCAGGACATCAGCAATCGAATCCCACTCCTCGCCGACCTCAAGCCGAGCGGCCAGTACGTGATGGAAGACCTGCACAACGTCGGCGGAACACCGGCCGTGCTCCGCTACTTGCTGGACCACGGCGTGCTTCACGGCGACTGCCTCACGGTGACCGGGAAGACGCTCGAGGAAAACCTCGCGGAGCTGCCAGGCCTCAGCGATGGCCAAGACGTGATTCATGCCTGGGAGACCCCGATCAAGTCGACCGGCCACCTCACCATCCTGCGAGGCAACCTGGCCCCCGACGGCGCTGTGGCGAAAATCACCGGTAAGGAGGGCACATACTTCAAAGGGCCGGCCCGCATCTTCGATCGCGAGGAAGAGATGATCGCGGCGATGGAGCGCGGCGACATCGTGAAAGGCGACGTGATCGTGATTCGCTTCGAGGGCCCGAAGGGAGGTCCCGGGATGCCCGAGATGCTGACCCCGACCTCGATGATCATGGGCGCAGGCCTCGGGCAGGACGTCGCCCTCATCACCGACGGCCGCTTTTCAGGTGGTTCGCACGGCTTCATCATCGGCCACGTGACGCCGGAGGCCCAGGAGGGCGGCGCGATCGCCCTCATCGAGAACGGGGACGTGATCACCATCGACGCGGACGCGCGAACCATCGAGGTCGGGCTTTCGGACGAGGAGCTCGCGAGCCGGCGCGCAGCCTGGACGGCCCCGCCTTACAAGGCGCGGAGGGGCACTCTTTACAAGTACATCAAAAATGTTAAGCCCGCGTCGGAAGGCTGCGTCACCGACGAATAGCGGCTGCCGCTCGCCTTCGAGCGGCGACCGTTCGCCCCTCGGTGCCCGCCGGTCGCCCGCTTTTTCCAGCAATTCCGGAGACCGACCCTAGACTGATCGGGAGAGACGCCTCGCCCGCTCTCCAAGGGAAATCGATGTACGTCAACCGAGATGGCCTGCGAGAGATTCGCCGGGTCTTGTTTAAGAACCCGACCCCGGGTCGGATCCTCACCACCGCCTGGGTCGCACCGCTGTACGCCGGGCTCCGTCAGACGGCGGTCGGCTTCCGCGCGCTCGACGAGTTGCTCTACCCGGAATACCGGGACCAGAAGATCGAGCGACCGGTCTTCGTCTTCGCGAACCCGCGGAGTGGAACCACACTCACCCACAGGCTGATCAGCATGGACGACGAGGAGTTCACCACGGTGAAGCTCTACCAGACGATCTTCCCCTCGGTGACCGCAACGCGCACCTTCCAAGAGCTGGTCAAGATCGCAGAGACGCGCTTCGGCGGCTCCCTTCGAAAGGCTTACGGCTTCTTCAACGCGCCGCTCGAGAAACGTTGGACGGACGTTCATGCCCTGAGTCTCGATCAGGCCGAAGAGGACGTGTGCACCCAGCTTTGGAGCCTGCAGACCCCGACCAGCGGCTTGTTGTTCCCCTTCATGGAGGACCTCGAGAGCCAAACGTGGCTGGACCACCAGAGCCCCGAGCAGCGCCGGGCGTTCATGGAGTCGTACGAGAGCACCCTGAAGCGGCACGTGTACGAGGCTGGCGGGAAGCGTTTCCTGAACAAGAACGTCTTCTTCGCGCCGTTCGTGAAATCGGTTCACGAGCACTTCCCGGACGCGTCGTTCGTCTATCTCATCCGAAACCCGATCGAATCGCTTCCGTCTTTTCTCAACATGTTCTACCAAGCGTGGAAGGCACACTCGCCGTCCATCAAGCCGGATGGTGAAGAGATTCAAGCGCTGAAGCGACTTGGGTACGCGTACTACCGTTACGCTCTCGAGTGTCGCGACTCGATCCCGAGAGACCAGTTCATCGTGATTCGGTACGAGGATCTCGTCCAGGATCCGAAGCGCACGATTCTCGGCCTCTACGGCCGGCTCGACATGCCTGTGAGCGAGGCCTTCGAAGCCAAGCTCGATGCGGCATGCGAAGCGCACCAAAACTGGGAGAGCACCCGCGACTTCGGCCTCGAGTTCTTCGGAATGACCGAAGAGGAAGTGTACGCCGAGCTCCGCGATGTGTTCGACGCGTTCGGCTACCAGGACCCGTCCGAGCTCCCAGCCCAGCTCGAAGCCGCCGAGTAGTCGGTCTGACGCCTTTTTTCGGGGACTTGAGCGGCACGCACCGCCTCTCCTCGAAAAAGGTGACCGTCCCCTGTAACGAGGACCCGCCGAGGTACATTCTTCGGGCTGGAGGTCTCATGGCGGACGTAGAGCGGTTCGAGTTTCGAGGAAGTGAAGGTCAACTCCTAGCCGGCCGGTTCCATCGGCCAGCGATCGACCCGGTGGCGTATGCGATCTTTGCGCACTGCTTCACGTGTTCGAAAGAAAGCAAGGCCGCTTCGCACATCAGCAGCGCTCTCGCGACCCACGGCATCGCCACGCTGAGGTTCGACTTCACCGGTCTCGGAGAAAGCGAAGGCGAGTTCAGCGACACGACGTTCTCCCACAACGTGGCCGACATCGTCGCGGCGGCCCGCGCGCTTCAAGAACACGACCGTGCTCCGTCGCTCCTCATCGGCCACAGCCTCGGAGGCTCGGCGGTGCTCGCCGCCGCGTCGGAGATCGAGGGAATCGCGGGCGTGGCCACCATCGGTGCGCCGGTCGAGCCCGAGCACGTCGCCAAACTCTTTGGTGCGTCGGTCGGGCAAATCGAAGAAAGTGGATCCGCGGAAGTCAATCTAGGAGGGCGCCCGTTCACCATACGAAAGAACTTTCTCCACGACATTCGTTCTCAGTGCAACACCGACAAGATTCGCGCGCTGAAGGCAGCGCTCGTGATCTTCCACTCACCGCAGGACCAAATCGTCGACGTCGACAACGCGCGCTTGATCTACGAGGCGGCCCGCCATCCGAAGAGCTTCGTCTCGCTCGACGGCGCCGACCACTTGCTTCGTAAACGCGCTGACTCGGAGTACGTGGCAACGGTGCTGCGCGCGTGGGTGGGTCGATACCTGCCCGAGGACGTGCCCCAAGTCCCCGAAGATGCCCCGGAAGGTGGCGTGCTGGTCGAGGGCAAGGCGAGCGGTTACCTCCAGCGCATTCACGCGCGAGGCCACGTCTTCCCGGCCGACGAGCCGTTGACCGTGGGCGGAACCGATCTCGGGCCCACCCCGTACGAGCTGCTGCTCGCGAGCCTCGGGGCATGTACGTCGATCACGCTCCGCATGTACGCAGCGCGCAAGGAGTGGCCGCTCGAGGGCGTCCGCGTCAAGCTTCGGCATGACCGGGTCCACGCGCGAGACGTCGAGGACTCCGAAAAACAAACCGGCATGGTAGACGTGATCGACAAAGAGCTCGAGCTCCAGGGGGAGCTCACGCAGGAGCAGCGGGACCGACTCTTCGAGATGGCCGCGCGCTGCCCGGTGCACCGCACCCTCCTGAACGAGATCAAGATCCGCTCGGTGCTGGTCGCCGAGGAATGATTTGTCGACACTCGCCGCCCTGCACGACGTCTCGCTGACCCTCGGCGGCGACACCATTCTCGACGGTCTGAGCCTTCAGATCCACGACGGCGACCACATCGGGCTGGTTGGACCGAACGGGTCCGGCAAGTCGAGCCTGCTGCGCCTGCTGGCTGGCGTACTCGAGCCGGACGGGGGTCGGCTGAGTACCGTGGACGGGGTCCGGATCGGGTTCCTGCCGCAAGAGATCACCGAGTTCCCGGATCAGGCCCTGTTCCCGTTCGTGTACGAGAGCGTCCCTGAGCGACCGGCACTCCAACGCGCGCTCGACCAGGCCGAAGCAACACTGGCCGAGCTTCAGGCCCAGGAGCCTCATGACGAAGCACGCCTGGTCGAAGCCGCAAGCGAGGTAGCCGTACTCCACGAACGCATCGGGACGCTCGATGCTCACTACTCCGAGCACGCAGCCAAACGGATCCTCCACGGGCTCGGGTTCAGCCAGGCCGACCATCGCCGGCCGCTCTCCGAGCTCAGCGGTGGTTGGAAGATGCGCGCGGTGCTCGCGTCGCTGCTGTTTCAAAAACCCGGGCTTCTGCTGCTCGACGAGCCGACCAACCACCTCGATATGCCGTCGGTCGCATGGTTCTCGGAGTTTCTGCGCACCTACGACCAGGCGCTGTTTCTGGTTTCGCACGACCGGGAGTTCCTGAACGAGCAGGTGAACCGTATCGTCAGCTTCGAACCCGAGGGCGTTCGCTCGTTTCGAGGCGACTACGAGCTCTACACGAAGCAGCGCGACGAAGAGCGCCAGGTGCTCGAGAACCGGGCTCGAAATCTCGAGCGCGAACGTGCACATCTCGAGCAGTTCGTGCGACGGTTTCGCGCCAAAGCGAGCAAGGCGGCGCAGGTGCAGAGTCGCGTCAAGATGCTCGAGAAGATGGAGACGGTGGAGCTTCACCAAGAGCGCCGACACGCTCGCTTCACGTTTCCTGCAACGGAGCGCGGTCCTCGGGTTCCCCTGCGCGTTGACGATCTCGCGATGGCCTACGGCGAACACCACGTCTTCGGAGACGTCACGTTGGCCGTCGAGCGCGGCGACCGAATCGCGATCGTCGGGCCCAATGGGGCGGGGAAAACCACGCTGCTCCGGGTGCTCGCCGACGAAATCCAGCCTACCGGCGGACGCGTGCATCTTCCCGGCCTGTCGGAGGTACGCTACTTCGCCCAGCACCACGCCGACGCGCTCAATCTCAAGCACACGGTCTTCGAGGAAGTCATGCGAAGTAGCGACGGGTCGAGCGCCGAGCGCGTACGGTCGGTGCTCGGCGCCCTGCTCTTCGATGAACGAGCGATCGACAAACGGGTGTCCGTGCTCTCGGGGGGCGAACGGGCGCGCGTGGCCCTCGCAAAGATCCTCGTACATCCGGGAAATGTGCTCCTGATGGACGAGCCGACCAACCACCTCGACCTCGAAACCACCGAAGCATTGACCGATGCCCTCGATACCTACGATGGGACGCTTCTGTTCGTGAGTCACAACCGCGCGTTCATCCGGAAGCTCGCCACGAGGCTCTGGGTGGTGCACAGCGGAGGCGTCGAAAGCTATCCGGGCACACTCGATGACTACCTCTGGTCTTGCCAAGACCGCGACGTGAAGCCTGCAACCGAAACGGAGATCGCGCCCGAATCGTCAAAACGAACGCGGCATTCACGCAAGGAACAGCGCCGCCGGGAGGCCGAGAAGCGCGCGGCCAAGAACAAAGACATCAAGCCGCTCGAAACGCGGGTGGCCGAGCTCGAAGCGCGTATCGAGGAACTGGAAGCGGCGGTCGCCGAGCAAACCGAACAGCTCAGCCAGCCAGAGCTCTACGACGATGCGGACGCGCGAAACCAGGTGCTTCGCGCGCTCGAGCGGGCCCAGGCCGAACTCGACGTCGCACTCGACACGTGGACCGAGACCCAGCAGAGGCTCGACGCGCTCCGAGAGGGCATCGGGGAGCCCTCGTGAGCTCCGCAAAGCGGTGGGTGCTTGGGGCTTTGATCGTCGGGGCGGCATTTTTGGCGTGGAGAGGCGCGACTCCCGCCACAGACCAAGCTCTCGAAGATGCGACGGCGGCTGCGAGGCGAGGAAACGTAGAGGAGGCGATGACGATCCTCGAGGCCGCCCAGCGCCCCTCAACACCGAATCCTTCCCGGGAAGCACTCCGAGTTCGTCTCGTCGCGGCCCGCGGCAACGTGCGAGCCGCCCTCGTCGAGCTCGCCCGTTCGAGCCAGGTCGCGCACCAAGAGGCGCTCCTCTCCGTCCTCGCGACGCTGTACGAAAGCCTCGAGCGCGCCGGGCTCGATCCCAAGGCTGCACCCGCGTCACTCACCGAGTACGCGCTCGGTTTTGGTTCATCGAGCGCCGCACTGACCGAACTTCCCGAACGCGAACGAGTCGTCATCGCGGCGCTTCACGCGTTCGAAACCGGACAGCCTATCGAGGTCGCTGCCCTCGAGCGCGTAGCGGGCAATTCGAGCGAGCTTCCACGCTTCATTCGAATCGCCAACGCGCAGGGCGTGAGGCCCCCCGCCGGTCACTAGCCCGCGACGGGGGACGACGCGCCCTACTCGTACTTCGCCGTCGCAACCGGCGCGCTGAGGTCGTCGACCGCGTGCACCACTACGCCGCCGTGGCTGATCGAGTAAACGAACGCATCAACGAAGACGCCGCGCGAGACTTGGGGCAGGTAGCCGCAGTCTTGATAGAACCCGTCGGTGAAGAAGGGTTCATCGAACCCATTGTTCCAACCATCGCAGTCCTCGAGAACGAGGCCCGAGTGGTCGACTGAGCCGCGCCGATTGAAGCCCGACTCGATGCTCACGTCCCACAGTTCGAGCGTGCTCGAGAAATCGTTTTCATAGGAGACGAATGGGAAAGCCAGTACGCCGAGGTCGGCGTAGAAATTGAACGCCTTGTGGTTGTGGTTGGCCTCGGAAAAGCCGTCGCCCACGAGCGCCTTGAAGGCCTGGCGCGGGTTCGTGGGGTCGGACACGTCGAAGATCTGAAGTGCCGTGCCGTTGTCGAAAAACGTTTGCTCGTCGATGTCGCGACCGATCGTCAGCAGATGGTCGTCGCCGAGTGGATGCATGTAGTCGCTGAACCCAGGGATTTTGAGTTCCCCGAGCACTTCGAGAGCGGTCGGGTCGCTCAAGTCAATCGCGAACAACGGATCGACCTGACGGAACGTGACCACGTAGGCCAAATCGCCGAGAAACCGTGTGGAGAAGATGCGTTCACCTTCGGCCAGTGCCTCGGTCGCACCGAGGACTACGAGCTCTCCGTCCGAGAGCTCCATCGTCGTGACGAAGTTGTGGGTGACCGGCGGAACCCAAATGTCGATCGATGGGCCGAACGTCCATGAGGTGCGCGTCGTCGCGAGACGAATGACACCACCACGCTCGTCGATCGAGAACTGATCGTTCACGAGGCCCTGAACGAACCCGGAGCCTTCGTAGGGGGTTCGCTGCTGGTCGAACGACACGGCGAACCGATGGACGGCGCTTCGGTCGTGATCGGTGTCGCGGCTGTACCACGCGTAGTCCGGCTGAGTGAGCACCAGCACTTCGGCGTTGGAGTACACCTGCGACGCGCTTCCAAGAACCGACGTGATGGTTGCGTCGCCCTCGTCTGCCACGTTGATGCCGAGCACCTGGGTCATGCCGTAGTCGGTGAAGCCGGGCGCCGGCGCGTAGAAGTCCCCGCACTGCGGGTCCCTTGCGACGACCTCGCCGTCCACACGCTCCCCCCAGGTCGGAATCCATTGTTCGAGCGTGGTGTCGTCGATGGCGGCTTTCGCGGCTGCGGCCCAAAGGCGGGCCCGTGCGATTTCTTCGTCGCGAGTCTCCGGGTACGAGTCGGAGCCGTAGAGCACGTCGTAGAGATGGGGGACGCTCCGCGGGCGCTGCAGGTTGGTCTGAACGATCGCGCGGACGATGCTGCCGTGCCGCCGCGACGACGTGTAGTAGCCATCCACGTAGAGCTCCCGAACGACGGAGGGGGCGTCCCCATCAAGCGCGATCACCGTCGTCTTCATGAACGAGCGGCCGCAGTACCCCGGGCCGGCAATGTCGACGTCGAACGCGATGTCGGGCTCTGGTCCGCCTCCGCCATAACAGAGGTCCCCGTCGTCGAGCGCATCGACGCCGTACACGTTCGAGAACACGACGGCGCGGTCGCCGTCGACAAACATCTCGATCGGGTCGCCCTCGATCTCGACGTCCGCCACTTTCGACGTTTGATCGGCGGGCCACGAATCGAACGCGTAGAATGCGCCGCCGCGGATCACGTAGAGCTTCCGTCCGCCATCGGTGAGCTTGATGATGTCGGCCTCGTCGACCTCGGCCACCTGCCGGTTGGTGTCTGAGAAGCCAGATGGCGCGTCCTCGTCTCCGCCACCGCGGGTCGGCGAGGCGGGCGCATCGCTGGAGTCAATCTCGGGGAACCCACCGATCGTGGGACCGCCGCCCACGAAGGGCCCGCCGTAGTAGTCCTGATTGACGAAGGCCTCGAGCTCGAGATCGACCTTCTCGACCGCGTCGGCTTTTACCGCCGCAAGGACGTCGTCACACGTTTGCGCCTGAATCAGCGCGCCGCCCGTTGGGCTTTCGACCTGGGCATCTTCCGAACACCCGACCGCGCCAATCGGGAACAAGACAAGCCACAACCACCAGTTCTTCATCCTCATCCTCCTGACGCCTCTGTTTCAAAGCAAGCCGCGTGCCGTGAAAAAGCAAGTGATTTCAAGGCAGCCGCTGCGCCAAGCTGTGCCAGTCGCGCACCACCGTGCACCCGGTTTCGGGATCGCGGAGGGTCGAAGAATCCGAGCTTCGCGTCGAGGAACCACGCCGCGCTCGCCAACGAGGCGTACGATGTGAGCGCCATCACAGCGAACCGCGGCGACGTCTCGGGCCGTGGCAAGAAGACGTTGCAGAGTGGGTCCAAGCCCCTACCGCGTCCCCATCGAAGTGCACCGAGGCCCCGACGACGACCGCCCACCCGAACGTTGAAAGCGAGCCGTGGGAGCAACGCATGCACTGGAGGTCGAGCGGACTCGAAGCCGTGAAGCCTTCGACAACGGGGACGCGCTCGACACCGCGACGAGGAACAAGCCAAAAAGACCGCGAGCGGTACGCCCCCGAACCAGCGGACGGCGAAACTCGGAGCGTGGTGGCCGACGCATCCGCGCGGACCGTCACAGCAAAGGACGTGCTAAGACACCGCCGTGACGCAAAGAGGAAGATCGGGGAAACGCATCGTCGTCATCCTGTTGGGGCTGGTGGCCCTGGCCGTGCTGGTTGCCTGGTTGGGCTTTCACCGCCTCGTCGGCGTCGGGGAGGGGATTCAACCAGGAACGGGCGGTGCGCCGCGCGTGCTGTCTGACGGTGTGCTGTACACGGCA
>JBCDFZ010000071.1:0-20472 GCA_039177115.1 Myxococcota bacterium
ATGGCGAAAGAAAAGTTTGTCCGAGACAAGCCACACATCAACGTAGGAACGATTGGTCACATCGACCACGGCAAGACGACGCTGACGGCGGCGATCATGAAGGTGATGGCCGACAAGCACGGCGGCGAAGTCAAGAGCTACAAAGACATCGCCAAGGGGGGCACGGAGCGAGACGAGACCAAGACGGTCACGATCGCGACGAGCCACGTGGAGTACCAGACGGCCAATCGCCACTACGCGCACGTCGATTGCCCCGGTCACGCCGACTACGTCAAGAACATGATCACGGGTGCGGCGCAGATGGACGGCGCGATTCTGGTGGTGAGCGGAGTCGACGGCCCGATGCCGCAGACCAAGGAGCACGTGCTTCTGGCCCGTCAGGTCGGTGTGCCGACGATGGTGGTGTTCATGAACAAGTGCGACGCGGTCGACGACCCGGACCTTCTCGAGCTGGTGGAGATGGAGGTTCGTGAGCTTCTGTCGAAGTACGAGTACGACGGGGACAACATCCCGGTGATTCAGGGCTCGGCGCTCGGCGCCCTCAACGGCGAAGAGCAGTGGGTGGAGTCGGTGGCGAATCTCATGGAAGCGGTCGACAGCCACATCCCGGAGCCGCAGCGTGACATCGATAAGCCCTTCCTGATGGCGGTCGAAGACGTGTTCTCGATCAAGGGTCGCGGCACGGTGGTGACGGGGCGCATCGAGCGCGGGATCATCAAGGTGGGCGACGAGGTGGAAATCCTCGGCGTCAAAGACCCGCAGAAGACGACGGTGACGGGCGTAGAGATGTTCCGAAAGCTGCTCGACCAGGGTCAGGCGGGGGACAACGTGGGGTGCTTGCTCCGCGGCATCGACAAAGACCAGGTGGAGCGCGGGCAGGTGCTCGCGGCCCCGGGTTCGGTGAACACGCACACGGACTTCGAGTGCGAGGTGTACATCCTGAGCAAGGACGAGGGTGGGCGACACAAGCCGTTCTTCAGCAACTACACGCCGCAGTTCTACATCCGGACGCTGGACGTGACGGGGAAGATCGAGCTTCCCGAAGACGTGAAGATGGTGATGCCCGGCGACAACGTGAAGATGAAGGTCAAGCTCATCACCCCGGCCGCCATGGAAGAGAAGCAGCGCTTCGCCATTCGCGAGGGTGGCCGCACCATCGGCGCGGGCGTCATCTCGAAGATCAACGAGTAATCAGGGTGTGCGGACGGCGTCCGGTCACCCCCGACAAGACGGGCTGAACGCGCCGTGCCGGCTAAGCGAGTCAAGGTTGCGCTCGTCTGCGAGGAATGCGGCGCGCGCAACTATCAGCGGTCCAAAGCCAGAAAACAGGGTGTGCAGGAGCGACTTGCGCTAAAAAAGTTTTGTCGTAACTGCAATCGACGTACGGAACACAAAGAGAGTAAATAAGAAACGATGACATCAGGGTCCGTTGGCCCTGGGCGGCGGGAGCGGCTGGATGGGTCCGAGGGGCCGTCGGTTGTCCCACCCCGCCACCCCCACACGAACCCCTACCTAGGCCAGTAGCTCCAATTGGTAGAGCAGCGGATTCCAAATCCGCGGGTTGTGGGTTCGAATCCCTCCTGGCCTGCCGCGAGGAATGAACGATGGCGATCACGAAAGAACAAGACAAAGCGAGGCCGACCGGGACGCTGGGCGTCGAACGGTGGGTGCAATTCGCTTACTTCGGCCTCGCCATCACGCTCGCTTGGTTCCTGATCAAGAGCTCTACGGCGGTCTGGGCGATTCTTGCCGACACCGTGAACTCGGTGCCGGAGCCGAACTCGACGCTGATTTCGGTTGGTGCGGGGCTCATCGCGATCATCGCGGGAGTCATCGCCTACCGTTCCGACAAGATTCACACCTTCGTCACGGAGGTCTGCGTCGAGCTTTCCAAGGTGACTTGGCCGACGCGCAGTGAAACATGGTCGCAGACGATCATCGTGCTGATCGTGTCCGTGATTGCGGCTGTGATCCTGGGGGTATTCGATACGGTGTGGTCGAAGATTACCGACCTCATTTACGACGTGTGATCGCCATGAAATGGTACGTGGTTCAGGCCTACTCAGGCTACGAAAACAAAGTGAAGCTCTCCCTCGAGGAGCGCATCAAGCAGGCGGGTATGGAAGGCCGCTTCGGGAACATCTTGATCCCGAAGGAAAACGTGCAGGAGAGCCGGGGCGGTAAGCGTCGGCTGAGCTCCCGCAACTTCTACCCGGGCTACATCTTCGTCGAGATGGATCTCAGCGACGAAACCTGGCACCTCATCAAGGACACGCCGAAGGTCAACGGGTTCGTGGGCGGTCGGCATCCGTCGCCGGTTCCGGCTCGTGAGATCGCGGCGATCGAACAGCAGGTCGAGGAGGGCGCCGCCAAGCCGAAGCCCCGCGTCCAGTTCGAGAAGGGCGACCACGTCCGCGTCACCGACGGCGCCTTCGCCAACTTCACCGGCACCATCGAGGAAGTGAACCACGAAAAGCACAAGGTTCGCGTGCTGGTCTCGATCTTCGGCCGCGCCACACCGGTCGAGCTGGACTATATCCAGGTCGAAAAAACCAACTAGCTGCCAGGGCGGAGGGGGGCCGCTTGGCGGCTTACCTCCTCGGTCGCTCCCTGCGGCGTACGGGTGTACGCCTCAGTCACGCCCTGCGGGGGCGCTCGCCAATCGACCCCCCTCCGCCCGGCAGCTGCGCGGCTGCTTTCCGCAATCAGGGGTGTCGAACCCGATCCTTCCAGGGCTTGGCCGTAAGTATTGATTAACCTAGGGAAAAAGAGGGTTGGCCCCTTTCCGCACAAATCGGGTTGCATTTCCCGTGCCGTGAGGCAGAACTCGGCGCTCCGCTCATGAAAAAGGTCATCGGACAGATCAAGCTGCAACTCCCCGCTGGGAAGGCAAACCCGTCTCCTCCGGTCGGGCCCGCGCTCGGCCAGCATGGTGTGAACATCATGGGCTTTTGCAAGGAGTTCAACGCCAAAACGCAGAAGGACGCCGGCCTGATCATCCCGGTGGTGATCTCGGTTTACCAAGATCGCTCATTCACGTTCATCATGAAGACGCCGCCCGCCGCGGTGCTCATCAAGAAGGCGATCAATCTCAAGTCCGGATCGGCTCGACCCAACAAAGACAAGGTCGGCAAGATCACGATGGACCAGGTGAAAGAGATCGCCCAAGTGAAGCTTCAGGATACGAATGCGGGCTCGCTCGAGACGTGTATTAAGAGCGTCATCGGGACCGCACGTTCCATGGGGGTAGAGCTCGTCGAGTAATCTCGAGCGTTCGTTCGCTCCCCTCGACCACCGAGGGCCCTCACCGGTGGTAGGCGGCTTTCAGTCGTCGCAAGGAGACCCATGAAACCCGGAAAAAAGCGCGGGGCTGCCGTACAGAAGCCCGACAAAAATCGCCGCTACGGTCTGAGCGAGGCGGTGTCGCTGGTGAAGGAGCTGGCATTCGCCAACTTCGACGAGTCCGTCGACGTGGCGGTGCGCCTCGGGGTCGACCCGAAGCACGCCGACCAGATGGTTCGTGGCGCCGTCGTGCTCCCGCATGGCACGGGCAAGACCAACCGCGTGCTGGTGTTCGCCAAAGGGGAGAAAGTCTCGGAGGCCGAATCCGCCGGCGCCGACTTCGTGGGTGGCGACGACTACGTCGCCAAAATCAACGAGGGCTGGCTCGAGTTCGACACCGTGATCGCCACGCCCGACATGATGGGCCAGGTCGGTCGCCTCGGTCGCGTGCTCGGTCCGCGTGGCCTGATGCCGAACCCCAAGGTCGGCACCGTCACCTTCGACGTGAGCAAGGCCGTCCGCGAGGCGAAAGCCGGCAAGGTCGAGTTTCGCGTTGAAAAAGCGGGCATCGTGCATGCCCAGGTGGGCAAGAAGTCCTTCAGCGAGTCCGAGCTCGCGGGCAACGTTCGGTCCCTCGTCGGCGCACTGGTCAAGGCCAAGCCCGCCGCCGCCAAAGGCACCTATCTCAAGAGCATCACCCTGAGCTCGACCATGGGCCCCGGCATCCGTATTGACGCCGGCACTATAGAGGTGGAGGCGTAGTATGGGTCTGACTCGGGAAGAGAAAGCCGCACAGGTCGACTCGGTGCGGACGAGCTTCGAAAACGCCAGCGCCACGGTGCTGGTCGATTTTCGCGGTGTTAACGTCGAGCTCATCACGGACCTCCGCGCGCGCTTCCGGGACGCGGGCGTCGAGTACCGCGTCATCAAGAACAACGTGGTCCGCAAGGCCCTCGAGGGTTCCGAGCTCGCCGACAACGAGGCCTTCACGGCCAACCTGGTGGGCCCCACGGCCATCGCCTGGAGCTTCGAAGACCCGTCGGCGGCCGCGAAGGTCATCAAGAGCTTCCGGAAGGAGCACTCCGATACGCTCCAGCCGAAAGACCAGCCGGAGAAGCTCGTCGTCAAGTGCGGCCTCCTCGAAGGCGAGGTTCTCGACGGCAAGCGCGTCGAGAAGGAGCTCGCGAGCCTTCCCGGCAAAGACGAAATTCGCGCCTCGCTGCTCGCCCAGCTCATGGCGCCCATGCAGAACCTGGTCGCGCAGCTCAATGCGCCTGGTCAAAACCTCGCACTCGTTCTCGAAGCCAAGCGGCGTCAGGACGCAGGCGAGTAACCCCCCAATCAATTTAGCCGTGTGGCACGCACGGTTAGCGGAGAGTCAACGATGGCAAACATGAACGTAGAACAGATGGTCGAAGAGCTCAGCTCGTGGACCGTCATGGAAGTTGCGAACTTGGTTAAGGAGCTCGAGGAGAAGTGGGGCGTTTCGGCGGCACCCGCTGCGGTGGCCGTGGCAGGTCCCGCGGGCGCGGCTGCTGGAGAGCCGGTCGAAGAGCAGACCGAGTTCGACGTCGAGCTGACCGACGCGGGCGCCAAGAAGATCAATGCGATTAAGGCGATTCGCGAGATCACCCAGCTCGGCCTGGCGGACGCCAAGGCGCTCGTCGAAGCGGCCCCAAAGGTCGTGAAGGAAGGCGTCTCGAAGGAAGAGGCCGAAGAGATCAAAAAGAAGCTCGAAGAAGCGGGCGCGAAGGTCACCGTCAAGTAACCCTATGGGGTTACTGTTCGGAGCCCGGTGCCGGGACTTGGCACGCGGGCCCGACCGGGTTAATGTCCCGGTCGGGGCGGTCCCGGTACGCGCAGCAGATCAGTTTCAGACTTTCCGTTGAAGAGGCGGGAGGCCTTGGCCTCCTTGTTCCCTCTTCGTCTTTGTGCACTTGGCTTTAGGGTAAATCCAGACAGCGGTTCGGCAGGAGTCTCATGGCGGCGACGATTCAGACGAACTTTCGGATGCGACACTCATTTGGGAAGATCGAGCACATCCTCGAGATCCCGAATCTGATCGACATTCAAAAGCGATCTTACGACAAGTTTCTACAGACGGATGTTCCCCGGGACGATCGAGAAAACAACGGTCTCCAGGGGGTCTTCAACAGTGTGTTCCCGATTCGCGACTTCAATGGAACGAGCGAACTGGTGTTCAGTGGGTACACGCTCGAAAGGCCGAAGTACGACGTCGATGAGTGTCGGCAGCGAGGGATGACCTACGCGGCGCCGATTAAAGTGACGATCCAGCTCATCATTTACGACACGGGCGGCGACAGCGCCGAGCGCGCCGTACGCGACATCAAAGAGCAGGAAGTTTACTTCGGCGAGATCCCACTGATGACGGTGAACGGGACGTTCATCATCAACGGGACCGAGCGCGTGGTAGTGAGCCAGCTTCACCGAAGCCCTGGCGTGTTCTTCGACCACGACCGCGGCAAGACGCACTCGTCTGGCAAACTGCTCTACCAGGCCCGTATCATTCCGTATCGGGGCTCTTGGCTCGACTTCGAGTTCGACCCGAAGGACCTGCTCTACGTCCGCATCGACCGCCGCCGGAAGATGCCCGCGACGGTGCTTCTGAAGGCGCTCGGGTACAACACCCAGCAGCTTCTCAACTACTACTACGACACCGAAACCATCTACATCCTGTCGAAGGACCAGTACGCCAAGTCCATCGAGTACGACCTCCTTCCCGGGCAGCGTGCCACGCACGACATCTCGGTCGGCGAGGACGTTTTGGTGCGCAAAAACCGGAAGTTTACGCGTGCCGCCATCCGTAAACTGAAGTCCGCCGGGCTCGACTACCTTCCGATCGACTTCTCCGAGGTGATCGGCAAGGTCGCGGCCGAAGACGTCATCGACGAGGACACCGGCGAGATCCTGCTCGCGGTCAACGAAGAGGTCACTGAAGCGCGCATCGACGCGCTTCGCGAGGCCGGCATCAACGAGTTCAAGGTGCTCTTCATCGATGGGCTCAACGTGGGGAGCTACCTCCGCGACACGCTGCTCGTCGACAAGGTGCAGTCGCAGGACGAGGGTATTCTCGAGATCTATCGGCGCCTCCGCCCGGGCGATCCGCCGACGCTCGACACCGCGCGGAACCTCTTCAACAACCTCTTCTTCAACCCGGAGCGCTACGACCTCAGCCAGGTCGGTCGCCTCAAGCTGAACTACAAGTTCTACCGGGACACCGAGGACGAGGAGAAGCCCGGTCTCGACCACACGGTGCTCACCAACACCGACGTTCTCGACACGGTCAAGAACCTCATCGAGCTCAAGAACGGTCGCGGGTCGGTCGACGACATCGACCACCTCGGCAATCGCCGCGTGCGTGCCGTCGGTGAGCTGATGGAGAACCAGTACCGCATCGGGCTCGTGCGGATGGAGCGCGCCATCAAAGAGCGCATGAACATGTCTCAGGAAATCGAGACGCTCATGCCGCACGATCTCATCAACGCGAAGCCGGTGAGCGCCGTCGTCAAAGAGTACTTCGGGTCGAGCCAGCTCTCGCAGTTTATGGACCAGACCAACCCGCTCAGCGAGGTTACCCACAAGCGGCGCCTCTCGGCGCTGGGCCCGGGCGGTCTGACGCGCGAGCGTGCAGGCTTCGAGGTCCGCGACGTTCACACCACACACTACGGCCGTATCTGCCCGATTGAGACGCCGGAAGGCCCGAACATCGGCCTGATTGCTTCTCTCTCGACGTACGCCCGCGTGAACGAGTACGGCTTCGTCGAGACGCCCTACCGCAAGGTGGAAGACGGCATCGTCCTCGACGACCACGTGCGCTGGTACTCGGCGCTCGAGGAAGAGGGCCACTACATCGCGCAGGCCAACGCCATCATCGACAAGATGAGCCGCAAGCTCGAAGGCCAGCTCATCAGCGCTCGCTTCAACGGCGAGTTCGTGATGGTGCCGCCGAGCAGCGTCCAGCTCATGGACGTGTCGCCGAACCAGCTGGTGTCGGTGGCTGCGTCGCTCATTCCGTTCCTCGAGCACGATGACGCCAACCGCGCGTTGATGGGCTCGAACATGCAGCGTCAGGCCGTGCCCTGCGTTCGCACGCATGCTCCGATTGCCGGCACCGGCATCGAGGGCCGCGTGGCGCGTGGCTCGGGCGTGTGCGTCGTCGCGCAGCAGGACGGTGTGGTCGAGTCGGTCGACGCGACGCGTATCGTCGTCAAGGCCGAGGGCCTTGCCGGTGCATTCCCCGACATCTACCGTCTCAACAAGTTCCAGCGCTCCAACCAGAACACCGCGTACAACCAGACGCCGATCGTGCGACCGGGCGACGCGGTGAAGGCCGGCGACGTCATCGCCGACGGCCCGAGCACCGACCGAGGTGAGCTTGCTCTCGGCCAGAACGTAATCGTCGCGTTCATGCCGTGGGGTGGGTACAACTTCGAGGATTCGATTCTGCTTTCTGAGCGTATTGCCAAGGACGACGTCTACACCTCGGTTCACATCGAGGAGTTCGAGTGCGTCGCCCGAGACACCAAGCTCGGCAAGGAAGAGATCACGCGCGATATTCCGAACGTAGGTGAAGAGGCCCTCAAGGACCTCGACGAGTCGGGCATCGTGCGCATCGGCGCCGAGGTGAACTCCGGTGACATTCTAGTCGGCAAGATCACGCCGAAGGGCGAGACGCAGCTCTCTCCAGAGGAGAAGCTCCTTCGCGCCATCTTCGGTGAGAAGGCGGGCGACGTTCGCGACACTTCGCTCAAGGTGCCGCCCGGCGTCACGGGCATCGTCATCGACGCCCGCGTTTTCGCGCGCAAGGGCACCGAGAAGGACGAGCGGTCGCTTCAAATCGAAGAGGCCGAGCGTGCCAAGCTCGAAAAGGACATGGCGGACGAAATCAAAATCGTCCTCGACTCCGCGCATGACCGCGTCCGCAAGTACTTCGTCGGCAGCACAGCCACCGCCAAGCTGGTCGACGACAAGGGCAGCGAGCTCCTCGCGAAGGGCTCAACCATCACCAACGAAGACTTAGACGGGATTCCGCACAAGTACTGGGCCCACATCGAAATCGACAAAGACAAGGGCAAGACCGACGAGATCCTCGAGCAGGTCGACGACCAGGTCGATGCCGTGAAGATGCTGTTCCAGGAGAAGATCGACAAGCTCGGTAAGGGCGACGAGCTTCCCCCGGGCGTCATCAAGATGGTGAAGGTCTACGTCGCCATCAAGCGCAAGCTTCAGGTCGGCGACAAGATGGCCGGGCGCCACGGGAACAAGGGTGTCGTCAGCCGGATCCTTCCAGAAGAAGACATGCCGTACCTGCCGGACGGCAAGCCGGTCGACATCGTGCTGAACCCGCTCGGTGTTCCGTCACGAATGAACGTCGGACAAATTCTCGAGACACACCTCGGCTGGGCCGGCTACCTGCTCGGCACGCAGCTCCAGGAGATGGTCGAAAAGAAGGCGACTGCGGCTCAGCTTCGCGAGCGCATTCGGTCCATCTTCAAGGGCGGCGACATCGTGCAGGTGCTCGACGCGATTCCGGACGACCAGGTTGCCGAGCTTGCCAAAACTTGGAAGCACGGCCTTCAGCTCGCGACTCCGGTATTCGACGGCGCCAGCGAGGACGAAATCAAGGAGCTCCTCACGCTGGCCGGCGTGCAAGACAACGGTCAGACGGTGCTCTTCGACGGCCGTACCGGTGAAGCGTTCCACGAGGACGTCACCGTCGGCATCATGTACATGCTCAAGCTCCACCACTTGGTGGACGACAAGATCCACGCACGAAGCATCGGTCCGTACTCGTTGGTCACCCAGCAGCCGCTCGGCGGTAAGGCGCAGTTCGGTGGTCAGCGTCTCGGAGAGATGGAGGTCTGGGCGATGGAGGCCTACGGCGCCGCGTACGCGCTGCAGGAGTTCCTCACCGTCAAGTCCGACGACGTGCAGGGCCGCACACGGATGTACGAATCGATCGTGAAGGGGGACTACTCGCTCGAAGCTGGCCTTCCGGAGAGCTTCAACGTCCTCATGAAGGAGCTTCAGGCACTTTGCCTGAACGTCGAGTTGGTAGAGACGAGTCAATTAGGGCGTAGGACCGACGACGTCCTTGCTGCGGAGGAAGAGTAAGTCATGAAGGACATCTTCAGCTTCTTCGAAAAGCCGAGAGATCCACTGGCGTTTTCAGCGATTCGCATCTCGCTGGCGTCGCCGGAAAAGATTCGCGAATGGTCGCACGGCGAGGTCCGTAAGCCCGAGACGATCAACTACCGTACGTTCAAACCTGAGCGCGACGGCCTCTTCTGCGCGAAGATCTTCGGACCCGTCAAAGACTACGAGTGCATCTGCGGCAAGTACAAGCGCATGAAGCACCGCGGCATCGTGTGCGAGAAGTGCGGCGTCGAGGTGATCCAGAGCAAGGTTCGCCGCGAGCGCCTCGGCCACATCACGTTGGCCACGCCGGTCGCCCACATCTGGTTCTTGAAGAGCCTTCCGAGCCGTATCGGCGCCATCCTCGACATCACGCTGAAGGACCTCGAGCGCGTGCTCTACTGCGAGAGCTACGTCTGCCTCGACCCGAAAGAAACCCCGCTCGAGCGTGGCGAGATCCTCACCGAGGACCGCTACCACGACATGCTCGACGAGTTCGGCGACGACGCGTTCGAAGCCGGCATGGGGGGTGAAGCGGTGCTCGAGATGCTCCGCGACATCGACGTGCATGCCCTTGCCGAGCAACTTCGCCTCGACCTCAAGGAGGCGACGAGCGAGGCCAAGCGCAAGAAGCTCGCCAAGCGGCTCAAGGTCGTCGAGGCCTTCCGCGATTCAGGCAACCGCCCCGAGTGGATGATGCTTTCGGTGATTCCGGTGCTTCCGCCGGACCTTCGTCCGCTGGTGCCGCTCGACGGCGGCCGGTTTGCAACGTCGGACCTCAACGACCTCTACCGACGCGTCATCAACCGCAACAACCGCTTGAAGCGCCTCATGGAGCTCAACGCGCCGGAGATCATCATCCGGAACGAGCGCCGGATGCTGCAGGAGGCGGTCGACGCGCTGTTCGACAACGGCCGTCGCGGCAAGACCATCACCGGACCGAACAAGCGGCCGCTCAAGTCGCTCTCCGACATGCTCAAGGGCAAGCAGGGCCGGTTCCGTCAGAACCTGCTCGGCAAGCGCGTCGACTACTCGGGCCGTTCGGTCATCGTGGTTGGGCCGGCGCTTCGCCTCCACCAGTGTGGCCTTCCGAAGAAGATGGCCCTCGAGCTCTTCAAGCCGTTCATCTACAACAAGCTCGAAGAGCGCGGCTACGTCACCACCATCAAGAGCGCCAAGAAGCTCGTCGAGAAGGAAAAGCCCGAGGTCTGGGACATTCTCGAAGAGGTGATCACCGAGCACCCGGTGATGCTCAACCGTGCGCCGACGCTCCACCGTCTCGGTATCCAGGCCTTCGAGCCGGTGCTGATCGAGGGCAAGGCCATTCGGCTTCACCCGCTGGTCTGCACGGCCTTCAACGCCGACTTCGACGGCGACCAGATGGCCGTTCACGTGCCGCTTTCGGTCGAGGCGCAGATGGAGACCCGCGTGCTCATGATGAGCACCAACAACATCCTTTCGCCTGCGAGCGGTCGCCCGATCATCAACCCGACGCAGGACATCGTTCTCGGCCTCTACTACATGACGCGCGAGAAGCAGTTCGGTAAGGGTGAGTACAAGCAGGGCCAGGAGAAGGAAGGCGTCTTCACCGGCATCTACGCCTCGTCCGACGAGGTGCGTATGGCCTACGACCAGCGTGAGGTCGGTCTTCACTCGAGGATTCGCTACCGATACAAGGGTGAGATTCACGACACCACCGTCGGTCGCGTTCTGGTGAGCGACATTCTTCCCGACGGCATGGAGTTCCCGTCGGTCAACAAGGTGCTCGACAAGAAGTCGCTCTCCGCGCTGATCGACGAGTGCTACCGCGCCAGCCGCAACAAGAACACCGTTCTGTTGGCTGACCGCCTTCGGACCATGGGCTTCGAGATGTCGACGCGTGCGGGTATTTCGATCTGCATGGACGACATGATCATCCCCGAGTCCAAGAAAGACGTTCTCGGGGATGCGCAAACCGACGTCACCACCGTCGTCGAGCAGTACCAAGAGGGGCTCATCACCGACGGTGAGCGCTACAACAAGGTCGTCGACATCTGGGCGGAGGCCTCCGACCAGGTCGCGCGGGATCTCATGGACTCGATCGGTACTGAGGAGATCGTGAACCCGGAAACGGGCGACACGACCACCCAGCCGAGCTTCAACTCGATCTTCATGATGGCCGACTCCGGCGCTCGTGGTTCGAACCAGCAGATTCGTCAGCTGGCCGGCATGCGTGGCCTGATGGCCAAGCCGTCCGGCGAGATCATCGAGACGCCCATCACGGCGAACTTCCGTGAGGGGCTGACCGTGTTGCAGTACTTCATCTCGACGCACGGTGCGCGTAAGGGTCTGGCCGACACCGCCCTCAAGACGGCGAACTCTGGTTACCTCACGCGGCGTCTCGTCGACGTGGCGCAGGACTGCGTCATCACGGACTACGACTGCCAGACGCTCGACGGCATCTGGGTCAGCAAGCTCGAGGAGGGTGGCGAGGTCGTCACTCCGCTCGGCGAGCGTGTCCTCGGTCGCATCGCGCTCGAAGACATCACCGACCCGGTCACCGACGAAACGCTCGTCGAAGCCAACCAGGAAATCGACGAGGCACGTGTCGCGCGCATCGAGGCGGCCGGCATCGAGCGCGTCCTCATTCGCTCCGTGCTCACCTGTCAGACGCGACGCGGCGTGTGCGCCATGTGCTACGGCCGTGACCTCGGTCGCGGGTACGACGTCAACATCGGCGAGGCGGTCGGCATCATCGGCGCCCAGTCGATCGGTGAGCCGGGTACGCAGCTCACCATGCGGACGTTCCACATCGGTGGTGCGGCGGCTCGCGGTAAGATCGAGCAGAGCTCCATCGAGACGCGGTCGGGCGGCATCGTCAAGTTCGACAACGCCAAGCTCGTCACCAAGCACGACGGCACCGTCGTCGTCATGAACCGCCACGGCGCCGTTGCCGTGGTCGACGAGTCGGGTCGCGAGCGCGAGCACTTCTCGCTCACGTACGGTTCGTTCGTGAAGGTCGAAGAGGGGCAGCGGGTCGATCGCGGCACCATGCTGGCGGAGTGGGACCCCTACGCCATTCCGATCCTCACCGAGGTTCCGGGTACCGTGAAGTACGGCGACGTCGTCGAAGCGGTGACCATGGAAGAGAAGCTCGACGAGGTCACTGGCCTTTCACGGCGCGTCGTCATCGAGTCGCGTGACCCGAGCGCGCGTCCTCGCGTGTCCATCAAGGACCCGCAGACGGGCGAAACCCTCACCACGGGCGTTGGCGAGAACATGGCAAGGTACTTCCTGCCGGTTGGCGCGAACATCATCCCGGCGGACGGCGCGACCGTCGAAGCCGGCGAGATCATCGCGAAGATCCCGCGTGAGACCACCAAGACCAAGGACATCACCGGCGGTCTGCCGCGTGTTGCCGAGCTCTTCGAAGCACGAAAGCCGAAAGACCACGCCATCATCAGCGAGATCGACGGCATCGTGACCTTCGGCAAGGACACCAAGGGCAAGCGCAAGGTCGTGATCACGCCCGAGGTCGGCGAGCCGAAGGAATACCTCATCGCGAAGGGCAAGCACCTGACCGTGAAGGACGGCGACCACGTTCGCGCTGGCGAGCCGCTCATGGATGGGCCGGCGAACCCGCACGACATTCTCAAGGTCAAGGGCGAGAAGGAGCTCGCGGCCTGGTTGGTCGACGAGATTCAGCAGGTCTATCGGCTTCAGGGTGTCGCCATCAACGACAAGCACATCGAGGTCATCGTTCGACAGATGCTTCGGCGCGTGCGTATCAAGGAGACGGGGGACACGCGGTTCCTTCCGGACGAGCAGGTCGAAAAGGCCGAATTCGAGCGGGAGAACGAGCGAGTCATTGCCAAGGGCGGCCAGCCGGCCGTGGCCGAGCCGCTGCTGCTCGGCATCACCAAGGCGTCGCTCTCCACCGACTCGTTCATCAGCGCGTCGTCCTTCCAGGAGACCACCAAGGTGCTCACCGAAGCCGCCATCAGCGGCAAGGTCGACGCCCTCCGCGGCCTCAAGGAAAACGTCATCATGGGCCGCCTGCTACCGGCAGGTACCGGCCTAGGCGCCTACAACAAGATCGACATGGTGGTGGAAGACGACGCCGTAAAGCCCATCGTCCCCACCCCAGCCGTCCTAGAACCCGAACCCGTAGCCGCCGCCGCCTCTGAGGAGTAGGGGACACGCTCCCCCCAACCAACTCCCCGGAAACACCGGGCCTTTCGGCAAAAGATCGCAAGACCTCGGGCGGGTATCTCAATGGACCCGATTCTTGGCGTCTTATGGGGCGGTGCGTCTAGCGCAGGATTTTCGAAAGTCAGTACCTGCGATCTTTGCTTCAGAACCGAAGCGTTTTCAGCGTCTTGGCGTTGGGGAGCGTGTCCCCCTGCAGGGGGTGGCGGCGGGGTTTGGGGTAAACTTGATGCCAGAGGGGGTGTACCTTTCGACGATGGATGTTCCAAGTAAGACGTATCTGTTTGAGGGCGACGAGCATCGCGCGCTGCGGGAAGAGATCCGGCGGTTCGCGGCGAACACGATCGCGCCGCATGCCCACGCTTGGGAAGAGGCCAACGAATTTCCGCGGGAGCTCTACCTCCAGGCGGCCAAGGCTGGCTTCATGGGGATTGGATATCCGGAAGAGCTTGGCGGAGACGGCGGCGACCTGACTCACGTGTTGGTTGCCTCCGAGGAAATGGTGCTCGCCGGCAAGTCGATCGGAACGGTGGTCGGGCTCGGCAGCCTCGGGATCGCGCTGCCGCCCATCATGAAGTTCGGGACCGATGAGCAGAAGGAGCGCTTCGTGAAACCGGCGCTTACCGGCGAGAAGATCTCGGCCCTCGGCATCACCGAACCAGGAGGCGGTAGCGACGTCGCGGCCGTCCAGACCAAGGCCGTTCGTGACGGCGACCACTACGTCGTCAACGGCGCTAAAACCTTCATCACGTCGGGCTGCCGGGCCGACTTCGTCACCGCCGCGGTTCGCACGGGCGGGGAGGGTCACGGCGGTCTTTCGATGCTCGTAATCGAGCGGGATACTCCAGGCTTCACCGTGGCGAGCAAGCTCAAGAAGACGGGGTGGTGGGCGAGCGACACCGCCGAGCTCGCATTCGAAGACTGCCGTGTGCCTGCAAGCAATCTCATCGGTCAGGAGGGTGCCGGCTTCCTGATGATCATGGTCAACTTCGTCACCGAGCGCCTCTTCCTCGCCGGACAGTGCGTCGCGATTGCGGAGCTGGCCTACCGTGAGGCGGTGGCCTACGCGAAAGAGCGGAACGCGTTCGGCAAGAACCTCGCGGGCTTTCAAGTAATCCGTCACAAACTCGCCGACATGGCCACCCAGATCGCAGCGGCCCGCGCGCTCACCGGCGAGTGCGTCAGCCGGTACTTGAAGGGGGAACAAACCCCAGCACTTGCGGCCATGGCAAAGAACACCGCGACCGATATGTGCTCGGCCGTGTGTGACCAGGCCGTGCAGATCCACGGGGGGTACGGCTACATGCGCGAGTACGTCGTCGAACGCCTCTATCGCGATGCGCGTCTCTATCCGATTGGCGGGGGAACGCGCGAGATCATGAACGAGATCATCAGCAAGGTAGAAGGCTACTGAGGTCGGGCACCGAGTAGCACTCCCCGCGTGAGGAAGTCCGCAATCATCGTCGACAGCTTCTCCACGAACGCTTCGCCGATTTCCGCCCCGTGCGCGGTCGCCACCTCGTGAACGCTCTCGGTGACGGTTTTCTCCCCACCAATCCAAGCCTCGACGAGACTCGCGGCGATCGGGTTGAGGGTCCATGGGACCGGGCGGTGATCTTTGCTGCGGTACACACAGAGTACGGTCGGTTGCTCCGGATACCCGTCTGACGGCGTGGGCGTCTCGTGGACGGCATGGGACAGTCGGAGAACTTGGAGCGCGGGGTTGAGCAGCGGAACTCGGTCGAAGGCAAACTCATCGACAGGGCCGTCGTTCGAGGGCGCGTAGCGTACGTTCCATCGCGCGATCTCGTACTCCGCGAGGGGGGACACCCACGGCGGCGCCGAGGTCTTCCACGAAGCGGCCGCATGTGCGTGAAACTCTCGCGGAACTTGGCGAAAGTATCGTGTGGCCGGGCCTCCCTCCTGGAACCATCGTTCGACGGACTCCGCAAACGCGTCGCCTAAGGCTTCGTTGGTTCGAGGAAGCGCTGCTCCGACCACGTGGCGCAGTCGGTTGCGCACGAGGTTCCGGTACACGAGCCATCGTTCGCGCGAGCCCAGTCGGTCGAGATCTTCTTCCGAGGGGTGTTCTCCGAAGCAAACTCGATGCATGGCCGCGATGTGGTCAACCAGCATCGACGGCTCCCGTCGCCCGTTTGTAGATGGCCCAGAGCTGGTCGACTTCGCCGAGCAGCTCGTCGAGAGGAGGAATGTTGGTGTCGCGCTCGAGAAGCACCGGGATGGGGCCAGTCTTCTGGAGCGTGTACTCGAGCAGCCGATAGACGTCGTCCGGGACCGGTTCTCCGTGCGTGTCGATTCGAAGCCCGTCGTCGCGAACCTCGTGCCCCGCCACGTGGATCTGCACCACGCGTGAAAGAGGGATCCGATCGATGTACGCGTGCGGATCGAAGTTGAAGTTGCGCGAGTTGACGTAAACGTTGTTGACGTCCAGCAGCAGCTTGGCGTCGGCGCGTTCGAGTACCTCCACGACGAAGTCAGCTTCGTCAAGACCGTTCGGCCCCTGCGGTGCGTAGTAGCTCACGTTCTCCACGGCGACCGGCAAACCGATGGCATCGCGCATCTGCATCACTCGCTCCGCAGACACTCGCGCCGCTTCGTCATTGAACGGAAGAGGCAACAGGTCGTGAAAGAAACGGGCGTCGCTTGCTCCAATGCAAAGGTGTTCGCTGTGCCAGGAGACCTCCATTCGTGAGAGGAAGCAATCGAGGTCCCGCAGGTAGTTTTCCGCGAAAGGTTCCGGAGAGCCGAAGCAGCTCGTCAGACCGTGGGTAACCACCGGCCAGTCCTCGCGCGCGAGCTCGAGAATTTCCTCGTATCGACCTCCTCGCCCGATGTAGTTCTCCGGGTGAACCTCGACCCAGCTCACGCTCTTCGGCTGTCGTTCGAGGAGCTCCGACGCCAGGTCGTGGCGAAGGCCGATTCCAATGCCGGTTGTCGTCTGGTTCATGACTTAAACAGGAAAGCCGCGACGACTATTGCCGCCGCGGCTTCGGACATCAAGCTGCTCCCCGAGCAGCCCGCGTCACCATGTACGTTATCCGCAGCTACCCTCGCCGCAGCCACCCTCACCACAGGACGCCTCGGCAGCCGCTTCTTCGGCGTCGCCTGCAGCCTCCTCGGCCATGGCCGCAGCAGCCTCTGCGTCGGCGGCAGCAGACTCGGCTCCCGCGGTTGCCTCAGCTGCGCTCGGGCCGTCATCGGAGCTGCATGCGGCGGTCACGCTGAGCGCGGCCGTCGCCATCGCGATGATCGTGTGCTTGAGTGCTGAATTCATAGTTCTCGTCCCTCTTTTCATGAATGCGCATCACGAGCCATCATCCCCGGCTGGCGATGCAGCAGGACTCACGGGACCAGCCCCGTACCCCCGCGTTCTGAGGGGCACGCTAGCCAAACGCATCGTGCGTCGCAAATGAAAAGCATTCGACTCCATGTGCTTGCACTACGCCCCGAATGTCTGGATGTTTCGTTGGCGGCGATTCGCTGTTCGCGCGGTCTGGCGCGATCGATACCCCATGAATTGTGAGTAGTTACGTGTTTCCGAGATGTTCTTGGCTCCTTCTCTTCGTGTCTTGGGCTGGCTGTTCTCAGGCTGGTCCCACCACACCGACGACCGAGTCGGCGCCCGCGCTGCAGTATGAAGTTACAATCTTTGACAACCACGGCGGCGCGAACGTCCGCGTGTGTGCGACCGACCTCACCGTCCGCGAACTCGTTCCGATGTATGGCAGTGCGGCGCGCAGCCTGGTCCGCGCGTGGTCCGATTCGGGAGATCTCGAAGTTCGGTCGGGCCGCATCGTCGTGCCTCCGAACGAACCGTGCGTGCACTACCAAACGCGCTTCTACGGCGAGGTGTTCCGAACTCGGGAAGAAGAGGGCGTCATCGTCTCGCAGTCCCAGTGGCTTTGGCGGCCGCGTCCGTTTCCGAACGATACCGAAGTTCGGCTCGCGCTGACTCTACCGCCCGGCACTCGCGCTTCATTTCCGTTCGAGCACGGCGACGGCAGTTCTACGATACCGCGCGACGCCTTTTATCGAGACGGGCATACGGTGTTCGGCAACTTCGAAGAGTCCCAGTTCACCGTGGGCAACACCACGGCCGCCGTCGCGCTGCTTGGCCCGTCCCCGGACGAAGCGACGGTGCGTCGCTGGCTTTCGCAGGCGATTCGTACAGCCGGGTCCGTGGGGAACCGTGGCCTCCCCGTCGAACGCGTGCAGTTCGTCGTTGCGCCTGTCGAAGGAACTGGACGTCCGGTTGCGTTCGGGATGGTGCGCCGAGGCGGCGGACCTTCGGTTCTCTTGCTTCCGTCATCTGCGGCCCCGGTAGAAGCTCTCGAGCGCGATTGGGTCGCCGTTCACGAACTGTCGCACCTCTGGCTTCCGCGCCTCTACGACAAAGACCGCTGGCTGAGCGAGGGCATCGCGACGTATTTGCAGGAGCTGCTGCGCGCGCGCTGTGGCCTTCAGACCGCCGAGGAGTCTTGGAAGCGACTCCACGACGGCATGTCGCGCGGTCGACGATCCGGGACGGGTCGAGTGCTCGACCGCGAGAGCCGTGAGATGGGAAGGACCGGTGCCTATCACCGCGTGTATTGGAGCGGCGCCGCGTTCGCGCTCGAGGCCGACCTGCGACTTCGCCAGGCGAGCGGTGGATCCATGACGCTGCCTCGCGCGCTGAACCTCGCCCGCGAAAAGCGAGGCGAGGTGAGCAGCTTGGTCAAGGGAGCCGACTTCCTCGCCGAGCTCGATGCGGCTGCGGGGACGGACTTTCTGGCCCCGCTCGGAGATCGCTATGCGTCGCTTACCGATTTTCCGAAGACTCCCATGATGAACGATCCGGCGCTCGAGGAGCTCCGAGACGACGTCATGCGGGTCGACGTACGGTGTTCGACTAGCGACGCATCGTCTCGATGATGCGGCTCTCGAGTTTGGGCTTCGAGCCGCCGATGCGGAGACTCGCGAGCACCTGGGTTTTCGCTTCCTGAAGGAGCGATGGCTTGGACGCATGCAGCGTTGCCAAACTGCTCCCCGCATCGACTCGATCGCCGCGCTTGACCGAAAGCACGATGCCCGCAGTCGGATCGACACTATCCTCCGCCCGCGTTCGACCTGCGCCGAGCTTCATGGATGCGATGCCGACCTCGAGCGCGTCGATCTCACGAACGAAGCCGGTGCGTGGTGAGGTGACCGTACCGCGGTGCTTCGCGGAAGGCAGCCGATCGGGCTCGTCGACGACTCTCGGATCCCCTCCCTGGGCGCGCACCATCGCACGCATGACCGCAGCCGCTGACCCGTCCTCGACGGCGCTCCGCATTCGGCGGATGGCCTGCGACTTCGTTTTGGCAATTCCTGCGATGCGGAGCATCTCGGCGCCCACTGCGAAGGTGACTTCCTCGAGGTCTTCCGGCCCCTGACCGTGCAACAGCGAGAGCGCCTCGACCGTCTCCAAAGCGTTTCCCACAGCCATGCCGAGAGGCGCGTCCATCTCCGTCAACACCGCTGAAACGTTCATGCCAGCCAGACGTCCCGTGTGAACCAAGCTTCTCGCGAGCTCCCGCGCCGAGTCGGTGCTCTTCATGAAGGCCCCTCGACCGACCTTCACGTCGAGCACGAGGTTGTCGATGCCTGCAGCGAGCTTCTTCGAGAGGATGCTTGCAGTGATGAGCGGAATCGATTCCACCGTGGCGGTGACATCGCGGAGCGCGTAGAGGCGCCGATCGGCAGGGGCGAGGTGTTCCGTCTGCCCGATGAGGGCCGAGCCGACCTGTCGAAGCTGCTTCTTGAGCTCGCGCTCGTCGAGGGCGACTCGAAACCCCGAGATCGACTCCAGCTTGTCGAGCGTGCCCCCCGTATGCCCGAGCCCGCGGCCGCTCATCGTGGGCACGATAGCCCCGCAGGCCGCGACGATCGGCGTAAGGCAGATTGTGACCTTGTCGCCGACCCCACCGGTCGAGTGCTTGTCCACGATCGGAGCGGCGTGCCTTCCGAGGCGAAGCACGCGACCGCTGTCCCGCATCGCCAGGGTGAGTGCGACCGTTTCGTCGAAGGTCATGCCTCGCAGAACCACGGCCATCGCGAACGCGGTCGCCTGATAGTCGGGGACGGTTCCCGCAGTGAAACCCTCGATGAACGCGTGAATGTCAGCCTCCGAGAGCACTTGCCCATCGCGCTTCTTCGCGATCACCTCGGGCGCCGAAAGCGTTCGCCGCTTGGTCATCATCTTCGTCTGCGCGGTCGCCGAGCCTTCTTCGACGCTTTTGTCGGCTTCGAAGCCTTCTTTGCGCTTTGCTTCCGTCGTCGCGCCTTTGTCGGCGCCTCCGCGGCAGCGTGACTCAGCAGCGTTGCGACGATCTCGCGGTTCTGGACGTTGGCTTCTTCGACGCGCACCGTCACCGGGTCGTTCATGGTGAAGATCTTCGAGGTGCGCGCGCCCACCAAACGGATTCCGAGATCGTCGGGCTCGAACGTGTCATCGAGCTGTTCGAACGGCAGGAGTACGCTCACGTAGGGGTCTTCGATCTGAACGTAGATCCCGTAGGGCGCAAAGCCGCCGATGCGACCGTCGAATGTATCGCCGACATGATCCTGCATGTAGATCACCCGATACACGTCCATCACGTCGCGCTCGACGATCATTGCGGTGCGTTCGAGCTCGCTTGCGCGTGCAGCGAACCGTTGCAGCTTCGGCCGAAGCGAGGCTGCGTCGAGGCTTCGCTCGCGGACCATGTCTCGCAGGATCCGATGCACCAGCAGGTCTGGGTAGCGTCGAATCGGTGATGTGAAGTGAAGGTAGTCTTTTGCGGCAAGTGCGAAGTGGCCGACCGTCGG
>JBCDFZ010000072.1:0-19555 GCA_039177115.1 Myxococcota bacterium
CGTCTTGATACCGAGACGGCGCGCGATCGCGCACGCGTACTGCCCTCCCGCGCCGCCGAAGACCACCATCGCGTGGGTGCGTACGTCGTGGCCGCGCCCGACCGAGACCCGCTGAATGGCCGACGCCATGTTCTCTACCGCAACCCGTAGGAAGCCCTCCGCCACCTCGTTGGCCGACTTATGGACTCCTGAATCGGCCAAACGACGAACGAGGTCGTCGAGCGCTTGCCTCGCGGGTTCGGGATTCAGCGGAAACGGAAAGCGATCGGCCGCGATCCGGCCGAGGCAAAGTGAAACGTCGGTGAGGGTCAGGTGCCGTGCATCGGGGTTCCCATAGCAGAGCGGCCCCGGGTTGGCGCCGGCACTCTTCGGCCCGACCGTCATGCGACGCCCCTCTAGATCGCAGATCGAACCGCCCCCGGCGGCGACGGTGTGGAGCTCGATCATCGGCGCACGGATGCGAACGCCGGCGACTTCGGACTCGAATACGCGGGTCACCGACCCGGCGTAGCGGGACACGTCGGTCGACGTCCCGCCCATGTCGAAGCCGATCACTTCGTCGAGGCCGTGCGCGTCTGCGACGGAGCCCGCGGCAACGACCCCAGCTGCGGGGCCAGAGAGCACGGCGTTTCGACCGATGAAGTGCGACGCGTCCACGAGCCCACCGTTGCTCTGCATCATTCGAAGGCGCCCTTGACCCAACTGACGCTCGAGCTCGGCCATGTACTCGGTGAGGAGCGGAGTGAGATACGCGTTCGCGATGGTCGTGTCGCTGCGACCAAGCAGACCGAGCTCGTTCGAGACTCGATGAGACATCGACACATGCGAGAATCCTGCTTCCTCCGCAACCGTGGCAGCGTCTTCTTCTAGGCTTCCGTCGGCGTACGCATGAATGAAAGAGATCGCGGCAGAGCGCGCACCTTGGTGGCGCGCGTCATCGAGCACACGACGGAGCGCGTCCCGGTCGAGCGGCTCGAGCACTCGTCCGTCGGCGCCCTGGCGGGCCGAGACCTCGACGGTCGTCGACGCGAGCGGGTCCGGCCTCACGATGTCGAGTGCGAAGAGATCGGGTCGCGTCTGGTCACCGATTCGAACGAGATCGCCGAGCCCCACGTTCGCCACGTGAACGGTCGACCAACCGTCGCGTTCGAGAAGTGCGTTGGTCGCGAGCGTGGTTCCCATGCGGATCTCGGCCGCGGGTATCGGTGCGTCGTCGGCGAGGCCGAGCAGCTGACGAATTGCCTCGAGCGGCGCCCGATCGGATGAGAGGACCTTGGCGACTCGGAGCACGCCGGTCTCGCGGTCTCGATGGATGCAGTCCGTGAAGGTACCCCCGCGGTCGATCCAGAACTGATGCCGGGGCGCGGGCTGGGTCATCGAGGGATGCATCGAAGCATGCGCGACGGAGCGGTCAAGACTGGGGGTGCGATCGGCTCCAATCGGCGTTTCCCTGACCCACAGAGGTTACAGAACCGTCGAAATCGAGTACTGCTCGTCCCGTGATGGGTCTATTTTTTGGTTTTCAAACGGTTTTCGTGGACTTATACAGGCGACCGAGGCAAGGAACGTAGCAGGGCGATGGACGCGGAAGAGTTTACTGTTTCGTCCGTGATACCCGCGAGTCCAAACCGTATTTATTCTGCGTGGATGGACGAACGCCACCACAGCGCGTTCACCGGCGCGCGGGCCACGGTGGACCCCTGGGTAGGCGGTCGGGTTGTCGCGCACGATGGTCTCATCGATGCTACGCACGTGTATCTGGTCACGGGCAGCCGGATCGCGATGACCTGGCGAACTCGGGATTTTCCGACCGATGCGAACGACTCTCAGGTCGAGATCACGTTCGAGCCCATTGCGGGCGGGACGAAAGTAGAGATCCACCACTCGGGCATCCCAGAGGGCCTCGGAAGCGCCTGCAAACAGATTTGGCGAGCTCAGTATCTCGACCCGATGAAGAAGTACTTCGCCAAGCCGGGTGCGATGCGGGCGGCGTACACGGCAGCGAAGAAGGCGGGGCATCTACCGCTTTCCGGCATCAAAGCGAGTCGCCCGGCACCTCGTCGACCGTACGTCGCGTCGCCGCAGCTCCCCGAGCCCGAAGCCGACGAGGAGCTCGAAGAGCAAAAACCCAAGAGAGCGCGTCCGAAGGCCGAGGTCGTCAAGGCCATCGACCTCCGCGAGTTGGCGCGCGCGCAGGCCGCCGCTCGTAAGGAAGCCGCGCGCAAGAAGGCCGAGGCGAAGCGCAGAGCCGAGGCGGTGCGCAAGAAGGCTGAGGCCGCACGCAAAAAGGCTGAGGCCAAAAAGAAGGCGGAACTGCTGCGCCTGAAGAAGGCCGAGGCGAAGCGAAAGGCAGACGAAAAGCGCAAGATCGCGCTCGAAAAGAAGAAAGCAGCCGCGAAGAAACGGGCCGAGATAGCGAAGAAGAAAGCGGCGGCCAAGAAGAAGGCCGACGCGATCAGGCGCAAGAAGGCGGCGGCCAAGAAGAAAGCCGACGCGATCAAACGGAAGAAAGCGGCGGCCAAGAAGAAGGCAGCGGCCAAGAAGAAGGCAGCGGCCAAGAAGAAAGCGACGGCCAAGAAGAAGGCGACGAGTCGGCCGGCCAAGCGGAAGGCGACCACCAAGAAGCGCCCGACGAAGAGGGCCACGAAGAAGCGCAGCACGAAAAAGGCCGCTAGGAAGCGGAGTACGACGAAGAAGCGCAGCACGAAAAAGGCGGCCAAGAAGCAGCGGAGTACGACGAAGAAGCGCACGGCCAAGAAGCGCCCAGCCAAAAAGGCCTCACAGAAGCGAAGCACGACGAAGCGAGCCACCAAGAAGACGCGCGCTGCGAGCAAGAAGCGCCCGGCGAAGAAAGTCGCGAAGAAACGACGTCCGGCACCGAAGAAGGCCGCCAAGAAGCGCCCCGCCAAGAAGACGCGCAAACGCCGACGCTAAGGATGGCTAAGCTTTGCCGAGATCGGTGGCGATTCGGTCGAGGACGCCGTTCACGAACGCGCCGCTTCCCTCGGACCCGAAGCGCTTCGCGAGTTCGACGGCTTCGTTCAGCGTGACCCGCTTGGGAATGTCTTTCATGTCTCGCAGCTCGACGATGGCGACGCGCAGCACGTTTCGATCGACGATCGGCATGCGCTCGAGACGCCAGTGGTGGCTCGAGTTTCGAATCAGCTCGTTGATCTCGTCTTGATGCGTGGCGTAGCTTCCGACGATCTCGTTGGCGAAGTCCGCTTCGGATTCTGGCTCGTCCGCGTTGGCCAACGAGCCCCAGTACGACCGGATCGCCTGCGTCCCGCTGACGCTGGCGACGTCCATGAAGTACAGCATGCGGAGGGCGGCCTCACGGCCTTTGCGTCGGGATCCCATCGTCCTGAAGCTTCCGGTCGAATACCATCATCTCGAGTGCGGTGAGCGCCGCGTCGTGCCCCTTGTTGCCGTGCTCGCCGCCGGCTCGTGCGAGCGCCTGCGGTTCGTCGTCCGTGGTGAGCACGCCGAACGCCACGGGGACTCGAGTGTCGAGCATCACTCGGAGAAGCCCCTGAGTTGCACCGTCGCAGACGTAGTCGAAGTGCGGGGTGCCGCCGCGAATCACCGCTCCGAGGGCGACGATGGCGTCGTACCGGCCGCTCTTCGCCAGCTGATTGGCCGCGTGGCTCAGCTCCCACGCGCCCGGAACCTCAAACTCGTCGATGGCGGATTCGGACATGCCATGGTCGAGCAGGCAGAGCCGCGCCCCATCGACCAGCTTGCGGACCACGTGGCCGTTGAATCGCGACCACAAGATCACGACGCGTGCTCCCCGGGGCGCTTCGACCGAGTCCGTGGGCGCATTGGGGTCGGCGCTCATGAGCCCTTCTTTGAGACGGGGCCTGCGGGTTCGAGCTCCCCTCCCGGCATCACGCGGAGCTGGTCGACCACGTGTAGGCCATAGGCGTCGAGGCTCGGAATGCGTCGAGGTCGGTTCGTTAGAATCCGCAGCCGCTTGAGGCCGAGGTCGGCGAGAACCTGTGCGCCGAAGCCGTACTCTCGGAGCACGACCCCCGGCTCCTCGGGCGGCCGCTGAATGGGCTCGTCGCGATAGAACGCAAGGTCGGTGTCGGGGTCTGGGTGTCCGGGCAAGAAGAGGATGACGCCCTCGCCTTCCCGCTCGATGGCGTCGACCACGTCGGAGAGGTGGACTCGGTCGCGCATCCGAACCTGGAACGCATCTCCGAGAACGCTGCCGCGGTGAACGCGAACGAGCGTCGGGCGATCCGTGATCGGTCCGTAGCTGAGCGCCATGAACTGATCGTCCCGCCCCACCTGCACGTCGTACACCGACGCCGTCCAGGTCTTGCCGGTGGGCATCTCGACCGGGGTCTGACGGATTCGGTTGACAAGGCGCTCTCGTGCGAGGCGGTACTCGATGAGGTCGGCAGTGGTGATCAGGCGGAGGTCGTGCTCTTCGGAAAACGCAACGAGGTCGGGGTAGCGCGCCATCGTCCCGTCGTCTTTCATGATCTCGCAGATCACGCCTGCGGGCTTCAGCCCGGCTAGCCGCGCGAGATCGACCGATCCCTCGGTGTGCCCGGTGCGTTGGAGCACGCCACCTGGCGCGGCCTTCAGCGGAAAGACGTGTCCAGGGCTCACGAGGTCAGCGGGGCCGGCGTCGTCGGCGACTGCGGTGAGAATGGTGTGCGCACGATCGCCCGCACTGATCCCGGTGGTCACGCCGTGGCGCGCCTCGACCGATACGGTGAAGGCGGTGGACCGCGACGAACGGTTGTCGTCGACCATCATGGGCAGATCGAGGAGTCGGATGCGTTCCTCAGTGAGGCTCAGGCAAATGAGCCCTCGCGCGTGACGCGCCATGAAGTTGATGGTCTCGGCGTCGGCCTTCTCGGCCGCCATGCACACATCGCCCTCGTTCTCGCGGTCTTCGTCGTCGACAACGATGACCATCTTGCCTTGGCGAATGTCATCGAGCGCCGCTACGACCTTCTCGATCGCGCTGGTCATACGCGGCGGACCATGACGCGAAACGGAGGCCAGTTCCAGCGGAACGCTGCAGATGTTCAGCCTTGGTCGGCGGGCGTGCCGTCGACGCCTGGCTTTCCCATCAAGCTCGCAACGTACTTTGCGAGAATGTCGACTTCGAGGTTTACACGCGTGGAGGCAGTCATCCTCCCGAACGTCGTCTCATCGAGGGTGTAAGGCACCAGCATGACGTCGAACCGGGTCCCGTTCACTCGGTTCACCGTCAGGCTCACGCCGTTAACCGTGATCGACCCTTTGGGTGCGAGGAATGGCGCCAGTCGGTCCGGCACCTCGAACTCTGCACGGATGTAGTCGCCGGTCGGGGTTTTCCCGATCAGGTGTCCAACTCCATCGACGTGGCCGGTCACCAAGTGGCCTCCCATCTTGTCTCCGAGACCGAGCGCCCTTTCGAGGTGGACGCCGTCGCCCACGCCTCGATCCCCGAGATTGCTCTTGTCCAGCGTTTCGAGGGACGCGTCAGCATCGAAGTGCTCGGTCGTGCACGACTTCACGGTCAGGCAGACTCCGTCCACTGCGATCGACTCGCCGAGCTCGTAGGGATGAAGCGAACACGCGATTCGCACTCGGAGCCCGTCGTCCCTGCGTTCGACCTCCTCGAGCTTCCCCACTTCTTTCACCAGTCCCGTGAACATCTACGACGTCCTTTCGAAGTCTCCCGTAATCAACCAATCGGGTCCGAAGGTTTGCACCCGGGTCCGCACTAGACGCTTAGCGTCTTTCATTTGTTCCACCACCCCTCCGAGAGCGAACGAAACGCCCTCTGGGTCGCCGAGGATCCGCGGCGCTACGAATAGTGCCACGCGATCGGCCGCGTGAGCGCGCACGAACGAACCATGCACGTGCGCCCCGCCTTCGACCATCAGTCGGACGACGTCACGCTCTCCGAGAGTCCGTAAGACGGCGTCTAGATCCACGCCGCCATCGACTCGTGGTACCGCGAATAGCTCGGTGTTTGGGAGACGTTGGAGCGGAGAGCCCTGCGCGTTGATGTCGTCGGCGTGGAAGATCCAAGTCGGGGCGCTCGACTCCTGTTTGGGATCGACAATCGCGGAGCCCTCAGGGGTTCGGAGGTCGGCGTCGAGCACAACTCGGGTCGGGTCAGAGCCCTCCACGTGCCGCACCGTAAGCTGTGGGTCGTCGGCGAGCACGGTGCCGATGCCGACCAGGATCGCGTCGGCGTCCGCGCGCATTCGGTGGGTTTCCGTTCGCGCCTCGATACCGGTGATCCACTTCGAGTCGCCCGTCCGGCTTGCGAGTTTACCGTCGAGGGTCATGGCGGCTTTCAGCGTGACGAAGGGCAGCGACTGCGACACGTGCTTGGCAAAGTCGGCCACGAGCGCGCGCGCTTCCTCTTCCAGCACCCCGACCTCGACCTCCACTCCGGCCGCCGCGAGTCGCTCTGAGCCGCTTGCGCCGTGATGCGCCGGGTCCCTGACCCCGATGACCACCCGCACGATGCCGGCCGCCAGAATCGCCTCGGTGCACGGACCCGTGCGACCATGGTGATTGCACGGCTCGAGGGTAACGTAGAGCGTGGCCCCCTTCGTTTGCCCGTCGGCGTTGGAGATCGCGTCGACCTCCGCGTGGGCCTGTCCCGCCTTGGCGTGAAACCCGGTAGCGATCAGTTCCCCGTCGCGCGCGATCGCGCAGCCGACCCTGGGGTTCGGGCTGGGCCTTCCCCGTCGCGCCTCCTCGAGCGCGAGCCGCATGAAACGATGGTCCGCGTCGCTCGCCATCTCAGCCCTTGAGCTTGGTCAGCTCCTCGAGAAACTGGTCCACGTTCTGAAAATCGCGATAGACGCTCGCAAAGCGAACGTACGCGACCTGATCGAGCTCGCTTAGCTCGAGCAGAACACGGTCGCCGAGGTTGGCCGCCGTAACCTCCTGCTCACCGCTGTCCGCCATCCAACGTTCGACCTGGCTGAGTAGCCTTTCGAGGGCTTCGGCGGACACGGGACGCTTCACACAGGCTCGGCGAAGGCCGGCAAGCAGCTTGTTTCGGTCGTACGGCTGGCGGCGCCCGTCGTTCTTGATCACGAGCGGAAGCATCTGTTCGACGCGCTCGTAGGTGGTGTAGCGTCGGTTGCATTGCTCACACTCTCGCCGCCGGCGCGTCACTTCACCTCCCTGCGACAGGCGAGAGTCGATGACGCGGTTGTCGAGGGTTCCGCAGTAGGGGCACCGCATATCCAATTGGGACGCTAGCGCCCTCGCACACACCGAGCAACGAGAGGCCGGCAGCTATCGCCGAACGAGCCGCACCACACTTTCAACGTGCGCGGTCTGTGGGAACATGTCGAACGCCATCGCATGGTCGACGCGAAAACCCGACGCGCAGGCTAGCTGAAGGTCGCGGCGGAGCGTCGCGGTATCGCAGGACACATAAACGATGCGCTTCGCCGACTGCCATCCTTCGCCGCGCTGGAACAGCGCCCTCGCGCCTTGCCGCGGCGGGTCCAAGACGACCACGTCGTAGCGCCCACTCGGGGGTGCGTTCGCGTCTCCCTCCACGACGCGCGCGCGAAGTCCCTCAGCCGCGAGGTTTCGTCGGCAGGCACGAGCCGCACCGGGGTTTTGCTCAACTGCGACGAGCCGCGCTGCGCGCCTGGCGAGCGGCACGGTGAAGTTCCCGATGCCCGCGTGAAGCTCGAGGATACGGGCTCCGGACGGCTCGGAGAGCGCCAAGATTTCGGCGACCAACTGCTCGTTCACCCGTTCGTTTGCTTGAAAGAACGCGTCGGCTCGAGCTTCGAGCGCGGTGTCGTCACCGCCGGCCACCCATAGCGTGTCGGTCCCCCAAACGGCCGGGCTACCCTCCCCGACCGAAAGCTGTACCCCCGCTACATCAGGCGCCTCGGCGAGCTGACCACAGGCCTCGAAGGCCCTCGGTGGTTGCGCGTTTCGGGTGCGGATCGCGACGACGACCCCTTCGCGGGAGCGCCCGAGCTGAACCTCTCCCTCGCCCTCGAGAACCCCGGCGAGATGGGTTCGCGTCTCTCGCCACGCCTGCTGAAGCGAGGTCTCGAGCACGACGCACTCGGGGACGTCCTCCACGCGTTTCGATCCGCGCGCACGATAGCCGAGGCGGTCGCGCTGCCACGAAAGCCTCGCACGCCTTCGATAACCCACTTCGATCGGCGACGGCCGAAAGGTGACGGGAGTTTGATCGGCACCGGGCAGACCCTTGCACGCGTCTTCCAAGAAGTCTCGCTTGAGTGCGTGCTGAAGTTGAGGCTCGGCGATCATGAGCGGGCATCCCCCGCACGCTCGAACGTGGGGGCAGGCGGGCACGCGCCGTCCTTTCGCGGGTGCGACGACCTCGGCTAGCCGTCCTCTCGGGGCGCCCCGTTTGGCTCCGATGCGCGTCAGGTGAACCCGTTCGCCGGGGAGTGCGCCCGGCACGATGACCACCCCCTCATGGGTCTCGACGATGGCATCGCCACCGCGTCCAACGGCCCGGACGTGGCCCTCGATACGCGCCGCCGAAGAGGTCACAGTGAGAAGTTCTGCGCGGGTCGACCCCGTTGAAAGAGGAACGTGAAGTCGCCGCTGATCATCGCGCGTCGGTTTTCTGGGTCGTCCGTGTCGACCAGCTCGACGTCGGTGAACTCCGCGGTCGTGAGGCGGTTATCGTTGGATTCCCAGGGGATGTAGAGCTCATCGAACCGGATGGTTCCCGATACCGATCGATACACCACGGGGATGTCCGTCGGACACGTCGAGTTCAGATAGATCGTCATCTCGACAGGCGGGTCGAACCGGCGGAGCTCGATGTCTTGGCCCAGCATCTCGTCGCGGATCATTTCGGGTTCTGCAATGAACACGGAGATCCCGTTGCTCAAGTTCGGGATGTCGCTGCCGCGCTGAATTCGGATGTCGATGATCTCGACGGTCGTGCTCGGCTGCATCGCGAAGAAGTTCGGGTTCAGCGAAAACGGCTCTCCTTCGAGGCCGCATTCCGGCGCCCAGACTTGCCCGACGGCGCTTCCTTCGCCGCGCCCCGTCGCGCAGCTGAACACCAGCAGCAGCGCCATCGCGCAAAAAGCCCGCGCCCTTCGTTCAAGCGATGAAGCCGCCACCGATCACCTCGTCGCCTCGGTATACCACCGCGGCCTGTCCCGGCGTAATCGCGCGCTGGGGTTCGGTGAATCTGACTTGGAAGCCGTCACCCACCGGCGTGATCTGACCGCTTGCGCCGCCGTGTCGATAGCGGATGCGCACCTCTCCCTGAAATGCCTCCGCAGGGCGCCCTCCAAGCCAATGGGCGTCGCGGGCGACGAGCTGGTCGGTGTAAAGTGCGCCCTCGTCGCCCACCACGACCTCGTCACGTTCTGGAACGATCCGAAGCACGTAGCGCGTTCCTCCGCCACCGAGCCCGAGGCCCCGTCGCTGTCCCCGGGTGAAGTTGGTGATGCCGTCGTGCGTCCCGAGCACCGTGCCTTCGGTGTCGACGATGGATCCGGGCTTGGCGTCGCCTCCCTGCCGCGCGATGAACGGGCCCACCCCTCCGTCCGGCACGAAACAGAGCTCCTGTGAGTCGGGCTTGTCCGCGTTGGGTACACCGAGTCGTCGCCCTTCTTCGCGCACCTCAGGCTTGGTCCGACTCCCGAGCGGCAGGACGAGCCGACGAAGCGTCCGCTGGGGGAGACCAAACAGAAAATAGCTTTGGTCCTTGCCGCCGTCGCGTCCCCTGAGCAGTCGGAAGACACCGTCGTCGTTGCGCTCTACGCGGGCGTAGTGGCCGGTCGCGATATGGGTGGCCCCCATCCGGTCCGCGACGTCGGTGAGGTGGGTGAGTTTCACCGTCCGGTTGCAGTGAACACAGGGGATCGGGGTCTCGCCACGAAGGTAGTCCTCGATGAACGGGTCTACGACTTCCGCTCGGAAAGCCTCCCGCTCGTCGAACACGTAGTGCGGCACCCCGAGCTGCTCGCAGGTTCGGCGGGCGTCGTCCCGGTCCTCTGGCGCGCAGCAGCGACCGACTCGGTCGGGGCCCTCGGCGTCCCAGAGGTGGAGCGTCACGCCGAAGATCTCGTGTCCCTGCTCGTGGAGAAGCGCCGCAGCGACCGAAGAGTCCACGCCTCCGCTCATCGCGACCAAGATCCGCTTTCGTTCCGACGACATGACTACTGAACAAACCTACCGTGGGCTATTCCACTTAATGGAAATCTGTATTATCTAGATTACCAAAGCTATTTATATAATGATTTCAATGCTTTAGTATCTATTTATTGAAGAAACTTGAGGTTTAATTTCCCGGAGCTCGAATTCGCTTGAGGTTTGCGCTCCCAGCTCGGGCCAAAACCGCGTCGAAAGCCGTCCCCGCTCGGACAATCTCCGCCTCGGTCGTCTCGATACCTAGACTGATTCGAACCGCGGAGCCAGCACGCCACTGCTCATCCGGATACATCGCGCGCAGGACGGCCGACGGCTCTTGGAGGCCGGACGAGCAGGCCGCCCCAGTGGAGGCGCACACGCCCTCCACGTCGAGCGCTGCGACCAGTACGGCGCCCTCCCAGCCCTCGAAGCTGAGGTTCGCGACGGTCGCGACGCGCGGACCGCTCCCATTGCGCACGGCGCCGAGACCGAGGAGCTCGGTTTCGATTCGGTCCCGGAGTGCTCCGAGGGCCTCTTGCCCCGAGAGCCTCGCATCGGCCAGAGCGGCGGCCTGACCGAAGCCGACCATCGCAACCGTGTCCGGGGTGCCAGGCCAGCGTCCGCGCTCCTGGGAGCCGCCGTCCAGCACCGGCGTCAGGTCGATCCCGCGCCGCACCCAGCACGCGCCCGCGCCAGGGGGGCCTCCGATCTTCTGGGCCGCGAAGGCGACCGCGTCAGCACCGAGGCGCTCGACTTCGACCGGGACTTTTCCGAGCGCCTGGGTGGCGTCGACGAACAGGCGGGCGCCGCGCGCGCGGCAAACCTCCGCGTAGGCAGCCACCGGGAACACGGTCCCGGTCTCGTGGTTGACCCATTGAATCGCGACCAACGAGTCGTCCTCGATGAGCGCGTCGAGCGCCCCGGGCGTCGGGGGAATACCCGCTGAAACTGGCAGAACCACCACCTCGGCGCCGGCTTCCGCGAGTCGGTTCACGCTTCGTTCGACCGCGGGGTGTTCGATGGCGGTGGTGATGATCCGTCGTCGTCCCTCGGCGAGGCCGCGAACGCCGAGGTTACACGCCTCGGTGCCGCCCCCGGTGAGCACCACATCCGATGGTGAGGAGGCCACTGCGGCCGCGACCTGGTCGCGCGCATGCTCGAGATATCGCTTGGCCGCGCGGCCGGCGGCGTGCGTGCTCGACGGGTTCGCCCATCCTTTGGTGGCGGCGCGATCCATCGCTTCGCGCACCTCGGGCATCAAAGGGGTGGCCGCATGGTGGTCGAGATAGATCACGGGTTCGCCGTTCCGAGTCGCTCGGGCGAACGGTCCACGCGAAGCTCTACGAGCGTGCCGCCGAGCTGGCGTGACGCCACCTCTCCCGCCGGAGGACTCGAGATCTCGATGCCTCCGCCGAGCGCTTCGGTGACGCGCCTCGCGAAGGCCAGACCGAGGCCAACGCCTCCCTGCTCTCGCGTCACGGATCCGTCGACTTGGTAGAACGGCTCCATGATCCGGGCGATGTGTTCGGGCCGAACGCCTGGCCCGCTGTCTGCAACGCCGAAGAGCAGGTGGTCGTCCCCTTCAGACCGCACCTCGACGGCGACTTCCCCTCCGACCGGCGTGAACTTCGACGCGTTGTCGAGCACGTGGACCATCGCGCGCATGAGCTTGTCCGGGTCGCCCTGCGCGGGCAGCGGCGTGTCGGGGATGCGTTCGACGAGCGTGACGTCCCGCTCCTCGAGCTTGGGTCGCATCTGTCGAAGCGCGCCCTCGGCGACTTCACGGAAGTCGTACGGTCGCGTGTAGTAGTGCATGCGACCCGTCTCGAGTGAACTCACGTCGAGGAGTGTGTCGACTACCGAACGCAACCGCTGAGTGGAGCTCTCGATGGAGCCGAGACATTTCTTTTGCAGATCGGTGAGCGGGCCGAGCTCTTCGTTCAGCAACAGGCGCAGATACCCGACGACGGGGGTCATGGGCGTTGCGAGTTCGTGGCTCACGTTCTGTAGAAACTCGCGGCGCAGACGAGCGACGTCTTCGAGGCGCTTGTTGGTTTCGGAGAGCTCGACGATTTTCTTTTCGAGATGCTCGACGATTTTCTGGGTGCGTTCTCGAAGGAGCACTTCGCTCGCGTCGTCGGCCCATTCGCGGTGGCCTTCGAGGAACTTGGCAATCGATTGAGCGAAGCGGGCGGCGTCGATCGGCTTCGAGATGAAACCGTCGCAGCCGACCGCCAGCGTCGAGTCACGGTCGCCCTCGGCCGTGATGGCCACGATCGGGATATCCTTGAGAGACGGGATTCCGCGAAGCCGGAGCGTGACCTCATATCCGTCGAGGTCCGGGATGTTGATGTCGACGAGCACCAGGTCGGGCTGGATTTCCCGGGCCAGTCGGATGCCCTCGACCCCGCCTTCGGCTTCGATCACGTCGTGCCCGGCGGCTCCGAGCAGCTTCTGGACGAGGCGCCGATTGTTGGGGTCGTCCTCGATCTGCAGGACCCGAGCCATTCGCGGGTCGATGCTATCAGCCGAACGTGCTTGCCGCACGCAGGCGCGCTGGCTACGCATTAAAGGCATGGGCTGTACCTGGGCAGCGCAACTCCTCGAGGCCGGTCTCGTCACCGAGGCACAGCTCCACACGAGCGGGGCCGAGTCCGAGGACGCGACCTCGATCGACGTCATCCGCGCCTTGGTCTCGAGCGGCCTCGACGAGCGCGCGCTAGCGGGGTTCTTCGTGTCGCTCGGCTTCGGCCCGATGCTGCAGGCGCGTGAGCTCGCACGGGCCGACGTCACGCTCGCCGGCAAGCTCAGCGGAAGAGACGCACACGACCATTGCGCCCTGCCACTTCGGCCGAGCCCGGCAGGGGCCGTGGTGGCCATGGCCGACCCCACGGACACCGGAGCCGTCGCGCGTCTCGAGGACGTGCTCGGTGGCCCGGTGCTGCCCACCGTGGCCCGCTTCTCCGACCTGCTCGATGCCCTCGACGCCCTGTATCCAGGCGACCGCCCAACCATCGTCAGCGATGCGCTGAGCTCGGTCCGCGGCCAAAACCCAAGTGGCGTCGTGCCTCTCGTGCAGGGAAAGCCTGCGGAGGCCGCCGCCGTGACGGCGACCGATCGGACGCTGCCGTCGCTGGACCCGAAGCTCGCGGGACTTGCGCACACCGCAAGCTCGGTGTGGGACCGCGCTTGGGATCGGACGACCGGCGTCGGAACCGCCGTGCCTCCCATGCCGGCGGTCACCGCACCGCCTTCGCAACCCGTCCCGGGCCCCAACCTCTCCGAGCTTGCGCGCGTGACCAGCCGCGACGACGCGGTTCGCGTGGCATGCCAAGCCTGCCTCTCGGCCGCGAGTGGCTCTGCGTTCCTCGCGCTTCGAAAAGGCGTGTTCCGAGGCTGGGACGGCGCGGGTCCCAACATCACCAGCGCCAGCATCCGAAGCCTGTGGGTGCCCGCGACGAATCCTTCGGTGCTCAGCGAGGTGGCCCACAGCGGCAAACCGTATCGCGGCCCCCATGGCCAAACCGCCGCCGATCACCTTCTCCGCGCCGCCCTCGGGAGTCAGGGCCGTGACCTCCTGATTGCCCCCGTTTTCATCGGAAGTCGGATGTGTGGGCTTTTGTGTGCAACCGACCCGTCGCCGGACACCGATGTCATCGACCAGGTGGCCGAGGCCATGGGTCGTGCCTTCCAGCGGCTCATCGCCACGAGGAAGGCCTCCGAGCCGCCGCCCGCCGGCTAGACCGCGCTCACCTGAAATGATCGGCTGCGGTCTAGTTCACGAAGACGGCTTCTTGAGCCGGATCGGTCTGCTTCGCCAGTTTGAGGAGCCGCTTGCGCTCACTGAGAACCCCGGCGCTGTAGCCGTTCTTCTGGCAGTGACCCGAGTTGTACCAGGCGAGACCCTGCTGCACGTCGCCGTCGCAGCGATTCGTCGCCCACTGAAGCAGCCCGAGTCCAGCTTCGATCACCTCGCGCTGGCACGCTCCTGGCCGGCGGCCGCACTCTTCGCGGTAGCGTTCGTTATAAATGAACGGGACGGTCTTGCCGCGGTACTTCGGGTTGAGCTGGACCACGCCTCGCGCCCCGACCGGGCTGACGGCGAGCGGGTTGAACCCGGACTCGCGCATCGCAATCGCGGCGGTGAGGAACGGATCGACCCCGGCGCGATTGCTTGCCTCCGTGATCACGCGCGAAAGCTTCGCGATGCGCGCGCGACAACCGCCATCGGTCACGCGGCAGTGCTGCACGTGAATCGGTTCACCCGCGCGGCTTTCACGGACGGTGAGTCGTGCGTCGATTGCGCGAGCGAGAGCGATGGAGGTCGGATGATCGCCGACTACCGAACGGTAGTCGATGCCGTCGAGCGTCTCGTCGGAACCCTGCACCGAGTCGCTCCACGACGGTCCCGCAACCGTGTGCGAGTTCCAAGCGCTGCACACGACAACGCCGAGTATGAGGAGAACGATCCGCATGGTCCGCACCTGATAACCATCAAGCGCCCGGACGCTAGGGCATCGTGCTTCCGCACGCCACCCGGAGCGAATCGTGCGGTATCACACGAGTTACAGCTGTTCGACGTCGGCGCCTGTATCGGCCGGTCCGTCCGCAGCCAATTTCTCTTTGTCTTCGGCGGGTTCGGGTTGGCTGGCCTCGGTGGGCGGCTCGCTTTCGGCCTCCTCGCGCGGCTCCGCGTCGGCGGCTTCGGCGGCCGGCGCCTCCGCATCCGGGCTCTCTTCGCCCTCGGTTTCACGTCCCCCGCGTCGGCGGCCCCGTCGGCGGCCCCTTCGTCGCTTGTTGCCGTTGCCATCACTCGAATCCTCGGCAGTGGCGGAGGCACGTGCAGGCCCTCCGAGCGCCTCGAGCAAGTCGACGTCCAGCGTGGAGAGGGGAAGCGTCGCGCGACGGATTCCCACACCGACCTCTTCCATGGCGAGTGCGAGCGCATCGCCGTCGAACACCGCACAGGGGGTTGCGCCCTCCGCGCCAGCCTCATCGTGCGTGCCCTCCTTCACGGGACCCAGCGCGATCAACCAACCGATGCGTGCGTGGTCGAACTGGTGAAGACCGCCGCGCAGTGAAACGACGGCGTCCTTGGTGACCGAGTTACCGTTCCGGTAGATGGTGATTGCGAGCGGGGTTTCCTCGGGCCCTCGGCGCAATACGCCGGCGAGGCTGAAATCCCCGGCATCGGCGCGCACGCCACGAATGGAATGCACGCCGACCGCGTTGAGCCAGGTGGCCAAGAGCTCGAGCAGAGCGCCGTCCGGAAGGTCACGAAGACGCTTGACGAACGCGCGTCGGACGCTCTCCTGCTGGCGCTCGGCGGCGCGAACCGCGTCCTGCTCTGCCCGCACCGCCTCGAGGGGATGGTCCCACTCGATCAGCGCAACGGAGCCGTTGGTGGCTCGGAACCGTGGACGCTGGCCAGATGCCGTTCGCCGTGCGATGTCGCCTCGGACGGCTGCCGCGAGCGTGGGCGCCAAATCGCTCGGCGCCCCGGAAAGCCGCCCCGAGCCGATCAGGGACTCGGCCACCTGCGCGAGGGGCTTCGGGCTTCGGCCACGACCCCGAACGGCCTGCTCGATCGCGTCGGCCAAGTCTTTTCCGACGGATTCACCGTGGGCGGCCGCACGGTGAGCCGGCGCGACGGGCTGACGCCGCTCCCGGCCTCCGCGCGACTCTCCGCCGTTTCGGCTCTCTTCGCGCTCCCCTCGCTCCCCTCGCTCCCGCCGGCGGCGCGGCCGGCGTTTTCGGGTGCGTCGCGTCTCCTTGGCCTCGTCGTCGAGGTTCGCGAGAATTAGCTCGTCGTCGTCTTCTTCCTCCGGGAAAACCTCAGCACCTGGAAGGTCTTGCGATGCGAAGTTCGGCTCTTCCTCGGACGTCTCGGCGTCGGCCGGCGTTTCGTCCTCGGAGGCGACGACGACCTCGTCGTCCCCGCTCTCCGCCTCGTCGGCCGGGGACTCGGCCGCGGGAGCCTCCTCGACGGCGTCCTCTGGGACCTCCCGGAGGGCGAAGACGCCGGGCTTCACTTTGATGATGGGGGCGTCGCCTCGGTCTTTCTTGACCATCGTGGCGAGCCTCGAGCTCATCGTGGTTTCAGGTGTTTTACCGACGTGCGAGAGGAGATTCTTCTCGATCGCGATTTCGGTGATCTTTTTGTAGTGGAGGGGCTTTCCCGAAAGGCGAAGCACCTCCACGGCGGCTTCCGTGAATGTCATGGTTGTTGTCGTTCCTGCCAACCCGGCTGGCGAGGGCCGACGATTCGCCGCGCGTCGCGTTGGGGAGCGATAGCTCGCTCGACCCGCGCAACGGCACGACGTCCCGAGTGCTCGGGATTACCGTGGGGCCCTCAGTCGTGCTCTTGGGCACGCGCTGACCGGACAAAAGCGGTTGATGAATGAGTTCGTAGGGCCCGATGAGGACCCCCTCCTGACTACCCGGTTACCATCCAGGTCGAGACGAAGCAACGAAACTGCCCCCACCAGCCCCGCGACGGGGGCGCGCGGAGGAGCCAGAACCCCCTAAACCCCTGGCGATTTGACTTCCTGCAGAGGTGGGCCCATGACCGGGACGCCTGCGGATAATTGGCTCTGGCCGATCCGCGCTGTTAACCCCTGGAGAGTGCTGTGGGGGTTCGTGTCTGGATGGGGTCGCCATCGCGGCACCGGGGACACACTGAGGGCGTCCAGGCTCGGGAATTCTTCGCGAAGCAACGTTGGCCCGTTCTTCGCAATGAGAGTGCGACGAGGAGACGGGAATGAAGGACAAAGTGATCGGGATCCTACTGGGGGGTGTCAGCGCCGAGCGCGAGATCTCCATCAAGACCGGAGAAGCCATCTACGAGGCGCTAGCGGGCCGGGGGTATGACGTTCGCAAGATCTTCGTCGACGCCGACATCGACCAGGTACTTCGTCAGCAGCCCATCGACGTCGCCTTCATTGCACTTCACGGGACCTATGGAGAGGACGGGTGCGTCCAAGGGTTGCTCGAGATGATGGGCGTGCCGTACACGGGGTCCGGTGTACTCCCGAGCGCATTGGCGATGGACAAGCTCAAGTCGAAAGAGCTGTTTCGACTCTACAACGTGCCCACCCCCTCGTACTACGTGGTCCGAAGCAGCGACCTCTCGCGCATCGAAGAGATTCACAGCTCCTTTGGTTTTCCGAGCTTCGTGAAGCCGCGGTCGGGCGGTTCGAGCGTGGGCGCTGGGGCCGCGCATGGCCTCGCAGAGCTCGAAGAGCGGTGTCAGGAGGCCGCGCGCTTCGATGACTGGGTGCTGATCGAGCGCCTGGTTCGCGGCCGCGAGGTCGCGGTGGGCGTCCTCGATGGAAACGCGCTTGGCGCGATTGAGATCGAACCCAAGGCCGGGTTTTACGACTACAAGTCGAAGTACCAAAAAGGCGGCAGCGAGTATCACTTCCCGGCGCGTCTTTCGCCGACGCGCTACCAGGGCGTCCTCAACCTGGCCGAGCGAGCGGTGCACTGCGTGGGCGCGACGGGAGCGACCCGGGTCGACATGCTCGTGACGGCCGACGAGAACGAGTACGTGCTCGAGGTGAACACGCTCCCGGGCATGACGCCGACCTCGCTGCTTCCCAAGATTGCAGCCGGCGCCGGCTACGACTTTGGCGACCTCTGCGAGGCGATTCTCGAGCGCGCTGGCCTTCACGTCGGAGAGGGGCTCGGAGCCTCCGGGCCGAGCCCGACGAACGGCCACTCCGACTCGGTCGCCCCGAGTCTGCCTGCCGAGTAGGCATTCTTGACAATTCCGATGCGGGAACTCATAGATCCCGTGCCGTGAAGCTGTCGAACAAGGGTCGATACGGCGTGCGCGCCATCTTCGACATCGCCTTCCACAGTGGTGGAAAGGCCACCCAGATCAAAGACATCTCTCGTCGCCAGGCGATTCCGCCGCGGTTTCTCGAGCAGATCTTTCAGGACCTCAAGCGTGCGGGCCTGGTGACTTCGAAGCGCGGCCCCCGGGGCGGCTACGCGCTGGCCGCCGAGCCCGAGGACATTCGCGTCGGCGACATCGTCCGAGCGCTCGAGGGGCCGCTCGTGCTTGCCGGGGGGCCTGACGCCCAGGCGGACGGAGACGAAACGAGCCGCGCCGTCACCGACGAGGTTTTCGCGGAGCTCTCCACCCGCATCGAGGCGTGCTTCGACGCCGTGACGATCCAAGATCTCTGCGATCGAGGGGATGCGCACGGTGTACGGCGCGCGCCTCCTCGACGGTACGTGTACTCGATCTGATGTCCGCTCCCGTCGTTGAAAGTGTGCTCGACCTCGTCGGTGAAACTCCGGTGGTGCGGCTGCGTGCGCTCTCGCCCGAGGGCGGTGCGACCGTATGGGGCAAGTGCGAACACCTGAACCCGGGTGGGTCGGTGAAGGATCGAATCTGCGTGGCGATGATCGAGGCGGCGGAGAAAGAGGGGCGGCTCTCCCCGGGCGACACCATCGTCGAACCGACCAGCGGCAACACCGGCATCGGATTGGCGCTCACCTGCGCGCGCAAGGGCTACAAGCTGGTGCTCACCATGCCGGCGAGCATGTCGCTCGAACGTCGTGCGCTGTTAGAGGCTTACGGCGTGGAGATCGTTCTGACGGAACCGGATCGGGTCATGGAAGGCGCCATCGAAGCGGCAAAGCGCATCGTGGACGAGCGCGGCGCGTTCATGCCGGAGCAGTTTTCAAATCCAGCCAACCCGGAGATTCATGCGAAAACTACCGCCGTCGAACTGCTTCGCGCATTCGAAGACACGTCGATCGATGCGTTCGTGGCGGCCGTCGGGACGGGAGGAACGGTGAGCGGCGTGGGCGGTACTTTGAAGTCGCACCGTCCCCACACGCGCATCATCGCCGTCGAGCCGGCAGCGAGCCCGGTGCTGATCGGCGGATGCCCCGGGCCAACCAAAATCCAAGGCTTGAACGCTGGGTTCATTCCGAAAAACTACCAGGCAGACCGGGTCGACGAGGTAGTCGGCGTGAGCGACCGCGACGCGTGGGACACCAAAGTCGCGCTCGCCACGAAGGAAGGTCTCTTGGTGGGAATCAGTGCAGGGGCCAACGTTTGGGCAGCGGTCGAAGCCGCACGGAGCCTTCGGCCCGATCAGAACGTGGTCACGATACTCTGCGACACCGGAGAGCGCTATTTCAGCTTGGCGGAGTACTTCCAATGAGCCGCGGCGCACGCGTCTTGGTGGTGGGGGCCGGTGGGCTCGGCGCTCCGGTGCTCCGGGGGCTCGCACGGAGTCGCGCGACATCAGTCACGATCGTCGATGACGACGTCGTCGAGCTGAGTAACCTGCATCGGCAGACGCTGTTTACCGACGCCGACGTCGGCCGCTCCAAGCTCGCGTGTGCGGAGGAGGCGCTTCGGCAGCTCGCACCCGATCTCGAGGTCCGCCTCATCGAAGGGCGGTTC
>JBCDFZ010000073.1:0-19181 GCA_039177115.1 Myxococcota bacterium
CAGCGCCGGTCGATGCTCGATCGCATGGCGACCGGCGCGGTCGACCTCGTCATCGGCACGCATGCGCTTCTGAGCGGCGAGATCCGTTTTTCAAAGCTCGGGCTGGTGGTCGTCGATGAACAGCACCGTTTTGGCGTGGCTCAGCGCCTGCGCCTCGGAGGGCGCGACTCCGAGCATCAGCCCCATCTACTCGTGATGACGGCAACGCCCATCCCGCGAAGTCTCGCGCTGGTTCTCTATTCTGGTCTCGACCTCATCACGATCGATCAGAAGCCGCCTGGACGTCTTTCGCCCACCACCCGGATGCTCTCGCGGGGTCGACGAGACAGCATTCACCGTCAGATCGCACGTGCCGTCGAGGCCGGTGGCCGCGCGTTCGTGGTGTGCCCGGCCATCACCACGACCGACGACGTCGTCGGCGTGAGCACCGTCGCAGACGAAATGGCAGCCCGTTTCGGAGAGGACCGCGTCGGGATCGTGCACGGCCAGCTCTCGACCGATGCGCGTCGACAAACGATGCGCCGCTTCGCGGAGGGTGAGCTTTGCGTTCTCGTAGGGACCACGGTGATCGAGGTGGGGGTCGACGTCCGTGCCGCGAACCTCATCGTGGTGGATCAGGCCGAGCGCTTCGGGTTGGCTCAGCTCCATCAGCTGCGCGGCCGGGTCGGCAGGGACGGGCAGAAGAGCGCATGCATTCTCGCACACGACGCCCCGCTGACCGACGACGCGGAGGTTCGGCTCGAGGCGCTCTGCCAGAGCGACGACGGGTTTGCCTTGGCCGAGACCGACCTCGAGCTTCGCGGCCCCGGCCACCTTTTCGGGTACCGTCAGTCGGGTGCGAGCGGTCTCCGGTTCGCGGACCTCCGCGACATGGCACTCCTCGAGCGCGCGGGCGCCATCGCCAGCCAGATCCTCGCTACCGATCCCAAACTCACCCTACCGGAGCACGCTCCAGCCCGTACGGCGGTGACGCGCTGGGAGCGCTTCGCGGCGGTTCGGGAAGAGGCTGGGTGAATTCCGCGCCAGCCGGCCGGCTTCTTGACGCGATCCTGCCGCGCAGGTAGTTCGTGATCATGGCCCTGGTCCATCACGCGCAGCGCGAAGTGACGCTCAAGGTCGTTTACTACGGCGCTGGCCTCGGCGGAAAAACTACCAACCTCGAGGCGATCCACGCACGGACGCGGCCGGAGTACCGGGGCAAGCTCGTGTCGGTCAATACCGAGGCCGAGCGCACCCTGTTCCTCGACTTTCTGCCGCTCGAGCTCGGCAGCTTCCGGGGCTACGACTTTCGGCTTCACCTGGTGTCCGTCCCGGGGCAGATCGCGCAGGACTCTACCCGCCAAGTGGTGCTTCAGAACGTCGATGGTGTCGTACTCGTCATCGACAGTCAGGTTGCAGCGGCCGAGGGCAACAGCTTCAGCATCCGAAACCTCCACTACAACCTCCGCCTCCACGGGGTCGACCCCGACCGTGTGCCACTCGTCGTGCAGTACAACAAGCGCGACCTTCTCGGCACGATGAACCTCGGCGAACTCCGCGAAACCCTCGGCGTTCCTCAAGGGGTTCCGGAAATCGAAGCGTCAGCACGAGAGGGCTGGGGCGTCTTCGAGGCGCTCAAGGCGATCGTCCGGGAGTGCATGCACCAGTTCGGCGATCCCGTCGCGCGTCCGGAGGGCCGGGTGTCATGCCTCCTTCCCGAACCGCGCGATCGTTTCTACCCGCGCGGTCCCGTATCGATGGTTCATGCGCTCGTTCCCGACGACGAGCACGAGCCGGCGCTCGCGAGTGAAGGCTGACCCGTGAGCGCTTCCGTCGACGGGGCGCACGTCGCCCGGCTGAAGCGTGTGGCGCCGACCATCGAAGTACTCCCCGTCCGCACTCCGACTCTTCCGCCAGCCACCCATACGAACACGTTCATGGTCGGGACGGGCCAAGCCGTCTTGATTGAGCCCGCAACTCCCTACGAGGAGGAGCTCGACCTGATGGTGAGCTGGGTGGAGGCTTCTCGCGCGAGCGGCGTCGAACCTTTTGCCATTCTCGCCACGCATCATCATCCTGACCACGTCGGCGGAGCGACCGCGCTGTGTGAGCGACTCGACCTGCCGCTTTGGGGTCACGCGATGACGGCGCAGCGTCTCGACGGTGTCATCAAGCTCGACCGCCTTCTCGAGGACGGTGACCGAATCGAGCTCGATGGGACGACGCCGACGGCCCTCACGGCCATGCACACCCCCGGCCACGCACCGGGTCACCTCTGCTACACCGACGAGCACAGCGGGATCATGATCGCCGGCGACATGGTCGCGTCCGTCGGGACGATCATCGTCGAGCCATACGACGGAGACATGACGCTTTACCTCGAATCACTCGAGCGGATGGCGGCGCAGGAGCCGACCGGACTCATTCCCGCTCATGGCGATCTCATCGAGAACCCTCAGGCGATCCTGGGCTTCTACCGAGCCCACCGGCTCATGCGCGAGGGTAAAGTCGTGGATGCGCTTCGCAGCCACGGCGGTCCCGCGAAACCCACCGACCTCGTCGCACAGGCCTACGACGACACGCCCAAGGTCGCGTGGCCCCTCGCAGTCCGGTCCATCGAGGCGCACCTCATCAAGCTCGTTCGCGATGGACGCGCGCGCGAAGAGGCCGACGGGTGGTGCCCGTCAGGCGATTGAGTTGAGCGACCAGTCGTAGCGGTGATAGTCGATGCTGTAGCCGCCGGCGCTTGCGCGTTCGATTGCTTCGCGCTGGCCGCCTACGCTGTACGTCGAGAGGAAGCGCCAGATCCCCTCCATGCCTCCAAAGTCAGCCTGGTAGTAGCGAAACGTAATGGGCACTGTGACGCGCTTCTCGTCGTCGTCGATACGCACGTCCGCCGTGACATACCCCGCGGTCGCGGCGTCGAGCTGGCTTTCGAGCCGCTCCGCGTCGTAGAACGCCACCGGGGGGCAGCTCGTGGAAGCGCAAACCAGCGCCGCGTGGATTCGTGGATCGACGTAGGAAGGACTCAGCGCGATACGCGTGTCGCCTTTGCCGAAGAGTCGGGCGCCGGAGGCAGGGTGCGGCGCGTTCCGTCGAAGGATCCCGTTTTCGATTTCGTCGAGCGACACGATGTGCCCACCGACGTCGTAGGAGACGGTCCCGAAGAACGAGGGGATCTCCATGACCGAGGTGCGGATCTCGAGGGCGAGCACACCGTGAATGGCGAGGACGTTGTAGAGGTTTGTCCAAAACGCGATGCGCTCTGCGTCGCTCGCCACCGCGGTCAGGTCGACACCTCGCAGAACAGTGCTCGTGGACACCATCTTTTGGTAGGTGTCCGATTTCCGAAGCCGGCCGTAGTTCACTTGGCCTCGTTCGTCGATGGCCTCGCCCTTCAGTCTGTTTCGTAGCGCGCGAAGAGACGCGGCAATTTCTCCTGGGCTCGCGCCCGTCGTCCCCGTCGACTCGCCATCATTGAGGACGTGGCGGCTCAGCCAGCGGTTCGGCATTACGCCTTTGGCTAGCTCGGTCGGGTTTTTCGCGCGCTTCAAGACATCGGTCGCATCCTGCAAGTTCCGAATGAGAGACTCGAACATCGTGGCCGGAACTTAGGACGAACACGCTGCGACGTCACTCCGGGAGCTCGACTCGGCCCGGCAGTCGGACGTACGCGGACGGCGTAGTTTCTTGAGGTCGCACCGTCACGGGTCGCGAGGACCGGGCTTCGCCGACCTCGTCGTGCTGCGCGGTGAGCCAAACCGACCCCTCCGGCACGCCGCGAAGCACGAATCGTCCATCCGAATCGGTCGATACGGCGTCGTTCCAGTTCGGGGGGTCTTCCCAACTCACTCGGGCCCGCGACACGGGTTCACCGTACAAGTCTCGGACCTCGCCCTCGATCATCCCGCCGGGTACCAGTCGCACTGGGGCGAGCTCCTGCGGTCGGTCGACGTAAAGAGGGACCTCGACCTCGATGCGCTGCGTTTGGGTTTCGTAGTCCGGATGCCGGAAGGCAAGCTCATAGATGGCGATGGGGACCTGCCGAAAGGCGAACGCTCCGTCACGCGACGTTCGAGTCGTGAACGTCGTGGGGCCCGTGAGCGAAACTCGGGCGTCCGAAAGTCCGGTCGATGTCCAGTCGTCGATCACGCGACCGGTCACCGAGACCCCGGTGGCAAGGACGATCTCGAGTCCCTCGGCTTCGCGCACGTCGGAGACTTCTCCTGCGGCGTATCCCGCGTGCTGCACCGTCACGTCGTAGGGCGGGTCGGGGAGCGCGGGCACCGCGAAGTTCCCCTCGCGGTCGGTTTTCGCACTTCGCCGCACGCGAGCTCCGGTCCCGCTTGAAGACGCGACGACGAGTGCGCCCTCGACGCCGTCGCCAAGTTCGTCGACGACGCGGCCTCGAAGCGTCACCAGCTCGCTCGTCAGGACCAGCTCCACGTCTCTCCGGTCGCCGTCGTCCATGGCCACCGAGGCCACGGCCGGTTGAAGGTCATAGGGGAGCGCTCGAACCTCCACGTCTCCGCGGACAGCCCGAAACGCGAAGGTACCGTCGGACGTGCTGACCGTCATTCTCGGGAGTCGCTCGCTCGGCAGCTGGAGCTCGATGGGAATGCCCTCCAAGCCGCGCCCCCGAACGTCCAAGACTCGCCCACGCAGTTCGAATCCTCGAACCATGGCGACGCGAAGCCCTCGATAGGTTTCACCGGGTGCGAGCGTGACCGCTTCCGATTCCGCCGGCGCGTAGCCAAGCTCCGTAGCCACCGCGGTGTAGGTTCCAGACCGGAGCCGCGCGAGACGGAAGCGACCGTCGGCTCTTGTAACCGCCTGCTGGGCCAGGGCGAGCTGACGAACGCCGCTCGAGGAGATCGGCGGCACGGGTCCGGCAGTTACGCCGAGCGAGTCGCCCGACGGGAGGTCCACCGGCCGCGCAGAGTCGCCCCCAAACGCGCGCACCGCGACCCCTCTCATCGGGTCACCTCGATCGTTCACCACGATGCCTTCGAGCGTCGCCCCGGGCTCGAGCCTGACTTCGAGGTCCGGCGCCTCGACCGTGGCGCGCATGGGGCCCGACGGGACGTAGCCCTCGAGGTCGACGTACACGGTCGGCTCATCGCCTACGATCCCTTGCACCTCGAAGCTCCCGTCGGCTCGGCTCTCCGCCCGGCGCGCGTACGCGCCAAGAAGGCCGGTGGCGACGTGAATCCGAGCGTCCGCGAGGCCTCGACCGTTTCGGGCGTCACGGACCTCGCCCGACAGAGTCCAGCCTTCCACGAGGCGGAGGCCGAAGACGCGCTGCGTACTCGGGCCGAGCAGGATTCCCTCGGCCGGCGAGGAGGCAAGGGTGCCCATCGTCGCACGGAGCTCGTAGACCCCCGCCGGGACGCGGGGCCATGCGAACCGTCCGTCTTCGCCTGACCTCTGCGATTTCGGCGGCCAAAATCCGCTCCCCGCGAGCGAGACTTCCGCGCCGGCGAGCGGTTTCCCGTCGGGGGCATAGACCCGCCCAGCGATCGACGCTGACCCCTCGACGCCGCCCGCGCGCTCCGCCTCGTGCTCCCCGACGGCCGCCTCAAAACCGAGACTCGCGGTACGGGTTGCAGCGTAAGGGCTTGGAATCAGGAACATTCCGAGCACCAGGCTACCCGTGATTGCGCCGGCTCCCCGCATGCTCTTTGGTTGTATCGTCGTTCGGGGTGGCAGGCGAGTCTGCGCCGTTGCGGCTTCTGCGCCCCGATGCTACGTCGCTGCTCCTTCGCGAGACCGAGTCATGGCCAAAGCATGCGACTACTGCGGCAAAGCCCGCCAGAAAGCCAGCCGGGTCAGCCACTCCAGCGTCAAGACACGCAAGTGGCAGCAGCCGAACCTGCAGTCGGTGCGCGCGCTCATCGAAGGTCAGATCCGCAACATGACGGCCTGCACGCGGTGCATTCGCTCGGGTAGGGTTGTCAAGGCAGCGTAGACCGCGCCCGGAGGCCGTCCTGCCTCCCGGCTGCGATCCGTCCTCCATCCTTTTGACGTTTCCCGTAGCGCCCGAGCACGCAGGCCAGCGCCTCGACCGGTTCGTCCAGTCGCGTATCCCGAGGCTATCTCGGACGCGCGCCCAAGAGATCGTCCGAAGCTGCGCGTACCGGGCCGACGGGACCCGGCGCCGCGCGAGCGAGCGGGTTCGCGCGGGCGAAACCGTGATTCTGGTGCGGCCCGCCTTCGAGGAGCCCGAGGTGCCGCTTTTCTTCGACGTGCTGTACGAAGACGACGCCGTGATGGCACTCGACAAGCCCTCGGGGCTGCCGGTTCACCCGTCCGCGACCTACCACAAGAACACGCTCACCTTTCTTCTTCGGGACCGGTTCGGTGACGCGGCACCTCGCATCGCCCATCGGCTCGATCGTGAGACGAGTGGTCTTCTCCTGTGCGCCCGTACGGCCGAAGCCGAGCGGCAGCTCAAGAACGCCTTCGAAAATCGACGGGTAAGCAAGCGCTATCTCGCCGTCGTCGAGGGCGTGATGCCCGACGATCAAGGCCGGATCGCGCTCCCCATGGATCAGGCCAAGGAGGGGTTGCACATCCTGATGGAGGTGACGCCGGACGGCGAAGGCTACCCGTCCGTCACGAGGTATCGCGTCGTCGCTCGGGCCAACGGCCGCACGCTCGTCGCACTCGCACCCGAGAGCGGGCGCCAGCATCAGCTGCGCGTCCATCTGAGTGCGCTGGGGTTTCCGATCGTCGGCGACAAGCTCTACGGGCCTCAGGGTGTCGAACCTTTCCTCGAGTACATCGAGACGGGAATGACGGACGCGCTCCAAGCGAAGCTTGGTCACAGTCGTCAGGCGCTTCACGCCTACGCGCTCACGTTCGAGCATCCCACGACGACCCAAACGACCACTCTCGAGGCCCCGCTGCCGGACGACCTGGTCAAGCTCTGGGGTGAGGCGCTCGACGAGACCGCGCTAGCGTCGGTCGCGGCGTGCTAGAGTCCGTGCGTGCGTAGACTTTGGTTGGGGGTATTGACGATGGCTGCCGCCTGCGGAGGGGGCTCGGCCAGCACGCACGGCGTGGAGTTCACGCCGGCTGACGTCGTGACATTCGACAACGCGGTCGACATGATCGACAAGCCCGTCATTGTCGAGAGCGAATGGCAGGGGCAGTTCGAAAAGCGGGTGGCGCGTGCTGACTTCATCGGGCGGGTTCGGGTCGACGCCATCACCCTCGACGAAGATCTCCGTGGCTCCGGCTATCGGCTCAACGTGAAGGTCACCGAAACGATGCAAGGCCGTGGACCGCGCGAGCTCGTACTGCGCGTGAACGATCAGGAGCCAGGCTTCCAGAGCGTCGCGATCCACGAAGACCGTCTCCTCGGTGGGTCATTCGTGGCATTCGTCAAGTGGCAGAAAGACCCGTCCTCGAAAGAGGAGGTTCCGCGTTGGCACCTTTCACCGAATACGCCTGCGGTGCAGGACAAAGTGCGGTTTTTCCTAAATCCGCCGCCCCCGGACGGTCGCACCGAAGTCGAAGTCGTGGCTCCCTGACCGGGAGTTCGACGTAACCTCGAAACGCATCGTAGACTAAGGGCCTAAGATGTCTCCTCGCTCTCTTTCAATCCTCATCGCTCTCTTCTCTGCCGCCTGGGTCGTGGGCTGCCAGCAAAAGGCGCCGGCTCCGAAGGCAGCCGACCACGCCGCCCACGACCACTCCGCACACGACCATGCGGCACACGATCATGCTGGACACCTTCCGGCGAAGCCGGCCGGTGCGGCCGACGCCCAAGCGCCCGCGGGCCCACGAGTCGAAACCGACACGTTCCTTCTGGAGGTCACGTCGCCCGACGCGGACCTCTCGGTCGGCAAAGAGGGTGCGCTGGCGATCGCCATCGAAGGCCGCGGTGACTGGCACGTCAACCAGGAGTACCCGATTCGAATCGATCTCGAAGCCGACCCCGGAGCGGGTCTCCGGCAGACCAAGCTCGAGAAGGGCGACGCGAAGGAGTTCAACGAAGAGAAGGCGACGTTCCTCGCCTCGCTCGAACCTGTGGAGACGGGCAAGCACGCAGTGAACTGCAACGTTTCCTTCGCGCTCTGCACGGAAGAAAACTGCGTTCTCGAGCGACGAACGGTCGCGATGCACGTCAAGGTGGAATGACATGACAGAGGGGGGACTCAAGGGTGCGCTCGGGACGATTCGCGAAGAGGTCAAAGCGCGCTTCGAGGCCCAGAAGCGAGTGCTGTCGTACCGCGAGTATCTCGAGCTCGTACAGCAACACCCGCGGCGCCACACGCGTGACGCGGCGCGCTACCTCAAAGACTGCATGGATTTCTTCGGGTCGTATCGAGTCGAGCGTCCGACAGGACCGGTGAAGCGATGGCGCGTGTTCGACCTCGAGCACGGGGAGGACCAGGGCGGCCACCAAGCGGAGATCCAACTCCGCGACCGACTCGCTGGGCACGAAGCCACGCAGGCCTCGCTCTACCGATTGCTCGAAGGGTTCGAGCGGGAAGGGCGAGCCAACCGTCTCGTTCTGCTCCACGGGCCGAATGGCAGCGCCAAGTCTACCTTCACTGCGTGCCTGATTCGTGGGCTCGAGGCCTACTCGGACACCGACGACGGCGCGCTCTACCGGTTTTCTTGGATCTTTCCCCGAGCACGCGAGGGCGCCGGAATCGGATTCAGCACGTCGTCCGACGCGCTCGGTCAGGGCGACACGTTCGCGCACCTTCCGGAAGAGCGCATCATCGCCAAGCTCCAGAGCTCGGTCCGGGAGCATCCGCTGCTGCTGCTTCCGAGGCCGGTTCGCCAGAAACTCATCGCCGGGGCCTACGAGGAGGGCGAGGTGCGCGAGGCGGCACCAGACTGGGTCTGGACAGGTCAGCTCGGCCGCAAGAACCAGCAGATTTTCCAGGCGCTACTCACCGCGTACCGTGGCGATCTCGACCGCGTGCTCGCGCACATCCAGGTCGAGCGCTTCTACATCTCGCGGCGCTATCGCGTCGGTGCCGTCACGATCGGGCCGCAGATGTCCGTCGACGCTTCCGAACGGCAGATAACCGCCGACCGCTCCATCGAGTCGCTGCCCGCTTCGCTGAGCGCGCTCACGCTTTTCGAGCCCTTCGGAGAGCTCGTCGATGCGTCCGGCGGCATCGTCGAGTACAGCGACCTCCTGAAGCGGCCGCTTGACGCGTGGAAGTATCTGCTCTTGGCGATCGAGAACGGCGAGGTCTCGCTCACCATGTCGAACCTGCCCATCAACGCGGTGATGATGGCTAGCTCGAACGAGCTCCACCTCAATGCGTTCCGCCAGCACCCCGAGTACAACTCGTTCCGCGGCCGCATTCTTCGAATCCGGATGCCGTATCTTCTCGACGTGCACCGCGAACAGGAGATCTACGACGGGCAAATCGTGCCGCAGATCCCGAGGCACGTGGCGCCCCATACCACCTATGTCGCCGCACTTTGGGCGGTGCTGACCCGCCTTCGAAAGCCCGACGCAGACCGCTTCTCGGATAGCGATCTCGGCACCCTTGCCGTGTCCCTGTCGCCCATCGAGAAGGCAGACCTCATCGCCGACGGGCTCATCCCCGCGCGTTTCGAGGCCGATCAGGCGAAGATTCTTCGTGGCGGGCTCAGCGAAGTGGAGTCGGAAGGGGCGGGCGTTGCCGAGTACGAGGGGCTGAGCGGCGCATCCCCGCGAGAGATTCGAATGCTGCTGCTCGAGGCCGCGTCGGATCCAACCGATGCCTGCGTCTCGCCGGTCACCTTCTTGTCCCACGCGGACGAGTTTTGCTCCCGAGACGACTACGACTTCTTGCGCGAGGAGCGCGACGGGGCCTATCGCGATCCTCGAGCGTTCGTCGACGCCGTACGCGAACGGTGGCTCGACATCGTCGAAAGCGAGCTGAGGGCTGCAAGCGGCCTCATCGACCAGCACAGCCATCTGGCGCTGTTCGATCGATACGTCACGCACGTTTCGCACTCGGTGAAGCAGGAGCGCGTTCACAACCCCGTGACCGGGCAGGACGAAGATCCAGACCTCGACCTCATGAAGAGCGTGGAAGAGAAGCTCGGTGTCGACGACGCCCGCGCATTCCGGAACGATCTTCTCGGGGCGATCGCAGCGTGGGCCATCGACCATCCCGAAACCGACGTCGACTATGAGAAACTCTTCCCGCGGTACATCGAGCAGCTCCGACAGGCTTACTACGACGAGCGGCGCGACCAGATCGGTGAGATCGGGCGCGCCGTCGTGTCCCACCTCGAAGAAGACGACTCGCTCGACGACGACCTTCGTGAACGAGCGCAGCAGGCAGCCAATGCCTTGATTAATCTGTTCGGGTACGAGAAGTCGAGTGCGAAGGTTGCGCTCGGCGCATTGGTGACGGCCCGGTACCGCGACTGATGGACGGCCTGGTGGCGCGGGGTCGCCAGTGGGCGGAGCGGATCCCCCCGCGCGTTCGCCTTTGGGGGCGCCGTGGTTTCGTGCTTCTCGTGCTGGCGGTAGTTGGCACCGTGCTCGTTCGCCAGCTTCGCGACCTCGATTGGCCTGTGGTCCTCCGTTCGCTACCGACGTCGCCCTGGTTCTACCTGGCCTTCCTCGCCCGCTATCTTCTTCTTCCAGTCACTGAAGTGCTCTGCTACTCGGCCGTGTGGGGACGGAACCTGTTCGGCCACTTTGGGGCGTTCCTCATCAAGCGGCTGATGAACGCGTCGGTCGCGAGTGCTTCGGGCGATGCGTACTTCCTCGGATGGTCCGCGAAGACCCTCGGAATGGGATACCGAAAGGCATTCTCCGGCATCAAGGACGTGACCCTCCTGTCTGCGGCGGCTGCGAACGGTGTCGCCGTGCTCGTGCTCGGGGCCTACCTGCTCCTTGGCGACTGGCGCGTCTTCGAGGGGGTTGAACCACGTGTCGTCGCCCTGGTCGTCGGCGTGACGCTCGGCGCCGCGCTCGTCAGTGTCGTCGTGATCGTGTTTCGAGGAAAGGTCCTGGCCGTCGAGACCCAAACGATGTGGCGCATCTTCGCCTACCACAGCGTCCGAAGCGGCGGCGCGCTCGTGCTACTCGGGCTGCAGTGGTCGGCTGCGATGCCGGAGGTCGGGTTTGCCACGTGGGCGAACCTGCTCATCGTGGCGCTCCTGGTTGCCCGTACGCCCCTGCTTCCGGCGCCGGAGCTTCTGTTCCTGACGATCGCCCTGGCGCTCGTCGGAACCATCGATGCACCCCAAGCGCGCCTCGAGGCCATGTTCCTCGCCGATGCCGCCCTCGTTCAGCTGTTTGCGATCCCGTCGCTGATGCTGGGGCTGCTTTGGCGGCGAAAGGAAGTCGCCGCGTAGTCGAGGGTCACGTCGCTGTCTCCGAAGAGCCAAAGCGTCTGGACGCCTCCGTTCTCGTTCGGGAGCGGGGTCGAGGCGGCAGAGTCGGCGCCGCACGATCCTTGCTGGTACGGCGACGACGGCACGTACGCCTCTGCCGCGTGGGCGTGTGAGGCCAAGAGGAGGGACGAGATGAGGCTCGTCATGAGGCAGCGGGCGATACGCATGGGCATTTCCGGGTCTCTCGAAGCGCCCGCTTAACCTCGTCGCGCCGTGCCTATTCCGGGCCCTGCCCGAGAGGCCCACTCAAGGTGCCGACAACTCTCGGAAAAAGGCGGCTCGGTCGCCGTCCGCGTCAATCCTCGAAGGGACGATTGGCGGTCCAGTCGAACGTGCCCTGGTCTCGCTCCTGGACAGCCTGCTTCCAGCCCACCTCGACGGCGCGCTCCTTGAAGTGGATGCCCTCCGGCGAATGGCGTGTGATTCCGTCGAATACCGTGGCAAACATCTGCGTCTGCTGAAGTCCCATCGAGTCGATGGCCTGATTGATGACGAGCTTCTGCATCATCAGCTGGTTGACGGGGACGGTCGAGATTCGCTCGGCGAGCGCCTCGACTTCGGCGTCGAGCTGGTCCGCTGGCACGGCTTTGTGAATCAGGCCCATGCGCTCCGCTTCGCGTCCGTCAATTTTGTCGCCGGTGAAGACCATGCGCTTCGCGCGCTGCGGTCCGAGTCGGTACACCCACATCGCCGTCGTGGGACAGCCCCAGACGCGAACCGGCATGTATCCAATCCTCGCATCCTCGGCCATGACGATGAGGTCGGAGCACAGGGCGATGTCGGAGCCGCCGGCGACCGCGTATCCATGGACCTTGCAGATCACCGGGCGGTATGACCGCCAGAGCGACATGAACAGCTGCGTGTTCCGCATCATGAAATGGTAGTCCTTCATCGGATCCCACGGCATCTCTTGCGTGCCGGTCTGCGATCCGCTGGCCTGCGCGTAGTACGTCAGGTCGTACCCCGCGCAGAACGCCGCGCCCGCTCCCGAAAGCACGATCACGTGAACGCCTAGGTCGTCGTTCGCGCGCGCGACGCAGTCGGCCAACTCGACCGGAAGGTCGTTGTCGATCGCGTTCATCACTTCGGGGCGGTTCAGCGTGATGCGTGCGATTCGGCCGTCTTTTTCGTAGAGAACTCTAGCCATGCGCTCGGTCTTAGCACACGGGGGTGCGCGGCATGGGCATGATCGGCGATGCGAGAGGCGATGTCGTTCCAAAGCGCGCGCGGCAGGTCGTGTCCGAGTGCAGGGATGAGCTGCAGCGTTGCGTCTGGGATCGTGTTGGCGGTTCTTACGCCGTGGGCCGGAGGAAGCATCGTGTCGTCGAGCCCATGAAGCACCAACGTCGGCACCGATAGGCGCTGGAGCCCGCCGCGACGGGTTCGCGCGCTCAAGACCGCGAGCAGCTGTCGGGGAACGCCGGTACGGTCGGCGGACCGCGCAACCACCCGTTCGAAGTAGGTGCGGATGTCGAGTTCGTCGAACCAGGTCGAGCTCCCAACCAAGCGCGCGATGCTCACCAGGTCGTTCACCTGATCCTCGGGCTTGCCGGCCATCGGTCGGAAGTACCACTGACGGACGCGCCATTCGGGACCGGGCAGGTCACGGTCTCCGGTAGTGGACATCATCGAAGTGAGACTCAACACGCGCGCCCTATGATTGATGGCGCAGAGCTGCGCGATCATGCCGCCCATCGACGCGCCGACGATGTGTGCCGCTTCGATGCCGAGTGCGTCCATCAGGCCCACTACGTCGTTCGACATGTCGACGAGGCTGTAGGGAGGGTCGACTCGCTGACCGAGCTGTCGGAGTGTGAGAGTCCAGAGCGGGTGGGTTCGTTTCGGGACGACTCGGGTGCTGAGCCCGATGTCGCGATTGTCGAACCGGACCACGAACAGGCCGCGGTCGGCGAGCGCACGGCAAAAGCCGGTTCGCCAAGCCAGCATCTGCGACCCGAGGCCCATGATCAACACGACCGGAGGGTCGGAGCGGTCCCCGAAGGTGTCGTGAGCAAAGCGAAGGTCGCCAACCTCGGCGAAAGGCATAGCGATTTTCGTAGCATCGTTCACGCGGCCGACACAGACCCCGGCCCAAAATGTCACATTGCGCCTCGGCTAGGGACGGTCGAGGAATTCGGAGACGAAGTCGGTCGCCGGGTTGGCGCGGAGGTCGTCGAGGTCGCCTTCCTGAACGATGCGACCTCGTTCGAGGACGGCGACGCGGGCTTCGAGAGCCTCGACATCGCGTAGGTCATGGGTGACGGCAATCGCAGGGACTCCGCGGGATCGAAGTCGCTCGGCGAGGAACGCGCGCAGCGTGCGGCGGGCGCCCGGGTCGAGGGTAGAGAGCGGCTCGTCCAGCAGGAGGAGCCGTGGTTCGACGATGAGTGCTCGAGCAAGCGCGACTCGCTGTCGTTCGCCGCCCGACAGCCGGCTCGGGCGTCGTTCAGCGAGGCCTTCACAGCGGAGCTCGGTGAGGAGGGCCCGCGCCTTCTCGCGCCGGTCTGTTGCGCCCGCTCGCTGAGCGCTGACCGACAGGCCGAACGCCACGTTGTCGACCACGCTGAGGTGAGGAAAGAGCCCGAACCCTTGAGGGACGTAGCCCACGCGGCGAGTCTCCGGAGCGAGCGCGACGCCGCGCTCCGAATCGAACAGCGTGGCCCCGTCGACGACGATGCGGCCCGCCATCTCGGCAGGCGCGCCGGCGATCAGTCGAAGGAGCGTCGTCTTTCCAGATCCGTTCGGTCCGACGATCGCCAGTGGCCGCTGGTCGCCTTCGAGAGCGACGTCCAAACCGAGCTCGCCGACGCTCGCGCGTACCTCGACCGCCCAGCTCATGGGTTCGAGCCCCCGTTTCGCGAGACGAGTGTGCGTGCCGACAAGGCGGCTGGCGCGACGCGGATCGCGAAGAGCAGTGCGACGGCGATGGCGGTCAGAAGCAACGCCAAGGCGAGTGCCACTCGGACGTCGGACTCGAGCGCCGTGTAGATGGCGAGAGGCATGGTCTGCGTGGTGCCTGAGAGGTTGCCTGCGAAGAGCAGAGTGGCGCCAAACTCCCCGACCGATCGTGCGTAGGCGAGGGCGGCGCCTGCGAAGAGCCCGGTCGCGGCAACCGGCGCGGCGACTCGGAAAAACGCGGCGGTCGGTGACGCGCCGAGAGTCCGCGCCACCAGCATCAGGTCGACGTCGACGCGCCGGAACGCGATGGCCGCCGACTCGACGTAGAACGGCGCGGAGACCACGACCTGGGCGAGGATCACCGCGGCGGTCGTGAACGGAACCTGCACACCCAGGCCGCCGAGCAGCGGGCCGAGCAGGCCTTGCCGACCAAACCCCTGGAGCAGTGCGATACCGAGGACCGCCGGCGGGATCACGATGGGCAACACCACGAGAACCTCGACCACGCGCGTCCACCGGGTGGGACCGGTCGCGAGCCACCAAGCGAGCGGCGTTCCCGTGAGGATCACGATGAAGAGCGTAGCGAGCGTGGTTCGGATGCTCAGCCACAGGGCGGGAACGAAGAGCGGGTCCTCGGCACCGGCAACCAAATCGGCCGGCGAGGACGCCGCGAGGAGTCCGACGACCGGGAGCGTCACGACGGCGAGAAGCAGAAACGCCAGGGCGCCCGAGATCCAGCGCGCCGCTGTGGTTGCACCCTCGCTCATCTAGTCGCCGTGGGTCTGAAAGCCATGGCGCCCGAGAATCCCGCGCGCCCGCTCGGTACGCAAGAAGTCAATCCATGCGCCGGCCTGAGGATGCGATTCGGGTCGGTCCACGCGCGCCATGAAATAGAGTGCCGTCACGTTCAAGGCCTCGGGGACCGGGATGACGTCGACCTCGGGGCGTCCTCTTGCATCGGTTGCATACACGACGGCGGCGTCTGCTTCGCCGAGCTCGACCTTGGCTCGAACCAGCCGGGCGTTGGCTTCCTTCGAGACGACGTGGCGTCTCAGTCGAGCCGAAGAAGTCGCACCCCAGACCCCGGCACCCCGCTCGAAGAGCTGCTCCGTGTACGCCCCGAGCGGGACGGAGGGGAGCCCTACGACCACGCGGTTGGCGTTCGGGAGGTCCTCGAATGCGGCGAGGCCAGAGGGGTTCTCCTTCGGTACGATGACGACGAGCCGGTTCTCTGCGAACGGAACGGCACCTCGAACGACGCCGGCGTCGGCCAGGCTGCGAATGTGAGCCTCATTGGCCGTTGCGATGATGTCTGCCGGGGCTCCGTGTTCGAGCTGCAGCCGGAGCGTCTGACTGCCTGCGAACGCAAGCTCGACCGGCGTATCGGGGTGTTCCTCCTCGAACGCAGATGCCAGCTCGCAAAACGCATCGGCGGTCGACGACGCGGCGAACACGACGAGCGGCTCGCTCTCAGCGGGAGCCTCGCGGGTGCATCCGACGACAAGCGCCAATACGACGACGAGCCTCGGTGCAGTCGTGATTTGGCAGGCCGGCACGATCAGCGAACCCGCACGATCGAATCTGCGTGTCGCTCCGCGAAGTCTTCGAAGTGCGAGGGGTTCGTGACGGCGGCCATGATCTCGATCGACTCCACGATGCGAGGACCCGGGCGGTTGAAGAACGCGTTGCCGTCCGTGACGTACACCGGCACCTTCGGGTCGAGCACTCCGAGCGCCTTGTCCTCGATCGCCTCGCGTTCTTGCATCGTCCGATCGATGGAAAACCCACAGGCTTTCACGACGACGACGTCCGGTGCGAGCGAGGCGAGGGCGTTCGGAGTCACCGTCGGTGCCGGGTCGCCGGCCGCCACCCCGACCGCGACGCCTCCGGCAATGTTGATGACCTCGGGCATCCAGGTGCCGCCCAGCATGACGGGGTCGATCCACTCGAGGGATGCGACGCGCGGACGCGTCTCGATCTGAGCCGACCGTTCGGCGATGCCGGCGATGCGATGTCTGAGGTTTGCGAGGAGCGTCTCGCCTTCGGCCTTTCGGCCGAGCGCAACGGCGACGCGCTCGACGTCGGAAAGGATGTGCTCGAGCCGCGTGGGGCTCAGACTCACGATCTCGACATCGTTCTGGTCGGCGATCCTCGCCACTGCCGCGCGGACGTCTTCGAGAGACACGGCGCACACTTCGCAGAGATCCTGCGTGACGATGACGTCGGGCCGAAGGCGTGCGAGCAGCTCGTGGTCCACCGTGTAGATGCTGAGCGCCTCCTCGACGACGCCCCGCACTTGGCGGTCGATTCCGAGACTCGTCCCGTCATCCCGCACGCGCGCTTGGGTGAGGGCCGGTCGACCCTCGATCGTGCTGGGGAAGTCGCACTCGTGGGAGACGCCGACGAGGTCTTTCTCCGCGCCGAGCGCGCAGACGATCTCGGTTGCGGACGGAAGCAACGAGATGATGCGTGGAACCGTGACTCCCGGGTTCGGCGTGACCATCTGGCAGTTTGGATCGAAACCCGGCGACAAGACACCGGCTTGTCGCCGCTTGGGCGCGACGTTGCCTTTCGAGGCATACTAAGCGCGTGCAGCCTCTGTTCACACGCGAGGAATCCCGTGAGGTCGATCGCCGTGCCGTGCGCGATCTCGGTGTGTCGAGCCTCATGCTGATGGAGAACGCGGGGCGTGGCGCGACCGACGCCATCGTGGATCGGTTCGGCGACCGCCTCGAGCGCGTCGTCTTGGTCGGTGGCCCCGGTCAGAACGGGGGCGACGCATGGGTCGTGGCGCGACGCCTTACGCTGCTCGGCTTCATGCCTCATGCGGTGTTGGTGGGTGACCCCGAACGCCTGCGAGGCGACGCTGCCCCGAACTGGGCGCTGCTTGAATCGATCGGCGTGCGAACGAGCGTCGCGTCTCCCGAGGAGACCACGACCGTCGGTACGGCCCTCGAAGGAGCGACGCTCGTCGTCGACGGGCTATTCGGGACCGGCCTCGATCGTCCGGTTCGAGAGGGGCACGCAGCAGTCATCGAAGCGATGAACGACGCCGGGGCGCCGATCGTCTCACTGGACCTTCCGAGCGGCCTCGACGCAAACACCGGCGCCGTTCTCGGCGTCGCGCCGCACGCCGCGATGACGGTGACCTTCGCCGGTCTCAAGCGCGGTCTTCACCAGTATCCGGGTGTCGGGCACGCCGGAGAGGTTCGAGTCGCGGACATCGGCGTGCCCGTCAGCACCGTCACGAACGCGGCCGTTTACGATGCGGGCGACCTCTCCCGCTTCATCTCGCCCCGAGCTGGCGACGATCACAAGGGCACGAATGGCCATCTGCTCGTGGTTGGGGGTTCGCCTGGCAAGACGGGTGCTGCCGTGCTGGCAGGTCGCGCTGGTTTTCGTGCGGGGGCCGGCCTGGTCACCATCGCCGCACGCCCGGACGCTCGCGCTGCGCTCGAGGAGAAGGTCATCGAACTGATGACCGTCGGCCTACCCAACACGGTCGACCGTTCCGCGGTCGAGGCGCTCTGCGAGGGGAAGCGCGCCGTCGTCCTCGGCCCAGGACTCGGCCTCGACGAGACGGGCGCCCGTCTCACCCAAGCGTTCGTCGCACACGCGCCCATCCCTGTGGTGGTCGACGCGGACGCCATCACGCACGTAGCCGCGGACAGGGCCGCGCTCGAAGGAGTCGCCGGCCCACGAATACTCACGCCACACCCGGGCGAAGCTGGGCGTCTCCTCGACGTTTCGTCGAGCGAGATACAGGCGGACCGCTACGCGGCGGCCACCGAGCTTGCCGCGGTGACAGCGCAGACGGTCATCCTGAAAGGTGCGCGGAGCCTGGTGGCCCATCTCGACCGACTTGCCGTCTGCGCCGAGGGAACGCCCGCGCTCGGCGCGGCGGGCACCGGCGACGTGTTGAGCGGGATCACGGGCGCGCTGGCGCTCACGCTCGACCCGTTTGACGCGGCGCTTGCCGCCACTCTGGTACACGCGGCTGCGGGTGAGACGGCCGCGGCGGGCGACCGCGGACTTCTGGCCTCCGACGTGGCGGATGCGGTGCCAGCCGTGCTTGCCGCCCATCTCTCCCTGCCGACGACAGCTTGACACGACACCGTGTCACCGCGGCGACAAGGTGACGGCACGCAAGCTTTCTGAAGCCCCGAAACCCGGTGTTTTCGGGGTGGCACCGACGTTGCATTGGAATCTCTGCGGAGAACGAATCGATGCAGACCCAACAACAGTACGCCCAAGAAATCATCCCCTGCGTCCCCGAGCTTTCCCGGACCGCCCTCCGCCTCACCCGCGGAGCCGCCCACGCAGACGACCTCGTCCAAGAAACCCTGGCCCGCGCATGGCAGTCGCGGGACAGCTTCCAGCCCGGGACCAACGCGCGCGCTTGGACCCACCGCATCCTGTTCAACACCTACGTCAACTACTACCGAAAGAAGAAGCGCGAGAAGGTCGCGCTCGACGAGATTCGTGCGATTCCTCGCGTCCAGGCACGCCAAAACCACGAGGGGTACTCGGACGAAGTGCTCGCCGCCCTCGGGGCGCTTCAGCCCGAGTTCCGCGAAGCCGTGGAGCTCGTCGACGTTGCCGAGCTTTCGTATCAAGACGCCGCGGCGCAGCTCGATTGCCCGATCGGCACGGTCATGTCTCGCCTCCATCGCGGGCGAAAACGGCTTCGCCGGGCGCTCCGGACCTATGCGCAGGACCAGGGCGTCGTGCGGACGGCCGCCTAGCCCTCGAAGGGCTTCGAAAGCAATACCCGACAAAACCGATGTGAAAACCGGTGGATATGAGCTAACACCCCGGGAGCCTTGACGAATCCCGGCAAAGTTACATATTGCCGAGCATGGCCAAGACTTACGCGGACCTGCTCCAAGAGACGAAGGCTGCCATTCGGCAGGTCTCTCTCGAGGACCTCAACG
>JBCDFZ010000074.1:0-18816 GCA_039177115.1 Myxococcota bacterium
ATCCGTCGCACCCGCGCTGCGCGATCCTCGGTCGCGGGTTCCGAGTCCCCGTCCTGACGGGATCGGCTCGTTATGTCCGCTCGGTCGGCTTGGCTGCGGGTGCGACGGATGCCGCCGTCCCCTCACGCTCGAAGTGGCGCTGCCACTCCTCGGTTCGCTTTTGCGATGGGTTAGCGTTCGAGGAGGGCTTCGGCTTTGGCGGCGACACGCCACTGGCGGCAGCCTTCCGCGAGGACGATGCCGCGAAGCTCGGCGAGCGCATGCTGAAGGTCGTCGTTGACGATCATGTAGTCGAAGAAGGGGTAGTGTTCGATCTCTTCGCGCGCCTTTTCGAAACGGCGCCGTCGTGACGCGGCGTCGTCTGAGCCTCGGCCGTCGAGCCGACGACGAAGTTCTTCCATCGACGGAGGCAGAATGAACACCCCGATCGCCTCGGGGAACTTCTCTTTGATCTGTCGAGCGCCTTGGTAGTCGACGTCGAAGAGGAGTCCCTGCTTTCCGTCGTCGCGCGCCCGATCGATCTCACTCACGCTCGTCCCGTAGAGGTTCCCGTGAACCTCTGCCCACTCGGCAAAGGAGCCTCGATCGATCAGGGAGCGAAAGTTTGCCTCATCGATGAAGTGGTAGTCCTGTCCGTCGACCTCGTTGGCTCGGGGCGCTCGCGTGGTGTGCGACACGCTGAAACGAAGCTCCGGAAACTCTTGGAGCAGGCGGTGCGTGAGGGTCGTCTTTCCGGCTCCGGACGGGGAGCTGATGATGAGAAGCACGAGCCCGGGATCGGTTGAGGTGGAACCACTCATCGGCGCGCCTATGAATCGGGCCTAGCGCTTCCGAGAGGGGAACTAAAGGACATTCTGCGCCTGCTCCCGCATTTGTTCGACCGAGGCCTTCAGCTCGATGACTAGGTTGGTGACGGTGCCGTCCTGGATCTTCGATCCGATTGTATTCACCTCGCGTCCGATCTCCTGCAAAAGAAACTCGATTCGTTTGCCGACCGGCCTCTTCGACCCGTTGAGCAGTTCGAGCATCTGGGCGCGATGGCTTCCGAGGCGCGCCAGCTCCTCTGCGATGTCTCCGCGGTCTGCGAGGATCGCGATCTCCTGCTCGAGGCGTGTGGGCTGGAGCTCCACATCCACGTCTGCGAGGAGGGCCTCGAGGCGATCGCGAAGCTTCGAACGGCGCGCGTCGATCACGCCGGGAAGGGCGCGTTCGAGCGCGACGACACTGGCGTGAACGTCGTCGAGAAGCTTGCCGAGTTCCTTCTGGAGCGCGGCGCCTTCTGTTTCGCGCATTCGTCGCACCGCCTTGCACGCGGCTGTGGTCGCTGCGGTGAGCGCCGCGGTCAGCGCGTCTTCGTCGAGCACGCGCTGCCCGCTGAAGAGGTCGGGAACGCTTGCAAGCAACGAAAGTGGGATGGGTTCGTCCGGAGCGAGCTTGTCTCGAAGCTCGGAAAGCTGGCGGAACACCTCGGTTGCGCGATCTGCATCGAGTTCGGGCTGGGGCAATGTTCGCCCTTCGAACCGCGCGGTGGCGTCGACGCGCCCGCGTTCGAGCTCACCCCGGATCACGCGTTCGACGGTTGGCGCGCTCGTCTGGATTCGCGACGGCAGCCGAACCCGAACGTCCAGGTAGCGATGGTTCACGGTGCGAAGGTCGACCACGACGTGGCCGTCGCCGAGCGGAGCCCGGCCACTGCCGTATCCCGTCATGCTCCGCATCGATTACTCGAGCCCGCGCTTGCGCTTGATCTGGTCCATGACCTTCGCGTACTCGACTTCGAACGCAGCCGTGCCCTCTTGAAGGTTGCGAATCTTGGAGCGCACCTCGGCATCGAGGCCCGTCTCGACCTCCATGTGACGGCGAAGTATCGGGGTCATCTTCTTCCGGAGCGTGACGTCGTCCGCGTAGATCTCGACGACGTTGCCGCTGTGAAAGAGCATGTTGAGGAGCTGGTCGACGAGGTAGGGAAGAATCTCGTCCTGCTGAGGGAACCCCATCTCCTTGGCGATCCGCTGCCGCATTCGGCCGAGCTTGGAGAAGCCGAGCCCCTCTCGCTCCATGCGATCCTTGGCCTCGTCCACCAGCTGGCGCTCGCGACGCACGAATTCTCTGAGGACGGCTTCGAGATCGAGCCGCACCTCGGCGTCGTCCTCCACCTCGATGTCGCCCTGGGAGGTCAGATCCCTCACCAAATCGTCGACGATGGGACTAATTTTTCCCGAATAAAGTCGCATGCTTATGGATGCCCAACCGGGGCCCTCAGGAGCCCCATCCCGCAGGCGGACCCTAGCGAAGGCGGGGGTTCGGGTCAACAGGACGCGATCTTTGCTTCGGCTATATTTGTGAAACTACGCCTTGACGGTATTCCTGTGATTGTGCACCATACCGTTAAGGCTGTAAGTATGGATTCCAACGCTCCTGCACTATCAAACGGCTCTGGCGCACGAAGGCTGCGAACGACGGAAGAGCGTCGAACGCGCATCCTCAGCCGGTGCCGAGTGTTCGAAGCGCTGAGCCCCGAGCTCCGTGAACGGGTTCTCGATGGCAGCGCTCTGGTCGACGCCGACCGGCGCGAATCTCTTTGCATGCCGAGTGACCCGGCGATCTTCGTGATTGGGAGCGGCCGTGTGCGACGCATTCGCCGCACGCCCGAGCGCGAGCTGACGTTGGGGTACTACGGGCCAGGGGACCTCGTGGGGGAGATGTCCTTGGTCGATCCGGAAGCCCGTCTAGAGACGGTCGTGCTGGATTACGTGGAAGCGCTCCGAATCCCACCGCGCCTCGTGAAGATGGTGATGGGCGAGGATCTGGCGTTTGCTTCTGCGATGCATCGGTTGATGGGGGAGCGTCGCCTGATGGCGGAGCGCCGAATCGATGCGCTGTTGACCCGCAGCGTCGAGTCGCGGGTTGCAGAGTTTTTGCTCGATGCATCTTCGAGACATGGAATCCCGGACTCTAGGGGCATCCTGATTGGCGTGAAGTTCACGCACCAGGAGATTGCGAGCTTCGTCGGCTCGACCCGGGAAACCGTCACCTTGGTCCTCGGCGCGTTCAAAAGAGGGGGGCTGATCGCAACCGATCACCGCCGCGTCGTCATCAAGGATGTCTCGGGCTTGCGAAAGAGGGTCTAATCTAGGGGGAGTCGTCTGCCGGCGCGGCCTGGGGGGGCCGCCGCCGCGCAGACACTTTTTTTGATCAGCGCGGCTTTCGCCCGCTGAACGATGTTCACGCTCGGCCGTTGCGTGTGGTGTGCGTCATAGCCGCGGCGCGTAATGTTCGTTCGAGCACATCATTGCTGGTTGACACCCGTCCACGACACTCGGTACCAACGGGGCCCGTCTGAAGTTGAGGAGGAGTCATGAAACGTGTGTTCGCAGTTGCGCTGGTGGTCGCGACGCTGCTCGTTGCAGGTTGCGCGCCGAGCTCGCAGGGAGGCCTCGAGGCTGGTGAAGTCAGCTCCACCGAAGAGTCACTCTGCTGGTTCTGGTGTTCGAGTTACACCGAGACCCGGTATCCGATCGTGCTCGCTCACGGGTTCCTGGGGTTCGACGAGCTTCTCGGCGGAGTGATCGAGTACTGGAACGGCATCCCGGATGCGCTCGCCGATGGAGGCGCGGAAGTGTACGTGGTGACCACCGCGGTCGTGAACTCGTCGGTCGTTCGTGGCGAGCTCATCATCGACCAGCTCGAGGAGCTCTCGGCGATCACCGGTCACTCGAAGTTCAATCTCATTGGTCACAGCCAGGGCGGCCTCGACATCCGGTATGTCGCGGCAGTGCGCCCAGACCTCGTCGCGTCCGTCACGACGGTCGCGAGTCCTCACAAGGGCACCGGGATCGGCGACCTCGCAACCACCGACGGACTTGCGCAGCTTGGTGAAGGGGCGCTCACCCTTCTTGCGGAGCTGCTCGTCTTGTTGGGTGCGCCGGACGGCCCGATCGACTTCGACGCCACGTTCGAGAACTTCTCGACCGAGGGTGTCGCCGCCTTCAACTCGGCGTATCCGGCTGCGCTCCCGAGCGGCTGCGGGGAGGGCGACAAGGTCGTCAATGGGATCCGCTACTACTCGTGGAGCGGCACGGGGGTGCTGACGAACGTCCTGGATCCGCTCGACCCCCTGTTTGCCATCACCTCGCTCTTCGTCGGCGAAGCCAACGACGGGCTGGTAGGTCGCTGCAGCTCTCACCTCGGCGACGTGATTCGAGACAACTACTTCCAGAACCATCTCGACGAGGTGAACCTCTTCTTCGGGCTCGTGTCGCCGTTTACGTCGAACCCGAAGACACTGTTTCGCAATCACGCGAACCGTCTGAAGAAGAAAGGGCTCTAGAACGGACGTCTCGCGGCGGTACGCGATCGCGGCTGGCGTTCTCGGCCTGGTCATCGTGTCGGGTTGGCTGTGGCTCGCCGATTTCGAGGTGGGGGAGGGCGCCGAGGACGCCGGTCCCCAGGTGACCGGACCGGCCAGCGCGCTTTCGGAGACCGAAGAGAGACGAGCGGCGAACGTCGTCGACGGCTTCGAGCCTGAGGTGCGCGAGGTGCGGCGGCCCAAGTCGCTCGAGGGGACGTCGATCGACGGCTACTTCACCGTGGTCGACGGTCGCTTCGTTCCCGATGCGAACGCGATCCGTGTCTTCGAGTACTTCCTGTCGGCGCGCGGGGAGATCGGCGAAGCCGAGATACGCGCCCTGATCGAGCAGGCGGCTCGTGCGCAGGTGCCTCCCGGGGAAGACGCCGCCGTCATGGCGCTGTTCGACGACTATCTTCGCTACCGAGAGGCGCTTGCCGATCTTCCACGGCGCAGCTCGCCCGCCGCTTACTTCGATGACATTCGGGAGCTGCAGAAATCGATCTTCGAAGACGATTCGGACGCGCTCTTTGCAAAGGACAACCGCCTCGTCGAGTACAGTCTCGCGCGCAGCGCCATCGTCACGGACCGCTCTCTCGAACCCGAAGAGCGCAGGCGCAGGCTAGACGCGCTCGATGAGACCGTCCCCACGCCGCTTCGCGAGATGCGCGGCGCGATGATGCGGCAGCGCGACGCCTCCGCGGTCGTCGAACAGATGCGTCGCGACGGCCTCGGTGAAGAAGAGGTGTTCGACTATCGCGCGGACGAGTTTGGGGAGGAGGCCGCCGAGCGGCTTCAGGCCCTCGATGCGCGACGTGCCGAGTGGGACGCACGCCTCGATGCGTATCGTGCGGAGCGGGACGCGATCCGGGCGCGAGGTCTCGAAGAGACCGAAGAGGCCGAGCTCCTCGACGAGCTACGCGCCTCGCACTTCGAGGGTGCAGAGATCCTGCGGGTCGAAGCGCTCGACCGGAACCCCTGACGTTTCGGAGGCGGCTCGCCTGCTAGAGGGGTTCTTCGTTGGAGTTTAGTCGGTCTTCCATCCGCTTGATGAGGCCCTTCCAGCCCTCGTCGCGGATCACGCGCCTGAACTGGCGACGGTAGTTCTTCACGAGACTCACCCCGTCGGTCCAGATGTCCCACACGCGCCACTCTTTGCCGTACGGGCTCATGGTGTAGTCGATGGTGATTGCGGGTTGCCGCTTCTTCTTCTGAGACCGCGCGGACGACTTCACGAGGACGCTGTCCGCATCGACGGGCTCCGTGCCGACCCACGACACTTTGTACTGGAGCGTCGACTCCATGTTTCGCTGGTACTGCCGTTCGACGAGTTGGCGGAGGAGGCTCACGAACCGGGCCCGCTCCTTCGGCGTTCGCTTTTCCCACTCCCGATCGAGGGAAAGCCTCGCAAGCTTCTCGTAGTCGAGGAACTCGCCGAGAAGCACGGTGAGCCGTTTTGCGCGCTTCGGGGTGTCCGGCTGTCGCAGCACCGCGCGGACCTTGTCGTGCTTGGTGCGGATGAACGCTTCGGCCACCTTGGCTTCGGCGGGCGTGATGCCGGGCTTCGAGTCCGCGCCATCGGCTGCGGGCGCCTGTGCGGAAGCAGGCGGAGAAGCCAGCAAAAGGCATGAAAACACTGCGAAAATGACCAAAAAGCGGGGCATGAACATTGAGACGACTATAGCGGAGGTTTTATTCGTCGCAGCCCGCCGTCCGCCAGTCGCCCGCGGCAACCAGGGGGACGCCCGTGGCCTGCTCGAGGCCGGCCACCGCGATGTTGTAGTCGGCGATGGCGGCGAGGTGTTTGGCCCGCGCGTTGAAGTAGCCCGCGATGGAGTCTTCGAGATCCTTCGCGGTCATCGTGCCGACTTCGTACGCCTGCCCGGCAGAGACGAACCATTTCCGGGTTTCGCGCTCTGCGCGCGCCCACGAGTTCATGCGGCGCTTGGCGTCTTGGAGTTGCTCGAAGAGCGCCGTCACTTCGAGCTCGATACCGCGGTGGGCCTCTTCGGTTTTGGCTTTGAGCACCTCGATTTCGGCCTTGGCGCGCTTCACGCGAGACCGCGTGCCGGCGAAGTCGAGGTTCCACTGAGCCACGATGCCGGCGAACGCTCCCCGGTAGTTGCCGCGGTCGATGATGAACGGGTTGTTGATGTCGGTCACAATCGGCGTCACCCCGAGGTTGGCGGCGAGCGCGAGGATGATGTCGGGCGCGTAGCCGGCGCGGCTCACGACCAGGTTGGCTTTGCCCGCCTTCTCGGCTTCTTTCAGCTGGTCGACTTCCGGCCGGTTCGCGAGCGCTTGGTCCATGTGCTCCGTGAGCTCGATGACTTTGCTCTTCACGGGTTCGAGCGGGCACTCCGGGACGACGGCCGGCTCGATTCCTGACAGGAGCTCGAGCGCTTTTCGGGCGGACGCCTCGAGCTTGAGCGCCTCGGACTCGCGCGATTCGATCTCTGAAAGCGCGGACAGCAAGCGCCAGTAGTCGGTAGCCTTCGCGTCGGGGTCGTCCGCGTCGAGCTGCGCTTGGAGCTTCTCGACCGCTTTGACGAGCTTGCCCTTTCCATCGGACACCATGGCCTGGAGATCGAGCGCGAGCTGCGTCCCAAAGTACGCGCGGCGTACGTCGAACACCACTTGGTTGAGCGTGCGTCGCTCTTCATCCTCTGCGGCGGCAACGCCCGCACGGGCCGCCTTCTTTCCGGAGCGGTACTTCCCGAAGGTGTAGAGCGGGATGCCACCGCTCACTTGGAGGTCGACACCCGGACCCCATGCGTTGCTGAGTGGGAGCTGGCTGTCCGGGCTGAAGATCGGCGTACCTTCGGCGCGGGGCCGAATGAAGAACGACGCGGAACCCTCGAACTGAAAGAACGGAGAGAGCCGCGCTTCGTCGAGCCTGGCCGACGCAGCCGAGATTTCGGCTTGGGCCGCTTTGAGCGAGGGGTAGTTGCGAAGCGCCGCGGCCGTGAACTCGTCGAGGTGGTAGGCGCGAACAGCCGGCGCCTCTTCAGCGGACGCGCTGCGAGGCGCTCCGAGCGCGACGTAGACGAGCGCGAGCCCGAGAACGGCTCCGGCGCAGGACCTGACCATGCGGTTTTTGTACCTGGAAACGGCCAGTCGGGCCACGAATGCGCCGATCCGACCCTACTTCTTCTTCGCGCCCCCGCCCTTCTTCGCCTGGGCGTTGTAGCGTTGAATCAGCACGTCGGTGAGGTCGAGATTCGAGGGGACCCAGACGACGCCGCCCTCGTTCGCTTCGATAATCAGCGTGTACCCGTCGGTCTGCCCGATGCGTCGAAGGATGCCCTGCATTTTGTCGAGGATCTTTTTGGTGAGCTCGGCTTCGGCATTCGAGAGCTCACGCTGGTAGTCGACGTACTCGGTCTGAAGCGCCATCAGGTCTTCTTGATACTTCTCGACTTTCTTCTTGAGCGCGTCTTCGCTCAGCACGCCCTGCTGCCGCTCGATGCTCTCCTTCTGCGTCTTCAGCGATTCCTGTGCGCCGTCGAGCTTCTTCTGGCGCTCTTCGAAGAGCTTGGTGAGCCGGCGCTTGGCCTGGCGTCCGTCTTCGGTTTCGTTGATGGCGCGCTGCAGGTCGACGACCCCGATCTTGATTTGTGCCTCCGCGGGCGTGGCCGACATCGCCAACACGAAGACGGAAAGTGCGAGAATTGTGAATCTACTGCAGTGCATCAGAGCATCCTTTCGAGCCCGGCCTAGCTAGCCGTTTGCCGGTGATGGGTCAAGTCGTTGGGGTGAGACGAGGCGACGGTCGCCAACATTCTCAGAACGACTGCCCGATCGTGAATTCGAAGCGAATTGGGTTGTCCTGAGGCCGTCGATTGAGGGGAATTCCCCACTCGAAACGGAGCGGTCCGAGCGGCGAGAACCACCGGATTCCGAATCCCACGGAATACCGAAGCAGGCCGTTGATCCCGCACGGCTGTGAGCTGCGATCGGCGTTCGGCGCACGCGGTGCCTGGCAGTTCCCGAACTGGTCGCGGAAGGCGAATAGGTTCCACGCGTTTCCACCGTCCGAAAAGATGACTCCGCGAATGCCAACCGCTTCGACAATCGGGAACTCGAGCTCGATGTTGTAGAAGGCCTGGAAATCGCCACCGATAGGCCGCCCCTCGGGGATGATCGGCGAGTTCGGGTCACCGCGCGCGGCGATGCCGGCCTGCGGCCCGACCGATTGGAGCGGGTAGCCTCGAACGGTGAAGATACCCCCGAGGTAGAAGCGCTCGAAGACCGGCACGATCTGGCGTGAGGTGATCAAGCCGAGCTCGGTGTTGACCTTGAACACGACGGGCCCGAACACCCGCTTGTAGAATCGCCCAAACGCCGTTTGGCGGATGAAGGTGTTGTCCGACCCGAGGAACTGATCGGCGAACTGCACGGCGTAGTTGGCGAAGATGCCGTTGGTGGTCGTGAGGCGGTTGTCGCGGCTGTCCCAGTTGAGTGTGAATCGAAGGGAGCTCGTGATTCCGTCTCGGAATGCGTTGGCGATGAAAATGTTCGAGAACGTGTTCTGAAGGTCGCCGCCAAAGCCGCCGATGGCGGTCGCTCGCGGCTGCGAGATGGTCACGTTTTCGAACTCGTAGCGGACGAATAGGCGCAGACGCGGGTTGCCCAACGGATGACCGGTGGTGACGTTGCCGCCAATCGAGTTCTGACGGAACGAGATGAAGTCTCGAACGCGCAGGAAGAACCCGAAGCCGAGGCTCCACTCGGTTCCGAGGAACCACGGTTCGACGAAGTTGATGTCGACCTGCTGGCGAATCCCTGAGAGCTGTAGGTTCAACCCGAGGCTCTGCCCGCGCCCGAATAGGTTCTGTTGCTGAACCTGCGCGGTGATGATGAAACTCTCGAGCGAGGAGAAGCCCGCACCGACCTGGAACGTGCCGGTCGGCTTTTCCTCGACCTCTACGTTCAGCACGAGCTGGTCTCGTGCGCGTCCTTGCTCCTCCGAGACGTCGACCCGCTCGAAGTAGCCGAGCTGCGTGGCGAGTGCGCGTCCGTCTTCGATCTTGCTTTGGCTGTAGAGGTCACCCTCGCTGATTCGGAACTCTCGGCGGATTACGGCGTCGCGCGTTTTGGTGTTGCCCCGGACGTGGATGCGTTCGATGTAGACCAGCGGCCCTCGGAGAATGTTGATCGAGACGTCGACCAGGTGGTTGACCTCGTCGAGATCGGTTCCGGGGATGGTTTCTACGAGGGCGTAGCCCTGGTCTCGATACGTTCGGGCGATCCCTTCGATGCCCTCGGCGATTTGGGTCCGACTGAACCAATCGCCCTCTTCGAGTTCGATTTTTTCTCGGAGCTGTTCCTTCGGCGCAATCGTTTGGACCTCGTTGCCTGCACCGTCCGACTCCTGCACCGTGATCTTTCGGATTCGAAAGCGCGGTCCCTCTTCCACGGGGATGGTGATGTCGACGTACTTCCGGTCCGCCGTGAGCTCCACGCTTGGTCGCCCAACCCGCATCGTCAGGTAGCCTTGGTCGTAGTACCAGGCCTGCACCCGCAGCACGTCTTCGTCGAACGCCTCCTGGTTGAACTTGTTGCGGTCGCTCAAGAACGAGAACATCCCCGTCTCGCTCGTCTGCATGACGTCGAGCAGCTCCTCCGCAGGAAGCTGCTCGTTGCCGACGAAGCTCACGCGGCGAACCTCGACCTCGCCGCCCTCGTCGATCTTGAAGACCACGTCGACCTGGTTGTTGTTGCCCGGGACCCGCTTCAGCTCGTAGTCGACCGTCGCGAGGAAGAAGCCGTTCTCGGAGAGCACCTCCCGGACCTTCTCGGCGCTCTCCTCCACTTTGGGCACCTCGAGGATGGTCCCCGACTCGAGCGAGATTTTATCCTTGATGTCGTCGTCGTCGGTGTCTTCGTTGCCCTCAAACGTGATCTTCCGAATCGCGGGGCGTTCGAGCACGCGAATCGTCAGCTTGATGCCGCTGCCGAGTGGGTCGGATTCGACAGCGAGATCGTCGAAGTAGCCCATGTTCCAGAGGGCGCGCGCGTCTCGCGTGATCGCGGGGTCCGTGCACACCTTGCCCCGGCCGAGCTTCATCGTGGCCCGAACGTCGTCGGGGTCGACGCGGCGGGCGCCAACCACGACGACGCGGCGGATCGTCTTGCCGTGGCAGCTCGTTCGCGGAACGTCGATTCCCTCGTCCGGGTCCTCGACCGGGTCGTAGTCCTCTGCCGGCTCCTCCTCGGGCAGAGGCGGTGGGGGCGGCGCCGGCCGCGGCGAAGTCCGGACGGGGCGCGTCGACGGCGGCGGGGGCTCCGGCATGTTGTCGGGACTCTGCGCGCCCGCCGCGGAAGCGAGCCCTGCAACGAGCGTCAGGGCTATGGCAGGGGCGGGAAAACGCATCTTCAGGGTTAAGAACCGAGCGGCTAATAGCCGTGGCCTAGTGGAGGGTCAAGGTTTTCCTTGGTTTTCAAGGGGTTGGGCGGTGTCGGGCGCGGCGAGCTCCCCGTCGGCAACCGCGCTGACGGCCCGTCGCTCATCGGCGTCGATCCGGCCGTCCCGCATGACCACTTCCCGGGGCATCATGGCGGAGAAGTCGCGGCTGTGGGTCACGATCAAAAAGGTCGTCCCGTGGCGGCGGTTCAGTTCGAAGAACAGCCTGTGGACCGACGCGCTGCTGCCGCTGTCGAGGTTGCCCGTGGGTTCGTCGGCGAGGACGAGCTTCGGCTCCATGAGGAGTGCCCGTGCCAGGGCGACGCGCTGCTGCTCGCCCCCCGAGAGCTCGCCCGGCCGATGCGTCAGTCGGTGAGAGAGTCCGACTTCATCGAGGAGCTCGCGTGCGCGCGCCTCGAGCCTTCGGCTCCCGCGGATGAGCCCGGGCATCATCACGTTCTCCACCGCGTTGAACTCAGGCAAGAGATGATGAAATTGGAAGACAAATCCAATGCTTCGGTTACGAAACTCCGCGAGGTCCGAAGCTCCGAGAGCGGTGACGTCACGCCCGTCGTACCGGATGGTCCCGGCTGTCGGGAGGTCGAGGGTCCCAATGAGATGGAGCAGCGTGCTCTTGCCGGCGCCCGAGGCCCCCACGATGGCCAACATCTCGCCGGCCTCGATGTCGAGGTCGATTCCCCGGAGCACCTCGAGGGATTGGCCTTCGTGCTCGAAGGTCTTGCTCACGTTCTGAACGCTGACGAGAGGTTCGGACATCACCTTAGTCGTACCGAAGAGCGTCCACGGGCCGAACGCGGCTCGCCTGATACGCAGGAAACAGCGTCGCGGCCAGGCATACCACCACGGTTGCAGCGCCGACTAGCGCGAACTCGGTCGGGTCGAGGGTCACGGGGAGTTTGTCGATGTAGTAGACCTCCGGATTCATACGGATTCCAAAGTGTTCCGCGGCAAACGTCACCACGAAGCCAAGGCCGAGCCCGAGGAGGCCGCCAGCCGCGCCAATCAGCAGCCCCTCGAGAACGAAGATCCGGATAACGCCCCGCGCCGACGTGCCCATGGCCTTGAGGATCCCGACCTCGCGGCGCTTCTCCTGCACGAGGAGCGTCAGGGTCCCGAAGACTGAGAAGCCGGCGATCAGGATGGCGATCCCGAGGGTGATGAACATGGCGAGCTTCTCGAGGGCGAGGGCGCCGAAGAGCTGCTGGTTCATTTCCTTCCAGTCGCGAATGCGTAGGCCCTCGCGCCCGATGGAAGAGCCCAGGGTTTCCGCCATGTCCGGGGCTCGCTCGACGTCGTCGACCTTCACCTCGACCCCGGTGATCCGGTCCCCCGAGTTGAGAAACCGCTGAGCGACCGGCAGTGCGGCGTACGCATGCTTCATGTCGTACTCGTACATTCCGCTGTAAAAGATTCCTGCGATACGGAACGGTTTCGTGCGTGGGATCGGACCGGTCGGGCCGAGCTCCCCGCGAGGGGACACCACGGTCACGCGATCGCCGACGACCAGCCTCAGGGTGCGCGCAAGCTCCTGACCGACGATGAGGCCAGGCAGTGCGTCTGGGTCCGGCTCGGCGTCGTCCGGCCCCACTGCCGCTGCGGCGGCTGCGCGTTCCTCCTCGGCGCGGGCTTGGTCGGCCTCGCTTGGAGTCTCGCCCATGGCGTCGAGTGCCCCTCCATTCCGCGTTCCGGCGTTCGGGTCCAAGATGCGCTCCGGGTAGTCCAAGAACTCGAGCTGGCCGTGCGTCATGTTGCGGCCTAGGTCGGTGACATCGCTGACGGTGGCCGCGTCGACGCCTCGCAGGATCGCGCCAGCGCGGTTCGACAGGCTCGACACCATCACCTGCGTCTGGAGGTATGGCGTGGCTGCCACGACGCCCTCCGCGTTGCGGGTGCGTTCGACCACGGGGCGCCACGCTTCGATTTCGCGAAGGTTGCCATCGACCACGATGTGCGCGTGGTTCCCGAGGATCTTCTTTTTGAGGTCCGCGCGGAACCCCCCCATCACGCTCAGCACGGAGATCAACATACAGGACGAGACCGCCACGGCGAGCACCGACAGGGTTCCGCTCGCTGCGAGGAAACCGGTCTTCTTCGCTCGAAGATGGCGCGCAGCGACCATGGAACGAAACCCGATGCGCTCGAACAGCGACAGGATGGGGCCGACGGCTCGAAGAGCGAGCCGGGCTGCGAAGAGTGCGGTGACGGTCACTCGGACCACCGCTGCGGCGAGGCTGCCGTCCCCGCCGTCTGGCGAAAGCGGGAGTGAGAACGTGGCGACCACGAACGCGGCGGCGAGCGCCAAGTCGAACACGCGCCAGAAACGCTGGCGCTCGGCGAGCCCCACGAGGAACCAGCAGGCCGTCACGAGCAAGACGAGCAGCGCCGAGGTGACCCAGGTCACTGCTGCGGCCCCTTCGTACCAGGTCCGCACCCACTCGAGGTTCGCCGAGGGGTAGGCAAGGTGCGTCAGCCCAAACAGGAGACTCGCGACCGTCCCGCCCAGCACGTGTCCCCGTGCCGCAATCGCGCCCCACAGCAGGACCCCGACCATCACCGACGTCAGCACTGTGTGAACGAGAGCAACGGACGACAGCGCAACGACACGAGCTCTTCCGCGCGTGCCTCGCTGGAGCCTGCGCGCGCGTGTGAGCACCGCAAGGCTGAGCAGCCCAAGGACGAGCTGAAGGGTGACCCAGCCGATGCCGAGCCGGACGACGAGGAGATCGTTCAGAAGCGAGACCTGAAACCAAAGCGGGCTGTTCGCCACGAACGCCGCGACGGCGGCAGCCTGCACGAGCGCGAGGACACAGAGCGCGGCAATCCAAAACCCGAGTGGCCGCGGTTCCCTCATTCGGCTTCCGGTCGAAGCAAGGGGAATAGCAGCACGTCTCGAATCGACGGTTGATTGCAAAGCAGCATCACGAGGCGGTCGACGCCGAGCCCGAACCCGGCCGCTGGCGGCATCCCGTGCGACAGCGCACGGATGTAGTCTGCATCGAAGTCCATCGCCTCCTCGTCGCCGCGCTCGCGGTTTTCGAGCTGGGCCTCGAACCGCGCCACTTGGTCGTCGGGGTCGTTGAGTTCGCTGAAGGCGTTACTGATTTCTCGGCCATCGATGAAGAGCTCGAACCGATCGACGAACGCGGGGTCCTCGTCGTTGCGGCGCGCGAGAGGGGATACCTCGAAGGGGTACTCGGTGATGAACACCGGTACCGATCGGTCCCCATCCGAGGTTCGATACAAAGTTGGAAGGTCGGGCTCCACCAAGAGCTCGTAGACGGCAAAGATGCGTTCCCCGTGGGTTTGGCAGTTGGCAAGCTGCTTCCGCGCGGCGGGCTCGAGGGAGGGCGACATGGCGTTGCACGCCGCCTCGAAGGCAGCGGAGTCCCGCACCGCATCAGGCGCCATGGACGCGGCCCACGGCGTGTTCGGCACGTCGTTCTCGCCTGCGCGTCTGAGGCGCTCCGAAATCGAATCACGCATGGTGACGCGTTTCCAGTCGGCGCGAAGGTCGAACGTGCGTCCTTCGGTGAGCCCTCCGAAACGCGCCGTCAAATCGGCGTCGACGGCTCGGACCATGTCGACCGCGAGGTCCATGAGGTCTTCGTAGGTGGCGTACGCCATGTAGAATTCGAGGATCGTGAACTCGGGGTTGTGCTTGGTGCTGATGCCCTCGTTCCGAAACGCACGGCCGAGCTCGTAGACGCGGTCGAACCCGCCTACCAAGAGCCTCTTTAGGTAGAGTTCCGGCGCGATGCGGAGAATCAGTGAAAGGTCGAGCGTGTTGTGGTGGGTATCGAACGGCTTGGCCGTCGCCCCTCCTCGGATCGCGTGGAGGAGCGGTGTTTCGACTTCGAGGAATCCGAGGACGTCGAGGAAGCGGCGGAGCGACTGCACGACCACGGTTCTGGCGCGGAACACCTCGGCGACCGCCGGGTTGGCAAACAGATCGACGTAGCGCTCGCGGTACCGCTTCTCGACGTCTTTCAGACCGTGCCATTTCGCCGGCGGGGGGAGCAGCGCTTTGCCGAGATGTTCGTAGTGGCGCGCGCTGACGGCGAGCGCGCCCGTCTTGGTTCGGATCACGGGGCCGCGGATCATGACGTGGTCCGCGAGGTCGAGGAGCTTCAGCATGGCCGCACCGCGATCGTCGAGCTTGTCCGGGCGCACCAGCGCCTGTGCGTCGCCGTACGGAGTCCGCACCACCAGGAAAGGCCCCCGCTTGGCAACCACCCGACCAAAGAGTGGCACCTCGTCCGCGTCGGCCGTCAGTTCGTCTTCGGTTGGGAGTTTCGCGCGGGCGTCTTCGTCGGATGCCAGCTCCGCAAGACGGCGGCGCTGGTCCTCCAGTGCGGGGTTGGTGCGAAACGTGTTCGGGTAGGGCAGCACCCCGAGTTCGCGTAGGCGCTCGGCTTTGCCCAGCCGTGTCTGTCGAAGCTCGTCTTCGGTAGCCATGACTCGTTCCTCAGTTCTCCCCATCGTCGTTGGCGGCCTTCTTCTTGGCCTGCTGTCGGTCGGCGTTCATTAGAAGATAGGTTTCGATGAACTCGTCGAGGTCGCCATCGAGCACTGCGTCTGCGTTGGTCGCTTTGTGGTCCGTCCGCTCGTCTTTGACCATCGTGTACGGCTGGAGCGTGTAGGTCCTCACTTGGGAGCCGAACGCGATGTCTGCGCGGTCCGCGATGAATGCCTCTTCGAACGCTTCTTCGCGCTCGCGACGTGCCTTCTCGAACAGCAGGCCGCGCAGCATCTTCATGGCGGTTTCCCGGTTCTGGTGCTGTGAGCGCTCGGCCTCGCATCGTACGGTGAAGCCGGTGGGTACGTGCTTGATCCGCACGGCGGACTCGGTTCGGTTGACGTGCTGTCCGCCTGCGCCGCCCGAGCGCATCGTGCTCACCTCGAGGTCTTCGTCGCGGATTTCGATTTCACCTTCGGTCAGCTCGTCGTCGAGGTCCGGGACCACGCTCACACCCGCGAAGGACGTGTGCCTTCGCTTATTCGCGTCGAACGGGCTGATTCGAATCAGCCGATGCACCCCGTTTTCGGCCCGGAGGTAGCCGTAGGCGTTGGGCCCGCTGGCGACGAACGTGGCGTCCTTGATGCCGGCTTCGTCCCCGGGCTGCTTGCTCAACAGCTCGGTTTTGTAGCCTCGCCGCTCGCACCAGCGGAGGTACATCCGGAGCAGGATCTCGGCCCAGTCCTGCGCTTCGGTCCCACCCGCCCCCGGATTGATGGTCACGATCGCGTCGGTGTCGTCGTCCTGGGTCAGCATCCGCTTGAGCTCGAGGCCCCGCACCTCTTGCGTCAGCGTGGGGAGCTGCGCTCCCACCTCCTCGACGACCCCTTCGTCATTCTCGCTCGCGGCGAGCTCCAGCAGGTCGAGCAGGTCGCGAGCTTCGCGGTCTACTCGCTCGAATTCCTTGAGTGTTTCCTCGGCAGTGGAGCGCTCGCGCATCAGCTTCTGGGCCTTCTGCTGGTCGTCCCAGAAGCCCTCTGCCAGGCTGGCGTGGGTCAGTCGGTCGATGGTGTGTCGGAGGCCGTCGAGGTCAAAGATACCTCCCCAGCGCATCCATGCGCTGTGCGAGGTCTTGAAGTTGCTCTCGACATTCCCCGGGGGTCATCTCTCCAGGCCGCGGACTACCTCGCCGTCACCGGCATGTCAAAAGCCCCACCACCCTCGGGCTCGGGCGGGGCGAGGTCGTGCGCGCACCCGTACCCGCCGAACGTCTTTTGTCTTGTATTCGGAAGGGCTTTCCGGTTCACTCTCGCGCGATGCGTTCCGGACGTTTGTGGCGTGTGGGCTGGGTTCTGCTGGCCATGTCTTCCCTGTTGGCCTGCGACACGGCCAAGTTCGCGGCCGACTCCACCTCGGGGCTCTTTCAGCGGGCCGCCCCGGCAATCGAGCAGTACTGGGATTACGACACGGCTGGCGCCGCGTTCCCGGCGAGCATCATTCAGCTCGAAGGCATCCTCCGCGTGGTGCCCGACAACGAGGTGGTCATCATGTCGACCATCGGGGCGTACGTGGGCTACGGCAACGGCTGGATCGAAGACCGCGTCGAGGTGGCCGACGCCGAGGACGAGTGGCGCGAAGCCGAGGAGCTTCGTGCGCGCGCGCTCATCATGTACGAGCGCGCGTGGGATCTCTCGAAGCACGCGCTTCGGCTCCATGGCGAAGACCTCGACGAGGCGCTCAAGCTCGGCCCGGAGGCGCTCGACAAGTGGCTCAACACCTACCTGACCAACCCCGAGGACGCGCCCATGGCGTTTTGGGCAGGCGCATCGCTCGGCGCCCGGATCAACATGGGCATGGAAGACATGGACACCATTGCCGACCTTCCGCTAGCGAAGGTGTTTCTCGCGCACTCGGTCAAGCTCGACCCGGACTGGCTCTTCATGACGCCGATGATGACGCTCGGGGTGCTCGCCGCGTCCGAGTTTCCCCCCGACATGGATCGAGCGAAAACCATCTTCGATGAGGTACTCGTGGGGACCGAGCGCCGCAATCTCATGGTTCAGCTGAATATGGCGCGCTACTATGCCGTAAACAAAGGGGACTCGAAGCTCTTCAAGGACCTCCTCAACGAGGTGCTCGACGCGGGGGACGTGCTTCCCGAAGCGCGACTGTCCAACGTGATTGCAAGGCGACGAGCCCAGCGATACCTGGACCAAATCGAGTACTTCTTTAGTGACCTCAGCGAGTAGCGTATGTCGAAATTGAGATTCTCGTTCGTGGTGCTCATCACCATGAGCGCCTTTCTGCTGCCTGGGACCGTCTCCGTGCCGAAAGCAGACGCCGAGACGAAGACGGTGATTCGATTCGCCTCGCTTGCGCCGGCCGGGTCCGCATTCATGAAGGTGATGAAGGCCTGGAACCGGAGCCTGAAGCAGCAGACGCAGAACCGGGTCGAGCTGAGGTTCTACTCGGGCGGCAGCCAGGGCGACGAGCGGGACTTCATTCGCAAGGTGAGGGCGGGGCAGATGGACGCCGCCGGTGTGACGACCACCGGGCTCGGCATGGTGGCGCGCCCGGTGCTGGTGCTGACGGCTCCTGGACTCATCACCGAGTACGATCAGCTCGAACGCGCTAGGACCCAGCTCAACGAACGGTTCTCCAAGATGTTCTCCGATGCCGGGTTCCAGCTGCTCGCCTGGGGCGAGGCGGGAAAGAACCGCCTCTTCTCGGTGAACGAGTTCGCGGCTCCCGACGATCTCAAAAAAGGGCGACCCTGGGCATGGAAGGATGACCCCGTGTTTGCGGAGTTCGTGAGCGTGATCGGAGCCAACCCCGTGCGGCTCGGTGTGCCCGAGGTGTATCCAGGCCTCCAGACCCGCATGGTCGACACGGTGCCGGCCTCGGCCATCGCCGCGGTGGCGCTCCAGTGGTACACGCGGCTCAAGTACATGGCGAAGGACAACTTCGGCATCATCGTCGGGGGTTCCATCGTCAAACAAGAGAAGTTCGACGAGCTGTCGCCCGAAGACCAGAAGGCCCTCCTCGACACCAGCGAGCGAGCGGCGCGCGCCCTCGACACGCTGTCGCGACGCGACGACGAACGCGCCTACCGCTCGATGGTCGGTCGGGGCATGGTCGAAGTCGACATCGCACCGCACAAGGCCGCCTGGGACGCCGCAGCCGCGAAGACCCGTGCCAACCTGACGGGACGCGTTTACAGCAAGAGCCTGCTCGAGTCGGTGGAAGCGATCGTGAAGTAGAGTCGGGTCGGCGCTCGGTGGGTGAGGTCTTGGATGGGGACGGATGGCACTCCCTCGCCCACTCAGACAGTGCTCAGCCGTGGTGCTGGATCGCGCTTTGAAGGCCCTCTCTCGGGCTAAGGGGTCACCGATGGGTTGGGGCCTGCGCAACTCGCGCTCGAGGAAGCACCATCCGCCCGAAGAGCCGGCGTATCCGCAGGACGTGTCGAAGCCATGCGGCGTGTCGGTGGCACGCGTGGGGGCGCACGCTCTTTGGTGCGAGATACAGTGGCGGGTTGGCGCTTGGTGGGTGAGGTCTTGGATGGGGACGGATGGCACTCCCTCG
>JBCDFZ010000075.1:0-17980 GCA_039177115.1 Myxococcota bacterium
CATCCCGATGCCGCCGCCGTCGTGCTCGATCGTGAGGTCGGTGAGGTCGACGTGCTCCATCGAAAACCGCATGTCGGGCTTGTCGTTGCCGAACCGCTCCATCGACTGCGCGAACGGAAGCCGCGGGAAGGCCTTGTCCGGATAGAGCTCCTCGAGGTCGATGCCGAGCACTTCCTTCCAAAGCCGGAACACGAGGCCTTCGATGACGCCGAACAGGTCGTCCTGGTTGATGAACGACATCTCCACGTCGATCTGAGTGAACTCCGGCTGGCGATCGATGCGGAGGTCTTCGTCCCGGAAGCAGCGAACCAGCTGGTAGTACTTGTCGTAGCCCGCCACCATCAGGAGCTGCTTGTAGAGCTGCGGGCTCTCGGCAAGCGCGTAAAAGTTGCCGCCGTAGAGCCGCGAGGGGACGAGGAAGTTCCGCGCGCCGCCCGGCGTGTAGCGCACCATGAACGGCGTTTCGACTTCGAGGAAGCCCTCGTCGTGGAAGTACCCGCGCGCCTCGTGGTTGAGCCGGCTCCGCATCATGAGGTTCTTCTGGAGGGCCGGTCGACGCAGATCGAGGTAGCGGTACTCGAGCCGCTTGTCCTCGTGCGTGGTGATGTCGTCCTCGATCTCGAAGGGCGGCGTCTCCGACCTGTTGAAGACGGTTGCCTCCTCGGCGATGACTTCGATGGCCCCGGTGGCGAGTCTCGGGTTTCGGAGGCTCGACCCGTCATCCTTCGTGCCGCGGTCGCGGACCTGACCGCGAATGCCGAGCACCCACTCGGAGCGGGCCCGGTCGGCGGTCTCGAAGGCCTCCTTGGCGCAGGTTTCCGGGTCGAACACCACCTGGGTGAGGCCGTCGCGGTCTCGGAGGTCGATGAAGATACAGCCTCCGTGGTCGCGGCGGTTCTGGACCCATCCGAAGAGGACGGTCTCCTGTCCGATGTGTTCTTCGCGGAGCTCGCCGCAGGAATGTGTTCGCTTCAGCTCGTCGATAAACCGGGCCACAACCGGCCTCCTTGCCTCACCCCAGGGTTTGGGCGGTGCGGGAAGGTAGCCGTCCCGGTGCCGACGTCAAGCGAGGGGTTTCCCTCGCATGTACAGGCAGTTGCGCTCGGGCGGCCTGCCGTGGACAATGCGTCTCGGGGAGACGCTCAACCTTCGGAGCGGGAGATATGGCTGCCGACGAAATCGAGTGCCACGTTTGTGGTGCCGCCAACGCCAAAGGGACCAAGCGCTGCCGGTCGTGCGGGGCCAAGCTCACAGAGCTGCTGGTTGAGCTGAGCGAAGAGGAAGCGCACGCCCGTCGCAACCAGCCCGACGGCTTCGAGGTCCGCTGGGTGGCCATCTCGTTCGGTCTTTTCATCATGATGGCGGCGATCATCCTTGGGCTTCTCCCGATGATTATCCCGCCCTACGACCCCCAGGGCTTCTCCGGGATCATGATCGCGATCGTCCTCTGGTTCCTCGGAGCCGCGGTCGTCAACTACATCTCGCCTGGCAAGAACTTCCTCGAGCCACCGGTCGGCGGCTTCCTCGCCGCGATCCCAACGATGGCGTACCTCTCGAGCATCGCGGACGTGTACCAGCTCTCGATGGGCGCCTACGTCCTCGGCGCGCTGATGGCGACGATGATGGCGCTGATGGGTGCTTTTGTTGGAAACCAGCTCAAAAGCGGCAACCCGGCGAAGCCCCTGGCCCCGAAACGGAAAAAGAACTCGCGCCGGCCCAAAACGGTTTAGACCACGCTCACCTGAAAATGATCGGCAGCGGCTTGTCTCGCTCAATCACTCTCGACTGAGCGTGGTCTAGAGTCGGAGCCGAAGAGCGAAGCCCGGGATCAGAGCGACACCGTTACGCTTGAGTCGCGATCCGCTGTCGAAGCCGCCAATCGACCAGTGCTCGTAGGCCGCGGTCAGCTCCACGAGCGCGTGAAAGCGCCGAATGCCAAGCGCCATGCCGATCACCGGACCGACGCGGATACCAAACCCCGACTGAAGCGAAGCGTTGGTTTCGTCTCGCTCGAAGTCACCCTTCACCCACTCGCCGCTGGCTCGCGCGCCGAGCCAAAACTCGTAGACGCCGCCGATCTCAACGCCATACGCCACCGGAACCTCGAAGCCGGCGCGACCTCCCGAGGCCCGCGCTCCGTCTTCGGCGATCCAGCCGCCATACGGCGAAAGCCCGAGCACCAGGGCCGTCCGGGTCGAGCCGTCTTGGAGGAGCGTCTCGTTTCGAAAATCGGCTCGCGCCATCGTTCCGGCGACGAGCAGCCCGAGGTCCCACCTGTCGGTCAGGCCGTATCGGCCGTAGCCCATCGGCACGACGCCGCCCGCGCTCGCGTCGGGCTGGTAGTTCGGCTCCCCTGTGTCCCAGTTCTTGAGCTTACCGAGAGGGACCCGTGCGGCCCCGCCGAGGCCGAGGTCGGTGCGGTGTTCCGGCGTGGTCGATCCACCGACCATGGTGGGCACGGCCGTCGCGCAACCGGTCGCGGTTGCCGCGCACAGGAGCACGAAGACGAGCCCTGACCACTTCACCGTAGCGTTCGTAGCTTAACTTTTGCGGCTCGGGGATCTTTTGCGTCGGGCGGTGCGTCGCGCCCGCCCGATCCGTCGATGAAGTCGGCCAAGAGGTCGTAGTCGCCGGCGTCTGTCACCAAAACGCGACGAATGTCCCCAGGTCTCGCCGTCCCGTTCGCTAAGTACACGCTTCCGTCGACCTCAGGCGCCTGTCCCCACCAGCGACCCTGCAGGAGCAGCTCGCTTTCGTCGCTCTCTCCCTCGACGAGCACGTCGAGCTCGGTTCCGACGCGGAGTTCCAGGCGGCTTCGGCTGATGGGCTGCTGGACTTCCATGAGCGCGTCGCGTCGCGCCTCGGTGACTTCGGCACTCGGGGCGTCGGCCATGTCGCCGCTTCGGGTGCCCTCTTCAGCGGAGTACAAGAACACCCCCACGTGATCGAACTCCGCCCACTCGACGAACTGACGGAGCTCTTCGAAGTCGGCGTCGGTTTCGCCCGGGTGCCCGACTATGAACGTCGTGCGGAACACCAGGTCAGGAATGGCGCGGCGAAGGCGCTCCACCACGCGCACCATGCGATCGCCGCCGTGCCCGCGACGCATGCGCCGAAGCATCGAGTCCGACGCGTGCTGAAGCGGCATGTCGATGTAGGGGAGCACCTTGTCGTTTTCGGCAATCACCTCGAGCAACGAGTCGGTGAGGGTTTCGGGGTAGAGGTAGTGCGCGCGAATCCAACGCACGCCATCGACCTCCGCCAGCGCACCGAGAAGCTCCGCAAGCGTGGCCCGCGTCTCCAGGTCTCTTCCGTAGGCGACCGTATCTTGACTGATCAGGTTCAGCTCGACGACGCCCGCCGCGGCGAGGCGCTGCGCTTCGCTGACCAAGTCGGCGACCGGTCGTGACCGCTGCTTTCCGCGGAACGAAGGAATGGCGCAAAAGCTACAGGACCGGTTGCAGCCCTCTGCGATCTTCACGTACGCCCTGTGGCGGGCTTCCGTCAGGACGCGGGGGTCGTCCGCGCGCATCGTATAGTTTGCCGGGTTGCCGACGAGCATGCGCTCCGGGCGGCCCTTGAGGATCGTTCGAAGCGTGAGCATGTCGCTCGACCCGAGGAAGTGGTCCACCTCGGGGAGCTCGTTTTCGAGCTCCGTCGGGTATCGCTGAGAGAGGCACCCGGAGACCACCAGCTTTTTGCAAGTGCCCCCCGCCTTGTGGGTACCCATCTCGAGGATGGTGTCGATCGACTCCTCCTTGGCAGGGCCGATGAACCCGCACGTGTTCACCACGATCACCTCGGCATTCCCGGGGTCGTCGACGTGCACGAACCCGGACTCGTCGCTCACGCCGAGCATCACCTCCGTATCCACGCGGTTCTTTGCGCAGCCGAGCGAGACGAAGTGAATGGTTCGGGGCTGGCCCATCCGCTTGATTACTGGCAAATTCCGCCCTCCGCTAGCCGGCGGGGGCTCGTCCAGGGCCCTGCCAGCGGCCTCCCGAAACCCCCGTTTTCGCTCGATTTGCCTCTCTGGCGGAATGCGGCTAGAAGGGCCGCCTTCGCGCGGACGGGGGAAAGCCTCAGGATTTCGCGCCAGGAGCACTTACATGTCTCGATACACAGGACCTCGGGTAAAGCGCATGCGGGCGCTCGGCATCGACCTGCCGGGTTTGTCGCGCAAGAGCATGTGGGACCGCCCCTACCCGCCCGGCGTGCACGGCCCCAAGTCGGCCCGTCGCCGGAAAATGAGCGACTTCAAGAAGCAGCTTCTCGAAAAGCAGAAGCTTCGCTTCAACTACGGCCTCAACGAAGGCCAGTTCATGCGCCTCTACCGAGAGGCGGTCCACAGCAAGGACCCGTCGGGTGACAAGCTCCTCGAGCTTCTCGAGCGACGTCTCGACAACTTCGTCTTCCGTGCCGGCTTCGCGCCGACCATTCCGGCCGCCCGCCAGCTCGTCTGTCACGGCCACTTTCTGGTGAACGGCAAGCGCCTCGACATTCCGTCGTACCGCGTTCGCGAGGGCGACGTCGTGACGCTCCGTGAGCGAAGCCAGAATCTCAGTGCGGTCGAGGCCGCGCTCGGCGACGTCCGCATCGCGCGTCCCGACTGGATCGAGTTCGACGAGGGCAAGAAGGCGGCCACCGCAAAGGAGCTTCCGAAGCCCGACTCGGTCCCCTTCCCGCTCGAGATCGACCTCGTCATCGAGTACTACTCGAAGCGCCTCTAGACCGCCTGCACGCGTCGGGTTCAGACTGCGTGACGTAGTGCGCTCTCCCCTTGCCGTCGATGTAGTGATTCCTGCGCTCGATGAAGAGCGCGCGATCGCCATGGTCATCGAGGACGTTCCACGTTCGCGCGTGCGCCGCATCGTCGTCGCCGACAACGGGTCGACCGACCGCACAGCCGAACGGGCTTCCGAGGCTGGTGCCGAGGTGGTCTACGAACCCGAGCGTGGCTACGGCGCGGCCTGCCTGAAGGCGCTCTCGCACCTCGAGGCCGATCCGCCAGACGTCGTGGTGTTCCTCGACGGGGACTACAGCGATCATCCCGCCGAGCTGATCGACCTTCTCGCGCCGATCGACCGAGGAGAAGCGGAGCTGGTGATCGGGTCGCGCGTCACGGGTCGGAGCGAATCCGGCTCGCTCACCCCGCAGCAACGGGTTGGAAACGCCATCGCGTGTCATGCGCTCCGCCTCATGTACGGCGTGCACTATACCGACCTCGGGCCGTTCCGCGCAGTCCGGTGGGATGCGCTGCAATCCCTCGGGATGCAGGACCGAAACTTCGGCTGGACGGTCGAGATGCAGATCAAGGCTGCCAAGGCAGGGGTCCGCCACTGCGAGGTTCCGGTGTCGTATCGGCCGCGCATCGGCGTCTCGAAAGTCAGCGGAACGTTGCGCGGATCGGTCAGCGCGGGCGCCAAGATTCTGTGGCTGCTAGGTCGCAGTGCATGGCGTTAGCGCAGCTCGCGGTGTTCGTTCGCGCCCCGAAACCGGGGAGCACGAAAACGCGTCTCGCCGAGGCTCTCGGAGCCGAGGCTGCCGCCGCCCTCTACGAGGCGTTCGTCGACGACACGCTTTCGGTCTGTGAGCAGGTCCGGGACTCGCTGCCCGTGGACGTGGCGATCTGGCATGCGGGGCCCGCCGACGAGCATGTCCGGGAGTGGGCCGCGCGCGTCGACGGCTTCGCGCGCGCACAGCCTGAAGGCACGCTGGGCAAGCGTCTCGGGGCGGCTTTCGCCGACGGGCTCGACCGCTACGAGCGCGTTCTGGTGATCGGCAGCGACGCCCCGACGCTTCCGGCGACTCATTTGGTGGATGCGCTCGGGGCACTCGCGGGGTCTCGCCTCGTTCTCGGGCCGACCAGCGACGGAGGCTATTACACCGTTGGCGCCTCGAAAGGCGCGCGGCCGACTTTCGAGGGCGTACGCTGGTCGACTTCCCATGCCTTCGCGGATACGAGAGCTGCCAACTCGGGAATCGAGTTCTACGAAACGGCACCCTGGTACGACGTGGACGAAATGCGCGACCTCGATCTTCTTCGTGCGCATCTGTCACTCGACCCTGGCGCGGCCCCCGCAACGGCAGCGCGGCTCGAAGAGCTCAGTCACAAGTACGGTTGAAAGAGTCGCGCCGTCCCATCCCGCAAACGCAGGAAGGCGTTCCTGCGGTCGAGCTCCTCGAGCGACAGCAGCCGAGCCTCGGCGATGCGTGATTCCGCGTGCGCGTCGAGTCGCGCGCCCAGGTCGGCATCGTAGCACTCCAGGTTCAGCTCGAAGTTGAGACGAAGGCTTCGTGGGTCCCAGTTGGTAGAACCGATCGACGACCAGTAGCCGTCGACGACGCAAAGCTTCGAGTGGTCGAACGGAGGTGGTGTCAGCCAGAGCCGAACTCCGTTGCGAATCACCTGGCCGTAGTACCCCCACATTGCCCATCGAACGATCGGGAGGTTCCCGACCTCGGGCACTACGATATCGACCTCGACGCCCCGTTTCGATGCGAGCTGAAGCGCTCGAAGAAGGAAGTGATCGGGCAGGAAATACGGGGTCATGATGCGGATCGAGCGCCGGGCAGCGCCGATCGCGCCGAGAAACACCCAGTTGAGCGCGTCGATGTTGGCATCCGGCCCGTCGGCAATGCCGCGCGCCAGCGTGTCGCCGCACGGATCGAGTTCGGGAAACCAGTGCGGACCCTCCAGCCGTTCACCGGTCGCGAACGCCCAGTCTTCCGCGAAGGCCTCCTGCAGCTGCGTGACGACGGGTCCACGGACTCGGAAATGGAGGTCGCGCGTGGGGTTCGATGAAGCGGAGGCCAATACGCAGTTGTCGCGAACGTTCATCCCTCCCGTGAACCCGATGCGCCCGTCGACCACCATGATCTTCCGATGGTTGCGAAGGTTGAAGTACGTGACGCTCCGCGGAACGAGCGCGGGCAAGAAGCGCGCAACCGGCACCCCCCACTTGGCGAGCACGCGGTGGATACGCGGCCATCCGTATCGCGTTCCCACGTCGTCGACGAGCACGCGCACGTCCACGCCGCGCTTGCAAGCGGCTGAGAGCGCCTCGACGAACTCCATGCCGATCCCGGTGGCTTCAAAGATGTAGCTCGCGAACGCTACCGTCTGCTCCGCGCGCTCGATCGCGTCGATCATCGCGGGGTACGCCTGGTCGCCATCGACGAGTGTCTCGATGGCGTTGCCGACCACCAACGGCTTGCGCGTCACGTCGGCGACGACCCTGGCGAGCTCCACCATGCGCGCTCGCTCGCTTCCGAGCTCGCGATCGAGGTCGGCCGGAGATCGCGGGGCGTCGTCGAGGGGCACCCCGTAGCGCGCCGCCCCCGACTTGAGTTCCTTGGCGCGTCGCTCAATCCGGTTGATGCCGAGGAAGAGGTAGAGCGTCGAGCCGAGCACTGGAACCAGCCAAATCAGTCCGACCCACGCCGTGGCGGCACGCGTGTCTCGCTTGTTCAGGATCACGTGGCCGGACGCGAGGACGGCGACCAGCACCGCGAGCATCACGCTCACCTTAGGCGTAAAAGCCTCGAGTTGGTCCCAGTCGACGGACATCGGCGCCTGCATCCGAGCCTACGTCCTATCGATCTGGCGGTCGACTTCGGCGCGCGTTACATTGGTTGGGCGGGGCATGTCGGAGCCGACTTTCGTCGACAAGTTTGGTGTGCGTCTTTCGGCGGGCACGACGGTGTTTCGACAGGGCGACACCGGTGGATCGATGTACGTGATTCGCGCTGGGCGCGTGCGTGTACTGAAAACGGCGCACGGACGCGAACGGGTCGTGACGACGCTCGGTCCCGGTGAGTTCTTCGGGGAGATGGCGGTGGTGACCGGGCGTCCGCGCTCGGCGACGGTCGAAGTCGTCGAGGAGTCGGAGCTGTTGAAGGTGCCCGCAGACAAGCTTCAGGAGATGGTGCTCGATGACGGCGAGGTCGCGATTCGGCTCATTCGAAACCTGGCCGAACGCCTCGAACGCGCCAACCGCTTCATCGACGTACTGCTCGAGGACGACATCAGCGCGCGCGTGATCCTCGAGATCCAAGGGGCCCTCGACGGCGCGTCCGGCTCGACGGCGCCCGACATCACCGACCGAGGCATCGCGCGTAAACTCGGTCTCGACCAGAGCGAGGTCGCGGGTGCGCTCCGCCGGCTGGTGCGGGTCGGCGTCGTTGAAGTGAGTGACGGCTACGTCCTGGTGAAGAACCGCGAGCGGCTTGCGGAGTTTCTCGACTACGTTCGGGGCGCAGGGGCCGAATAGTGCAGCTGCGAATCCTTGGCTGTCACGGTGGGGAGACGCCCAAGCATCGAACTTCGAGCTTCTTGGTGGGCGACACACTGGCAGTCGACGCCGGGGCCATGACCGGTGCGCTGTCACTCGACGAGCAGGAACGGGTGGAGTCCGTTCTGGTGAGCCATCCGCACATGGATCACATTCGCGATCTTGCGACGCTCGTGGACAACCGTTGCCAGAACGGAAGTTCCACGCTCGAAATCGTCGGGATTCCTGCGACGATTCACGCGCTTCGCCAACACTTCTTCAACGACATCATCTGGCCCGACTTCACGAAGATCCAATCGGGCGACGGCCCCGCGGTCCGGTTCGTGGAGGTCGAACCGGACGTCGCAACCAACGTCCGCGGTTTCGACGTGACGCCGGTACTCGTGAACCACACCGTCGACACCTCGGCATTCATCATTCGCGAAGGCGGAAGTAGTCTCGTTTACGGCGGGGACAGCGGGCCGACCGAAGCGCTCTGGGAGCGGGTGAACGCGCTCGACGATCTTCAAGCCTTGATGATCGAAGTGTCGTTTCCGAACGACCAAGGGGAGCTCGCTGCACGGTCACTTCACCACACGCCGAGTTCGCTCGAAGCCGAGCTTCGCAAAATCACGCACGGCGACGACTTGCCGATCATGCTCTATCACATCAAGCCGGTTTTCGAGGCACAGGTGCTCAAGGAGCTTGCAACGATTCGGGGTCGAAACCTTCAGATCCTGCAGATCGGCGACGAATTTCTGCTTTAGCTTCCGTTCTGGACTTGGCGCGATCTCGGGTTGGCTGTATGGTCGGGGTGTGAGTGGCATTGCTCGGCAAAGGCAAACCCTTTTCGCAATGCGGCTCTTCCAAAGTCGACATCGCGATGGCGGTTGGGCGACTCGTCCCGCAATGGTGCGAACGCTCTCCGACGGAGAGCAACGCGTCATCGTGCAACCGGCCTACGATTCCCGTGGGTCTAACCACCAAGAACACTCTGCGCGGTCTGGGCACGGTGCTCAGAGACCCGAGGGTGCCGGCATCGCCGGGGGAGATACATGAATATGGACAGTAGTAGAATCGGACTCTCACCGGAGGTGCGGGCGAGTTAGCCCACTGCAGTAGCTCCCCCACAACGGTGGGAGTCCTGACGAAGGGTCAGCGCGAGTCGCTGGCCCTTCTCTAATTTAATGTCTGGACCTGTTTGGCTTGCGTTCGCGAGCGCGCGACCTAAGCGGCCACGCCGGCGAACTCGTCGTATTGAAGGATCCGCGTCGCAATGAAGCGCACCACGACGTAGAGCAGCAGGCCGAGGGGTCCGACGAGCAGGGTTGCGAGTAGACACGGCACCACAGCGAGGTGCGGAATTCTTCGCCGCATTGCGTCACGCGCTTCCCACGCGCCGATGAAGAGGTCGAAGATCAGGTAGTGGATCCAGCCGGCCGCGGCGACACTCGGCGCGCTGAACCCCTCGACCACGCCGTAAAGACTCGTCATGTCGATGTTTTCGGGCGTTCCCGCGTAACCGAACAGAAGGTACGCGTAGACGGGCGCCAGCAGCAAGACGACCACGGGGCCATGGACGAGGAGCCCCGTCCATCGCCAGCGCGGCGCGACCAAGAGTAAGAGCCAAAACGGAATCACCGAATAGTTGGCCCACGCGAAGAGAGACTCGAGCGTCATGGACGGCTTTCTAGCGCAAATTGCGTCACGAAATAACCGCGAAAGCTTGCGGTTTTAAGCTTGCGCGATGAAGCTATTGCTTCAATTGAATACGGGTCAATTGCAGTCCCGTCACCCTCCGGCTCTCGCGTCGAGCTGGCTCGGAGCACCACCATGCAGCGCTATCTCTTTCTTTCCCTCGGAGCTCTCCTGTCCGTGTTGCTCGTCAGCTGCAGCGACGACGGCGGCGACGCCAATGGAGCCGGCGGCGCGGGCGGTGGCTCTGCCGGCGACGACTGCGACTTCGACAGCACATTCGCCGCCATCCAACAGACCATCTTCGACGACGGCGGCTGCACCACCGATGCGTGTCACGGCGCGAGCTTCGAAGCGTCGGGTGGGCTCGACCTCCGAGAAGGCGCTTCGTACGCGGCGCTCGTGAACGTTCCGAGCAGCGTGAACTCGGAGATCGATCGCGTGTTTCCCGGCGACCAAGACTTGAGTCTTCTCTACCGTAAGCTCTCGGAGACCACGCAGGAGCTCGCGGTCGACGGCCTCGGTCAGGAGATGCCGCTTGGAGGAAGTCGCCTCACCGAAGACCAGCTCGATGCCCTGCGGCTCTGGATTCGCGGCGGTGCGAGCGAAGACGCCATCGTCGAGGGGACGCTCGAGAAGCTTGGCTGCGAGGGGTCGTTCGCGGCCGACCCGAACAAGATCGTGCCGCTTCCCCCGCCGGCACCCGACGAAGGCGTCCAGTTCTACGCGGGCGGCTGGGACATTGCGGGCGAGTCCGAGGATGAGGTCTGCTACGCGACCTACTACGACTTCACGGACGTGGTCCCCGACGATTTCCAGGTCGACTGTCCCGAGTTTGGCGAAGGGCGCCGCTGCTTCGCATTCGGTCGAAACGAGCTCGCGCAGGACGCGCTTTCGCACCACAGCATCATCAACGTGTTCACCCGGGTCAGCGACCCGAACGGCTCGGAGTGGGGCCCCTGGGCGTGCCTCGGAGGCGAGAACGCGGGCGCGCCCTGCGACCCCACGGACGCCGGCGTCTGCGGCGAACGAAGCGCTTGCACGACGCCGCCTCAAACGTCCGTTGCCTGCGTCGGCTATGCCGGAGCTCCACCTGACTTTTCCCTCGGCGCGACGCTGGGCGGCTCGGACGCCGGCGTTCAGGTCCAGCTCTCCGGTGCGCAGGAATCCACGTTCATCGACTCGCCGCCAGAGGGCGTGTACTCGCGGCTGCCTCTCACGGGCTTCGTCGCGTGGAACAGTCACGGGTTCAACCTGACGTCGCAGGACACCACCATCGAGCAGTGGGTCAACCTCACGTTCGTGCCGGAGTCCGGTCGCACTTGGTTGCGCGAGCAGATCTTCGAATCGCAGGAAATCTTCTCGATGAGCACGGTGGCGCCGTTCACCAAACGCGAGATCTGCATGACGTGGACGCTTCCGCAGTACTCGCAGCTCCTCTCGTTGAGCTCGCACATGCACGAACGCGGAGAGCTGTTCCGAATCTGGCTACCACCGCATGAGCCCTGCGAGAACGGGGTCGTGGGCTGTGACGCGCCGAGCGCGGACCCCGACTACGTCAGCCGTCTCTACGACGACCCTGTGTACACCTATTACGACCCTGCGCTTTCCTACAACGAGGAAGACGCCGCGAGCCGCACGTTCAAAGCCTGTGCGCGCTACGACAACGGCGCGGACGACCCCTTCCAGGTCAAACGAAACTCCGCGGCGCCCAACACGCCGGTCTGTAGTTTCATCCTCGCCTACTGTGGCTGCCCCCAGTCCCAGCGGGCCTGCCTTGGCGGGGATCTCCAGGGTGAGTCTTGCGGAGGCGACAGTGCCTGTGGCGCCGAAGGGGTCTGCGACGCCTGCCCCGTATTCGGAGGCGTCACGACCGACGACGAAATGTTCATCCCCCTTGGGTCTTACTTCGTACAGCCCCCTGCACCCTGAAGGCGGAATCTCAGGGCCGCCGCATCCGAAATTCTGAGTAAGCCTCACTTTTTTTCTTGCACTGATATAGCAATCACGAAGAATCCGGCGCCCGTACCCCCGTCATTCGCCGAGGAGACCATTCGATGAAGCGCACACGAGTCACGTTCCTTGCACTTTGCACTCTTGCGGTTGCGGCCTGCAGCGGATCCGAAGGGACTGGCGGCGGCGGAGATGGCGGCAGTGGAGGTGGCGGCGACACATCGTGTGAGGCCGACAGCACGTTCGCGCAGATCCAGGAGCAGATTTTCGAGGCGAGGGGCTGCACGCTCGACGCCTGCCACGGCGACGCGATGCTCGGCGGTCTCGACCTCCGGGCGGACGCCGCGTACGACAACCTGGTCAACGTCCCCGGCATCGCGGCAGACCTCGTTCGGGTCTTCCCGGCCGAGCAGGACCTGAGCCTCTTGTATATCAAGGTCGAGGCCAAAGTGACGGGTGAGAGCCTCGGCGAGCGAGGGATCGCCGGGGGTCCGATGCCGGTCGGCGACGACGTGCTGAGCGATGACGACCTCGCGCTTCTTCGTGCGTGGATTCGCGGCGGCGCACCGGAAAACGACATCGTGGACGGCTCCCAGCAGTTCGCAACCTGCGACCTCGAGGGCACCGTTGCTCCGAACACGGTCGAGCCGCTCCCCGTGCCGGACGTCGACAAGGGCGTCCAGTTCTACTCGGGCGGCTGGCAGGTCGACGCGCTCGCCGAAGGTGAGGTCTGCTTCGTCAGCTACTACGACTTGTCGGCACAGATCCCCGAGGAGTTCGTCGTCCCGTGCTCGGACGACGCGGGCGGTCCAGATCGCGACTGCTTCGCCTACAAGAACATCCTCCACCTCCAGACACCGCAGTCGCACCACGCAATCAATGAGTTCTACGTGCCGCCGGAGGGCAAGGAGGCTCAGTACGATCCCATGAACGGGGCCTGGAAGAACTGGTCTTGCAACGGGGGCGACAACGATGGGGCCGCCTGCACTCCCGGTTCGGACGAGTGTGGCGATCGGAGCCAGTGCGTGACGGCGCCGACCACGTCGGTCGCATGCGTCGGCTACCGCAACGGGCCCAACGACCTCGGCACCCTCGCCGGTCTTTTTGGAACTGCCAGTGTTCGCCAGAACATCTCCACGGCGCAAGAGGCGACATTTCGAGAGAACCTCCCCACCGATGTGTACGGCCTTGTGCCCGTCACCGGTTTCATCGTTTGGGACAGCCACGCCTTCAACCTCACGGAGCAGGACGTGCGCATCGAGCAGTGGATGAATCTCGAATTCGCGAGTTCGGACGAGCAGGTCTTCGAGAAGCGGCAGATCTTCGATGCGGGCGACATTTTCTCGATGGGTGAGATTCCTGCCTTCGAAACCAAGGAGATCTGCACGTCTTTCGTCATGCCGCGGTACGGTGAGCTCCTCACGCTCAGCTCCCATACCCACCGTCACGGCAAGGACTTCCGCGTTTGGTACCCGCCCAACGACTACTGCGAGCCCGAAGACGCGGGCTGCGTCCCGCTCGATCGCGACCCCGACTACCGAAGCCGGGACTATTCCGATCCCTTGTATCAGCGGTTCTCCGAGCCCGACCTCCCAGTGTTCACGAGTCCCGACGTGCAGGACCGCACGTTCCGCTACTGTTCGCTCTGGGACAACGGCGCGAGCAACCCCGAAGAGGTCAAGCGTGAGTCGACGAAGCCGGATGCCGAGACCTGCGATTTCATCGACACGGTCCAAGGCCTCGCGGTGAACGGGGGCTTCCAAGTCTTCGGATGCGGTTGCGAGCCGGCGGATCGGTCCTGCTTCCGCGGCCCAAACCAAGGGATGGCCTGCCGCGGAGACGACGGAATGTGCGGCGACGGTGGCCTCTGCGACGCCTGCCCCACCGGCGGCGGCGTGACGACCGAGGAGGAGATGTTCATCCTGCTCGGCTCGTATTTCGTCCGACAGCCTTAGCGAGGCGCGCCCGAAGGGTGACGTTCTTGGCGCTCCTCCTTAGAAAACACAGATCGTCTTCACGCCCGCGACTTTCGCGGACGGGTGGCCAATGAACTCCGGCCAGTTCAGGCTAGGGTCCTTGCTTGGAGCGTCGTATGCGTAGGTTGGTACTAGTGACCCTTGGAGCGTGGGTGCTGCTCAGTTGCGGCGACGGAGGGGTCGATTCCGAGCCGGGGCCTGTCGTCGACAACTTCGTGTGGACGCCGACGACGGCTGGCGAAGAGTTCTTCGGTGCTCCGCCCGAGGGGGCGCAGTGCCCGTTGGAGCCCGAGGGCGATTGCCCGTCCCCCGAGGATGATGAGGAGTGCCGGGGCCTCCCTTTGGACGGAAGCTGCATTGCCTCGTTCATCCCGGAGTGCCTCCAGGGCTTCACCGTGCTCTCGGTGTACACCCAACGACCTGACGGCTCGCCCCTTTGCAACTGGATCACCCTCGAGCAGCCGTCGTCGCGCAACATCGCTGCTGGGGACGAGGTTGAGCTGCGTGCGTTCCACTTCGCCCTCACGTCCCCCATCGGTGGCGACGCGCGCATCGCGCTCGCCGTCGGGGACGAGCTTGTCGTCGAGAGGACCGTGCTCATCCCGCAGCCATTCAACTTCATCGTCGCGTCTTGGGTCGCGACGAAGGATATTCCGGCCGGGACTCCGATCCTCTTCCACATCGACAACCACGGCAACAATGAATACGGCTTAGTGGAGTTGAACATCTGCGACGAGCGGGAAGTTGGCGACACGGAGACCCCCTGCTTCCTCTGAGCGCATCCCGTCTCGCTACACGTTGAAGCGGAAGTGCATGATGTCGCCATCTTGCACCACGTAGTCTTTGCCTTCGACGCCTAGCTTGCCCGAAGCTTTCACGGCCTGTTCGCTGCCGAGCTCGAACAGGTCTTCACTCTTCATCACCTCGGCTCGAATGAACCCGCGCTCGAAGTCGCTGTGGATCTTGCCCGCCGCCTGCGGTGCGCGCGTTCCGCGGCGAATGGTCCAAGCGTGCACCTCGGGGTCGCCTGCAGTGAAGTAGGTGATGAGGTCGAGCGTGTCGTATCCGGTCCGAATGACCTTGTGGAGCCCCGGCTCGTCGAGGCCGAGCGATTCGATGAACTCCCCTCGGTCTTCTTCGGGGAGCTGCATGATCTCGGCTTCGATGGCGGCGCTAATCACGACCACCGGTACCCCGCGCGCTTCGGCGAGCTCGCGGACCTGGGCGACCATCGGGTCGTCGTCGACGTTGCCGAGCTGGTCGTCTTTCACGTTGGCGACGAAGAACGACGGCTTGTCGGTGAGTAAAAACATGTCGCGGAGGACCTCGGCTTCGTCCTCGTCCGACGGCTCGACGCTGGTCGCGGGCTTCCCGTCGTTCAGGGCGGCCGCGAGCCTCTGGCAGAACCCTGCGGCCTTCTTTTCGAACGCGTCTTGCCCTTTGGCCGCTCGCTCGGCGCGTTCGAGCCGCCTCTCCACGGTTTCGAGATCTTTCAGGATGAGCTCGGTCTCGATGGTTTCGATGTCGGCCAGGGGGTCGACTCGGTTGTCGACGTGGACGATGTTTTCGTCCTCGAAGCAGCGGACGACGTGGGCCACCGCGTCGGCGTCGCGGATGTTGCTGAGAAACGCGTTGCCCTTGCCTTCGCCCTTCGAGGCCCCGCGAACCAGCCCTGCAATGTCGACGAACTCGACGGTGGCCGGCACGACCTTCTTCGGTTCGAACAGGGTGACCAGCTGATCGAAGCGTGGGTCGGGAACGGGGACCACGCCGACGTTCGGATCGATGGTGCAGAACGCATAGTTGGCCGCCTCGGCCTCTTTGTCCGAGAGGGCGTTGAACAGAGTCGACTTCCCCACGTTGGGGAGTCCGACGATACCGACCGCGAGCGCCATGGCCGGTGCTTTAGCGCGTGGCTCGCGGAGCGGCCACTCAGAGCAAGGTCGCGCGTGCGATGACGAAGAGGAGGGCGGCCAGAAGCGCCGTGAACGGCACCGTGATGAACCAGCTCGCGAAGATGCCCCGGAGCACCTTGAGATTGATGGCGCCGATGCTTCGCCCGAAGCCGACGCCGATGACCGCGCCGACGAGCGTGTGCGTGGTGCTGACCGGGAGCCCGAGCTTGCTCGCGAACACGATGGTGGTGGCGGCGGCGAACTCGGCCGAGAACCCGCGGGAGGGCGTCAGCTCGGTGATTTTCTTGCCGATGGTGGCCATGATCTTGTAGCCGTAGGTGGCGAGACCCACCACGATGCCGACCGCGCCGATCAGCAGCACCCGGTAGGGCACTTGGACGGTTTCGGTGACCCCCTCGCGGACCGCGCCGAACACCGCGGCGAGCGGGCCGACGGCGTTGGCGACGTCGTTGCTGCCGTGTGCAAACGCGACGAAGCAGGCGGTCATCACCTGGAGCACCATGAAGGCACGCTCCGTTCGGGCGAGGCTCTCTTCGTGGCCCTCGACCGGCTTCGAGGCGAAACGCCGAAACAGCGGCACCGCGACGAGGCTCGCGACGACGCCGAGCCCGATCGCGGCGAGAACGGCGGGCCCGAACGGAAGGTCGAGCTTGAGCGGCTTGAGGCCCTTGAACATCGCGCTGAGCGAGAGAATCCCGATGATGGGAAAGACGAAGATCGGGCCCCAGCGGGCCAGCGCCTGTACCGGGTCGTCCTTGCTGAGGATCGTTCGGCGGACGAGGATGAAGACGCTGTAGCCGATGATCCCGCCCATGACCGGGGAGACCACCCAGCTCGCGGCGATGTTTCCGATGGTGCCCCAGTCGACGGCGCTCATCCCGCCTGCGGCAACCCCGAAGCCCACCACGGCGCCAACGATGCTGTGCGTGGTGGACACCGGCCAGCCCGCGTAGGTGGCGAGGTTGAGCCAAATTGCGGCCGCCAAGAGGCAACACGTCATACCGACGGCCACCACGATGGAATCGGCGCCGATGGCACCGACGTCGACGATGCCCTTGCGAATCGTGTCCGTGACGGACCCGCCGACGAGCATGGCGCCGCCGAACTCGAAGATTGCCGCCACGATGATCGCGCCGCGAAGGGTGAGGGCACCGGAGCCGACGGACGTCCCCATGGCGTTGGCCACGTCGTTCGCGCCGATGGTCCAGGCCATGTAGAGGCCGCCGAGGGAAGCCACGGTGAGGATGACAGTTGTGAGGTCCATCTACGCGGCGGCCACGAACAGCCGAAATTGGTCACCTACGTTCTCAGCGTGATTGGCGATGTCGCCGATCTTGTTGAGCAGCTTGGTCCACATGAAGATGGCTACGGGCGAAAGCTCGTCCTCCGACTTGAACAGCACTTTGGCGCACCGGTCTTGGAGCTTGTCGGCTTCATGCTCGAGGCGACCGATTTCATCGGCCTTGGCGAGCGCGGTTTCGGCGGCGCTCCCAGCAAACCCGGCAGCCATCAGTTCTTCCATCATCCCGACGAGCTCGGCCGACGAATCGACGACGGCGAGCACGCGACGCACGAACTCGCGAAGCGGCTCCTCGAGGTCGCTCGGGACCTGCCACGGACGCAGGGTGAGCAGTACGCCCATGTCCTCCGCGCAGTCGGCCACCGCGTCGATCTCGCTGATGAGCCTGAGCAGGTCTCGACGATCGATCGGCAGGAAAAGCCGGAGCGGCATCTTGGCGCGGAACTCGTTCTTGGCCTGGTCCGCCTTTCCTTCGAGCAGGCTCACCTCGCGGGCGGCGCGCTCGAGGCCGGCGGCGTCGCCCGCGACGAGCAGGTCGATCAGCTCGGGGACGCACGCCACGCACTGCTGCACCTCTTCCATCAGATCGCCCACCTTCGGGAGCGGGCTTCGGACGAGCAGGTTGGCAAGAGGAATCCGCATGAACGTGCCTCCGGCTGGGGTAGCACAGCCGGCGTCTCGAAGGCCAGGGTGCCCGGCGAACCAGGCGAGAATCGCCGAATCGTACGACTTTTCATCCCAACCTCCTCGGTCGCGCCACCATGACACGGCCGCTTCGCCCGGGTGTTATACGTTGCTGTGACGAGACCAGCGGGTCACAGTCCTGTCACAATCGGCTGACAGGCTCGCGGCGAAGAAAATGGGCGC
>JBCDFZ010000076.1:0-17875 GCA_039177115.1 Myxococcota bacterium
CGGCCGTGGCCCGGGCAGCCTCTTCATCAACGTCGGTGGCCAGTACCGCGAAGCCCTTTCCGGCCAGGCCTTCCACGATGCGCCTGCCGAGACCCTTCCCGGCACCCGTCACTACTGCTGTCTTCATCTCGTGCTGCCCCCAAGTCTGCGCCCAGCCTAGCAGGGTTTCGTGGCGTCGCGTCATCCGTGGCATCCGGCGTCCTCGACGGGACGACGTCAGCCAGGATCGAGCGCGGTGATGATGTTCGCCGCCAGCACGGCGATGATGACGAGCGACATCGAGACCTGAAGCATGATGAGCACTTTGGCGCGGCGGCTGAGCGGCATCACGTCGGCCGGGCCGAACGTGAAGGAGACGACGAACGACACGTAGAGATACTCGATGTACCCCGGAATCCAGCCGGCGTCTTCCTTACGAATCCGCTGCGGAAACAGGAGCTCCCAATCGTCATCATCGCGCTCGCCTGGACGGATTCCCGGCGGGTCGATGATCCAATACCAAAGCGAGAACGAGAGGACGTTCGACACCGACAGAAGGACGACGTCTAGAATGAAGAAGTCGGCCGCTTTGAAGATGGGACCGACCAGCGCCTCGACGAGCGCTGCGGTCGACACTGCCACGCCCAGCGTGAGAAAGGCGGTGAGCGCAACGATGGCGGCGTGAAGGCCGCGCGTGCGATTGGCTATCCAGAGGACCACAACGGCGACCATCAACGCGATCCGGATGGCCATCATGGCCACGAGCCAGTTGTCGTGACCCACTAGCGCATCGAGGGCCCCAAACGTGAAGCTGTAAGACAGCCGTACCTCGCACGCGAGCGTCAGCATGAGGACGACGACGACCACCGTGGTCGCCGCGAAGTTCCGCTTCCGGAAAAAGCCCTCCATGGGAAAGGTCTACCGCTTCCTGGAAGTTGCCACTAGAAAATGCGGCCGAGCCCCTTTAGCATCGCCGCCATGCTGTCTTGGAAGTACGGATGGGCGGGGGTGTTATTTGTCGGGGTTCTTGCATTCGGGTGCAGCGACGACTCGACTGGGGCCGGCGGTTCTGGCGGAGGCGGGACTGCGGGCTCCGGAGGCGGCGACACGGGAGGCGCATCTGGCACAGGCGGGATGGGTGGCGTCGGTGGGATGGTGGCTTCCCCTCCTCTCGACTGTGACCCGTTGGCGCCCGACTACTGCGGGTTCCCGTATCCCAACGACTACTGGACGACGACAGACGCTTCGACCGTCACGGGGCGGCGACTGGCTCTCCCCGACGTGATCATGCCGGAAACGGGCGTAGGGCTGCGATCCAACCCAGACGCGTTCAACGAAGCCGACGGGTTCTCCCCGGGGATCGCAGCGCTCACCCTGATGCCGGGCGCCACGATGACGGGGCTCAATCCATCCACGGCGATCGAAGACTCACTCGACGCCGACGCGCGCACGATCATCTTGAACGCGTCGACGGGGGAACGCGTCGCCCACTGGGTCGAACTCGACGAGTACGTCGTGGAAGCGAAGGCGCGGGTCGATGCTCAAGAGGACCGTCCGGACTTCGACATCAATCGTGACCCCGAAGACCTCCAAGCGGAACGCGCGCTGATGGTGCGCCCTGCCATCCGGCTCGACGACGCGACGCGCTACATCGTGGCGATCCGCGGTGTCGTCGACGGCGACGGTACAACCATTAGTCCATCAGATGGCTTCGCCGCACTACGGGACGGCACACCAAGCGAGGACGACATCATCGAATCGCGGCGCGCCCACTTCGAAGACGTTTTTTCCGCGCTGAGTGACGCGGGGATCGGGCGCGACGACCTCCAGCTCGCGTGGGACTTCACGACCGCGAGCAAAGAGAACAACACCCGCTGGATGGTGCACATCCGCGACGATGCATTCGAGCGCTTTCCCGACGGCGTCAGCTACAGTGTAGAGAGCATCGACGAGGACATTGCCGAAGGGATCGCCTGCCGGCTCGAGGTGACGTTCGACATGCCGCTTTACATGACGGGCGGCGAGACCGGCGAGCTACTGAACCTCGGCGAGGACGGATTGCCAGAGCAAAACGGCACCTTCCAGTACGCGGCCGCCATCGTGGTCCCAGAAGCGGCACAGGGTGACGAAGGCGCGGCACTCGTTCTATTCGGCCACGGCCAGCTCGGCGCGAAAGAGCAGGTCCTCGGCTTCCAGCCCATTGCCGCGCAGCTGAACCTCGCGGGCATTGGTCTCGATTGGAAAGGGTTCGCGTTCGACGACGTGCCGACGATTCTGTCGGCGTTGGCCGGAGGCGATCTCTCACGCTTCCGCGCGGTCCCAGAGCGGATGCATCAGGGCTTCCTGAACTTCTTGATGGCCATGAGGACACTGTCGCGAGAGGCTGACGGTGGACCGACGACTGTCCTCAACCAGGCCCTTGCCACGGAGTGCGGCGGTGCCGCGCTCGACGGGTCGCGGCGTTTCTACTTTGGCGGGAGTCAGGGCGGAATCCTCGGGGCGAGCCTGATGGCGCTCGCTACCGACTTTCAGCGGGGTCTCATCGCAGTGCCGGGGCAGTCTTACAACCTGCTCTTGAATCGAAGCGTCAACCTCGACGAGTTCGCGACCTTCATCTACGGACCCTACGATTGGAATGCGCTCGACGTACAGATGAACCTTGCGCTGATCCAGGGGCTCTGGGATCGCGCGGAGCCGACGGGTTATTCGAAGTACATCCGCACCGACCGGTTCCCCAACACCCCTCCGCACGAAATCCTCATCCAGGTGTCGAAGAGCGATCACCAGGTGACCAACCTCGGTGCCCACATCATGGCCCGAACCGTCGGGGGCGTTGTCAACCTGGCGCCCCTGATTCGACCGGTGTGGGGTCTCGATGTGGTGACTGGGCCTCATACGGGGTCGGGGATGATCGAAGTGGACTTCGGGAACCCCGAGCCGCCGGTCGGCAACTCCCCGCCTTGGGGGGACTCCCTCGACGATCCGCACGGGCGCGCCACGGAGCTCGAGTCGCTCGGCGCGGCGCTTCGGACCTTTTACGACACGGGCGTGGTGGAAAACCCCTGCAGCGGGCCCTGCGACGCCGACGACCTCATATCCGACTGATCTTTTGATTCCCTCGCTCGGAGCGCTATTCTCGGCCCTGCCGATGACACGCGTTCTTGCGAACCCCTGGACCGTCGTTCTCCTCGTCGCCGTCACCGCCTGCATCGGCGGGGGCACGGTTGCGCTAGGTGAACAAGACACGAACCCCGCGACTTCGAGCGCGACTGCACACGCCGGCTTCGGCCTGGCGCCGCGAACGCCTGAGTCCGTTCAGTCGGGGTTGCTCCTCCGCGCGCCTACGGACGAGTGGGCCACGGAGTCGCCTGCGAACAATCCGAAGGGTCAGCTCTACGGCAAGGCGTTTCACTACGACGCCTTCATCTACGACAAGGTTTCGGAGAAGCCCGGCGTCGCGGGCATCGTCCGTCGCGGTAGCGTCGTTCCGGTCGGAAACGCGGTATCGGGACCCGGGTGCAAAGGCGGCACCTGGTACAAAGCGCTTCCCTACGGCTACATCTGCACCAGCCTCGGTTTCCACGTCGACGAGAGCCCCACAGCAGAGACTTACGGCGTCCCGCCCGCGAAGGTAGACAAGCGACTTCCCTACCAATACGCCCGCGTCGTGACGAAGCGTGCGCCGCGCTACTACCGCATGCCGTCTGTGCAAGAAGAGAAGCAGGCCAGGCGCGCCATGCTGAAGAAGGCGCCCAAGCCGGAGTACGTGTCGTCGCTCATGGAGGGCGATTACTTCCTTGCGCTCGGCGAGAAAGCGACCCGGGAGGAAGACGGCGCGGTGTTCTATCGAACGGTGCGCAACCGATACGTGAGGGAAAGCGACCTCGAGCTTCGCAACCCAGAGGTCGTTCGCGGCGAGCAGCTCGGCAAGGGCGGCTGGACGCTTCCGCTGGCGTTCGTGTACGAAGAGGATCGTCCGCTTCTCAGTCAGGAGCAGGGCAACCTCGCCGAAGGCGGGACCGCGCAAAAGCACGGGCGCTTCGTCATCACCGACGAACTCGAGAACGGCGGCGTCGACTACGTGGGTGGGAAGGATGGATTCGTCCGCCGTGACCACGTGCGGGTGGCGCGAAAGGTCGATCGCCCGAGCTCCGTCCCCGCGGGAACCAAGTGGATCCACGTGGATCTGGGAGAGCAGACGCTCGTCGCGTATGAGGGCGACAAACCCGTTTACGCCACCGTGATTTCAAGTGGAAAGAAGGGCTATGAACCGCCAACCGGCACGTTCCAGGTTCAGCAGAAGTACATCTCCACGACGATGAACGCGACCGACCCGATCGACGGATTCTACGAGGTCGAAGAGGTGCCGTGGACCCTCTACTACCACGGCGGATACGCGCTCCATGGAGCGTACTGGCACACCGATTTCGGGAAGGTAAGAAGCCACGGCTGCACCAACATCGCGCCGGTGGATGCGCGCTGGCTCTACTACTGGAGCGAACCTGACGTTCCCGCTGCGTGGCACGCGGTGAGGTTCCGCCCGGAAACCACGTTCGTGTACTTCACGAGTTGAGCATCCCTCGCACGAAGAGCATGAACGCGGCGGCGCCTGCAACGGCGACGATCGCATTCCGGAGAAGCGACCCTTCGACGCGCGTCAGAAGACCGCGGCTGGCAAAGAGGCCAGAGAGCACGGCGGGTAAAAATGCCACGCCGAGGAGCACTTCGGTGAGGGTCACCTCGCCGCCGGCCGTCCTGACCGTGAGCGTGATACAGACGCCGATCGCGAACACCAACGCGAGGTTCGCTCGGATCGTCGGCCCCGTGTCGTTCCGGTAGAGAATGGCGATGGGAGGGCCTCCGATTGCCGAGACCATCGCCATGGTCCCGGACGCAACGCCCGCGATGACCTCGGTCGCAGCGTTCCTGCGAAACGCGTCGCTTCGGACGACCAGAAGCAGCCCCACGACGACCATCAGTGACATCAGAATGTCGAGAGACGGCTCGGGCAGTGTCGTGAGAAGCGCAAAGCCTAAGAGGGCGCCGGGAATACGCCCGGCGAAGATCCAAAGCGTGCTGCGGACTTCCACTGCGGGCCACTCTCGAACTGCAATCCCAACCGTCAATGGGAGCACGGCCACCAGCTGGGGGACCGGGGCGAAGACCGGGTTCAACAGGTCGAGCAGCGGAACACTGAGCAGCGCGAACCCGAAGCCGACGGTGCTCTGCAGCGTTGCGGCGATGAACATGACGACGAAAGCAATGGCGAACTCGGGCGTCGTGATGTGTGCTAGGGCTTCCATCGTCGGTGCTAGGGTAGTTAGGTCAGTTCATGGGGCCATCGAAGTTCACCAGCGGAGCGTTTGCGCTCACGAGCCGGGCGCTCGGCGCCGCGATCCGCAATCTCGACCACGCGCGACGGATCGCCAACTTCCTGCGCGGACGTGCCGAGTTCGAGGTCAGACGAGACGACGTGTTCATCTCGAGCTACCCGCGTTCGGGAACGACGCTCACGCAGTGGATGGTCTACCTGTTGTCCCATGGCTGCGAGACTGAACCGGCCCACATCACCGAGGTTTCGCCCTGGTTTGAACGATCCCTCGCTATCGGCGAGCACACGGCCAAGAGCCTCGATGCGTACCCGTCGCCGCGCGTGTTCAAGAGCCACCTACCAAGAGAGTGGCTTCCCGACGGTGCGCGGTACATCTACGTGGAACGCGACGGTCAGGACGTCTTGCTGTCGTACTACAACCTCTACCGTGACTACCTCGGGTTCGACGGTGACCTCGACGCCTTTCATCGGCGTTTCGTCGCAGGGAAGGTCCAGTACGGCTCTTGGTTCGATCACGTGGAGGGGTGGCACCTTCACGCTTCAAGTCCGAACGTGCTGATGCTCCGGTATGAAAGCCTCCGAAGCGAACGCAAAAAGAACGCCGAGCGCATCGCAGAGTTCCTGCAGCTCGACGTTGCAGGAGGCGCGCTCGATCAGGCGGTCTCCGAAACCAGTCTCGAAGCCATGAAGGCGAGAGAGCATGTATTCGATCATGCCACCGCGCTTCTTCTCGAGCGAGGAGTGCACCCGCGGTCGTTCATTCGCACCGGGTCGGTCGGCGAAGGTGGGCTTCACCTATCGGAGGAACAGAAGCGCGCCTTTACGGAGACACGTTCGACGGGGCGCCTGCCCGCGATTCGCGAGCTCGCCGCGTTCCTGCAGTAGCACTGGCGGAGATGTCGACGACAAACTGCAAAAAGCTCTCCGGCGTTCCGGGATCGTTTCCGGTGAGGTGCTGGTACGCTCGCGCAAGCTTTCCGAGCAGCCTTCGGTAGCCTTTGGCGGCCGTGGTGTTCGTGTCTTCGTACAGTTTTCGAACGGCGTTCTCGGAGCGTCCGAGCAGGAGCCGCTCCTCCGGCGCGCGACAGAGATAAGGGCACGCGCGAGGGCGCTGCGGGTTGAGCGTGCGGCCGCCAATGGTGTAGGCGAAGGTCACCTGCTTGCCGAAGCGACTGGTGTAGAGCCGATCAAAGTAGGTTTCGTCGTACGTGGCGGCGGAAAGGGCCCAGCCTACTTTCACGCCCGCGCCGCGGTCGCGCATGATGTCGGTTTGAACGAGCTGCTGAGCTACGTAACCGTTGTCGATCTCGAGCTCTGCCTGCCGCTTGGCGATCTCCCGGGCCGGCGCGAGTCCTGAGGCGCGACGGACGGTGGCAGGAAACCCGAACTGCTCGATCAGGGCTTCGAGGGGCGCCTGGGCGAGCGACGCTGCGCGGTGCACGTCGAGGCGAGGCACCCCCGCGTCGCAGGCGTTGCTGTCTGCGATCAAGATGGTGCTGCTCGCATGTCCGAGCTCGCGTCGGACCATCTCCTGAGCGAAGACGAGAATGAGAACGTCGACCGGTAGGCCACAGCTCGCGCTGTCTGCAGCGACACCCACGCCGAACCAGGTGGAGCTGGCAGAGTCGAGCGCTTCGTGCGCGATGACCGGTTCATATTGGCGCCGAGCGAATAGCTCCTGGCGATTAACTAATGATGCGAGGCGCTCCCCCATTTGTCTCCCAACGTGGTCCGTCAACACGTGTTCGCCCGGTAGGTTCGACCGGCACCCTAGCGGACATGCGTAAAGGTCGCAAAACCTTTGAAGATCTCAAAAAAACTGGACACTTGGGGCACCCGAGTTTGTAGCGAGCGACCGAGAGATGCATGCTGAGTGGATTCGGAGCATCGCTTGAAAACCCCGATACGTTTGCTCAGCATCCTCGTCCTTGGCCTGGTCTTCGTGAGTCTTCAGCAGACGAACGCCCAGCGAACGCCATGGGAACGCCGCCTCCGAACCGGCGTCGTGTTGCAGGAGGAACTGACGCGACGCACCTCACCGAGACCGGGCTCCGTCGATGCGCAAGAGCTGCGGAGATTGGGCCTCAGGCCGCGCGGTGTTGGCCTCATCGACCTTTCAAGATGGCCGACGGAGCCACCCTCCCCTGCGACGGTGAACCCGGAGGACCTCGCGAGCGCACTCCGATCGCTTTGTCCTACCAGCACCCATCCACGTTTGGAGGCCTACGCGGGCGCAATCGTTCGGTACAGTCGGCAGTTCGAAGTCGACCCGTGGCTCGTCGCAGCGCTCGTATACACACAAAGCGATTGCACCGAAGGGCTGCAAACCTCGTACGGCACCGGGCTCACCCTCATCAACATAGGAATGCACGAACGCCACATCCGGCGCGGCAAGTACCACTACGGCGTACGAACCAAACTGGGCTGGGAGCGAAAGACTCTTCGCGTAGACGCGTTCCCCTTTCACAAGCGTGCACTCGGAAACCCCGAGGTGAATCTGTACTACGCCGCGGCGATCGTTCGGGTTTTCTCCGAGCAGTGTCCGCACATCGACTCTGAGTTCGACTCGCACCCGCACCGCCATTCGGTTTCACACTTCGTTTGGGGGGATCAGGTCGGTGACGCGCGTCCGGAAGATCGAATCCTGACCGCTCGGCGACGACTTCTCGAAAGCCACGCCCGAACCCGTCGACGTAATCGAAGGCTCGCGGGGATCGAGTTCATCAGTCCGCTGCAGGGTTTCCCCCGGGTCGTCACCAGCGGCTTGGGAGAACCGAGGGACGGTGGGCGACGTCCCCATCGAGGGATCGACTTCGCATCCGAGGCGGGAGAACCCGTGCTTGCCATCGCGTCAGGCGTGGTCACGTTCGCGGGCGTCGACTGGGAGCGCCGAGCCCACATCGCCCTCGAGCCATGGGGCGCGCAGCTCGTGCATCGTCGGCACATGGGTCCGAAGGGACTCTTCGTCGAGGTCGACCATGGTGGCGGCGTCGTGAGCCTCTACGCGCACCTCGAGCGGTACGACGTCGGAGTGGGCGACGAAGTGCTCGCAGGCCAGGTTCTCGGCCTGGTCGGCGAAACCGGCGTTCGTGACTCCGGGCCGCATCTTCACCTCGGACTGTTCAAAGACGGAAGAGTGATCGACCCTCTCGCGTACCTGGCCGCGTATGTGTTCCCGCCGAACCTGACGCGACGCGGGCGAGTCCAGGCGGCTCCGCACCGTCACCGTCGAGGTCGCGCGCGGGCGCGCGTCGCGGGTTCTCGTCGGCCGTACGGCTATCGTTAGGTGAGCGCGGTCTAGGGTGCGCCCCCAGACCCTCCGACGCCCCCGCCCGTCCCACCCGTTCCCGGGTCCGACGAGATTCCCGTTTGGTCGCTCGGCCACTGGGCGAAAATCGCTGCGACGGCCGTCGCGACGAGCTCTGCGTTGTCGCCCCCGTCGTACAGAATCCCCTGCGCGAGACCTCCGAAGATCGGCTCGGCCGACGAGGTCGACGCCACGGGAATGAGGAGCGAGCCCACGCCGAAGTCGACCGTTCGGGGGTAGTACCAGCGACAAGGATCCCAGTACCAGCCCCAGAAGCCCCACCACCATCCGCCAACGCATTCCCAGACGAGGCCCTGCTCCTCGGTGACGGAACCCACGTTGCCCGCCCACAGATCTGGCTGGTTCTCGGGGGTTACGTCTTCGGGAGGAATGTACGTGTAGCCGAGACCGGTCGGACCCATCGCCTGAATGATGAGCGCGTTGATCTGCTCAATGGCAGCGACCGCATCCGGAGGGAGCTCGGGCGGATTCGGAAAGTCGGGATTGTTCTCGATGGTTTCTTGGGTGACCACGCTAAACGTCTCGAACTGCGTGAAGTCGACGGTCCGGTCCCATTCTACGGTGACGGTTCCCTGCGAACTCGACCCACAGCTCGTCGCCGCGAGCACCAGGCCGGCTACACCAAAGCGCCACATCCGATCCATCAGCACCTCCCCACGCGGGGGATAGCATGCGTGCCCCGCCAAAGCATAGGGCTCCGCGTCAGGCGATCGGGTTTTGCGGTGGCGACTTCGACGGCGGGTGAGAGGTCCCAGCTCCGTTTCCGTCGGCGTCGGCGGCCGTCGGCGTCACGTCTCGCGGGGGCCGCGGCGCCGGAGGGACGATGCTCTCGGGCGGAATGGTCGTGCGGAGCATGCGAGTCCCCCAGGGGGCCCGTGCGATCAGCAGGAGCGAAAGCAGGATGAGCACCAGCACGATTCCGGCGAGCCACCGGTTGGGCTGACGCTTCTGAAAGATGTCTCCTTGCCCCACCTCCGGCGTACGCAGCGGCGCGATCTCGAGGCCGTAGCTCTCGGCCAAGTCGACGATGCGCGTGCCGTGAATGGCGGGGACCCCCGACTCGAGGAACGCTCCGATGACGGAAGGCGGCATCTCGCCGATGCCTTTGGGCGGCCTGCGGTTGACCCCGGCGAGGAACTTCTTCTTGCCGACTTTGGTCCCGACCGAAACCGTGCCACCGCCGACGTTTACGTAGGCCCGAATGGGACGGTCGCCCGCGTTGTCGTAGAAGATCCGCATGCGCTCACGGACCCGATCCTGGTCCACCGCCGCGAGCTCTGATTGACCTTCCTCCGCGACTTCGGAGGGGCTCGGCAGCTCTGTGACGCCCATGACACCGATCGCGGGGATTTCGTTTCGTTCGATCGCGCGTTCGAGCATCTTGTGGCCGCGGCTGCTCAGTCCGATGGCCTCGTCCCCCACCCCGCCGAGCGACGCCGCAACCGACTTGTAGGGGAAGACTTCGTTCTTTCGGAGCGTGGACTCCATGTCGAGCCAGGTGAAGCCCGGATTGTTGGCGCCCCATTGGGAGGCCGCGGTGCTCGAGATCACGATGGGCTCGATGCCGAGTTCGCTCAGCGCCGCATAGACCGCAATGTTGAACGCGGGAAACGAACCGGAGAGACCGACGGCGACCACATCCCCGCTCTTCAACCCGAGATCTTTCAACCATTGGACCACCACGGCGGCGAAATTCGGATTCACGGTGGTCTGCTTGGAAACCAAACTCCCGCTGCCGCTCGTGATCGGAGACAGGAGCACGCCGATGAGACGAGAGCGCGCGGGGTCGGTCTTTTCGAGCGAGGGAAGACCGCGTTTTTCGGACTCGACGCGGATTACCTCCATGGCCTCCTGGGCCTTGCGGGCCGCGAGCATCTTCTCGGCGTAGTACGGCTGCTGTTCCTCAGAAGGGAACCGCTCGACGGCGACGAGCCCGGTGATGGCGAGCGCGGCAACGAGGGCACGTTGAACCTGGGAGGCCCCCTCCGGCTTCCAGTACATGCCTCTCATAGCGATACGTCTCCCATGAACACGACTAGCACCATGCGGACGATGATAGCAGCCGTGATCAGGCTCAGCGTCGTTTCGAGGACACCCTGCCGCTGATACCAAATCGCAATGAGACCCGGGATGATGAAACCGATGATCGCCGCTTCGGAAAACGGTGTGATTTGGCTGCCGAGCCACCATCGAAACATCATGCCCACGAGATACCCCACGAGAATGGTGAGCGCCGTGCGACGCCGACCGTACACGATGGCGATCTGAGAAAGCCCCTTCAGCACGCCAAACGTGACCAGCGCGGCAAGCAGCGTCAGCCCGACGTCGATGGGCTTGTTGGCGAACATGGCGATGTAGCCGGGCACGACCATGCCGCCGGCCGCCAAGCCGAACAGCTCCCCGTAAAGAAGGCTGGCCGCGAGACCGAGCCCGATGGATAGTGAGAGCAACTCAATTTCTGGCATGTTCAGTTCCTCGATTGGCGAAGTATTCCGCCAGCGCCAGCCCCGGGCCGGCAATGTTCCCCAAGCCCATGACGAGGGCAGAAGACTCCGCGAGCCCGAGTAGAATTTCGAAGATGTCGGCCGGATGCGTGCGGTCGACGAAAACCAGCCGCGTCGGGTCGAGCCCACTCTTCACCGCAGCGCGCGCGAAAATGTACTGGCCGGTGCCCAAGAGCACGACCTCGTCTGCCTGGGTCCATCGCGCGTAGTCCTCGCCGAGCTGTTCCGATCGGTCGGCCCGGTCCGAACGACAATTGAAGACGGCGATCCGCTTCTTGAGGTCGCGGTGCCGCTTGAGCGACTGCTCCCAGATGTAGCGCGTGGAGATCGGGTCGTTGGCGGCAAAACCGTTCACGAAAACCAACCTCCGCCCGAAAAACTCCAGGCTTTCCTCGGTCATCGCGCCGGGATCGGGGCGCGCGCGCCACATGCCGCGAAGGGCGGTCTCGATGTCGACGCCGAGTTCCTCGCACGTTGCGATGGCAAGCTCGACGTTCTCTTGGTGCTCTAGGTAACCAAACCCGTCCATGTCGTCTTTGGTGACCGGCCGCGTGATGTCCGCGGCGGCACGAAAGCGTGTGTTTCGATCCTCGGCGACCTGCCGGAAGAACGGTCGGTGCTTTTTCTCTGCGCTGAGAAAGACGCCTTTGAAGGGGACGGTAGCCACGAGCGCGCGAGCGACGTCGTCTTCGGTAGGACCCATTACGTCGAGATGATCGGGTCGCGCATTGGTGATCACCCCGTGGGTTGCACGCACGAGCTTCCCTTCCGACAGCCACTGAAGCTGTGGCTGAAGGGCCATGCACTCGACGACGAGCGCCTCGGCGCGCTGCGCTGCCGCCATGGTCACCGACTGCTTCTGCTCGATGATGTTCGCTCCGCCCGGACGATAGACTGGAACTTCGCGTCCGTTCGGGAGGATGAAACGAGGTACCGTGCCCGTGGTCTTGGCAACCGTGCGGATGCCCGCTTCGCGAAGCCCCGCCGCGATCAGGCGGGTCACGCTGGTTTTGCCGCGCGTGCCGTTCACGTGAATCCTGATCGGAATTCGCCTCAGGCGTCGCCGATGAACCGCGTACTCGAACACGCCCATGAGCGCGAGAAGACCGACGGTCGATACGATGATTAAGAACTCTTTCGTCACTCGCGCGTCCCCCGTCCCGACCGCGGTCGCGATCGGCGAGCTTCTACCAGCTCGAATCGAGCGGGCAACCTCGCCCGTTATCGCCTTGTTCCGGGCAAGGACTCCATTTTCTGAGCAATCGCATCACTTGGCTAGTCTCGGCTGCGATAACCCCTAGAGATGAAAAAAGTTGTAAACAACTGTCTCTGAACCTCGACATATACACCTTTAAGGAGCAATACCGACCCTAAAGGGTAAGAGTTGATTCGAGGGCTGAGGTTTGGGGTTTTCGGGCTGTTTCTGCTCGGTTGTAACGGGGTCATCGGGGGTGCAAACCCCATCGCAAACGATCCGGGCGGTCCGACGGCCGCCCCGGGGCTGCCAACCGGCAGTCCCGGGGTGGGCGCTCCCAGCGCGACGACGCTTCCGCGAATGACGAAGCAGCAGCACCAGCGCTCCGTCTCACAGCTGCTGGTGCACTTTCTCGGAGGCGATGCGCAGGCGGTGATCGATGCCGTCGAACCAGCGTACGCCATCATCCCCGACGATCCATCGGAGCTCGACTTCGGTGAACTCGTCGGATCGAGTTTCAGTCGAATGTCGCAGAACGTGACGGAGCTGCACGTGCGCGGGTATTTCGACGTCGCGGTGACGGTGGCCAACGCCATCGTGCAAGACAACCTCCGACGCCAGGCCATCTTCGGCCCCTGCGTCGACGAACCTTCGGACGATCATCGAGACTGTGTCTCCGAGTTCGTGGAAGACTTTGGTCTGTGGACCGCGCGCCGCCCGCTGAGCGACGAGGAGCAAGCCTTTTACGTCGACACGGTGTTTGCGGACGATGGGCGCGACTACGAAGCCACGCCGGAAGCTCTCGGGGATCTGCTCGTCGCCATGCTCTCTTCGCCCAACTTCATCTACTTCGTGTGGGATCGCGGACCCGAGGTTGAAAGCGGCGTATTCGAACTGAGCCCGTACGAACTCGCATCTCGTCTTTCGTTCCACTTTTGGAGCGCCATGCCCGACGAAGAGCTTTTCGACGCGGCCGCGGATGGCTCCCTGCTCACGGAGGTCGGCTACCGGCAGCAGGTCGAACGCATGTACGCTGACCCGAGAGCCGACGCGACCTTCGAACGGTTCTTCTACGAATGGCTGGCGCTCTACAAGACGGGCGACCCCTACGGTGGCGTGGCTGGATCCGACCCGCAGAAGTTGGCGTTCATCGAGGGCACCGACGTCTCACCCGAGCTCCGCGACCACATGATCGCGGAGGCGGTGGACATGGGCGAGTACTACCGAGCGCACGGGCATTTTGACGACCTTTTCACCAGCAATCTTTCGTTCGCGCGCACGGATGACCTCGCAGCAATCTACGGCGTTCCGGTTTGGGAAGAGGGGGCGGATCCCGTTCCGTTTCCAACGGCTGAACGAATCGGGGTGCTCGGCCGAGGCGCGCTGCTCACCGCCGCCACCGTCTACACGCATCCGATCCTCCGCGGCGTTCGGATTCGCGAGAACTTTCTTTGCGACGAGCTGGGTGACCCGCCGGCTGACGTGAACGGGGCGCCAGATGCAGTGTCCGCGCTCACCACGACGCGTGAGCGTACGGAAGCACTGACGAGTCCCGGCGGCTGCAACGGATGTCACCAGCTGATCAACGGGCTCGGGTTCCCGCTGGAAGCATTTGATGCGCTCGGCCGCCATCGGACCGACGAGATGATCATCGACATCGAAGGAGCGGTCACGACCATCCCGCTCGACCTCGAGACCACGCCGTTGATCGAAGGCGCGACCGATACCACGGTGGTTTCCGGGCCTGTCGAGCTGGTCGACGAGCTACTCGATAGCGGAAAGCTCCAACGCTGCTTCGCGACGCACTACGTTCGGTTCGCGCTCGGATTCGAAGCGGACCCCGCCTTCGGCGGTGATCGCGGCACGGTGGACGCGCTCGCGTACGAGCTCGAGGCCGGCGCGACCCTCACCGAATTCTTTAGAGAGATCGCATTTCTGCCGGCATTCCGACAGCGAGCGAGAGGAGACGAGTCTTAATGCCTGTGCGACAGCTGGGTCGCCGCCACTTTTTGCTTGGTAGCGGCGCCATTCTCTCGATTCCCTTTCTTCCGTCACTGGCACCGAGAACCGCGAAGGCACAAGCTCCCGATCCTCGCTTCTTCGTAGCGTTCCTGACCGACCACGGCGGCGTGTGGCCCGAGTACATGTACCCGAACTCGAGCACGCTGAACCAGTCGTACAACTTGTACAGCGACCACACGCTGCGGTACGGGCGACTTTCGAGGTCCACGTCGAACGGGCAGACCTCGCTCTCGAGCGTGCTGACGGGCCCGTCCGGCGAGCTGTCGCAAAGCCTGATCGACAAGATGATGCTGATCCGTGGACTCGACGTGCCGTTCTACGTGGGGCACAGCACCGCCCACGTTCTCGGAAACTACGAGCGCCGCGACCAAGGGCCGGACAACCCGTCACTCTACGTGCCCACCATCGACCAGGTGCTCGCCAACTGGTCGGGCTTCTACGGTTCCGGCGACCCGTACTTCCTGAAGTCGATGCACGTTGGCGACCGTCTGTCGTGGATCGAGCGCTCGGCGGGCGTACAGGCCATGTCCCCAGCCACCAGCCCGGACGCTCTGTTTCGCACGCTGTTGACGGGTGTATCGCCGTACGATCCGCCTTCCCAACAGCCGCCGGCGCCGCAGCCACCGCCGCCCTCGCCGCAGCCGCCACCGCCTTCACCACAGCCGCCGCCGCCAGCGCCGCAGCCACCGCCGCCAGCGCCACAGCCACCGCCGCCGGCGCCGCAGCCACCGCCGCCTTCGCCTCAGCCGCCCGCTCCGATGCCGCCCGGGGAATCACGGACCCACGTGTTGAATCGCGTGGCCCAGCAGTACAGCGAGCTGGTCAACGGCTCGTTCGGGGACTCACGGCGACTGAGCTCGAACGACCGCGCCCGCCTCACCGATCACATGGACATGGTCTCGGACCTCGCACGACGGTTCGATCGGTCGGACACCGTTCAAAAGATGGTAGGCGCCGGAGCCGCCTGCGATCCGCAGTCGGCCAACCGCGGCAACACCAACACCGCGGGCGACATGTGGGCGCCGAGCAACTACTCGTACCTTCAGCGCTGGTACGAAGACTACAACGCGGTGTTCGCAGCTGCGATCTCCTGCGGAGCCTGCAGAATCGCGACGGTGCGAGTTCAGCACACCTACCACGACAGCCCGAGCTTCGTCGGTGGAGACCAGTGGCACGATCCGATCGCGCACCGAGCGATCTTCTCCCGAAGTCGATGGGCTGAGGAAGGGAATCTGCCCGAGCATCCCCAGGACACCCTCACGCGAGCGCACCGGAACTTCTTTCGGGACGGGTTCCTCGACCTCGCCCACCGGTTGAACAGCATCGATGCGGGCGACGGCTCGGCGCTTCTCGATCAGGGACTCGTGATGTGGGTTCAGGAGTCGGGCCCGTCGACCCACGATTCCGATTCGCTTCCCGTGGTCACGGCCGGCAGCGTGAACGGCTACTTCAACACCGGGAACTACTTCGACTTCCGCGATCCAGACGGCCTGCCCTTCGACGGTCAGAGCCAAGGGAACAGCCAGATCCACGCAGAACGTCGACCGGGGATTCTCTACTCCCAGTGGCTCTCGAACATCCTGCAGTCGATGGGAATGTCGCCGAACGAGTTCTCCCGCAGCCACACCCACGGCTGGGCGGGCTACGGCTACGCCCTCAACGGAAGCACCCAGCGGTTTCGGCAACGGCTCTTCAACGACGCGAACAACAGAATGCCGAAGGTCGTCTCGGGGACGTAGCGACGAGGGCCGGACTCAGCCCGCTTCGTAGAACTGGGAATACCAGCGGCGAAGCTGGTGAATCGGACCGTCCGCGCGCGTGAGCAGCGGCGATCGACGATACACCTTGCGCTCCCAGATCGAGATGTCCTGTCGCCACTGAGAGATCCAGTTCCCCACGACGAACGAAGCCAAGAGTTTCGGAACTCGGCGCTCGCTGAACCATCGAAAGCGAACGTGCTGTTCGAGGGGAGCCACGGGGCTGTGACTCTGGAACATCACCACGCGGCCACCGCCCTTGTCGAGCTTGAAATCGAAACGCACGACTCCGCCTGGGCCCTCGAAGCGAACCTCCGCAGTGGCGCCGGAGTCCTTGATAGGCTTGCCGCGGACCTCGAGAAGCGCCTGGTCGCCAAACCATGCGACGTGGGGTTCGTCGGGGTCGCGACGCCAGCTCGCCTCGTGGCGGATCCGCATGCCGGGGATGCCGATCTCGGTCCAGGGAACGCGTAGCTCGCCGTGAATCGACGAAAAATGCCGAAAGTCGACGCTGTTCTCGGCGAACTCGATGAGGTGCATGCGAACGCGCCCGGCATCGTAGTCTCCACGGTGAACGAGCTGGCCGGTGTCGATTCCCGGCACCCTCTGCAGACGGTACGGCGGTTCGACCGGCGTGCCGTCCGATCCGGGGCGATGGTAGGCGAGCACCCAGCCGTGAAGCTCGTCGGTGGCCCAAGCACGAGTGCGATACCGCGAGTCGGGAGGCGTGGGCTCGGGTCGTCCGACGACGTGTCCATCACCCGCAACACGCCAGCCGTGAAAGGGGCACTGGAGGTTGCCTTCGCGAACACAGCCGTCGGCGAGGTTCGCACCGAGGTGCGGACAGTATGCGTCGACGATGCAGGGCTGACCCGACGCGTCCCGGAAGAGCGCCCACGACTCGCCGACGCATCGCACGAAGCGCGGTTTGCTACGAAGCTCGTCGGACCGCGCGACGACGTACCAGCCTTCGGGATACGGGGGCGGGTACGTCGACGTTCGCGCGGCCTCGAGCGAATCGACCGTAGGGGAAGGCCGAGGCTCGGGAGCCTCGGCTGTCCCGAGAGTGGGTGTGGCCCGGCCCACGAGACGCATGGCGACTACGGGCGGCGAGCGAGGAAGAAGTAGTTCGGCGTGAAGATACCGAGCTCTCCGCCCGCAATGAGCGACTCGGCCGCCGCGGAGAGCATCAAGCTCACCTCGGTGGAGCCCTTCGGGACGAGCCGCAGCGCCTCGAGCGTTCCGAGCGCGCGGTCGGCGAACAGACGGCCCCATCGGCCTCGACGAAGCGCGATCAGGCTGTTCAACTCGCCGACGAGCGGAAGGTACCAGGGCGTCTCTGAGTCTGCGGTTTGGGCCGCGTCGTGCGACTCTACGATCTCGAACCCTGCCGCACGGAGGGCTTCGAGTACCTCCGGAACGGTCGCGATGTCGGGAAGGCTATCGCCGGTTTCGATTCCCTTCTTGATTCGCTGGTGCTCGAGGTTGTTGGGGTCGAAGGCATCCGTCATGCACCACTCGTAGCCGGCGAAGCGAGCACCGGGCTTCAGCGTGCGGAAGATCTCTCGGAACACCGCGACTTTGTCGGGCGCGTGGCACGTAGCTTCGAAGGCATATGCCGCGTCGTAGGACTGGTCCGGAACGTCGAGCTTCATGAAGTCGCCCTTGAAACCCGTACACTGCTCGCCGAGGCCCGTGGCTTCGCTGTACTTGGCGAGCTTGGTCAGCTGGTAGTCGTTGTTGTTGACGCCTTCGATA
>JBCDFZ010000077.1:0-17598 GCA_039177115.1 Myxococcota bacterium
ACTGACCTACAGCGCCAACTGGGATGACGCGGTGCAGGTGCCGTGGTGGGACGCTTTGGACTTCGTCGGGGTTCAGTTCTACCCGCCGCTGGCAAAGACCAATGACGCAACACGCGCGAGCATCGATCGCGTACTCGCCCTACGACTCGACGAGCTCGGGTCGCTCTCCGCACGGGTCGACCGGCCCGTGCTCTTTACGGAGGTCGGGTTCCGCAGTGCGGACGACGCGCTCGTTCAGCCGCACGCATGGCCCGAGCGCGCCAGCCGGGTGACCATCGACCCGAAGACTCAGGCTCTCGGGTACGCATGCTTCATCGATTCGGTGCGCGATCGACCGTGGGTGGCAGGCATCTACTGGTGGAAGTGGTTTACGGACCCCAGTACGACGGAGGAGGGGCCGGGAGGCTTTTCTCCGCGCGGGAAGATGGCCGAGTCGTACCTACGTGCCGCGTATGGCGGAGAATGCGATGTGCCACGCGCGGTTCCTTGAGCGTCCTCTCGGGCACACCGACCCGCGACGCTAGCCGCGCGCTCGGTACTTGTTCTTTTCGCGACGGCCCTTAGCCTCGAGCCGAGGCTTGAGCGCCCTCCGCATGGCGGGCAGCAAGTAGCCGAGGGTGGCGAGGCGAGCGCCCATGGTCGGCTTCACGCGCTCGCGCCTCCCATCGAATGCGCTCTCGAGCACGAGGTCGGCGATCTCATCGGCGGTGCTCATCGGCTGGGAGAACACGATGTCCGGCACCTCGTCGATCGACTCGATGATGAAGCCGGTCTCGACGGGGCCAGGCGACACCACCGAGACCTTGACTCCGGTCCCCTCGAGTTCGTCGGCAAGCGCGAAGGAAAACGTCCGAAGCCCGAACTTCGTTGCAGAGTAGGTAGCTTCGTCTTCGAGGGGGATTCTGCCTGCGAGCGACGCCACACCGACGATCGACCCCGAACCCTGCCCGAGCATGATCGGCAGGGCGAGGCGCGTGAGCAGCATGGGCCCACGCAGATTCACGTTCAGAATCTGAAGCATGTCTTCGACGGGAATGTCTTTGAGGGCGCCCCGCGAGTTGAAGCCCGCGTTGTTGACGAGTACGTCGACGGAACCGAGCTTTGACTGGGCCTGTTCGAGAAGGTTCTTGCACGAGTCCATGTCGGCGATGTCCGTGGGCACCGCGTACGCGACGTCGGTCCCAAGCTCGTTCGCAAGTTTCTCCAGCGCTTCGACGCCGCGCGCGGCCAAAACCACCTTGGCCCCTTCCGCGACGAACTTCCTCGCGCAGCTCTCGCCGATTCCGGCGCTGGCACCTGTGATGACGGCAACTTTGTTTTGAAATCGCTTCATGGCGAACCTTTCGTATGGCTTCACGCCTCGCCCGCAAGGCGAGCGAACGCAGGCCAGGTCACTTCTCCGAGTTTGCGCGTGCCCGCCGCCTCCGAATCTCCTCACGGCGGGCTTTCTGGGATGCAGCGGCATGCTGAACGGCCTCCTCGATTCGGGGTCCGAGCCGTACGTTGGTCTCGTTCAGCACGTCGACGAAAGACTGGTCGAGCGGACGCTGAGCGCGCACCACGTCGTACAGCCGATCAAACACCTCGATGACCTCGGGCTCGAGCTCCGCTTCTGCGGTCGTCTCGCGGTCGTCCGGGGTGGTGTCCTGTGTCCGAAGCGCCGGCTCCACCTGGGCTACGGCGGCATCGGCGTCTCCGTGCCCGATCCACTCGAACACCTTACGAACGGCCGTACCGGGATCGGTCAGTACCGATTCATAGGACACCATGTAGAACGGATACTGCCGCGTCACGAGGTCGCTGAAGAGAGAAAAATTCTCGACCCACCATTCGATCATCGGTGGCATGGGGTCGATCGGGGGCAACGGGTCCGAGTCGTCTTTCCGGAGCTCCGCCTGAGACTTCTTCTCCATCTCGTACAGGCGAGCGAGAGAACGCACGTACTGCCGCCACGGGCGGAAGGTGCAGACGACCTTCGTGATGAAGGCGCGATCGGTTTTGATCAGACCGGGGATGAACACCTTGACCGCCAGCCCTCGGGTCCGCTCCGGAAAGAGGTAGTGCCCGGTCTGCGGGTCGGGGTTGGTCATGTAGTAGATGCCGTTGCGAAGTTTTGATTCCCAAAACCCGGCCGGGTTGGCGTCCTTAATCGTCGTCTCCCAGTTCTTCGGGAAGGCGGTCCCGATCGGCGGAAAACCGGCGGCGTCGAGGAGCTGCATCCACATGGACGTGCCAGAGCGCTTGGTACCGGTGACGATGATCATCGTGGGGATACTCGAGGACCGCGACCGGCCAGCGGCGAGCCTAACCCCCGAGAAGGGGTGCTGACAGGGAATTCTCGGCCGTTTTCGACCAATTTTTGGGTGACGACCGCAAAGGTTGCTCTAGAGTGCGGCGCGATGGGCGAGGAAAAACGAAAGCTCGAGTTCGGCGGGATCCCTGGCAACTTCTTGATGATCTTCGGGCTCCCAGTCTTCACGGCGTACCTCTATTTCGCGGTGCGCTTCAACGATGGAGAGGTGCTCCCGGGGCCGATGGCCGACTGGGACGGTTTCCTGAAGGACATGGTGCCGACGTGGAAGGCGGCCGCCCTCTACGCGGGATGGCTCGTACTGCAGGCCGCGCTCCAGAAGTGGGCGCCCGGGCGCCAGGTGTACGGGGCTCCACTTCCGGACGGCTCTCGACTCCCCTACCGCATGAACGGGTTTTTCTCGCTCATCGCCACGCTCGTGATCGTGGCCGCGCTGCACGTCTCCGGGCTCGTGCCCCTGAGCCTGCTCTACACCGAGTTCGGCGCGCTGATCAGCGTGATGACGATCTTCTCGTTCGCGTTCAGCGGGTACCTCTACTGGTACGGCAAGCAGCACGGGCAGGCGCGACACCTGAGCGGAAGCTTCATCCACGACTTCTGGATGGGTACGGGACACAATCCGCGCTGGCCGGCCGGGCCCGAGGGCTTCGACTTCAAGCTGTTCTGCGAAGCGCGACCTGGGCTCATCCTATGGGTGCTGATCAACACCGCTTTCGCGCTGGTGCAGTACGAGGTCTACGGGTTCGTTTCCACCTCGATGATCCTCGTCTGGGTGTTCCAGATGTTCTACATCCTCGACTACTTCTGGAACGAGGAAGCCATCCTCACCACGATGGACATCAAGCACGAGAACTTCGGCTACATGCTGGTGTTCGGCGACCTGGTGTGGGTCCCGATGACCTACTCGCTGCAAGCGCACTATCTGATTGATCACGTGCACACCCTGCCGTGGTGGGGCGCCGTGCTGATCGTCGCCGTGAACTTCCTCGGCCTCTACATCTTCCGCGCGGTCAACTCGCAGAAGCACAACTTCCGCAAAGACCCAGAAAAGGCCGTCATCTGGGGCAAGAAGGCCGAGTACTTCGAGACCGAGCACGGCAACAAGCTCCTGCTCTCCGGCTTTTGGGGTTGGTCACGCCACTTCAACTACGTGGGTGACATTTTGATGGCGCTTTCGTGGTCGCTCCCCTGCCTGTTCGGCTCGATCCTTCCCTACTTCTATCCCCTGTATTTCGCCGTCCTGCTGATCCACCGCGAGCGACGGGATCATCACTTCTGCTCCACGAAGTACGGTCCGGACTGGGAGCGCTACTGCGAACAGGTTCGATGGCGTATCATCCCGGGCATCTACTGAGGTTCGAGACATGGAAATCAAGGTCGATTTCGATCTGTGCCAGGGGCACGCAGTGTGTATGGGAGAGGCTCCCGAAGTCTTCCAAGTAGACGACAACGGCTTCCTCAACATTCTGCAAGACCAGCCGCCCGAAGAGCTCCGCGCCAAGGTGGAGCAGGCAGTCAAGTACTGCCCTACCGGAGCCATCACCGTAACCGGTTAGAACGAGGGGAACTTTGCGATGGGAGTTTCGGACGATGAGCTTCTGGCGCTAGACCGCCAACACGTGTGGCGGCCATACACGTCGAGCGAGGACCACGAGAGTCGGCCCCTCTTCATCGTGGAGAGCGCGGAGGGCCCTTGGCTGACCTCCACTGACGGAACCCGCGTTCTCGACGCGAGCGGCTCGTGGTGGTGCAACAACCTCGGCCACCGCCACCCTCGGCTTCGGCGTGCACTCGTCGACCAGTCGGAGCGACTCATGCACTGCACTTTCGGAGGCGCCACCCATGAGCCCGGGGTGCGGCTCGCCGCCGAGCTCGCAGAGGTCGCACCCGAAGGGCTCGATCGCGCGTTCTTCAGCGACAACGGCTCCACGTCGGTCGAGGTCGCCCTGAAGATGGCGTTCCAGTATTGGCAGCAAAACGGCCGTCCCGATCGAACGAAGTTTCTGACGCTCCCGGGCGGCTACCACGGTGACACGCTCGGGGCGATGAGCGTTGGCGCAGTCGACGAGTTCAGCAGCGTATTCCACCCCCTACTCTTCGAAGCGGAGCGGCCGTCCGACCCCGTCGACTACGTTTGGGAACCCGTGTTCGAGGAGCTCATCGCGATGGTCCGCAAACAGCGCGACCGCGTCGCGGCCGTGGTGCTCGAGCCGATCGTCCAAGGCGCGGCCGGCATGCGCATGTATCCGCCGGAGCTCTTAGCCGCGCTCCGCGAAGCCACACGAGACGCCGACACTTTTCTCATCGCCGACGAGGTGTTCACGGGCTTTGGCCGAACTGGAACCATGTGGGCGTGCGACCACGCGAACGTCGTTCCCGACCTCCTCTGCACGGCGAAAGGGCTCTCGGGTGGCGCGATTCCGTTTGCGGCAACGCTCGCATCGGACCGCATCTACGAGGGCTTCCGCGGCGGAAAAGACCGGGCGCTCATGCACGGGCACACGTTCTTCGGAAACCCGCTCGGTGCGGCCATCGCGCTCGAGGTGCTGGCGATCTACCGAGACGAACAGGTCCTACAAAAGGCCGCGCCTCGCGCGCAGCAGCTCACTGACGGCATCCACGCGATGACCGAAGTTCCCGGCGTCACCCACCCTCGGTCCCGCGGCATGTGTGCGGCCTTCGACGTCGGCACCACCGGCTACATGGGCAAGATCGGCTGGGCGATCTCCGACGCGGCGCTGTCGCTCGGCGCGCACGTCCGTCCCCTTGGAAACACGGTCTACCTGGTTCCGCCGCTCAACATCACCGAGGCCGACCTTGGCCACCTGCTCGACGTGGTGCGACGCGCGACCGAACAAGTGCTGGTAGACGCCTCGTGAACGGCGAGGCCGGGGACGACGACCGGCGTCGTCGAAGGCTAGCCTACGCGTGGGCGGCCCTCGGCGGCGTGGTGTACTTCCTCGGCTGGGCGGGGTTCGGGATTTGGCCGCTCGCGCTGGTCTCACTCATTCCGCTCTTGATCGCCCTCGAGCTCTGCCCGAAACGACCGTGGAGCACGGCATTCAAAGTCAGCCTCGTCTACGGCACCGTGATGATCGCCGGCGGGTACCACTGGCTCATCGAGTTCTTCGTGGTGTTCTCGGGCTACGGCCTCGGCCCAAGCCTGTTCTTTTGGCTGGCGTTCTCGACGTTCATCGGCGGTCAGTACGCCATCTACGGCCTGCTCTACCACGCGGCGCGAAGGCGCGGCTGGTCGGTCGTCGGCAGCGCCATCCCTCCCTGGCTCGCGCTCGAATGGCTCTACCCCAAGCTGTTTCCCGTCTACCTGGCCAACAGTTTCGCGCAGCTCCCGCTCACCGTTCAGGTCGCCGACCTCGGCGGCCCGCTGCTCATCTCGTTCGTGGCCGTGCTGATCAACGTGACTCTATTCGAGCTGCTTCGGTGGGCGCGCGGGCAGCGGACGGCGCCACGGGCAATCGTGCTGTCGGCCGTCGCGTGCATCGCGCTGACCCTCGGATACGGGGCCGTTCGCATTCCCCAGGTCGAAGCAGCCATGGCGGCATCGCCTCCTCTCGAGGTTGGGATCGTTCAGGTGAACATGGGGATCTTCGAGAAGCGGCAGGACGCTGCGGAGGGGCATCGTCGACACCTCGAGCAGAGCCTCGAACTCGAGAGCGAGGGCGAGCTCGATCTCCTCGTCTGGCCCGAGTCCGCTTACGTTCGCTCCCTCCCGCGGGATCTTCCGTTTCGCGGCGACAGGGTACGCCGAGACGTTCGGACCCCCATCTTGTTCGGGGGGATCTCCCGCGGAGTCGAAGACGGCGAACCCCGCGTCTACAACACTGCGTTCCTGATGGATGGCGACGGAGACGTTCGCGCGTCCTACGACAAAACGTATCTCTTGATGTTTGGAGAGTACCTGCCGTTCGGCGACGTATTTCCATGGCTCTACGACCTGTCGCCCAACAGCGGCCGCTTCACGGCGGGTGACCACGTGGAACCGCTCGAGTTCGGTGAGTGGCGGCTCTCGACGCCCGTTTGTTACGAAGACGTGCTTCCAGATTTCACCCGCGCGATGGTGCAGGAGGGAAACCCGCATTTGCTCGTCAACATCACCAACGACGCCTGGTTCGGGGACACGCAGGAGCCGTGGATTCATCTCGTCCTCGCGCAGTTCCGCGCGGTGGAACATCGCCGCTACTTGGTTCGCGCGACGAACAGCGGCATCAGCAGCATCGTCGACCCGGTCGGACGGATCGTGGCCAGAACGGGGGTGATGACGCGGGAAAACCTCCGCGCGGAGGTTCACATGATGGACGGCAGCACCGTCTACACGCGTCTCGGGAACTGGCCGGGATGGCTTGCGCTCGTCGGGACGGTCTGGCTGCTCATAGCCCGCCGACCGTCGGCGAAATGAAGAGCTGGTAGGTCCCGTCTTCTTCGGACGTCGTCTCGCCGACCTGCACGGCGCGGAGCCCGTCTCCGGAGGCGTTCGGCCCAGAGTCTTCGATGAGGACATAGGCACGAACGGGGGCGCCACCCATGGGAATCTCGCCGAGCGCCAGCACCTCCCCCTGAACGATGAGCGGCGGCGGGAGCTCCCAGTCTCGGCTGATCTGCGAGCCATCGGGGTCGAGCTGAGTTTCCGGCTCCACCAACCACGGGAAGCCGGTAGACGACGGTACCTTGATCAGCAGATCGTAGAGACCGCGGTCGAGCTGCATTTCGTAGTCCCCCGATAGGCTCGACACGGTTTCCTGCGAGCGCTGAAGGCCTCCGATCTCACTTCGCGCACGTGCCGCGACCGTGACGCCGCTCGCCGGGTCGCCGGTAAAGGTCGAGCAGGTGCCGAGCAACGTCGTCTGGGAGCCGAGGGTTACGGGCTCTTGTTCGACGCCGTCTTGAAGACTGTCCACTACGAGCAGCTCTGCGAATGCGGGCGCCCACGCGTTCTCGCTGGCAGGCGGCGTAACGCGCACCTCGTAGGTGCCCGGCAAGAGATCGACGCTGTAGCCGCCGTCGCTACCGGTGGTCGAGGAAGTCTGGAACGCGCCCTCGAAGCCCGAGTCCGTTCCCTCGAAAACGTTGGTCGATCGGAACTGGAGCGTCGCTCCGGAGACGAGCCGTTGCTCCTTATCCTGGACTGAGCCCGACACCCGCACCGGGTCGACGCGCGGAATGACGACGGTGGGTTCCTCCGGATCCTCTTCGAAGAGCGCCTCTGGGTCGAGCGAAACCGAAGGGAACGGTTCCATGCTGCCCGCGGACGACGTTGCCCGAATGACATAGGGGAACGCGCCGGGGAGCACGCGAATCTGGTAGTCACCGTTCTCGTCAGTCTCCGCTATCGACGACACGATCCGACCGGTCGCCTCTTCAATCGCACGGACCTGAAGGCCTGCGGCCGGCCCGGTCGTGTCTCCATCGAAGCTCACGATCTGGCCGCTGAAGAGACATCCCGTGAGCACCACGGGGGTGCATGGCTCCTCGAGGGTTTCCGGGAAGTCCACGTCGAAGCGAATCGGCTCGGCAGAGACTCTGTCGTCGAGTTCGAGGGTTCCGTAAATCGGCGGCAAGGTCCGAATGGCGGGGCTGGGATCACCGGAGTCGACGACGACGTCGATGCCGGGAAGGACCGCCACGTCGTAGGTGGCACCGGCCACCAGCGTGGCGGCGTAGTCGACGTCGCCACCGGACGACCCCGCAACAAAGGAGCCCTGGGTGCTGTCGACCTCGACGGGCAGCGCGTTCAATGCGCCTTCCTCGCCATCGATTTGCCGCGTGAACCGCAGCGTGGCGGGCACCAGCTCGCCCTTCCAACGCACCGTCCCCTCCACCACACGAGTCAGCGGGAGCGATAGATCGAAGTTCCGGACGCCGTCGACGCCCAGACTTGGAAAAACCCAGCTCGCCGGGGTCGACTCGACCCCGTCGGTCGCGCTTCGAAGCACTTCGATGACCAGCTGAATTTCTCCAGTGGACATGTCGACGCAGAAACCTTGGTCGCAGACCCCCTGTGCGCAGTCGTCGGAAACCTCGCAGTTATTGCCCGGGCCGAAGTCGAAACTGTCGGAGCTGAAGCCGCACCCCACGACGAACAGCAGTCCCCACGCCCACGAAGAGACTCGAGGAGGTAGGCACCGCGACTTGTTCGTACGGTCGCTCATGGGCACTCCGGAGGCACGGGAGCGCTCGAGTCCGTTACGCGAACCCACCACACCGCCTGGTCGAAGTCGCCTGGAATCAACGGCTGCCGAGTGTCGAACGCCGTGGACGCGAACTCCGTCGTCACGACGATGTCGATCTTGTTGCACTGGTTCGCGAGGAGCTGGGCAAACGGCACAGCGAAGTCGCGATCCCGTTCGACGAATCCGCTCGGTTCGATCTCTCCCTCATCAGTGGTGGTATCGGCGTCGTTTAGGAAGAGACGAAACTGAAGTGTGTTCTCGAGATTGGGATCGCGGACAGTGGTCTGGAGCAAGATCTCAGCGCCCTGCTCGGGCGGGGGATCGTCCACGTTAACGAGACCGATCTCATCGAGCGGAAACAGCGCCTCTGGCTGGCTGATAATCGACGGAGGGAAGTTCTCCGTCGGCTCGAAGTCGATGGTGTCGGTGGCGACGCACCCCGAGACCGCAAGGCCCAAGAACCCACATGAAGCAAGCAAACACATCCATCGGTTATTGAAAGCAAAGGGCATGCCGGGGCTCCCGCGCCGGAAACACACGAGATTTCGGGATTATTCCACGAAACCTATGCTCAACCATGACACAAATGTCAGCCCTCGGCTGCTCCGCCGGGATCGGGCGCATCCGGCTCGCGCTCGAGGTAACGAAACACCGTACGTGGGTCTACACCGAGATCTCGGGCCGTTCGAGTCCGGTTCCCCCCGTTGCGCTCGAGCACCTCGAGGATGTACTCGCGCGTGAAGTCTTCGCGCGCCTGGGCGAGCGGCACGACCGAGCGACGCGACTCACTGCCGAGATCGAGGTCTTCAACGCCGATGAGGGTCTTGTCGGCGAGCACGATGGATTTCTTGATTCGGTTCTCGAGCTCGCGAACGTTGCCCGGCCAGTCGTAGTCGCGGAGCGCCTGAAGCCCCTTCGGCGTGAACCCTTTTACCACCGCGTCGAACTCGGTCGCGTACTTCTTGAGCAGGTACTTCGCCAGGAGCACCACGTCCTCTCCGCGCTCGCGAAGCGGCGGGAGGTGTACGTTCACGACGTTGAGTCGGTAGTAGAGGTCTTCGCGAAAGGTCCCCTCTTGTATGCTCTCTTCGAGGTTTCGGTTGGTGGCAGCGAGCACCCGAATGTCGACCGACTGTGGCTTGGTGTCACCCACCTTGATCACCTCGCGTTCCTGAAGCGCTCGAAGCAGCTTGACCTGGAGCGAGAGCGGCATCTCTCCGATCTCGTCGAGGAAGAGAGTCCCGCGGTGCGCCGCTTGGAAGCTGCCCTGGCGCGTGCTCACCGCACCGGTGAACGCGCCGCGCACGTGACCGAAGAGCTCCGACTCCATGAGGTTCTCGGGAATCGCACCGCAGTTCACCACCACGAACGGCTTGTCCTGCCGATTGGACCGCCGATGAAGCTCGCGCGCGATCAGCTCCTTGCCGGTGCCCGTTTCTCCCGTGATGAGCACGTTGATGTCGGTCGACGCCACCTTCTCGACGCGCCGGAACACGCGAAGAAGGCTCGCGCAGCTTCCGATGATGTCCCCGAACCGCTGCGCGTCGAGCTCCTCGGCCATGCGGTCGCGGTCGGTGGTGAGCTCGTCGAGCAGGATGGCGTTCTGCATGATGAGCGACGCCTGGCCCGCGAAGACGGTCAAGATGTCGAGGCTCGACTGCTCGAACAGATTGACGACGTTGTCGTTCCCTACGTAGATGAGGCCGAGAAGCTGCCCCTGCGCGATGAGCGGTGCGACCATCACCGAGCTGAGCTGCAGGTTCATCACGCTCTCACTCGAATGAAACATGGTGTCGTTGACCGCATCGCTCACAATCAGCGGCTTCCGCGTGTCGATGCAGCGCCGGAGGATACTGTCGGAGAGCTGCGTGACCGCGTCGGGAATCGTTTCTTGGTCGACGTTGCGAGCCGCCGCGATCGACGGATCGCCGTCCCGAAGCAGGATCACGAACCCTTTGTTTGCGTGGACGACTTCGATCACCGCGTCGAGCAACGCCTCGATCTGAGCGGACACCGACCGGATCTCGAGGAGCCGACGGTTGAAGTCGCTGAGCTTCATCATTCCGGAGAGCTCGTTGCTCTCGTTCCCGCTCTCACTGTCGCCCCGTGACGACCCCTCGTCGTAGAGCGAGAAGACCATGTCCACTTCGCCGAGCTTCAGCTTGTCGTTGTGAAAGATCTTCGATTTCTTCTTCTTCTTGCCGTTGACGACGATGGTGCTGTCCGGGTCGACCGAGTTGAGTGAGAAATCCCGCCCGTCGAACACGACCTGCGCATGATGCTCTCGCATCGACTCCGACTCGATCGCCACGTCATTCGCGCCGGCACGTCCAATCGAGGTCACCCGCTTGTAAATCGCAAACACACGAGGGCGCCCCTGCGGAACGATCCACTTCAGGCTCGGCATAGACCCCCCACTCTACCAGAAAACCAGCAAGCGCCCCGCCCGCCAAGGAAAACGGCACGAGCGCGTACCTAGGTCGACGACGCTTCACAGCGAGTGATCCAGCTACGATGGACTGAGCGGGCGTAGGGTGCGTCGATGGGCGTGCGCCCCCGCAGAGACGGAGTGAGGAATACTCCCGTATTCCGCAGCGGAGTCCCGAGGAGGCAACCCGCACACCCGCATGCCCTACGCCCGTCAGACTGATTGGGTGCAGGATGCGTCGATGGGCGGGCCCCCGGCAGACTGATTGGGTGCAGGGTGCGTCGATGGGCGTGCGCCCCCGCAGGCGCGCAGTGAGGAATACCTACGTATTCCGCAGCGGAGCCCCAAGGAGGCAACCCGCACACCCGCATGCCCTACGCCCGTCAGACTGATTGGGTGCAGGGTGCGTCGATGGGCGTGCGCCCCCGCAGGCGCGCAGTGAGGAATACCTACGTATTCCGCAGCGGAGCGCCGAGGAGGTAAGCCGCCCAGCGGCGTGCCCTGCGCCCAATCAGGAGCAGCCCATGGAGTTGCCGCAGTTGAGGCACTTATAACAGGCCCCGTTCCGCACAGTAATATGCCCGCACTTATCGCACATGGGCGCATCCCCCATCATCTCGCCAAGCTGCTGGTCAAGTGCGTTCGCGGACGCGGATGCCCCTTCGTCGAACCCAAACGTCACCTGCTCCGCAGGCTCGATCGCGGGCGGCGGCTCACTCGGGGAATGCCCCTCGATCCGCTGCACCGCAGCCACGTCGGTCGGGTTTTGCAGCTCCGCCTGCTCCTCGGCCGGCGGGACCTGCGCGAAGTCGTACTGCTGGAGGTACTCGACCCCGAGCACGCGGAACACGTAGTCGATGATCGAGGTGGAGAACTTGATGTTCGGGTGACCCTCGACGATGCCCTGTGGCTCGAACCGCGTGAAGGTGAACTGCCGGACGTACGCATCGAGCGGTACACCGTGCTGAAGGCCCATCGACACGCTGATCGCGAAGCAGTTCATCAGGGACCGGAAGGCCGCGCCTTCTTTGTGCATGTCGACGAAGATCTCGCCGAGCGAACCGTCTTCGTACTCGCCGGTGCGAAGGAAGACTTTGTGTCCGCCGATGCGCGCCTCTTGCGTGAAGCCGCTGCGCTTCTTCGGAAGCCGGTGACGACGGGTGGTGGGCGGCGTGAGGCCCTCGCGAACCGGCGGTTCGACCACGCGGACTACTTCGGCCTTAGCCTCGGCTTCGGTGTCGGCCTCGCTCGAGTCGTCGGCCGTGTTGAGCGGCTGCGACGACTTCGACCCATCACGGTAGAGGGCGACGGCCTTGAGACCGAGCTTCCAGCCTTCTTTGTAGATCTGCTCGACGTCTTCGACCGTCGAGTCCGCCGGGAGGTTGACCGTTTTGGAGATCGCTCCGGAGAGGAACGGCTGCGCCGCCGCCATCATGTGCACGTGGGCCATCGGCTCGAGGAAACGCTCGCCGATCTTGCCGCAGCGGTTTGCGCAGTCGAACACTGGAAGGTGCTCGGCCCGCAGATGGGGCGCACCCTCGACCGTCATGCGACCGATGACCACGTCGTTGATCTCAGCGATCTCCTTCTCGGAGACCCCGAAGTGCCGAAGCAGGTGGAACCCGGGCTTGTTGTAAACCTCGGGGTCGATCTCGAGGCGCTCGTACGCTTCGGTGCCGACGACCCAGGGTGCCAGCGCCGAGCCGACGTCGAACACACCGCGAAGGGCCTCCTCGGCTTTCTCGATCTCGCGCTCGGTGAGCCCGTGATCGAGCAGCGCCTTGCGCCCGAAGTGCGGCGCTCCGGTGAACGTGTTGGTGCCGGTGACGTAAGACACGATGTCGGCGACCTGAGCGTCGGTGTAGCCGAGATGCTGAAGCGCCTTCGGCACGCTCTGGTTCACGATCTTGAAGTAGCCGCCGCCCGCGAGCTTCTTGAATTTCACCAAGGCGAAGTCGGGCTCGATCCCGGTGGTGTCGCAGTCCATCAAGAGGCCGATGGTGCCGGTGGGTGCAAGCACCGTAGACTGCGAGTTGCGGAAGCCGTACATCTCGCCGAGCTTGCACGCGAGGTCCCAGTCCTGCCGCGCCGCCTCGATCAGCTCGGGCGGGCACTCGGTGGGATCGCCCCCGGTGATACCCGGGCCGCTGGCCTCGTTGATGCGATAGGCCGCCTCGCGGTGCTTACCCATCACGCGAAGCATGGGCTGCCGGTTCTTTTGGAAGCCCTGGAACGGACCCTTGGTGGCCGCGATCTCTGCCGAAGTGGCGTAGGCGTGGCCGCACAGAATCGAGGTGAGCGCCGCACAAATGGTGCGCCCTTCGTCGCTGTCGTAGGGGATGCCGAGCTGCATCAGCAGGGTGCCGAGGTTGGCGTAGCCGAGCCCGAGCGGCCGGTAGTTGTGGCTGTTTTTAGCGATCGGCTGCGTCGGATAGCTCGCGTAGTCCACGAGAACGTCCATCGCGATGATCAGCACCCGAATGGCTTGGCGATACCCTTCAATGTCGAACCGGCCCTCGTCGTCGAGGAACTTCGAAAGGTTGATCGACGACAGATTGCAGGCCGAGTTGTCGAGGAACATGTACTCGGAGCACGGGTTCGACGCGTTGATCCGGTCGCTGTTCGGGCACGTGTGCCAATCGTTGATCGTCGTGTCGTACTGAACGCCCGGGTCGGCGCAGCCCCACGCGGCCTGCGCGATCTTTCGCCAGACGTCGCGCGCACGATAGGTGTCACATACCTCGCCTGAGGTCCGCAGGGTGGTCTTCCACTCCCCGTCCGATTCAAGCGCCTTCATGAACTCGTCGGTGACGCGAAGCGAGTTGTTGGAGTTCTGGCCTGACACCGTGTGATAGGCCTCTCCATTGAAGTCCGGGTCGTAGCCGGCTTCGATCAGCGCCCTCGCCTTGCGCTCCTCGCGCGCCTTCCACTCGATGAAGTCGACCACCTCGGGGTGGTCCATGTCGAGGCACACCATCTTCGCGGCGCGACGCGTGGTGCCGCCCGACTTGGTGGCGCCCGCGGCTCGGTCGAGTACCTCGAGGAAGCTCATCAGACCGCTCGACGTGCCGCCGCCCGAGAGCTTTTCCTGCTTGCCGCGAATCCTGGAGAAGTTGGTTCCGGTGCCGGAGCCGTACTTGAAAAGGCGCGCTTCGTTCTTGATGAGGTCGTAGATGGCCATCAGGTCATCGTCGACGGCCTGGATGAAACACGCGGAGCACTGAGGGTGCTCGTACGCCGTGTCGGTTTGAAAGATGATGTCCTGCTCGGGGTCCCACGCGTAGTTGCCGCCAGAACCCTCGATGCCGTAGCGCTGGTAGAGACCGCAGTTGAACCAAACGGGGGAGTTGAATGCGGCTTTTTGGTTGATGAGAAGATGGGCGAGCTCAGCCTCGAACGTATCGGCCGCGTCGGCATCGGCGAAGTAGCCTCCGAAGCGTTCGCCGGCCTCCCGAATCGAATGAGCGACGCGGTAGACCAGCTCTCGAACGCTTCGCTCACCCTTGTTCTTGTCGCCGTGGATGCCGGCCTTCCGAAAGTACTTCGAGACGGCGATGTCGGTCGCGAGCTGGCTCCAGGGCTCGGGGACCTCGGCTCCTTTCAGCTCGAACACGATCGAACCGTCCGAATTCGAGATCTGACTATCGCGACGAACGTACTCGACGCTTTCGAGCGGGTCTTCCCCGGGGCTCGTGAGGTGTCGCTGAACCGATAAGCCTCCGGCCTTCTGCGAAACCTCGGCCCTGCGGGCCCCTTCGATCTCCAAATTGCTCGTCATTCCCCTAGTTTCTAGAGCCACAGCATACCTCCAACCAGACGCAGGTCACCCTCCGCGCGATGCGCACCTCCATCCCCAGGAGATGCACACGCTATCCACATTGATCCCACAAGGGGTTGTGCTGGCAGCCTCCTTACCACCACAACCGCTTGGGGCGAGCTTGCCAAGTAGCCCCGCGAGCAGGACCCAGTCAAGCAGAAATGTCCGATAGAAGTCGTTTTGTTGATTTCCCGTGCAATTGCTTGTTGTTGCACGAGCGCATCATCGCGTCGGGAGGCCGCGTGAGCGCCTCCGGAAGGCGTATCTGAGTCGCTACGCATGAGATGACACGCTATGTATGGTCATGCCATACATCCTACAATATATAGGGGTGCCCCCACAAAAAAGGCGCAACATTTGGTGGTCAGTGTCGCGCCAACGCCCCGAGATCATGCGCGGTTCCACGACCGAGACGTGTGTCGCTCTCCTTCGCAAGATCGCCGCACAAGTCCATGAAATGCCGATTGTTCTCGCGGGCGATCGTCCTTTTGGCTCGCGGGTGCGGTAAGAGGGGCAGATGAACGTCCATTTGGTCGATGGAACGTACGAGCTCTTTCGCGCGTGGTTCGGTGCGCCCGAGGCGACGGCACCCGATGGTCGAGAGGTCGGGGCGACCCGCGGTTTTCTTCGTTCGATGGCGGCGCTGCTTCGTCAGCCCGATGTCACGCACGTCGGCTGCGCGTTTGACCATACGGTTGAGTCGTTCCGCAACGACCTCTTCGACGGATACAAGACCGGCGAAGGTCTCGACCCCGTGCTGTTCGCGCAGTTCCCTTTGGCAGAACGCGCGAGTGCGGCGCTCGGCATGGTCACGTGGCCGATGGTGGAGTTCGAAGCCGACGACGCTCTCGCCACGGCGGCCGCCCGGTTCTCGGCGATGCCGCAAGTCGACCGGGTGGTGATTTGCTCGCCCGACAAAGATCTTTGCCAGTGTGTCGAGGACGAACGCGTCGTCACGTTGGATCGTCGGCGCGACGCCACGCTCGACCAGGAGGGGGTGCGTGACAAGTTCGGCGTGGAGCCGTCGTCGATCCCAGACTACCTCGCGCTCGTGGGAGACGCCGCCGACGGAATCCCCGGCATCCCGCGCTGGGGCGCCAAGAGCGCGTCGGTGGTCCTTTCGGCCTTCGGTCGCATCGACGCGATCCCAGAGGACCCCGATACGTGGGGCGTGAAGGTTCGAGGCGCCGCAGCGCTGGCCGCCCAGCTCAACGACCGACGCCAGGAAGCCAGTCTCTACAAAGAGCTGGCCACGCTTCGCCGCGACGTGCCCCTCACGGAGTCCCTCGAAGAGATGGCGTGGCAGGGCCCGAACCTCCCGGCGCTCGAAGCCCTCTGCGACGAGATCGGCGAGACCGCGGTGCTCGAGCGCTTCAAAGGGTGAACCGACGCGAACTCCTCGAGCCCCTACGAGAAACGAATGTCGGGATGCAGAAGCCGGAGGTACTGGGCCGCGCGCTCCACGTAGCCGGCCGCGCTCGATTCCAGCGCCCGACGCGCCTCCTCGTCGAGCGTGCGCACCACCTTCGCCGGCGTGCCGAGCGCGAGCGAGTAGTCGGGAATCTCCTGGCGCTCCGTCACGAGGGCGTTTGCGCCGATGATGCAGTACTTCCCGATTTTGGCGTGATTGAGCACTACGGCGTTGATCCCGATGAGGCTGAAGTCGCCCACGTCGCAGCCGTGCACCATGGCCTGATGACCCACGGTCACGCCGCGTCCGAGCGTCAGCGGTACGCCGGGGTCGGCGTGGAGAACCGCCCCGTCCTGAATGTTGGTCCGTTCGCCGACCGTGAGCACGTCGCTGTCCCCGCGGAGCACGGTGTTGAACCAAACGCTCGACTCGTTTTTCAACACGACGGACCCGATGACATCGGCAGACTCGGCTACGAACACGCGGCCTTCGATCCTGACTTTCCGGGGACCGAGCTCGTAGATCATCAGAGCGCGCTGCCTTTGAACAGCACCGGGGAGTAGAAGTTGAGCCCGATAGTGACCGCCCACGTTTCGGTTCGAACCTCGGAGGTGTTGGACGTGAAGCCGTAGATCGAGGGGAAACGGAAGCTGGCGAAGACGTCGATCATGCTGCTGCCGGCCTCGAACGTGTAGCCGCCGCCGGCACCGAGCGGAATGAAGTAAAACGGTCCGTCGACGAGTCCGGACGTCGCGGTTCGAATGGTGCCGCTCAGGTCGAAGAACTCCATGCCGGAGTCGACCTTGAGAAAGAACTGGTCGGTGACGTTGGCGACGATGCTAAAGGGGATCCCGAGCGACCAAATCGCGGGGCCGTTCGGGTTGTTTTCGACGCTGAAGTTGATGCCGGTGTCGAAGGCGTACGCGTCCGCTGCCACGAAGCGCAGCGGGACCCCCATCGAGAACCCAAACTGAGTTCGCGACGGGATGCGGAAGGCCGCGTCGAACGCAATTTGCGCCACCTCGTTCTGGAACGGTTGGAACCTGGCGTAAAACGGGATGTCTCCGAACTTCACATCCGGGGCGAACAGCATCGACACGAGCCCCGAGGGCCCGAACCCGAGGTCGGGAAACACGCCGCGAGGCGGGTAGCTCCCCATGCGGTAGCGGGAAAAGCCGATCTCGAGGTCCTCCGCGATGGAAATCGCCACGCCGAGGTTCATCGTCGAAATGGTCCCGGTGTCGCCAAACGGCTCGAAGTTCCCCACCTGCTCTTCCTGGCGACGACCGATCACGGTGTCGAAGGTCCCACGCATCATGCCGCGCGGCATCGTGAGCGCCCGGTTCGCGTAACGAATACCGTATACCTCCGATGCGCGGTCGGGCTGGTTGCCAATCGGGGGCGGCTCGTCTTCCTCCACCCAGTCGGGGTTCTGCGGAGACC
>JBCDFZ010000078.1:0-17403 GCA_039177115.1 Myxococcota bacterium
ACGGCGGCCTTGCTTGCAGACGGCGAGCACGTGTTTCGAAACGTTCCGAACCTCCGGGACGTGCACACGATGACCAAGCTGCTGGAGCGTCTCGGCGCGCAGGCCGCTTACCGCGACGGGCGCGTGGAGGTCAATCTTGCGAATAAGCTCGACCCGACGGCCCCATACGACCTGGTCAAGCAGATGCGCGCGTCGGTGCTGGTGCTCGGCCCGCTCGTTGCGCGATGCGCTCGCGCCGTGGTTTCGCTCCCGGGAGGCTGCGCGATCGGCGCGCGGCCGATCGATCAGCACCTCAAGGGGCTCGAGGCGATGGGCGCCCAGGTCCAGCTCAAGCACGGCTACGTGGAGGTCGAGGTTCCGCACGGCCGTCTTCGGGGTGCCGACATCGCTCTCGACTTTCCGACGCATACCGGCACCGAGAACCTGATGGCCGCTGCTGCGCTCGCCGAGGGCCGAACCACCATTAGCAACGCCGCCCGCGAGCCGGAGGTGGAGGAACTCGCCCGGGTCCTCAACAAGATGGGGGCGCGAATCGAAGGCGCAGGCACCTCGACGATCCTGATCGAGGGGGTGGAGGGGCTCCATCCTATCGACCACGCAATCATTCCGGACCGTATCGAGGCGGGAACGTTCATGGTCGCCGCCGCCGCGACGGCTGGAGACGTTCTTCTCGAAGGTATCGGTTTCGAGCCGCTCGAGGCGGTCGTGGCCAAGCTGCGCGAGGCAGGCGCAACCGTCGAGCGCGAGGGGAGCGGGATCCGTGTCGTTGGCTCTCGCCCCGTCTACCCCACCGACGTGATCACCCAGCCGCACCCAGGTTTCCCAACCGATATGCAGGCGCAGTTCATGGTGCTCATGACCCTGGCCGAGGGAAGCTGCCGCATCACCGAGACCGTGTTCGAGAACCGGTTCATGCACGTGTCCGAGCTCAACCGCATGGGCGCCGACATCCAGGTGCAGGGCCGAACCGCGACCGTCCGGGGCGTGAATCGACTCGAGGGTGCTGAGGTCATGGCCACCGACTTACGGGCGAGTGCTTCACTCGTCGTCGCGGGGCTCGTAGCCGACGGTGTGACCGACGTTCGGCGGGTCTATCACCTCGATCGAGGCTATGAGCAGATCGAGAAGAAACTGGCGCCGTTGGGTGCCACCATCCGACGAGTGCCAGGAGATGCGTAAGCGCAACCGAGATTCCATCGTGATCGCCGTGCCCAAGGGTCGTGTGCTGGAACAGCTCGGCGCGCGGCTCGAGCGCGCGGGTATCCCGACCGACGCGCTCACCGCCAAGAGCCGTAAGCTGGTCCGAGAGGACAAAGACGCCGGCATTAACTACTTGCTTCTCAAGCCAGACGACGTCCCCACGTACGTCGAGTATGGAGCGGCCGACCTCGGCGTGGTGGGGCGCGACGTGTTGATGGAGCGAAACTACGACGTCTTTGCGCCAGTCGACCTCGACATCGGCCGCTGCCGAATGATGGTCTGCGGCCTGCCGAACGAACCCATCACCGGGAGGGGAGAACGTCCGCTTCGCGTTGCTACGAAGTTTCCGCACATCGCCGAACAGCACTTTCGCTCTCGCGGCGTTCCGGTCGAGATGATCTTCTGTCAGGGGTCCGTCGAGCTCGCACCGATCACCGGTCTCGCCGACGTCATCGTCGACCTCGTGGAAACAGGCGAGACGCTCAAGCAGAACGGCCTCGTCGAGCTCGAGCACATCACCGACATTACGTCCGTGGTGATCGCGAACCGGGTCGGTCTGAAGCTTCGACGTCGCCAGATCGAACCGATCCTCGAGGCGCTTCGTCACTGATGCTTCGTCTCCGTTGCGAAACCGACCCTGCGTGGGTCGACGTCGTGAAGAGCGACTTCGACGCGTTCTTGCTCGACCACGCTGCATGCGAACGCAAAGCGTCGGCTACCGCCCTCAAACTGGTGTCCCACTACTCCGACCGCACGCTTCTCGTCCGCACGCTCATTCCTTTCGCGCAGGAGGAGCTCGAGCACTATGCCCGGGTGATGGAGATCGTACTCGACCGTGGCCTCAGCACCCAGCCGGACGAGAAAGACCCGTACGTCGGAGCACTCATGGGGCTCATCGAGCGGGGCCCAGAGCAGTATTTTCTCGACCGGCTTCTCGTTCTCGGCGTCGTGGAGGCGCGAGGCTGCGAACGGTTCGGCATGATTGCCGAGGCGCTCGACCCCGGCCCGCTCAAGCAGTTTTATCTCGACATCACGCGGAGCGAGGCTCGGCATCACGGCGTCTTCGTCCGACTTGCCCGGGAGTACTTTCCCGCCAAGCGTGTCGAGGGTCGACTCGGGATGCTCCTCGACCGCGAAGCGGCCATCGTGCAAGAGCTTCCACTCCGCCCTGCCGTGCACTGAAGCAGTCTGTTTACTCCCGGCGCAGACGCTTTCGGTAGCTGACCCGCGTCTCCAAGAAACCGAAGGCGTCGTGTGCGCGGCGCCCGCCCTCGTTCGTCGACCACGTCCCTGACTCGAGGACGTCGCACCCGAGCGATTCGAGTTTCGACTCGAGTGCTTGGAGCAGGGCGGCACCGACGCCGCTCATACGGTGACTCGGCTCGACGTACCAGTCTTCGAGAGTGGCACGACGGCTCAGAACCCGCTGGGGTTCGACTTCAGTCCGCGCCGTGATGTAGCCGACGAGCGCATCGTCGATCTCCCCGACGAGGACATGGCACGACCGGGTGCGCAGAAGGGAATCGAGGTCGTTCGCCACGACCTCTTCGTAGTCCCGATATGCGATCAGCTCACGGACCTGCGCGGGTACCACGGCGTCTCGGTGGGCCTGGTACAGGCTTCGGTGGAGGGAGAGAAGCGCCGGCCGATCCGCATCGACCGCGGGCCGAATGAGGAGTGGTCCGCCCATGCACGGATCGTAGCATTTGTGCGGCGCTACTCGACGCAGAGCCGGTCGCGGATGCGACCGAAGGTTTTACGTCCGATGCCGGGCACTCGCAGTAGGTCTTCAGGGCGTCGAAAGCGTCGTTTTTCTCGCACCTCCACGATGGCTGCGGCCCGCGCAGGCCCGATACCCGGGAGCACGACGAGCTCGGTCGGCGACGCCTCGTTGAGATTGATGCAGCGTAGGTCGCCCGCAACCGGCTGCGGCGGCCCGGAGGCCTTGGCAGAGAGCGAGTCCGACGCTTCGACATGCGATGCTTGGAGCGCTCCGAGAGCGAGTGCGAGTGCGACGAAGAGAGGGAACACGCCGAGTCCTCCGTAGTTGGTTCGACAGAGTCCGGTTGCACGGCGCACGCCAGCCCCATCTCACCGAATCTCGCGCGTCTACGCTGCAGTCACCGTCGAGCGCCCGTCTATCCGGCGCCGACCGACGCCACGCGAGGCCGATCTCCGGTTGTTGTCTCCCAACGTTCCTGTCAGGATCCGCCAGCCAACTCTCAGAGGAGATCCATGAAGATTGCACTTTCTGCTGACGATTGGAGCAAAGCGAAGACCGACCTGGTTGCGATCGCCGTTCCATCCGCGAAGACGAAGTTTGCCAAAACGCTGAGCCGGCTCGAGTCTGTGACCGGTCGAGGAAGCATCAAACCGCTCGCCTCAGATGAGCGCTTCACCGGAAAGGCCTCGCAGACGCTCAAGGTCGCGGTCGCCGGCGGAGCGTCCGCGAGATGGCTGCTCCTCGTGGGGACCGGCAACGAGAAGGACGCGACGAAAGTAGCCTATGCGCTCGGCCATGCTCTCGCTCAGGCCGCGCGCGCCCACAAGAGTGGCGCCGTCGAGCTTCCGGAGGTCGATGCCGGTGCCGTCGAAGGTGTTTCTCAGGCCCTCGTCGCCGGCGCCTACCGGTACGACGAATACAAGAGCGACAAGAAGTCTTCGGCGACGCTTGCGAGCGTGGCTATCCTCGGCGCGCCGAAGTCCACTCGCGGCCTCGCAGCGGCGATCAAGCGCGGCAAGTCACTCGCGGAGAGCGTCAACTTCGCGCGCGACCTGGTGAATCGACCTCCGAACGACCTCAACCCGGTGACGCTAGCGCGGGCCGCGTCCGCCGAGTCCCGAAAACTCGGCCTGACCTGCAGCATATGGAACAAGGCGCGCATCAAAAAGGAGGGCATGAATCTCTTTCTCGCGGTGAACGCGGGAAGCGGCGTGGAGCCCCGAATGATTCACGTCACCTACAAGCCGAAGAACGCCAAGAAGAAGGTCGCGTTCGTGGGCAAGGGCCTGACGTTCGACGCCGGAGGCCTCTGCATCAAGCCCGCCGGCTCGATGGTGACGATGAAGTGCGACATGGCCGGCGCCGCCGCGACGCTCGGCATCGTCTTCGCCGCCGCGCGCCTCAATCTGCCCGTGGAGGTCCATGCCATCGTCGGCTCCACCGAGAACATGACCGGCGCCGACGCCTATCGGCCTGGGGACGTGTATCAGTCGCTCCAGGGCAAGACCGTCGAGATCATCAACACCGACGCCGAAGGGCGACTCGTCCTCGCCGACGTTCTGACCTGGACCGCGCGCAAGCTGAAGCCCGAGCTCATCATCGATCACGCCACGCTGACCGGTGCCTGCATGGTTGCCCTCGGACAATGGCGGGCGGCGCTCTACAGCCGAGACGACGATCTCGCTCAGCGCTATCTAGACGCGTCCGATCGCGCGGGGGAATCGTTTTGGCGGATGCCCCTCGATGCAGACCTCAAGGCCACGCTGAAGAGTCCCATCGCCGATCTGAAACACGTCGGGGGTCGACTCGGGGGGTCGATCACCGCCGCGCTCTTCCTCGAGGAGTTCACCGAAGACCTTCAGTGGATGCACCTCGACATCGCGGGGCCTGCCTTCCTGGAGCGCGCCCACGGCCGAATGCCGAAGGGTGGCACCGGGTTTGGTGTGGCGACCGGTGTGCGGTTCCTCGAGTCGTTGGTTTAGACGTCCCGTCAGAGACGGTAGGGGAACTTCACCTTGAACGCGCTCTGCTTGAATCGCGGAACCCGTGCGCGCTTCACGGCCTTCTCGACACACGCGCCGGTGGGCGTTCCCTTGAGCGGGCCGCTTGCCACCTTGGCCCGAGACACGCGTCCGGTGGTTCCGCTGAAGGTCACGTCGACGACTGCGGTTCCACCCTGACCTTGGTTGCAAGCCTTGACACCGCCGCTGACGCCCTGAAGGGCCGTCTTCACGTCGTTTCGTGAAGGTGCATCGGGCAAGCTGCCGCTGCCGCCCGTCGACTTGGGCTTTGATGCCGCGGGCTTGGCACTCGACGAGCCGCCGACGACCTCATCCATGAGCGCGTCGAGGTTGCCGCTGCGCTTCTTCGGCTCAGGCTTCGGCGCGGGTGCGGCGGCGGCTGCCTGGGCTCTAGGCTTCCTGCGCTTTCGCGGCGTGGCTCGCTGCCTGCGCGCCTGCGTAGGCGCCTCGGCAGCAGGCTCGTCGAAATCGGGCGCATCGAGCGGTTCTTCGGCCGGCTCTTCGAACGCGGCCGCCTCCGGCTCGGCGGCGGGCTCGGGCGCCCGTTCCACCGGCTCGGGCGCTGCCGCCGCCACGGCGACCGGCTCGCTCGGAGCCTGGGTCGGTGAACCCACCTCGAGCGGTTCGTCCGAGGAGGATTTCATCAGCATTCCGCCGGCGAAACCCACGCCGACCACACCGATGACGATGACGATCGCCCCGGCGATCTTGATCCAGCCGTTGCCATCCGACGATTCGACCGGGGCCGGGCCCAGCAGCGGTCCGCCAAGGGTCGGGCCTCCGCCGCTCGCCCCGATCGAGAGCAGGTCGTCGACGGCTTGGGAGGGTGCCGACTGCGTGCCGGGCGTGGTCGACTTGGCCAGCGCACGAATGTCGATCAGGCCTGAACCTTCGCCCGCCGCTTGAGGGCTCGGGCTCGCCTGGGCCGGGGCCGGAGCCTGTGCACCGCTGTCGACGGGGGCACCGCCGCGCGTGGCGAGCTGCTGAAGATTGCTGAGGGAGAACAGCACCGAGTTCTCGTTGCGCTGTCCCGTCATGCGTGCGGGTGCGGCAGCCGCGCCACCGCCGGCCAGGCCGGCAAGCCCACCGGTAGCCGCGGGTTCCGGCTCGGACGCCGGCTCCGGTGACGCCGCGGCTAGGGGAGCCTCGGCCTCTGGGGTTCCCGCGTCGTCGGCGTCTCCGAAAATTCCTTGATGCGTGTCGACTTCGCCCGTCGGTTCACGCCCGTTGTCCCCGAAGAGATCGCCGCCTGCGCCGAGCGGCGTCGAGCCTTCGGTTTCGATCTTCGAGGTTTCGTTCTTGTGGCCCGACCCGACTCCGCCGAGAAGCGTCACGAGTTCGGGGACGTCGCTCGCGACCTTCCAGTCGTCGAAGCCCTCTTTCCAAACGTACGAGTCGAGTCCGACGCTGCCTTTCGCGAACAGCTGGCTCAGCTCGATTGGGGGTAGCGGGCCGCGCTGTTCGCCGTCGACCACGATGTACCAGCCTCCATCCGGAGCGGGCGCCGAGGCGGACTGGCCGTCGAGCGCATGCGCGCCCGTCTGGTCGCCGCGCACTTCAAGCACCGATGAGCACTTTTTGCACCGGATCTTGAAGATCTTCCCCGCCACCTTCTCGTCGGCGATGGAGTATTTGGCGCCGCACTTATCGCAAACGATCTTCATCTGTCGCCCCCGTCTCCTCCCGGGGCTCGGCTCGCCGCCGCCCGGATCGAAGATTCCCCTTTAGGACCGGGATCATAGCCGTCCCGTTGGTTCCTGAGCAAGAAGTCCACGAATCATCTCCCCGCGAGCTTGGACCCAGTGCCCGGCCCAACCTTGGGTCCTTTTTCGGCGGGGCTCAGTTCACGACGACCAGCTTGCAGCCGTCTCGACCGCAGAACGCGTGTGCCGAGGCGTGTCGTTCTCCACACTCGGGGCAGATCTTCTTCGAATCCGCCGGAGGTGGGGGTCGAGTGGAGTTCGACGCGCCGTACAGGCCGTAGGGCACGAGTTCGTCGCCGTCATCGGGGCAGAAGCTCGCTTCGTGGCTGTAGCCGCGCCGGCACGTCGGGCAGATCATGCCCGAGGAAAACGGGCCGGTCGGCGGCCCCTCGATGAGGTTGGCGCCGTCCTTGACGCAAAAACGATTCTCGAGACTGTATTCCGTCATACAGACCGGACAGCTCCGTACCCGTGCGGGTTCCGGCGGCTGCGAGGCCCGTGGCGGGAGCGGTGGCGGGACGCTCGTGGTAGCCGGCCGCGGCGCCTGCTCGGCTGTGCTCGCCCCGCGCTGACGTCGTCTGAGAAGCACCGCGATCAACCCGCCCGTCAGGGCGGCGAGGATTGCGAGGGTGATCAGCTCGAACACCATCCTGGAATTGTGCACGACGGGAACCCGCCAGCCCACAAAAAAGCCCGGGAGGTGCGACCTACCCGGGCTCTTTCTCGTATCGAACCGACCGACGCTTAGAGTTTCTTAACCTCTTCAGTCAGTGCGGGTATGGCATCGAACAGATCGGCGACGAGGAAGTAGTCCGCCACCTGCGCGATGGGCGCTTCCTTGTCCTTGTTGATGGCCACGATGGTCTTACTGCCCTTCATGCCTGCCAAGTGCTGGATTGCGCCGGAGATGCCGATCGCGAGGTAGAGCTTCGGTGCGACGACCTTGCCGGTTTGGCCGACCTGAAGCTCGGGCGACACGTAGCCGGCGTCGCATGCCGCGCGAGAGGCGCCCATCGCCGCACCGAGGGCATCGACCAGAGGCTCGATGACATTGGTGAAGTTCTCGGCGCTCTTGAGGGCACGCCCTCCGGAGACGACGATGTCGGCTTCGGTGAGTTCTGGGCGCTCGCTCTTCACGACCTCCACGCCAACGAACTCAACTTTGTCGGCGACCGGGTCCGCGGTAACTGCAGCGTCTTCGATGGGGCTCGAGCCGCCGCTCTCCGCCGCGGCGTCGAACTCGGACTGTCGAACCGTCACGACCTGCTTCGGCGTGAGGATCTCGACAGTTCCCGATACGTTGCCGGCGTACATCGGGCGAGTGTACGAAAGGTTCCCGCCATCCACGTGGACCGCGGAAATGTCGGACGCGACGCCAGCGCTCAGTTTGGCGGCGACGCGAGGGAGGAGGTCTTTGCCGTAGGCGCTCGCGCAGGCGACGACTACGTCGTAGCCCTCACCGACCGCGGCGACCGTGGCCGCGTACTTCTCGCACACGTACCCGCCCGCGATGTCCGCCTTGAGCACTTTGCCGGCGCCGAAGCCCGTGAGTTCTTCTGCAGCGGCGCCCGCGCCCTCACCGATGGCGAGGATGTCGAACGAACCGCCGGTCCCTTCAGCGATTGTCTTCGCGGCCGTGACTCCGCACAGCGTGGTCTTTCGCGCTTTGCCTTCGAGAAGCTCCGCAACAACCAAAACGTTAGCCATGTGTCTTTGTCCTTTCCTTGCTCTAGGCGGGTCAGATGACCTTGGCCGCGTTGTGGAGCTTCTCGACGAGGTCCTCGACGGACTCGACGAAGGTGGTCTCGCCCGAGCGCGCCGGTGGGAGCTCGAACTTGGTGTACTTGAGCGCCGCTGCGGGTTCGACCCCGAGGTCTCCGAGCGACGTGGTATCGATGGGCTTCTTCTTGGCCTGCATGATGCCCTTCAGCGAGGCGTAGCGGCCGCCGACCTCGAGCTTCGCGTACTGATGGTCGGCCGGGGTCACGCCGTTTTTGACTGACTCCGGTTGCAGGATCCGGTCGGATGTGGTGACGACGGCCGGCCCGGTGACCTTGACCGTGGCCACGCCGGTGTCGAGCTCACGCTGCACTTGGAGGGTCTTTCCGTCGTCGGCCGTGGTGAGCTGCATGGCGTAGTTGACGATGGGCCACCCCAGGTGCTCGGCGAGCTGCGTTCCCGCAACGTTCGAGTCTCCGTCGGCCGCCTGCTTTCCGAGGACGACCAGGTCGGGGCTCTCCTTGTCCACGATCGCCTTCAGGACCTGCGCGACGATGTTCGAGTCGAGGGTGTTGTCCTCGGCTTCGACCAGGATGCCGCGCTCGGCTCCCTTGGCGAGCCCCTCACGGATGATCCGCTGGGTGTGCTCGTCGTTGGGTCCGATCGAGACCAAGATCACCTCGCCCACGCGCGCGTTTTTCTCGGCGGCGTTCTCGGTGAGACGCAGAGCGGCTTCGAGGCTCCAGTCATCGAACGGGTTCATCTTCCACTCGAGGCCTTCGGACGTGACGGCTCCGCCGTCGCCGCTCACCTTGAGCTTGCTGGCGTTGTCCGGGTCGGCAACGCGTTTGATGGGAACGAGGATCTTCACGCTTCCTCCTGATGTCGAAAGAGCCGTCGGGCTCACAAAACACTGAAAAACGCAGGCGATCTAGGCGCGTTTCACACAGCTGTCAAGGAGCACCCCGGAGTGCGTCAATCACGAACGCCTGGACGTCTTCGAGCCGCCCCGCGACGGGGACCTCCTCGGGCAGCTGTGGAATGTCGGCGCGATCCTGCAGATACGCGACCACGGGTTTCCTGTATTGGACGGCGAGCCTCACCTCGCTCTGTGTCCCGGAGGATCCCGCCATCGCGATGACGACATCGGCGGTGAGCATGTTGATGTGGTTCCGCGACATCGGATCGGTTCCCTGAGTGCCGCTCAGCGGGAGGTGCGTGCGGATCGGGAGCTCCACCCATTCGTTGGGGTAGCCGGGCATGGGCTGGGCCCCACCGTCGCCCGAGCCGCGCAATACGCCAATCACCAGGCCCTCGCGCGGGGACACCTCGAAAAACCCGCGGCTCACGGCGGCCATGACCCCGCCTCCGCCCCCTGTGAGCAGGTGGACCCGCTGGGTCGCGAGCCATGCGCCCAGTTCCGCGCACCGCGCGGAGTCGGCGCTCTGTCCGGACCCCATCACGCCGACGATCGGAAACGAGTTCTGGCCACGCCGCGCCACGTGTGAAATACAAGCGCGCCATGACCGAGGCCGCAAGCGCAACCCGGTATGCACTCGTCACCGGCGGCAGCAGCGGTATCGGCCTCGCTACCGCCCGCGGCCTAGCCGGTCTCGGTTTCGCCGGCGTGGGGATCGTCGGCCGCAATCCGGAGCGCCTTGCCGACGCGGCCCGCGCACTCGAGTCCGCGGGCTCCCTCATCCACACTTTCCGCGCGGACTTTTCGTCGTTAGCTGACGTCCGCCGGCTGGCGAGCGAGGTTCGAGCCGCGTTCCCTTCGCTGTCGGTCCTGGTGAACAACGCCGCCGTCTGGCACACCCGCCGCACGCTGAGCGCCGATGGCTACGAGGAGACCTTCGCCGTGAACCATCTGGCCCACTTCCTTCTCACGAATGAGCTCGAAGACGCGCTCGTCGCGAGCGGAGGGGCACGCGTGCTCAACGTGTCGTCGACGGTGCATCGGCGCCCGCGGGCCATCAACTGGGACGACCTGATGTTTGAGCGTGGCTGGCGTGGCCTGAGAGCGTACTCCCATTCGAAGTTCGCGAACGTGCTCTTCTCGAACGAACTCGCACGTCGATGGGCGGACAAAGGTGTCGCCTCGAATGCGCTGAACCCCGGCAACGTCCGAAGTCGGATCACTCGCAACAACACGTTCCTCAAACTACTGCATCGATCTCCACTCGCACGGCTCGTCGTGTTGACCGAGGAGGACGGCGCCAAGACCTCGCTCTATCTCGCGACCTCGGCGGAGGTTGAAGGGGTGACCGGTCGCTACTTCGAGAAGTGCAAAGAGGCCAAGGTCAACCCCGGCTGTCTCGACCAGGATGCGGGCCGACGACTCTGGGAAGTCAGTGAAGACCTGATCGACGCAGCCTCCTGAGCGAGCAAGTGACGACACCGCAACAATTGGCGGACGATCACGCCAAATCGACCGCCAGGGTTCCTGGTGGCAAGGGCGTTCCTAGGCTAGCGTTCGGGCCCATGCGATTCGGCTCGATCCCTCTAACACTCGGTATTCTCTGTCTCGCGGCGTGCGGTGGGCAGGACGCCGGTCGCATCAGCGAGGCATGCCGTTCGAACGCCGATTGCGAAGCCACCGAGCTCTGCGCCACCAACCTCTGCGAGGACGGCCTCGGGGAGTGCATCGCGCGTCCCGACAACTGCGATGACGTGCCAGTTTCTCTGGTCTGTGGGTGCGACGGCCGGACCTACGACAACAGCTGTTCCGCGGAACTCGTCGGCGTACGGCTCGCACAGCAGGGTGCCTGTAACTGCCAAGACGACAGTGAGTGCGTCGACAATCAGTTCTGCGAGTCCACTTTGAGCTGCGGGAACGCGGGGACTTGCGTAGATCCGCCGCTGATGTGCCTGCCAGAGTCCGTAGGCGTCTGCGGCTGCGACGGGGTCGACTACGAGAGCGGTTGCCTCGCCGCGCAGGCAGGGACCCGAGTGTCGGCGCTCGGTTCGTGCGGTTGCGACACGAGCGAGGAATGCGGCGACGGAGAGTTCTGCAATGCGATCACGTGCGATGGGCCAGGGGTCTGTGCCTCGCCGTTGACGAGCTGTTCAGACGGCGGGACCGAGATCGTCGGCTGTGACGGAGTGATCTACGCGAGCGTCTGTGAGGCCGAGGCTGCGGGCGCGCGCGCTCCATGTACGGCGAACTCCAACTGCGGCAGCGACAACTACTGCGACGGAGCCACCTGCGACGGTTCGGGAAGCTGTTTCGAGCGACCGACGGAATGTCCGACGGAGGGGCCGGCCGTGTGCGGCTGCGATGGGCAGACCTACGACAACGCCTGCCTCGCAGCGCAGGCCGGCGAGCGGGTCGAGTTCGTCGGGACCTGCCCTACGGAGTCCTGAGCCCGGCGCAGCCTGACGCGTCAGTGTTGGCGAAGGCCGTCCAAGAACAGCGTGGTGCAGTGTCCGGCGGAGCGACGGAGCGCCGCAGGGTCCGCATCTCCGAGGGCCCACGTCAGCAGGATGGCGTCGAGCGCGCCGAACAGCGCGCGCGCCCCGACTCGCGGGTTGAGCCCCTTTCGGAAGACGCCCTGCTTCTGGCCCTCTTCGATCACGCCGGCGAGCACGTCGATGTACTCCATGAAGAGGGGAGCGCCGTATTGCTTTAGCAGTCGGGAAGACTGGCGGAGGTTCACCGTGATCACCTCGGCGAGGTCGCGCTGGTCTTCGAGGAGACCGAGCTGCATCTCGATGATTCGGGTGATTCGCTGCTCGACCGTGTCTTCGGACGCGGCGACATCGCGGATGATCTCGAGCAGCCGCGTGATTCCGTCTTCGAAGATCGAGATCAGCACGTCGTCTTTGTTCTTGAAGTAGAGGTAAATCGTTCCGTCGGCGACGCCGGCGGCCTTGGCGATCTCGCTGACTCGCGTCGCATAGAATCCATTTTTCGCGAAAACCTTGATGGCCGCGTTCAGGATTCGCTCCCGCTTGTCCGGGACCGAGCTCCGACGTTTGGTCGCTGAATGAATCGCCATTCAGTTTGAGGAGCTACCACACCGAGCCCGGCAGCGTCAAACCCGCCACTCAGCCGATGCGCTCCTCGCCCCGCAGCAGGCGAACGATGTTCCCGGCGTGTCGAAACACCACGAGCACCCACAGGCCCGAGGCGAGAAGCACCGGCCACTGCCGACCGTCGAGGAAGAGGGTCAACACCGCACCCACGGTGGCCGCCGTCAGCGAACCGACGCTCGCGAGCCGTGTCCATCGTTTGACGATCACGAACGTGAGGAGCGTCGCCAATCCCACCGGCGGGAGCGCGCCGAGCAGCACGCCCCCAGACGTCGCGGCGCCTTTGCCTCCTCGGAACGCATGCCAAATCGGGAAGACGTGGCCGACGGCCGCCGCGAGCCCCACCGCCGTGATCCAAGGCCAGGGAAGATGAATCGCGTACTGAGCGATGGCGACGGGCACGAAACCCTTGAGCATGTCCAGCACCATCACCCATCGCCCCGTCTTCTTGCCGAGCGCGCGACCGACGTTGGTCGCGCCGATGTTGCCGCTTCCGACGGCACGAAGATCCACCCCCTGACGTTTGGCCGCCAGCAGCCCGAAGGAGACCGACCCGAGCAAATACGCGCACAGCGTCATCAGGGGCCCCGCCATCAAACGAGGATACGCCTCTCCGGGCGATCGGGGTCGCAACTTTTTTGCGCCGGATCGACCCGCCCCGTACCGTCGGACTCGATCATGATGTTCAGTGGCCACGGTGAGACTTACGTTCCGGTGGCGCTGTACGCCGAGCTCGTCGCCGACGGGGAGGTTCTGCCCGCTTTCGTCACGAGCATCAGCGAGCAAGGCATGCACCTCGACTCGCTCGCGATCCTCGGAAACCGAACGACGGATCGGCTCCAGATTCAGCTCACCCTCCCGGGCGAGCCCGATCCGCTTTGGATCGGCGCGGAAGTCATCCGCGACAAGCATGGGCTCCTGTTCAACGACACGGCGGTTCGTTTTCTCTGCATGGCCAACTCGCACTGGCGTGCGCTTCGGCGATGGGTTCGCGTTCGCGAGCTGATGATGACGGCGCGACCGCTCGGCGCGCACGACGCGGCGTGAGCCTCCCCGCGCCGGCTGTTATCCTGACGGGATGCGCTCGTGGCTCGCGTGTATGGCGGTCCTCGCCGGCTGTGCCTCCGCACCGAAGGCATCGACCCTGCCGCGCGTCGAGCCTCCGAGCGCGGAAGACGCCCGCGCGGCATTTCGTGACGCGTTAGGGCAGCTTCGAGCCGGTCGGTGTGAAGAGGCCGTCGCGTCCTTCGACGCGGTCGCGGAGCGCTTTGCGGACAGCCGCTACGTGTCGGCGTCGCTCTACAACGCCGGCCTCTGTCTCCAACGGCTCGAGCAGTGGGGCGCGTCCGCGACGCGCTACGAGCGCATACTCGAGGTGCGACCGGGGTCGCCCGATACGAAACACACCCGCTTTCAGCTCGCGTTTCTCTATCTCGAGACCCAACGCTTCAGCGAGGCGCTCGAGGTTTCGGAGATGCTCGAGGCACACACCGGGCTCACCTCGGACGAACGATCCGAGATCATGGCTCGTCGCGCCGAAGCGCTGCTCGGCCTCGAGCGACTCGACGAGTCGGCCGCCGCCGCGGACGAAGCACTTCACTTCTATCGGAGCCGAACCGGCGATGCGCGCGTACGCGACCCGTTCTTTGCGGCCTCAGCCGCGTACACGCTTGCCGAAACCTTCAGGCTTCGTTCGGAGGCCGTCGTGATTCCCGAGGCGGACGTCGAGTCGCAGCGCGAGGTGCTCGAGTCGCGCGCGGCGCTCTTGCTTCGAGCGCAGCGGGGATACTTCGACGCCATGGCCTTCGGGGATCCGTACTGGTCGTCTGCGTCGGGCTACCGGATTGGCGCGCTCTACGACGGCTTTTGGGATGCGATCACGCAGGCTCCCGTGCCACCCCCTCGGCAGCCTCTCGAGGGCGAGGCGCTGGCCCTCCACCGGCGTGCGTATCGCGCGCGCCTCGCTGAACTTGCGCGACCCCTGGTTCGCCACGCCATTCGCTACTGGGAGCTGACCCTTGCGATGGTGGAACGCACCGGCGTCCACTCGGAGTGGACCGATCGAATTCGCGAGGACCTCGCTCGTGCCCGAAAACGCATGGCCGAGATCGCCCCGACCGCGAAGCATCAGGGCGACTCGGGGCGTCGGAAGCAGCCTGGGTAGCGTTTTGCCCATCGGCTCAGCACGTGTCCGCGGAGGGCGACGAGCGATTCGTTCTGGCGAAGAAACGCGACGACGACCCTACAGGGTTGGTCCGGGTAGAGCGCCTCGGGGAGCTCGACGAATCGGTCCTCCAGCGGGAACGCGTCGAGCGCGTCGATGGGTTCCCAGTTTGCGGGCTCCGGGAACCGGTTGACGAGGTAGATCGCAATCAATCGGTGGTACGCGGCGGCGCTGAGGGTTTGCGCGTCGTCGGTATCGCGTAGGAGGAGCGCGCTCGAGAGGTTGTAGTGGTGGCGCATTGCCTTCGGTTCGGTGAGGACGCCGTGCGACCAAAGGGCTTCGCCGCTGATCCAGGCGCGGCGGGCGGGGACACCGAGGAGCAAGCCGCTCACGACGAGGACAGCGAATGCGACCCGTCGGAGCGGGAGGCGATCGATCGCAGCGAACAAGAACGCGCTGACCATCATCGAGGCTCCAAGCGCTGCGGGATAGAGCAGGCGTTCGGCGAGGTCCGTAATCAGTCGAACGAACCAGTGCGACTGGAGAAGAGCCGGGGCGTACACGAATGCAACCGCACAGATCCAGTCGAGACGACAACGCCGAAGCGCCCATACGCCCGCAGTCACGCCGACCGCCAAGAGCACGGCGCCGACCAGCGCCATCGGCCCGAGCGTGCCCCATGAGGGGTCGATAGCTGCGTATCCATGGCTCGGCGCGAGCGGGTGCGGCCAGAAACTCATCGCGACGGCACGTCCGACGTTGTGGAGACCGAGCAGCACACGGTCGGCCCCGTCGACGTAGTGCGCGAGCGTGTTGCCCCAGCCCGCGACGGCATCGCGGCGGGGCAGGCTCAGCTGAAACCCCACCACGCCGAGCGTCACGATTCCCGTGGGAAGCGCACCGAGGATGCGGACTCGCCGGGGCTCGTCCTGGAGCGCGACCAGCGCCACGAGAAGCGGTGCGAAGATGACCGCGGACTCCTTCACGACCGCCGCGCAGAGGAGTGCCCAGCCAATCGCCACCCCGCGGCCGGGGGTCACCGGCTTGAGCGCTAGGAGGCATGCGACGAGCACCAGCGAGAACGACAGGAGGTCGGACTGCGCGACGATCGCGCCCACGGCCTCGGCGTGAAGCGGATGCACTGCGAAGAGCGAGGCCACGCTGAGCGCCCACGGTTCCGAGGGGCGAAGCACGAGCGAGAGTCGAAAAGCGAGCCCGGTTGCAAGCACGTGCAACAGGACGCTCAGCAGATGATAGGCGACGGGCGACGACGGCAGCATCGCCCAAACCATCGGCATGACGGGTCGCCACGAGTTCACGCCTTCGCTTGCCGGACGGCCCCAGTAGTCGCGGACGAACGCCTCCCAGAAGGGCACCTCGCCCTGGACCACCGGGCTCTCGAGGATCGCCGACCGGTCGTCGTACACGAACCCCGCGTCGGCCGTCATCAGACCGACGATCGCGGCCAACAGCAGTGGGACGAGGGCGCGCAAGCTCGTCCGAGTGTCGACGAACGCCTCGGAGAGAGCCAGTTTCCAAGGGGCGAGCCGCGGCGGGATGGAGCGACCCAGGGAGCGCGGCGCCATTCCCTTGACTTGCCCGGGGCCGGCTCGTACTAAAGCCGCCCCGCGAAGGTGGGTGGCCCGTCTGGGCCATGCGGCAACGTGGGGGACATGGCGGCTCCGGCCGTCATGCTGGCGTAGCTCAACTGGTAGAGCACCGGTTTTGTAAACCGGCGGTTATGAGTTCAAGTCTCATCGCCAGCTCTACTGGACACAGACCTTGGAGGGTTGCCCGAGCGGTCAAAGGGAGCAGACTGTAAATCTGCCGGCTTATGCCTACGGTGGTTCGAACCCACCACCCTCCACCACGACGAGAACGACACGACAAGAGACGAACACACGCGGGTGTAGCTCAGTTGGTAGAGCCTCAGTTTTCCAAACTGAATGTCGCCGGTTCGAGCCCGGTCGCCCGCTCCACGAAGGCACCGGACGCCTCGAAGTCTGGCGCAGTTTGCATCTGCGCACTAAAGCGGGTTTGGGACCTGGCAGCTGATCGGCGAGCCGTCGGCCGGGGGCGCGCCGGGCTCGAGAACCGTGCCGGGGTTGTCGAAGGTGCAGCCGCTTGTGTTCACGACGAACGTGTCCCCGCTCGCGGCGAGCGAGAATACAAACTCAAAATCGGCGAGAGCGAATGTGGTATCCGCTCCGGCTGCGGGTTCAAAGCTCGTCGTTTCGTCCAGAATCTGCAGATTGAAATCAAGTGGGCGCGTGCCCCCTGTGAACACGCCGAGAAGCTGACCGGCAAGCGCGGGGTCGAGTTCGTTGACCAAGGTCGGCGGGTTGCCTGGCGGGTCCGATGCAATCGTCACCGTTACCGCTTCCACGATCTCGAGCCCGCCGGCGACGTTGAAGAAGGGGTTGTCGAGGTAGAGTCGGGCTTCATGATCGACCGTGCCGGGGCCGCCCGCTCCAGGCGAGGTCACCTGAAAGAAGACCAAGGTGTCGAACGCAAGCTGTGCGCTGAGTACCTGCCCCGGCATCTCGCATCCAGCGACCACCTGGGGCCCGAACTGAGCGCATTGTCCACCGCCCGGAGCATCAGCGCCGAGCGTGTCGCAGGTGCACGTCGTCGTGACTGAGTCGTAGACGGCGCCCGAGGCGCATTCTTTGGTCAAGGCCTGATATGCGGTCTCCCCGTCGCACGGGCAGAGCGCCGTGGTGCAGAGCCCGCTCTGGCACGCCCCTGCACCCGGATTCCCGGGGCTACAGTCGCTCAGGGCAAGCGGACATGCGGCGCCGTCGGCCAGCGTGTTGAACTCACAGGTCGTCACGTTGC
>JBCDFZ010000079.1:0-16164 GCA_039177115.1 Myxococcota bacterium
CGTCACGCAGCTCGAGAGACCCACGCTGGTCGCGGAGGCGTCGCCCGCGGTGCTGTTCGACAGCGCCGGGTCGCCGCAGCCGACCGCGAACCAAGATAGAACTACCACCCCGGCGAAGGGCGCCGTCCTCGAGTGCATACCTCAAAATAGCAGTGGAGGGCCCTAAATTCACCCTTTTGTGTCTAAACATCCGGTCATAGGCAGATTTAGGGGAGTTAAAAACCTCTCTAAGGGTGAAAACGTCGAACGCGGCTGGGAGTTCGGCGAGGGACCTTACAAATCGATCGAGCCGGTCACATCGCCGAGCGAGCTGCCGTTGTACCCGGCTGCCTGCATGGCGCGGACCAGTACCCTGGCGGGGTGCTGCCGTCCGCCGTCGATGTGCGCCCCTGGATTGAGCCCCCCGGCACGGCCCGCCACGAGAAGCACCATGTTCTCGACCGAGTGGGTTTGGTTCTGCGACGACCCGTCGTTGAGCTGGAGCCCGTGTCCGGCTTCCGCCGTGAACACGAGCACGGTGTTGTCGAGCGCGTTGCCGCCGCCCTCCGGTGTGCTTCGAAGTTTGTCGATCAGGTACGCGTAGTGCGAGATGTGCCACCCGAGCAGCCCGGCTGATGGGATCTGACCTCGATTGTTCGGGTCGCCGTTGTGGCCAACTTCGTGCAAGTCCCCACCGACGGAAGCCCACCGTGCGGGGCGCGTCGTCCCAGGCAGCGTACCTAGGCCGTCGGCAATCGGGCGTACGTTCATGTGCGACTGGAAGGCGGTGATCTGGAGTGACGCTGCGCGCGAGAGATCGCAGACGAACGCCATGTGTATCAGGTCGGCGAAGAGTCGCGACCGCGTGTGCTCGTCGCTGTACCCGGTGCCGGGCGCAACGGACCCGGTGCCACCTCCATCATGGTCGCCACCGATTGGCGGGTCGGCCCCAGGGTCGGGCGGGACGAAGCACGTTCCCGTCACCACAGGTGGCAGCGCACCGAGTCGCGTCTCGAGGTCGCGAATCTCGTCGAAGTGTCGTTCGAGTCGCTGCTCGTCGGCTCGCCCCACGTTGTTCATCAATTTAGCGCGCTTCTCGAGCACCAGGTCGAGCACGCTTCTGCGGGACCGGAGCTCGAAGTCGAACCTCGCCGCGTCATCGCCGTCTTCCGGGACGAAGCCTTGGAACAGCGAACGGTAGGCGACCTCGGGGCTCGCCTGCGCCTCGATGCGCGCCCCGCTGCCGCCTCCCGCCCCGTACGAGATGTACTGACGACCGGCGAAGCCATAGCCGCTCACGTAGAAACCAGGCTGCGACCGATACACCAACGCACGATGCGTGGTTTGCCCTGCGTTGAGATCGGCGATCACCTGGTCCGACGTGATGCCGTTGCAGACATACGACGACGACGTCGATCGAGTGCCTGAAAGGAGCGGGCTCGCCCCGCCTCCGTGAAAGTCGCGATGAGCACCGCCCGAGGGGACCGCGCTACCCGCAGTGGAGTTCGCGTTGAATGGAATCACGAGGTTCGACACCATCGAGAAGTCGTTCTCCATGCCTTGAAGCGGCATGAGCGGCGTGGTGAGCGCAAAGCCCCGACCGTAGCTGGTGTCCGCGATGTAGTGACCGCCCTCGGTGATGTTCTCGCCGTCGACCCGGCTTCTGTTCTTCTCGTAGCCGTCGCCTCCGAGCGCCTGCCCTGCGAATAGAATCGCGTAGCGGGCGGGGGTTTGTTGAGCCGACCCGCGGGCCGGGACCATGCACTCGAGCCAGGGGAGCGCCACCGTCGCACCCGCAATACCTCGCAGCACCGTGCGTCGATTGATCTTCATCGCCATCAGAGCTGCTCCTCGACTTTGCGAACGAAACGGTCCGACGCGATGAACGTGAGGATGAAACCCTGGAAGTCGTGGCCTCCTTCACGAAAGTCGCCGGTGACTTCCTCGAGCAGGGCCTCTTCGTATTCGGTGGGCGCACGGCCCCACGCGAAAGTCAGGAACTGCTGCACCGCACAGGCATCGATGTAGCCGTTGTCGACCAGCAGCGACGATAGCTCGGCAGGGCTCGAGAACTCGCCGACGCCGACGATCTCGCCGTCACCCTCGATGGTGCACTCGGGGAGCCCATCGTCGAACTCGCGGTAGCGACCCTGAATGTCGTAGTTCTCCAACCCGAACCCGATCGGGTCGACCAAGCTATGGCAGCTCGCACAGCTGCCCGACTGGTCGCGGTGCTCGGCGTAGCGATCGTACTTGCAGACCGCGTCGAGTATGCCCTCGGGCGGCTGGTCCACGTCGATATCCGGCGGAGGCCGTGGAACTGCTTCGCACATCAAGCGCGTGCGTACCAAGATGCCTCGCTGGGTCGGACTGGTGTCCTCGAACTTGCTGAATGCGGCGAGGAGGCTTCCGTGCCCGAGGATCCCCGCACGCCCGTTTCCCTCGTAGGAAACCCAACCGGGAGACGGCGTTGGACGCGGCAGGCCGTAGTGGTCGGCGAGCGCGTCGTCCACGAAAGTCTCGTCCATGGTGAAGAGGCGCCGATAGTCGCCGGGCTCATCCAGCACCACCCGATCGATGAGCGCGGACGTTTCCTGGCTGAACGAGGCCACGAGGTCGGCGGGCAGCGGGATCGATCGGTAGCCGAGCCACATCGAGTGAAAGCGCTGAAGCTGAAGGCGCGCGCGCGGGTCCTGCAGCATCCGCAACGCTTCGGAGCGTCGACCCTCGGAGGTGTCGAGCGTGCCATCGGCGGCCGCTGCGCGAAGGGTGTCGTCGGGCATGCTCGCCCACAGCAGGTACGACATCCGGTTGGCGACCTCGTCGCCGTCGAGTTCGACGAGGCCAGGTTCGCTTCCCGGGGTCCCGTCTTCCACGCGATACAGGAACTCGGGATCTTGAAGTGTCGCAGAAACGGCAAGCTCAACTGCGGTATAGAAGTCGTTGTCGACCGCAGCGTTGTTTTCGGAAGCGAACGAGAGAAGCGGCATGTACGCGTCGATCTCGTCGTCGGTGACGGCGCGTCGCAGGGCTCGCGGCACGAAGTCTTCGAGAAAGTCCCGAAAGCAGGTCTCGTCACCCGCGCTGGCCGGAACACATGGAACCAACGCCGCGCGACGGTCCGCGTCACTCACGGCGCGCTCGGCAACCTCCTCAGCGAGCGCCTCGAGCGCGGTGATGAGAGCCTCGGACGCTTGCTGCACGGTATAGTCGTTGTCGAAGGGCCGAAACTCGTCCTCGTTGAGCAGGCGCGATGCAGGCGCCGTATCCTCACCCAAGAGGTCGCGAAGCGTGTTGTCGAGCTCGGTCTGGGAGAGCCGCCGGGCTCCGCTCTGCACAGCGAGCAGCGGGTCCACCGCCGGGGGGCCGTCAGGAGCGCCGGGCGCGTTCGGATCCCCGGAGGGATCACCCCCACGGCCTATCGTTCCACTGCATGCGGCGAGCCCGATACAGGACGAAAGCGCAATAACACGCCAAAACACGACCCTTATTGTTCCAAGGCGAGCGACGGACGTCGAGCGTTTTCACCCTAAAGTGTGAAAACAGATACATCTGCCTAGTGTCCCTTCCAGATCCACAGGGCTCGGAGGTGCATGCTCGCGGGTGCCGGATCCCCACGGAGCCACGCGATGGCGCCCTTCTTGAACCGAACCCACGTTCCGAGCGGGTCGCCCGTGGTCAGAAGCGCGAGGGTGTCGCTCATCCAGGGCTCGTGACCCACACACGCCACCGAACCGCCTTCGAGCGTCGCAAAGAACTCGGCCTCGGGCGCCTGAGCCAGGCCTCCCGTTTCGATGACGGGCCCACGCGTCACCGGCGAAAGGAGCTCGGCCGTTTGTGACGCGCGTCGCCACGGACTCGTGTACACCCGGTCGAAGTGCACGTTCCCGCGTTCGAGGTCAGCGACCATCTGCATGAAACGCTGTCGGCCGAGGTCGGTGAGCTCACGTTCGTGGTCTGGAAGCCCGGCTCGCCTCTCTTCCGCGATCGCGTGACGAATGAGGAATACATCCACCGCGTGTCACTCCGTTCCGAAGCCCTCGAGCCTAAACCCGAACGGCTTCAGTAGTTTTTGCTCCCGCTCCAAGTCCGCATGCACCAACGGGTGTGACTCGAGCCACGCGTCGTCGAACGTCAGCTCGATTTTGTGGTCCTTTACACGGACCTTGGGCACGGGAACGTTTTCCGGGTCGCGGTTTCGGTTCAAGAGAACCGACAGCCGGAGTAGCAGGGTGAGTCGCTTTGCCGTTTTCCGGAGCCCGTTCGGAAGCGCCTCGAAATAACTGTCGTCGAGCTTGCGACGGTGGCCCCGAACGAGCGCCGCCACGAGTAGTTGCTCGTCGCGCGAAAAACCTGGCAAGTCCGACGAGCCAACCAAGTACCCCCCGTGTTTATGGTGCCCCGTGTAGTTCACGGCCAGGCCGATCTCGTGAAGCTGAGCAGCCCAGACTAACGCATGGGCAACGTCTGGCGACACGAGCTTCCAGTCGTCGGCAACCTGCCCAAGAAGCTCGATCGCAGTGTCTTGCACACGGTCGGCGTGCGCCTCGTCTATCGAGTAGCGCTTCGACAGGACGGCGATCGTCCGGTCGCGAGGGTCTTCGTCCTGGATCCGGCCGATCATGTCGTAGATCAAGCCTTCGCGAAGCGCCGTCGGCGACACCCACATCTCGTCGATGGAAAGGCTGTCGAAGACGGCGCTCAGGATGGCGACGCCTCCAGGGAACACCGCGCGTCGATCGGGGTCGAGACCGGGAAGCTCGAGCTTCTCGAGTCGGCCGGCGGTGACCATGGCCTGCTCGAGCTTGGCGAGCCCACTCACGGTGATGGTCCCAGTCGCCCATCCCGCTTCGTCGAGGATCGCCGCCACCGCACGGATGGTACCCGACGCCCCGATCGCGCGTTCCCAGCCTCGACGCCGGAGTGCCGCCTCAACGGGACGAAGCTCGAGCCCAGCGGCGACCTTGGCCGCGTGCAGGCGTTTCCGGCTGATCTTGCCCTCATGAAAGAACTGCCGGGTGAACCCAACGCAGCCCATGTAGAGGCTGTGCACCGCGACGGCGTCGAAGCTGTCGCCGATGATGCACTCCGTGCTGCCGCCGCCAATATCGACGACCAGCCGTCTCGCCGGGGCGCCGGCTACGCCATGCGACACGCCGAGATAGATGAGTCGTGCTTCCTCACGCCCTGGAATGATCTCGATGCGATGCCCGAGCGCCTGGTTCGCGTCATTCAGAAAGGCGCGGGCGTTCTTGGCCTTACGGAGCGTGTTCGTTCCCACGGCACGAACCTGGTCGGCGCCGAAGTCGCGCAGCCGCTGACCGAACCGAGATAAGGCCTCTTGTGCACGCTTCTGGGAAGCCTCGTCGAGTGCGCCGTCGTCCTGGAGGCCCATGGCGAGGCGGACGGGTTCACGAATACGGTCGACGATCTGCAGGCTGTCGTGGTCGAGCCGCGCGATCACCATGTGGAAGCTGTTCGACCCGAGGTCGACTGCGGCGAGCGACTCCATGAATGGGAGCTACTCTACCTTAGTTTGCGGCGGACGCCGCCGCTTTTCGGAGCCACTCGCCGGTTACCTCATCAGCAGGGAAATACGACTCGATGCGAAGCTCTTGAGCAGTCACGTCCATCGGTGTCCCGAGCGTCGTGAGCGTGGTGAAGAACTCGAGCTCGGTCTCGTCTTTGCGAAGCTTCAACGCGATGCAGACTTCCGGCGTCTGTGCGAGGTCGACGTTTCGTAGTCTGCTCGACACGCCGGGATAAGCGAGGAGCGAGTCCATCAGCTTGCGGCTCTCACTCGTTTCGAGTTCCACGATCGACTCACGGTAGAGGCGGTCTAGCAAGATGCCCGCAACCTCTTCCCAGTTGACGACGTACGGACGCACGCCTGCCGGGTGAAAGAGCGAGTGGAGGAGGTTCTGGACGACGATGGGAGCCACAGGCGGCGTGTCGAAGAGCAGCGCGATGAGACGCCCAAACGCGTTGTTCATGTTGACCACGTCCCAAGTGCGGCTCACCACCACGGCCGGGTACGGTTCGTGATGACTCAGAATGGTGTCGAACGCGCGCCGGACCGGTTTCATCTCGGGCGCTTCGAGGTTGGTCTCGCGGTAGACCGGCGCGAACCCTGCTGCCGAAAGCAAAGAGTTGCGTTCGCGAAGCGGAAGGTCGAGCGCGCTCGCGAGGATGAGCACCATCTCGCGGCTCGGCGACGACTTGCCGTTCTCCACGTAGCTGATGTGTCGCGTGGATACTTCCGACTCGATCGCGAGCTGCTGTTGACTCATCCGGCGAGCGGTCCGCCACTGCTTGAGGAGCGGGCCGAAGCCGACCGGGGCGACCGTGAGAGACGACATGGGCCAAGGATACCGCTCTCTTTCGGGCTGCCCATGACCTCCGAGGTCATGGCCCGAGGCACAGACCCACCCCAAACTGGTCGTCACCAAGGAGGCAGTCATGAAATTGCAAAGCTTTTTCCTCATCGCCGTGTTTCTCGCGTTCACCGCCTACACGACGGTCGTAGTGGTCGAGTTCGGCTACACCGGGTTCATCGACCTCGCGATGACCGGAGGTTGGGCGCTCCAAATCTTCATCGACCTCTGCATCGCGCTCACGGCATTCATCGTCTGGATGCTCGGCGATGCGAAAGCGCGCGGCATTGCGGGTTGGCCCTACGCAATCGCAATCCTCACCACGGGCTCGGTCGGCGCCCTCGCCTACCTCGTGCACCGCTCGTTCCGAAGCGAAACCGCGACGGCCGGCTCCCCCGCGCACGCCTAAAGCGAGCGTCGCTCAGCGCTCCATGTAGCCGATGGCCTCGAGATGCGCGGCCACGTCTTCATCGAGCGCAACCGAGTCGGCGGCGATCGCGTCTTCCTGGGCCTGCGACCGCTCTCGCACCAGCGTCTTGGTGACCGCGACCACATCGTCGGTGCTCTCGGAAGCCAGGTTGTTTTGCTCGCCAGGGTCGAGGTCCACCCGGTAGAGCTCGACCGGGTCGAGGCCTCGCGGGTTCTTGGGGTTGGCCGTGATGAGCTTGTACTCGTCGGTCCCTCGGCGTTCGCGCACCGACTCGAGCACATTGCCCTCGTGGCTTTCTTCGGCATAGACGACGTCGGTCCCCGAGAACGCGTCGCCCCCCTGCACGCCCTCCGGCAGCTCCACGTCGACGAGCGCGAGCATGGTCGGCATGAGGTCTATGCTCTGCACCCAGTGGCGAACGGTGGTTCCGCCGCGACGCGCGCCGGGCAGCTTTACGAAGAGCGGAACGTGAACCTGTTCGTCGTACAGCGTCGTGCCGTGCCAAAATCCTCCATGGTCGTCGAACTCCTCGCCGTGATCGCTCGTCACGACGATGGTGAGGTCGTCGTAGAGCCCGCGTTCGCGAAGCCCTTCGAGGAGCTTTCCGAACTCCGCATCCCAATAGGTGATCTCGCCGTCGTATAGCGCTCGAAGCGCGGGCGCCTCGGAGGGGTCGGGATGCTGATGGGCAGCCCGCGCGTAGCCGCTTCCGTCATAGGGATGTACGAAGTACGGGTCGTGGGGGTCCATGTAGCCCACGAACAAAAACCAGGGGGCCTCGGTGTTGCCGTCGATCCAGCCGAGGAGTGCGCGGTTGACGGTTTCGGCGTCTTGGTAGGCGGTGCCCGGAAGCACGTCGCCACGACTGGCGCGAAAGCGTTCGATGCGCTGACGAACGAACTGCATGAGTAACAGCTTCGCACTGGCGTCGTCGGCACCGAGGACGAACTCCGGCTCCAAGAAGGTGTAGCTGTCGAAGCCCTGTTGGAAGTTGAAGTACGGGGCGACGTTGAAGTTGGTCGCGTAGCCGGCGGTGGCGTAGCCGACGGGCTTGAGCGCTTCGGGAAGCGTGGTGAGGGAGTCGGGGAGTGCATCGCTCTTCGACATCACCCCGTGACTCGAGGGAAGTCGGCCCGTCAGAATCGACGCGAAGCTCGGTCGTGTCCAGCTCGCGTTGGTGAACGCCTGGTCGAATCGGACTGCGTCCTCCGCAAAGACGTCGAGATTCGGTGTAGCGCCCCGCTTATAGCCGTAGGCGGGCAGGTGATCGGCCCGGAGCGTATCGACGACGATGAAGAGAATGTTCGATGCGCCGTCCTTTGTGGGCGAGGTCGCGCCGTTCTGTTTTGCGGTTTCGGTCCGGCCGCCAAGCGCGACGTTCGCACCGAGGGCAACCCCGAACACACCGAGCAAACCGAACGCTGCCGGGAGCGTGGTGAGGCGCGCCATCCCGGGCCGAGAGGTGAGCGCGCGAATCACACGCGCCAACACCGCGCTCAATCCCGCAACGACGAAAGCGCATCCGAGGAGCACGCCGAGCCCGAGCGCGCTCTTCCAAACGAGCTCCTCGTGAAAGACGTCCCGCCGAATACGGAACGCGCCGAGCGCGAACGTGAAGAGCCCGAAGATCGCTGCAACGAAGTACGCGAACGCCTCGTTCTCCGGTACGGCGTAACGCTTCATCCATCGGCCGCTCAGGGCGGTGGCGAAACCGAGTCCCGCGCCGAACGCCGCGCAGAACACCCCGTAGGCGAACGGGCCGTAGAGAAACACGCGTGCACCGGTCGACCCCGCGGAAAACCCGGCGATTGCGATCGCCTCTCCGAGCCCGACGAGTACGCCGGCCACCGCGCCAGCGCTCAGGCCCACGATCAGCCCGCGCCATGGGTTGGGCCACGCTTCCGGTGGCGCCTTCTCGATCGCTTCGCTGGCGAGCTTCTCGCGGTCGGCGTCCTCGACTCGGATCTTCGGGTCGTAGCCAGACTTGCGGAGCAGGAAGATCGCGCCGCCGAACGCCGAGACGAACATCTCGCACGCGAAGCCCAAGGTCGGAATCAGGACGGCGACGGCGAGGGGAAGACCGACCGCGGGCGAAGTATACAGCGCGACCGCTGCCGCCTCGCGTAGGCCGATCCCGTTGATGGAGGCGGGAACGAGCGTCGCCAAGATCTGAAGGGACGACGCAAAGAACACTTCGCCGAGACTCAACTCCACGCCTAGCGCGCGCGCGGCACACACGTAGATGAGGTTGTTGAAGGCGTGTGTACCCACACCGAGGGCGGCGGCCTGAATCAACAACCCCGCTTTGCCGCGATAGGCACCAACCGCATCGATGAGAGTTTGGATGCGCGCCCGGATTCCCGAGGGCACGAAGCGTGCGAAGAACAAGAACAGCTGAGGTTGCGCGAGGAAGACCAGACCCACAACGATGATGCCGAGAAACACGCCGTTCACCAGAAGCACGCCCTCGGTACCGATGAAACGCATGCCGAAGAGGCTTCCCGCCATCACCACCACGCCAAACGCGAGCTGCCCGAGGATCATCTCGACACCGATGGTTGCGGTGGCGCGCGCTGTCTTCCCGGTGTGCTTCGCGACGTCGTAGATTCGCCAGCCGCCGAAGCCCGTAAACCCGCCCGGCGTGAAGGCTCCCCAGAAGCGCGCGATCATGATCGAGCCACTCAGGAAACGCCAGGATGCGAGGATGCCCTGACCGACCAGGAGACGCTGCCACCGCACGGTGCTGAACGCGATGGCGATGAGCTGCATGACGATGGCCGCGGCCACCCAGCCCCACTCGAGGTCGGCGAGGCGCGCCAAGAGATCGTCGGCCCCGTCTCGTCGCACGACCTTGCGGAAAATGAAGGCCAGCATGCCGACGGAGAACGCGAGCTTCACCACGAATAAGAACAGCTTTTTGCGGTTGTCGCGCACGAGTCCCCTCGTCGGCTGCCGTAGCTGTTGCACGCAAAAGGGTCAAATTGGTGGCTTCTCGCCGGTGTCTGAGCGCTTAGTTGCGCCAGGCCGCCGCGGTTGGTAGCGACGCTGTCATGCACACACATCCTGCGATGCCATGGGGGCTCTGCGCACTCGTACTCGTGTTGGCCTGCGAACGGGACAAGCCTGAACCGGCTGCACCCGCGCCGACCCCACCTCCGGTCGAAGAGAAGAACGAACCGGCTCCCGAACCGAAGCCGGCCGAGACTAGTCTTCCGGACGACCTCGGCAAGGGGCTCCTGCTGGCGTTCTCTCAGTTCGAGGTCGTGGACGGGCGCGCGACCGCAAAACCTGGGCCAGCGCGGCTCGACATCCTGACGCGCAAAGACGGCGAGTGGCAGACCGTGACGGTGGAAGATCCGGACAGCAACGTCTTCCACAAGGCCATGCCACTGACGCCTGCCGGACAGGAACCAGGGATCCTAACGCTCGGTGGAACCGGTGCGGCGGTCAAGCTCTGGCGACCGAAGGGCGAAGGCTTCGACGCCACGACGCTTTGGAAGGCCGAGTTCGGCGGGAAATTCAACCGAATGCGCGATGCCGAAGTGGCCGACCTCTACGCTGACGGCAAACCCGACATCGCCGTGGCGACACACGACCAGGGCGTGGTGGCCATCCTCCGGCAGCGACCGAACGGCAAATGGAAGGTGGAGCAGATCGACGAGAAGAAAGACACCTTCGTGCACGAGATCGAGATCGGCGACATCAGTGGAGACGGCGTGCTCGAGGTGTACGCGACGCCGAGCGACCCGAACAAGCTTGGAGCGGAGGCGCAGCACGGAGAGGTCGTTCGCTACGTCCCCAAGAAAGGTGAAGGGCCCACCGTGGTCGCCGACCTCGGCAACCGGCATGCCAAAGAGATCTACGTCGGCGACGTCGACGGAGACGGGCGCGACGAACTCTACGTGGCCGTCGAGGCACTCACGAAGGGGCGCGGCGCCAGCCTCGAAATCATCGAGCCAGTGGAGATCCGTCGCTACGATGCCGACACGGCACCGGACGCGGGAGCCGTGATCGCCACGATCCCGGACCGACTCTCGCGCTTTCTCACCGTCGGCGACGTCGACGGAAGCGGCAAGAAAGTCATGGTCGTCGCTTCGTTCAGCAAGGGGCTCTGGGTGCTCACGCCGGGGAAAGATCCGAAAAGCGAATGGGGCATCGAGAACATCGATCGCGACTCGGGCGGGTTCGAGCATGCCGCGCTGTTCGCAGACCTCGACGGCGACGGAAAGGACGAGCTCTACGTGGCCGCCGACAACCAGGGCGAGCTTCGCCGCTACGTCTGGGTCAACGGACGACCGAAGCGCGAAGTGATCCAGAAACGAGACATTCCGCTATCGCGCATGACCTGGAACATCATGGAATTCACGCCGTAAACGGCGACGCCCCGTCAGTCCGAGACGAGGCGCGGGATGAGCTCGGCGAAGTTGCAGGGACGAAAACGAATGTCGAGCTGGTAGCGGAGGATGCCGTCCCAAGCGTCACGGCAGGCGCCGGGCGACCCCGGAAGCGCAAAGAGATAGGTCCCGCGTGCAACGCCTGCCACCGCGCGGGACTGAATGGTCGACGTGCCAATCTTGTCGTAGCTCAGCATCCGAAACACCTCGCCGAAACCGGGAATCGATTTTTCCCAAACGGCCTCGAACGCCTCGGGCGTGACGTCGCGCGCGGTCACCCCGGTACCGCCGGTTGCGAGCACGACCTCGACGTTGGGTTCGTTGATCCAGCGTCGAAGCTGGACCTCGATTCGCTTGCGGTCGTCGGGCACGATGGTCTTGTCCATCACGTGGTGCCCGGCGGTCTGGGCCAGCTCGACCAACAGAGTTCCTGACTTGTCGGTTTCTTCAGTGCGGGTGTCCGAGACGGTCATCACGGCGATTCGCAGCCCTTTGAACGGAACGGATTCGTCGAAACGTGGTCCAGGCACGTTAGCTCCCCACCTCACGCGCCAAGGCCGAGGCAAGCTCGGCGGCGTCTTCAGGATCGAGTTTGCCCGAGGGCCACTTGATGCCGAGGCCTTCGTCAGCGTCGGGTCGCGGAATGATGTGGAAGTGGACGTGGAACACAGCTTGATGCGCCAGCGGGCCGTTGTTCTGAAGCACGTTGTACTGCTCCACGCCGGTCACGCCTTTGACGGCTCGGCAAAGCCGCGGCAGAACGCGGCCGATGGCGGCCGAGGCTTCGTCCGAAAGTTGGTCGAGAGTCGCGACCTCCTCCTTCGGGATCACCAACGTGTGCCCACGGCTGAGGGGCCCGATGTCGAGAAACGCGAGCACGTGATCGTCCTCGTACACCTTGTGACAAGGGATCTCCCCGCGGAGAATCTTGCTGAAGATCGTGTCCGCCATGGCACGAGCTTATCCCGTCGGGGGACACCGTACTAGGTGCCGGCTTTACCAATCGCGTCATCGGCACTAGGTTCGGCGCCATGCGAAGTCTTTCTTGGTTCACGTTCGTCGGGCTTCTCGCCCTTTCGCTCACACTCGGCTGCAGCGACGACTCCTCTGGCGGCGGCGCTACCGGAGGCTCAGCGGGCACTGGCGGCGGCGCCGGCATGGGTGGCGCAGCCGGTGGTGAAGGCGGCGACGGAGGATCCGGGCCCTCATTCTCCGCCGACCCCCCTTTGGTGCTTGCCGAGGACACGCGTCCCGCGAGCGTCACCGTTCCGTCGGACTACGACCCCGAGGTCACCTACCCGCTACTCATCTCGCTTCACGGCGCGGGGGTGAACGGACGGGTCCAGGCAGGCTTCTTCCGGTTGATCAGCGTGGTTGACCAGCAGCAGTTCGTCCTGGTGTACCCGGATGGCATCAACAGCGTCTGGAACGCCACCGACGCGTGCTGCGACCCGACGCAATCCGTCGACGACGTGGGCTACATCAGCTCGCTCATCGAAGAGGCCCTCGCGACGTACAATACCGACCCGAGGCGAGTGTATCTGATGGGTCATTCGAACGGCGCCTTCCTGTCGTTCCGCATGGCCTGCGAGCGCTCTGACCTCATCACCGGCATCGTCGCGTTAGCGGGTGCGACGTTCGAAAACCCAGAAGACTGCGCGCCGTCCGAGCTCCCGGTCAGCGCGCTCGTCGTTCACGGAACCGACGATCCCACCGTGCTCTTCGACGGCGGCGACCTCTTGGCGCCTCACCCGAGCGCGCCGACGACGGTCGAGCGCGTCGCCACCCGCGCGGGCTGTGACCTCGACGACACCACGATGCTCGAGAGCCTCGACCTCTTCGAAGAGTGGGCAGGCCCCGAGACCGACCGAGAGGTGTTCAACGGCTGCGACGATGGGCTCGCGGTGGAGTTCTGGACGCTTCAGCAGGCGGCCGGATGCACGCGTTCCACGTGCAATCCGCACATCCCGGTCTTCAACGACGAGTGGGCAACGCGCACCACCGACTGGCTGTTCCGGCTGAGCCGGTAGCAAAGAGCGATTTAGAGCGAGCGCAGGTAGGCGATGAGCGCCTGCTTCTGTGAGTCATCGAGGCCTTCGCACGTGAAGTCGTGGCCCCGGTCGCTCAGTGGCGACGTGTCGATGGTGGGCCTTGGCCCGTTCATGCAGAACAAATCTTCAAGCGAGTCGACCGACCCATTGTGAAGGAACCGCTTGGCCGACCACACGCCGACGAGGCGCTGGGCACGAATCCCCCCGGTGAGCGCGTCTCTTCCGACTAGATCCACGTCGCAGCAGGGCTCTCCGTCGAGATCCGGGTCGAGCCACCGTTCCATCGCCGAGTCGGTCCCGATCTCGTCGAACGAGAAAACGCCGCGACTCGATCCGCGAGCCCCATCGTGGCAGCCCGTGCATCCCGCGGACGCGAACAAGCCAGCGCCTTCCTCGACGAGTGAAGCCTCGGGCGGGTTTGGGTTTTCCGGTGCGCGGAGAGAGAGGAGAAAGTCCTCGAGCGGCCCCAGGCGGTCCTCGGTCCAGGCCTCGGTGTCTCCGTCCCCGAGTACGACGAAACCCTCGAGGAAGTTGAGGGTGCTCGTCGACACGCCGGTGTGACCAAGCAGCGCCCCGTCCATCTCGAAGTCTGCGATGTCGTCGGCATCGGGGATGCCCCAGAGCGACATGATTTTACTGACGGTGTGCACTTCGTCATCGAGCGGAAGAGGCACGATCACGAAGTCCATCGTGCCGGGCTTCCAGGCGGCGTAGGCGGCCTGAACCTCCTGTGTAAACTGCGGAAGGCTCGCACCCGCCGCCGCCAAAGGAGCAAGCGCCGCGAGCATTCGCGTTCGGATCGTGGGGTCGTCTTCCATTGCGTCGAGGTACGGCGCCAGCACCGCCGCTGCGCTTGCCTCGGGCTCGGTGCCGAGAAGCGCGCTCAGCGGAAGTACGGCGATCGCGAGATTCATCTCGCCGTATGCGTAGTCGTGGTTGGGGGCGCCGAGCGCGTAGCGGCCGTCCGGAAGCTGCCCGAAGTGACAGCTCGCGCAGGTGAATGCGAGCGCAGGGACGTCGTCGGCGAAATCTTTACCAGGTCCGAACCCGAGCGGGAGACCGTCGTCCGAAGTTGGGTCCGGGATCATTCCGACGCCGGAGGCGCCGACCCCGAGCTGGTCGGGAAAGAGCGAAAGCACGGTGGTAAGCAGAACCGTCGGAACGCCAACCGTGTCGAACCCTTCGTAGAAGAACATCTCCTTGCCGCACAAGAGCCTGCCGCGCGCGTCGTCGGTCCCCGCGTCTACGCTCGCCCAGTAGCGATCGCAGGCGCCGGTGAGCGCGCCGTCTTCGAGGACGGCCATCAGGTCGGCGGACACGTTCACGAGGCCTTCGCTCGCATCAGGTTGGGCGGCGAACGGATCGGGTGAAGCCGAACCTCCGCTACATCCGACGAGACACCAGCAAACAACTGCGGCGACAACCTCGTTCCTCATCACACTCTCCAAGCTAAAGACGAGTGCCAGTGTTGTACCACGGCGCGCTCCGTTTTCCGACGACTAGGTGACCGGGACGCGGGCGCACGCCGACTGCGGGGTGCAATGGCGCTGCAACCAAACCGGCCCCTTCTCGGGTACGAAAACGACGGTGTCACACACGACGTTGGCCTCGGGTTTCGAGGGCCGCACGCCATCACGAGGCCGACGCCTCACACGAACACCGAGATCGCCTATACTCCACCCTAAATATGCGAAGTCTTTCTTGGGTATGTGTCGCCGCCCTGCTGAGCGTGGGCTGTGGCGACGATGGTGCAAACTCAGGCACGGGCGGGACCGCAGGCAGCGGCGGCTCGGGCGGTGGTAGCGGTACTGGAGGCAGTCCCGGCACAGCGACGCCTTGGATCCTCAACTCGCCCATCGACGAGACGCGGCGGCTCGGTGAGCGCGAGTACGTGCTCTATGTTCCGTCCGGGCTCGATTTGAACGAGCCGACGCCGCTGGTGTTTAGCTTCCACGGTTCGACCCCCGGCGAAGAGGGCGCCTCCACCCTGCAGCGGGGCGTAAGCGGCGGAAACGCGCATGCGCAGGACAACGGATACATCATCGTCTACCCGCAGGGGCTGGTGCGGAACGGAAACCAGGGCTGGGATACCACGCCCCTGAGCCCCGACATCGACTTCGTCGACGCGATGATCGCCGAGCTCGACGATGAGTTCGGTTTGGACGATGACCGCGTCTATTCGGCAGGAATCTCCAACGGCGGCTCCATGTCGTACGCCCTCGCATGCGTTCGCGGCGAGGTGTTCGCGGCGATCGGCCCGGTCGCCACCGGACTCCCCGCCGAGTGCCCGCTCATCGAACGCGTTCCCGCGATCGTCTTCCATGGCACCGACGACGAGTTCGTATCGTTCGACCGCGGATCCACGAGCGCCGAGGCGTGGGCGATGCGAAACGGCTGTGGGGGCGAAACCGTACAGGTGTTCGAGAACGGCGACAGCGTCTGTGACGCCTTCCAAGGTTGCTTGGAAGCGGGCGACACGGAGTTCTGCACCATCGACGGAGGCGGTCACACCTGGCCGGGAAGCCCGTTCGCCGACATCTTCGACATGTTTGGGGCGGGCGCCACCACGATGGACCTCGACGCGACCGATCGGATGTGGCGCTTCTTCGAGGCCCACCCGAAGTAGGCGCGGCCGACTACGAAGTGTGGAACTGGTACCGGGCTCCCATGCGGGGGGCCGGGAACTCTGGAAAGCGCACGTCCTCGACGACGCTGATGATGCAGTTCCGAAACCGCGGGCTTCCGGGCGAAACGGTTGCCCCCTGGACAGATCCGTCTCCGAGAATCGCGATGTCGATCGTGACCGTGTCGAGCTTCCCGCCACGCTGATACTCCGACACGACACACTGTCGGTACATGGCGTCGAGGTGACGATCCATCTCCGTCACGACCTCCGCGTCGCTCAGCTGTCGCTCGGGGCAGTCATCGGTTGCATC
>JBCDFZ010000080.1:0-15924 GCA_039177115.1 Myxococcota bacterium
ATACTCTTTGAACTGCATCGTGTAGACCGCTCGCCCCTGTGTCTTCGAGCGAAGGTCGTTGACGTAACCAAACATGTTGGCCAGGGGCACCTCTGACCGAATGACCTGAAGGCCACCCACCGAATCCATCCCGCTCACGTTTCCGCGTCGCGAGTTCAGATCCCCGATTACGTCGCCCATGTAGTCCTCAGGGACTCGGACTTCAACGTCCATTACAGGTTCGAGCAGCTGAATTCCGGCCCGCTTAGCGCCCTCCTGGAAGGCGAGCGACCCGGCCACCTCGAAGGCTGCCTGGCTCGAGTCGACGTCGTGATACGAGCCGTCGAAGAGCGTCGCCTTCACGTCGATCACCGGATAGCCGGCCATCACACCTCGAGTCATCGCGTCTTTGATGCCCTTTGACACCGACGGAATGAACTCCTTCGGCACCACGCCCCCGACGATTTTGTTCTCGAATTCAAAGCCGGTGCCGGCCTCGAGCGGCTCGAGCTTCACCCATACGTGCCCGAACATGCCGCGGCCGCCACTTTGCTTGACGTACCGGCCCTCGGACTCGATTTCTTTGGTGATCGTCTCGCGGTAGGCGACCTGCGGCGCACCCACGTTCGACTCGACTTTGAACTCGCGCTTGAGGCGGTCGACGATGATCTCCAGGTGAAGCTCGCCCATCCCGCTGATGATGGTTTGGCCCGACTCTTCGTCGGTGTGAGCCCGGAAGCTCGGGTCTTCGGCGGCGAGCTTGCCGAGGCCTACGCCGAGCTTGTCTTGGTCGGCCTTGGTTTTGGGCTCGATGGCCACCGAGATGACCGGCTCCGGGAACTCCATTCGTTCGAGGATGACCGGAGCGCGCTCATCGCAAAGCGTGTCCCCCGTGGTGGCCGTCTTGAGGCCTACCGCAGCGGCGATGTTGCCCGCGCGGATCTCTTTGAGCTCTTCACGGTTGTTGGCGTGCATCTGGAGGATGCGGCCGATCCGCTCGCGCTTGCCCTTGGTGGAGTTGAGCACGCCGGTGCCTGCCTCGAGCACGCCCGAGTACACGCGGAAGAAGGTGAGCTGACCGACGAAGGGGTCGTTCACGATTTTGAACGCCAGCGCGCTGAAGGGTTCCTCGTCGGAGGCCGGACGCTCCATGGCCTTTTCCGGATCGTCCGGATCGACGCCCTGAATCGGCGGCACGTCGAGCGGCGACGGGAGGAAGTTCACGACAGCGTCGAGAAGCTGCTGAACGCCTTTATTCTTGAAGGCCGAGCCGGTGAGCACGGGGACGATCGATTGTTCGAGACAGCCCTTCCGGAGCGCCGCGAGGATCTCGTCCGGCGTGAAGTCGGTGTCGCCCTCGAGGTACCGTTCCATGAGCGTGTCATCGACCTCGGCGACGGCCTCGAGCAGGGTCGCCCGGGCGGCTTCTGCGTCACCCGCAAATTCTTCAGGAATATCCTCGACTTCCCACTCGGCACCGAGGGTGTCTGCCTTGAAGCGGTTGGCCTTCATGGTGACGAGGTCGATCACGCCCGCGAGCTCGGCCTCTTGTCCGAGCGGCAGCTGCACTGCGACCGCGGGAGCGCCGAGGCGATCCTTGATCGACTGAAACGCGACGCCGAAGTCGGCTCCCGCCTTGTCCATCTTGTTGATGAAGCAGATGCGCGGCACGCCGTACCGGTCGGCCTGACGCCACACGGTTTCGGACTGCGGCTCGACGCCCTCTTTGCCATCGAACACCGCGACCGCCCCGTCGAGCACGCGGAGGGAACGCTCGACCTCGATCGTGAAGTCGACGTGTCCCGGCGTGTCGATGATGTTCACGCGGTACTGATTGCCACCAAAGGGTCCGACTTCAGGTCGCCAGAAGCAGGTGGTCGCAGCCGACGTGATCGTGATGCCGCGCTCTTGCTCCTGCTCCATGTAGTCCATGGTCGCCGCGCCGTCGTGCACCTCGCCGATCTTGTAGTTGACGCCGGTGTAGTAGAGGATCCGCTCGGTGGTCGTCGTCTTGCCCGCATCGATGTGGGCCATGATGCCGATGTTCCGGGTCTTCTCGAGTGGGTACTTGCGCGCCATGGGATTCTTGAGCTTCGCCTCGTGGTTTCAGTCGCTTCATGCACAAAACCCCCTCCGACCCAGAAGCCACCCTCGGGCTTCGTCATCTCGGAGAGGGTTTCGAGAGGCACAATCGGTTGCAGCGCGCTCCGCGCTGACGGTCTTCCCGGTGACTCTCTCTATGTGTGCGACGTCATGAGTTCAGCTACTGCTCCTTGTCCGAGTGGTTTCCGTAGACCTTCCCAGACGTTGAAAGAAATCCCTACCAGCGATAGTGCGCAAACGCCTTGTTGGCGTCGGCCATCTTGTGCGTGTCTTCACGCTTTTTGACGGCGTTTCCGCGGCCCTGCGAGGCCTCCATGAACTCCGATGCAAGACGCTCCTGCATGGACTTCTCGCCGCGCGCCCGTGCGTACTGCACGAGCCAGCGCATGGCGAGCGCGTTGCGTCGGTCGTTGCGAACCTCGACCGGCACCTGGTACGTGGCACCGCCTACGCGGCGGCTCTTGACCTCGACCCGTGGCTTCACCGAGTCGAGGGCCTTTTTGAACACTTCGAGCGGCTCTTCTTTGTACCGCTCTTCGATGATGTCGAACGCGCCGTAGAGGCACTTTTCGGCCGTGGATCGCTTGCCTGCAAGCATCAGCGAGTTGACGAACTTGGCCACCAGACGGTCGCCGTACTTCGCGTCGGGAATGATCTCTCGTTTGGGGGCTTGCGCTCGGCGACTCATGGCGGGTTCTTAGCTCAGTTCTTGGGGCGCTTGACGCCGTACTTGGACCGCTTGTTGACGCGGTTCGCCTTGTTGGTGTTGGAGGGACCAATCGCTCCGGTGGCGTCGAGCGTGCCGCGCACCACGTGGTAGCGAACGCCCGGAAGATCCTTCACACGGCCGCCGCGAATCAGCACGACCGAGTGCTCCTGCAGGTTGTGTCCCTCGCCCGGAATGTACGTGGTGGCTTCGATGCCGTTCGACAGGCGAACGCGAGCCACTTTGCGAAGCGCGGAGTTCGGCTTTTTGGGGGTGGTGGTGTAGACGCGCACGCAGACGCCTCGCTTCTGCGGACATCGCTGAAGCGCCGGGGAGTCGGTCTTCGACTTGATCTGTTTTCGGCCCTTGCGGACCAGCTGGTTAATCGTTGGCATAACTACCCGAAAAAGCGTGCATTTCTTCGACGGCCGGTCCGGTCCCCGCGCGGCGAAGGGAGCGAAGGATAGGCGTGAAAGGCCGCCTGTCAAGCGAAGGTTTAGGTGAAAGCCCAGTTCGCTCCAACTATTGGAAATGGTTGCTAAAAGTCAACCTGTAGCCGGCCCCCGGTCAGGCCGAGCTGGAAGCGAACCTCGGGCCCCCGCTCGCGGCTGACGGGCCTGTCGTCGGACAGCTCTCGCTCTCGGGTGCTCCGAATGACGGGTTTGAAGCGCACCTGGGCCTCGACCAGGCCAGCCACGTAAAAGCTGAGAAGGCCGCCCACGCTCACCCAGTTGCTGATGCGGAGCGCCCGCTCCGTCCGTTCGAAACGGCGGAGGTCCTCGTCGGACGGGTTCTCGTTCCGGAGCGCATTGTGTCCGATGAAGGTGGCGATGGAGCCGACCAAGAACACCGACTCGGTCACGGCGAACATGATCCCGAGCCTTCGGTTTTGGTTTTGAAACTGACCGACTCCGAACGGAAGCGCGGCAATCCACCGCGAGTTGACGCGCTCGACGGTTTCAGTGCTGGCGAGTGCTTCGAGCTCCTCGATGCGGGCCTGTTGACGCAGGAGCTCCTCGAGTTCCTTGCTTCGTTCCTGCTCGAGCCTCGCCGCCTCGGCCGCAGCCTCACGAGCACGTTCGGAGTCGACCTCGGTTTTAACCTGCTGAAACGTCTGAACCACCGCAGCCGGGAACGCGACCGGATCGATCGAATAGTCCGGGTCTTCCTCGAGAAGGAATCGAAATTGATCGCGTGCCTCCGCATCTTTTCCGAGGAACAGGTACGTCGCACCGAGGTACTTTCTCGCCTCGAGACGCACGACGGGGTTGCGAGCCCGCGGAACGGGACCCCCTACGAGCGACTCCAGCCCTTGTTCGGCTTTCCGATAGTTCTGACGATCGTACGCGCGGCGTGCGTTCTCGAAGTCGGAAAGCTCGTCTGCCTGGGCCGGCACCGCGGATGCGGCTCCCAAGAGAACGACGAGGCCGAAAAGCGCAGCGCGCCGCATACCCGGAGTTTCTACGGGGTTTCTCCGACCCTCTCAAGGGTGAAGCTGTGTTCGGTGAGTTCGCCCCCGGCGCGAAGCTTCACGATCCCGGTGTAGGTTTGATATCCGGGCGCCGCGATGGTGACCTGCGCCTTCGCGTTGAGCCGCGTCATCGGAACGCGAAGGATCTCACGAATCCGACCCGACACCGCTCGGCTCCCCGGAAGCTTGATCCGAACCTTGGCGTCAGGCGCCGCGGGGCCTTTGAGGTAGAGCCCTGCGGGCTTGAACCGCAGACTGACGGGAAGCTCGAGCTCGCGAGAGCCGCCTGTAACCTGGCGACGGATCACGCGGTCCTCGCAGCATCCTTCGGCCCCGACGAATCGAAAAGTGTGTTTTCCGGCTTTGAGCCGCACCTTTTGAAAGTCGGGCCCGTATGGCCGGAGCGGCCCTCCGTCTACGCTGATCGAGACGTTCGGGGGCGTTGGGCGAAACACGACCCACCGCTTCCCACTCGACTGCGCCGGGCGTGGCGCGACCCCCGGTTTGGGCGGCTCGACGTTCGGCGCCGGCGCGACCGCGACGGCCTCGGGTTCAGATGGAGGAGTCGGAGCCACCTCGCGCGGCCCGGCCGCGGTATCGGACGCGCCCGGCAAGGATGCCGGCGCGACCGGCTTCGGCTCCGACTGCACGGTCGCGTACCCCACGCCTACCAGCCCCGCTATGAAAAGCACGCCCGCGGAGAACGCGAGCGCCCGGCGTCTGCGGCCGTGGCCGAGCGAGCCGAGCAGCTTGAGCGCGCGCTCGTTGCCGTCGTCGATCGCCAAGGCTCGACTCAGCGCAGACTGTGCGCGGGGGATGTCGTTGGCCTTGGCGGCCTCGGCGCCGAGCTTGAGCGAGCGGTGAAGCGCCTGCGCCTCGAGTTCTCTGGCGACGCGCTCCGGATCGGCAAAGTAGTCGGCGAGCGTCTCGTCGGGGTCGCGGACCCCCATGTCGCGAAGAAACCCGCGAAGACCGGTCGCCATCTCTTCGGCGGATTGATAGCGTTCGTCGGGTTTACGAGAGAGGGCGCGCGCCATCATGTTGGCAAGTTCTCCGCCGATGGCCGGACGCAGCCGAAGGGGATCGGGGTAGTCGCCGTCGAGCAGAAGCTTGAGCAGATGGTGCGCGTTTCGGCCGACGAACGGCAGCCTGCCCGTGGCGCAGAAGTAGAGCACCGTGCCGAGCGAAAACACGTCGCTTCGTTCGTCGCAGTCCCCGCTCTCGATCTGCTCGGGCGCCATGTGGCCTGGTGACCCCAGGATCTGCCCGGTCGCCGTGAAGGTGTGGGTATCGACCATGTGCGCGATCCCGAAGTCGGTCAGCTTCACGCATCGATCCTCGTGAATCAGTACGTTTTCGGGCTTCACGTCTCGATGAATGATGCCCTTTTCGTGCGCCTCGCCGAGGGCGTCCGCCAGTTGGAGGGCGATACAGGCCGCGATCTCAGGCGGGGTCTCTTTGTGCTGGAGGACGAAGTCTTTGACGGTGGGTCCGGTCAGCAGCTCTGCCGCGATGTACGTCTCGTCGGAAGCCTCACCGCTGTAGTCGTAGATCTCGAGGATGTGCGGATGCCGGAGACGGGCCACGCTCTTGGCCTCCCGCGTAAACCGCGCGCGCGCCTCGCTGGTCCGCTGGAGGTGTGGGTGAAGGACTTTGAGCGCCACCAGCCGGTCGAGGGAGCTGTCTCGGGCACGGTAGACCGTCGCCATGCCACCGTGGCCGATCTCGTCCAAGACCTCGTACTTCTCCAGCTTGCGTAGCATGTACCCCGGACCTCTGAGAGTATCAGGCTTCATCTACGGTGGCTCGACTCTATTCGAGGGGTTCGAGTGCCGCAGGGACGCAAAACTCGAAATCGTCACGTGGGCTCACGCCGTCGCTTCCTCCTCCCACGATGAACGCCCCGCTCTCGAGAACGATTCCCGAAGCGCCCGCGCGTGGCACCGCGAGGTCGAACAGCGCGGCGATCTCTACGTCGGCGCCCTCGAAGCGCACTTCGTCGATCTCCGCTGAATCCGCGCCACCGATGACGAGCGTGCTCCCCTCGGGCTGAAACGACTCGAGTCGCGCACGGGACCAGGTTGGACCCGGCGCGGACGTGCATTCATCAGGGCAGCCGTCGAACGCCACGGTGTCTTGGCGTACAGTCCCGAACGAGTCGACTCCGCCGAGAAGAAGCGCTCGGCCAACGCCATCTCCCACGAGAAGCGACGCGTCGCGTGTCCCGTCTTCGAGCGACGCGGTCGGTTGCCCCGTGCTGGTGCCGGCTCGAAGGATCTCGGCGCTGCCGATGCCGTCCCCCCCGACGATCAGCACGTTCTCCCCGAAGACGGTCGCGGAAGGGCCTGCGCGCGGCGTGCTCAACGATCGGCTAGTCACGAGTCCTTCGGCGTCGACCACGGAAATCGCAGACTGCGGCTCACCCCCGACCTCGCCACCGATGACGAACGCACCGATCCCCGTCACGGAAACGAGAGCAGACGCAGGACCTGCGCCAGGATGGAGAACCAGAGGCGTGACGCGATTCTGCGGGTCCTCCATGTCGAACACGAACGCGGTCGCGTCTTGCGGAAGGACCAAGACGCGCGTTTCGTCGATCGACGTGGCCCGTGTGGGGCCAAGCGTCGCCAGCGAGAACTCCTCGAGGAAAAGCCGTGACTCCCATTCGAGGGCGTCGAGGAACTCCACTTGATCGAGAGAGGCTTCGGTGCCGCCGACGACGAGCGCGAACGTCCCAGATTGGACCATGGCGAGGAAGGCGCGGGGAGCCTCCATCATGTTGAACGACACCCGGGCACACGAGGCGGCGGGCGTGGTCACGAGACGCATCAACCCGCCGCTTAGGGAGGGAACGAACTGTGGGGGTGCGGTGAGAAGGTCGGTGGTTTCACCCTCGAGCGATACGCGCACCCGAGCGGGGACGACAAATGACTCGAACTCGAGTACCGCGTCGAAGGTCTCGTCGACGACGGGGAACTCCGTCTCTCGGGCGGGGAGTGTCCCCTCCTGGAGGCCTATCGTGAGCGCGCTTGCGTCGGTCCCCGCGGCGGGGTTTGCGCCTTCGGCATCGACGATCACCGCCTCGAACACGAAGGGGCTCGAGTCGTCGCAGCCGCAAACGCACGCGCAAATGAAGACAAGCCAAACTGCGCGGAGCCACACGCGAGGAGGTTGCGTCACCCCCTCGGCGCAAGCAAGTAGAGGGTGCCGTGTGGGCACAACGCATCGCGCCGATCGACGAGGCCTCGACCGCTCGCGCCTTGAGCCGCGCGCCTGGCTTTGCCTGGCTCGACTCTCAGCAGGTCGACGCACGCGACGGACGCTACTCGTTCCTGGCCGCGTGGCCCGACCGTATCGTCCATTCGGAGTTTGGGACGAAAGACCCCTTCGCTGCACTCGAAGGGCTTGGTCGACCCACCGACTCCGTAAACCCGGAAGGTCCCAAGCCGCAGGAGGTCCCCGAGTGGATTGGCTTCATTGGGTACGACGCGTACTGGTGCCGACCCGTCCGCGGCGAACCCGCCCACGCGAGGCAAGCCGACTCGGCGGTCGCCTTCAGGCGTTACCCTGCACTCGTCGCGATCGATCACTTGAACGGGGAAACCTGGATCGTCGGCGACGACCAGAGCGCGTGCGCTGCGTTCGCCTCGAGTCTCGAGTCGCTTCCGCAGGCGTCGCCCGCAGCTCCCACCGTCGGAGCGCTCGAGGTCGACGACGCCGAGCAGCACCGCGCCGCAATCGAGCAGGCTCTACAGCACATCGCGCGTGGCGACGTATACGAGGTCAACCTCGCGCGGAGGTGGTCTGCAGAGTTCGAGGGGCCGGCGTTTGGCCTCTGGGAGGCGATGCGCGATGCGAGCCAGGTTCCGCTCGGCGCATTCCTTTCAACCGAACGAGGCGCCGTGTTGGCGTGCACGATGGAGCGCTTCATCCGCTGGCATGCTGAAAGCCGAAGCCTGGTCACTCGCCCGATCAAAGGCACCATCGTACGCAAAGGTAACGACCCGGAGGCGCGAGCGCGGCTCGTGGCCGACCCCAAAGAACGCGCCGAACACGCGATGATCGTCGACCTGATGCGAAACGATCTGAGCCGCGTTGCGGCCGTGGGGTCGGTCCGAGTGAATGCGCCGATGACGGTGGAGCCGTTCACGGGGCTTTACCATCTGGTGAGCACCGTCTCGTGCGTCACGAAAGACGACGTCACGCTGCAGTCAATCGTGGAGGCCACGTTTCCGCCGGGTAGCGTCACGGGGGCGCCAAAGGTTCGCGCACTCGAAATCATCGAGACGCTCGAGCAGCATCCGCGGGGCGTTTACTGCGGCGCCGTCGGGTTCGTCGACCGCGACGGAGGCCTCTCCCTCGCCGTCGCGATCAGGACAGCCACGGTAGGCGACAATCGGGTCGAGTACTGGGCTGGCGGCGGGATCGTCGAAGCGAGCGACCCGGGGCGCGAGGTCGAGGAAACGGAGCTCAAAGCACGCGTGTTTCTCGACGCGCTCGAGGCCATTCGTCGACGGGCCTAGTCGAACAGCAGCACGATGTAGGCGCTGAACAAGATGAGGTGGATCACTCCCTGAAGGAGGTTGCTCCGCCCACCGCTCAGGTTGATGTACGAAACGAAGAGCGTCAGGCAGAGCAGGAGCGTCTCGACCGGCGAGAGTCCGAGCACGACCTTGTTGCCAGTGACGATGCCGATGAGGAGCACGGCCGGAACCGTGAGGCCGATCGTGGCGAGCGCAGACCCGAGCGATATGTTGATCGAACGCTGCAGCTGGTTCGCGTAGGCGGCGCGAAGCGCGGCGATCGCTTCGGGCGCCAACACGATGATGGCGACGAGTAAGCCGCCGAAAGCCGCCGGCGCTCCAATCTCCGCAATGCCGAAGTCGATGATGATGGCGAGCTGCTTCGAAAGAAGCACGATGGGCGCCATGTAGCCCACGAGCAGTACGAAATGCTGAAGGACCGAGCGGGCGAGGTTCTCTTCGCCGGAGGCATCGCCCGGGTGGTCGGAGATCGTCTCTCGCCGACGCGTAGGTCGAAAGTACTCCCGGTGCCGGATGGTCTGCATCGCGAGAAACACTGCATAGAGCCCCAGCGTTGCCACGATGAGGAACTCGGCCTGAGGCAGCGTGAACGATGGGTCGGGCGTGGAACGGGTGAAGTTGGGTAGGATCAGCGAGAGAACGGCAAGCGGGATGATGACGGCGAGGAACGTGTTTGCGCTCTGCAGGTTGAAGCTCTGCTCCACGTGACGGTAGCCTCCGAGAAGAAGCGAGAGCCCGATCATCCCGTTGAGGACGATCATGAGCACCGAGAACATCATGTCGCGCCCGAGCGTAGGGCTCTGCTGCCCCGTGAGCATGACCGCTGAGATCAGCGAAACTTCGATGCCGATGACCGAGAGGGTCAGGATCAGCGTGCCGTACGGTTCTCCGAGCTTCGTGGCGAGCGTTTCGGCATGACGCACGACCCCAAACGAAGACCACAGCATCACTCCGAAGATCCATGCAAAGAGGAGGCCTGTCTTGAGATCCGCTTCAGGGTCAGACAGCCAACCGCCTCCGTGCCGAAGAAACAGCGCCGCCGTCACTGCTGCGACGGCGAGCCCGATTTCGGCACGCAGCCGGTTCAGCAAGGTCGGCTTCGGCTCAGTGTCCATGCGAACGCGCGAAGCTGAACACGGAAGGCGGTGGCTCGCAACGCACGACTATTCGGCGGCGCCTGGCTGCCGAGCAGGCTGGCGCGAGGCACGGGGATCCGGTGGCGGCTTGACCGGACGCGGCAGCCGGTTGCGTCCCGTGATGAGGCGCACTCCCCTCGTCCCGAAGAAGTACTGCCAGATCCAGTCGATGAAGACCGTGAGCTTCCGACGGAAGCCGATCAAAAAGAAGATGTGGATGGTGGCCCACAGGAAAAACGCAAAGAAGCCCGCGAAGCGCATGCTGCCAACCTGGGCGACCGCGCGACCGCGACCGATGATCGCCATCTCGCCTTTGTCGTTGTACTCGAACACGCCGCGGCGGGGCGTGGGCATCTGTCGGTCTCGGGCCCGAAGCTCAGCGGCGATGGTTCGTCCCGCGAACTCTCCCATTTGAAGGGCGCCCTGCGCGACGCCTGGTACGGGGCGCCCCGTGTTGGGGTCGACGCGGTTCGCCAAATCGCCCACGACGAACACGTTGGAGTGCCCGGGAACCGTGAGATCGTCGCCGACGATCACCCGTCCTCCGCGATCGGTCTCGACGCCGAGGGTTGCCCCGAGCGGAGACGCCTTGACGCCAGCCGCCCAAATCACGTTGTTCGCGTCGATGCGAACCTCACCATCGGCAACCTTGGCGGTGAGGCCTTTGTCGTCCACGTCGGTGACCAAGGCGCCGAGCATGACTTCGACCCCGCGTTTTTCGAGATCCTTCTGGGCCTTGGCGGAGAGTTCCTCGTCGAAAGCCAAGAGGATGCGGTCGGCGTGGTCGATGAGGATGATGCGCGAGCTCGTCGTGTCGATGTGGCGGAAGTCTTTGCGCACAGACTCGACCACCTCCGAAAGAGCTCCGGCGGTCTCGACGCCCGTCGGGCCAGCCCCAACAATGGCGAACGTCAGGGCGGCTTTCTTCGCCGCTTCGTCCTGCTCGAGCTCAGCCTGCTCGAACGCGAGAAGGAAGCGGGCGCGCACATTGACCGCTTCATCGATCGTTTTCATACCCGGCGCGTGCTTCACCCAGCCTTCGTTGCCGAAGTAGTTGGTTGCGGCCCCAGTCGCCAAGACGAGGTAGTCGAAGCTGTAGGGCTCGTGCTCGATGTGGACGGTCTGCGCCTCGAGGTCGACACTTTTGACGTCTCCCATGAGCACTTCGCAGTTGGCCTGGCCGCGAACGAGCTTGCGGATGGGAGCCGCGATGTCTCCCGGGGAAAGCGCCGCGGTGGCCACCTGATAGAGCAGTGGTTGAAATAGATGATGGTTGTGTCGATCGATGATGGCGACTTCGGCGTCCACGCCGTCGAGAGCCTTTGCCGCTGCGAGGCCACCGAACCCGCCTCCGATGATCGCCACGCGCGGCCGGTCGTGCCTCCATTCTTCCATCACGCGCAACCATAGCCCGAGCATCGAACGTCGTCACGACGCGGAATCGGCCACGGGCGCACGCGGTCCTCGGTATACTCCGCGCCATGCGACACACGATAGGCCTACTGGCCGCCGCGATGAGCGTCCTGGTTCCCCTCGGATGCACGGAGCGGACGAGCCGCACGACGCGAGCCGACGCCGATGTGGCCATCACCGAATCGCCGGAAGAGGCCCGAGCGATCGCCCAAGAAGCCTATGTGTACGCATACCCCATGCTCGAGAATTATCGAACGCTGTACACCCAGGCCGTCGACAGGAACGCGACGGGCTATCAGGGACCGTTCAACGAGCTCGTTCATCGGAACCAGCTACTCGACCCGAGCTTCAAAGACATCGTCCGACCCAACAACGACACGCTCTATTCGTTCGTGTGGCTTGATCTCCGAAGTCAACCCGTCGTCGTGACCGTCCCCGAGATCGGGGATCGCTACTACTCGGTGCAGCTGATCGACATGTTCACCAACAACATCGGCTACGTCGGAACACGGACCACCGGAGCGCAGGCGGGGTCGTATCTGGTTTCCGGTCCAAGATGGCAAGGGACGCGCCCAGCCAACGTCGCGGGCGAGATCGCGAGCGGCAGCGAGTTCGTCTACTGCATCATTCGCACGGAGGTGCGCGGACCGGACGACGTCGCGAACGTCACCGCGCTCCAAAAGCAGGTTCACGTGACACCCCTGAGCGTTTTTCTAGGGCGACCTCATGGACCGGGCGCAGCGGGCCTCACGTTTCCCCGATACCAAGCGAAGAAGGCCAGATCGTTTGCTTTCATCGACTACCTGAACTTCCTGCTCGAGGAGGTCGAGACGCCGGCAGGAGAAGCGTCGATGCTGGCTCGGTTCCGGAAGATCGGAATCTCGCCAGGCGCAGTGTCGGAGTCCACGCGGCTGCCCCCTCCGATTCGGGATGCGATCAACGCCGGCGTTGGGACCGCCCTCATCGAGATCTCCAAAGCGGCGTTGAATCTCGGTCCGCTCGAGGGTGTGGTCGCTCGAAGCTCCCCTTCATGGGTTGGCAGTGTCGGAATCTTTGGAGACCCGAGCGAGATGGCAGGGCGCTACTTGGTGCGCGCAGGGGCGGCCATGGTGGGGCTCTACGGAAACGACGCCGAGGAAGCCTACTACCCGTTCGGCAACGCGGACGACTCCGGCGACGCGCTTGACGGCGCCAAGCATCGCTACGTCATGAAGTTCGCGAAGAACGAGCTTCCGCCCGTGGATGCGTTCTGGTCGATGACCATGTACGGGCTCCCGAACCAGCTCATGGTCGAAAACCCAATCAACCGCTACTCGATCGGCGACCGAAGCAACCTAGGCTACGACGAGGACGGGTCGCTCACGATCTGCGTCCAGCACGAGGCGCCGAAGGAAGGCCATCGACAGAACTGGCTTCCGGCTCCCGCGGGGCCGTTCTCCCTTCAGTTTCGGATGTACCTGCCTGCCGAGGAGGCTATCGAGGCGCCGCTCTACTTGCCGCCGGGGATCGAACGGGTTCGGTAGCCGAGGCTTTCGTGGGTGCGTCCCCCGAGCCGGGTCACCGCGAGGTGGGCGAGCTCAGGGACCACCTTCTGCGACCGCTCTACGGGTCCGATGCGGGATTCCGGCGGGCAGTGGGATGGCTTTTTGCGCGTCTCGAAAAACCGCTACGGGGTCTCCGTGATGGAGCGATCGATGGTGCGGCCGGGGCTGACGAAAGAGATGGCGTTGGTCCCGGAACGGCCGACCATCACCGCCTCGATGAAGGGGGGGGCGGTTTGGCGATTCGCGGCGCCCCAGTCGACCACGAAGTTCGCGCCGGAACCGCCCGTCGCGTCTTTTCGCTCGACCAAGAACTCGATGGTCTGCAGCGGGCGAAGCGCGATCAGCTGGTCGAGAAGCTTCGTGGAAAGTGCTCCGTTGGTGTCGTAGTAGGCCACCGTGCGGACGTAGAGAGGGTCCTCGGTATCGATGTTCCGAATGCTGAGCGTGGTCTCGAGAGAGTACGGCCGACCGCCGTCGTAGTAGATGTGAGAGTAGACCGGCACGTAGACGGAACGTTGAACCACGAGGTCGGTAGCGCTGACGTCACCGGCCGGGTAGTCGTCCGGGTCCGGCGGTGTGTAGGCTCGCGGCGGATTGACCTGTACGGTCTCCTCGATCGCGTCTAGCCGGGCTTCGGTGTTGGTTCGTCCGCGGACGTAGACGAACGCGAGACCCGCCACCGCCAAGAGGATGAGCAACGTCAGTCCGTGCTCCGAGAGCCACAGGAACCATTCGGGGTATTCGGGATCGCTCTTCACGACGTCGTGCCTCGTTCAATGAAAGCTCGCTCGGGTATCGCATTTTTGACGAGTTCCTCGCAAGCAAATCGATCGACCTTGAGAGGGCGCGCATGCGTGTTATGAGGAAACTCGCTCCCGGGTCGTCTAAGGGCAGGACAACAGGCTTTGGACCTGTGAATGGTGGTTCGAATCCACCCCCGGGAACCAAAAGCACATGCGAATTTTCTCACGGTTCATCATCATCGTCTTCGGGCTTGGTTTCCTCGCCACGAGTTGCAGCAAAGGAGGCAGTGCACCGGCCTCCGCCACGGCGCTCGACGGCTCGTCAATCCCGGCGGGGGCCGAAGACTCCATGACGGGCTGCGATCACGACACCGACTCCGCGGCTATCGTGAAGCACGCGTGGCCCTATCCATCCGACGCCCGAAACATCCAGTGGACCGGAAAGCCCTACGACCGAGTACGGCTCAAGCTCACGCCAAACCCGGCTACCTTCTACACCGCCACCGTGAGCTGGAAAAACGGCCAGCCCATCGAGGTGCTCGACAGCTGGGTATACCTCGAGAAACCGCGCAATGTCGTCGCGAACGAGGACATCTGGGTCACGCGTAAGGTCTGGGACCAGGGCCTCAAAGTCGACAAGCAGTTCAAGGTCGCTTCGAGGGGCGAACAGGTCGGCTTCCTGTTCTACAACTCGAACGACGTCTGCATGGTCGAAACCGAGGAGGGTCCCGCGTGGACCCGGTGTACGCTCGGTCAGACCTTCGAGGGCGTCACGGCCGACGACCCCTTCGCGTGCGAACAGGTTTGGTGGGTGAAGGTCAAGAAGAGCAAGACCGACCAGGGTTGGATGCCCTTCGACGACGCCCTCATGGTGCGACTTCCGGCTCCGGACGACGCAACCAAATGAACGTCTCCTGATTCCCCTTCGGCCCGGTGATCACGCTGTCGGCTTCAGCCACACGCTCGAACCCCATCTCCTGGGCGTCGCGAACGAGCGCGCGAACGGCCTCGCGACGAACCTCGAGGTCGCGGACCACGCCGCCCTTACCCACCTGGTCAGGCCCCACTTGAAACTGAGGCTTGACGAGAGCGATCACGTCGCCGCCTGGTCCGAGGACGGTCATGGCTGACGGGAGAAGCTTCTCGAGGCCGATGAACGAGGCGTCGATCACGACGAGGTCGACCGCACCTTGAACGTGCGCGCGACTGACGTGTCGTGCGTTGGTTCGTTCGAGATTCACGACGCGCGAGTCCTGCCTGAGCCTGTTGTGCAGTTGCCCGTAGCCGACGTCGATCGCGAACACCTTGGCAGCGCCGCGCTGCAAGACGCAATCGGTAAACCCTCCCGTGGACGCTCCAAAATCGGCGACAGTCTTCCCCGCCGGATCGTACTCGAACGCGTCGAGCGCCCCCGCGAGTTTCACGCCGCCACGAGAAACGTAGGGATGGTCCCGCTCACGCACCTCGATCGCGCTGTCCGCATCGATGGCCTGCCCACCCTTGTCGATTCGCCGATCGCCAACGAACACTTTGCCCGCCAGAATCAGGGCCTGCGCACGCGCTCGCGAAGGTGCGAGGCCTTTCTCCGTCAGCAGCACATCCGCACGGATCTTCGGCATGGTCCGAAGCCTGGACTAACTTCCGTTCGAACGCGAACGGCGGTATACCGTGCGCATGGCGCGGAGCGTCCTCTTCATCCTGGGCATCGGGTGCATCGGCTGGGGCCTACTCAGCTACTTCGCCGGCGGGTATCTCCCTGATTGGATGGGCCTGTCGGGGCCCCACCTCGGGGAGCTTTACATCGAGTCGCTCTCGATGAACGCGGGCCTCTGGCCGGCCCTCGGCGTCTTCGCATTCTTCGGTGCTACCTTTCAGCGCCTGCGCCTCGCCGCGGCGCTCGCATTCGTCGTGTGCGCGGGAGGAGCAGCCGGCGGCCGCATCTTGGCGATCGTCAACGGCGCCGAGCCCGGCGTCTACACCGGCATCGCGCTGGCCCTCGAGGTCGCGATACTCCTCGCCGCCACGGGCGCCTACATCTCCGAGAAGTCGCGCCTCGCGAAAGAGGCGCGCGAACAGAAGCGAGCCGAACGCGCCGCCCTCGAGGCGGCTCTGCAAAAAGAGCACGCAGAAGCCACGGTGGAGCCGGCGCCAGTGACGACAGCGACGGCGGATTAGCGCGCGACAAGACTGCCGAGGCGCGGGGGTTGGGGGGTGCCGTGAAGGGGGCCTGCCTAGAGGGAGTGCGAGAGGTTTTGTTACATACGGGGGCCCCCCCCCCCCCCCAC
>JBCDFZ010000081.1:0-15763 GCA_039177115.1 Myxococcota bacterium
GACTTCGTCGACTGCTTCGACGCCGACCACTACATTCGCGAGCTCTTCGTCAATAGCGACACGAGCATCGCCGTGCTCTCTCAAGTGCCCGCGGTGCCCGGCAACAACCCGCTCGAAACCGAGGAAGCCGCGGCGACACGCGAAATCGTCAACCGACTGGCCGACTCCGAGCGTCTGATCATTCACGGGATCGTGGTTCCGGATCGAGGTCCCGATCAGCTCGACGGGATGCAGGCGCTCAAGGAAGAGCAGGGCATCGCGGCTTGGAAGGTCTATACGCAGTTCGGGCGATGGCGTCTCGATGACGAAGCCGTCGGAATCCCGTTCATCGAGAAGGCGCGCGAGCTCGACGTCAAACTGATCTGCGCACACAAGGGCCTGTCGTTCTTCGGTCTCGACCCGACGACGACCCCAGAGGACATCGGAGTCGTCGCTCCCATGTTTCCCGACGTGAACTTCCTCGTTTATCACTCGGGCTACGAGCTCGGCGTGGTCGAAGGTCCGTACGATCCGAGCTCCGAGCAGGGGGTCGACACCATGGTCAACGCCGTGCTCGACAGCGGTGTGGGGAGCGCAGGAAACATCTACGCCGAACTCGGCAGCACCTGGCGTTTTCTCATCACGCGGCCGGAAGAGGCCGCGCACGTTCTAGGCAAGCTTCTCGTGAACCTCGGCGAAGACCGGATCCTCTGGGGCACCGATTCGATCTGGTATGGGTCGCCGCAGGATCAAATCACCGCGTTTCGCACGTTTCAGATCCCTGAAAGCATGCAGGAGCAGTATGGCTATCCGGCGATCACCGACCAGATGCGCGCGAAGATACTCGGCCTGAACGCGGCTGCCGTGTACGGAATCGACGTCGATGCGACGCGCTGCGCGATTGAGAGCGACGACGTCTCGATCGCGAAGGCGGCCATCGAAGCGGATCCGTCGATCAAACGGCCGAGCTACAGGAAGCACGGACCTCAGACGCGTCGAGAGTTCTTGCACTACCTCCAGCTGCACGACGGCAACCCGACCTGAGTGCCAGCCTCATTGCTGAAGGCGTGCCACGGTCTCGAGCGTCGCCTTGGATCGGTTGAGCGTGTAGAAGTGGATTCCCGGAGCACCCTTAGCGAGGAGCGCTCGACATTGGTTCGCAGCGAACTCCACGCCTGCTTCGAGTGCTGCGCGGTCGTCGTCTCCCGCGCGCCGGAGCGCATCTTCTAGTTCAGCGGGTACCGTGGTTCCCGGCGAGAGCGAGGCGATCCGCTGGAGGTTCGTCAGGTTCAGCACGGGCATGATCCCCGGGACGATCGGAACGTCGACGCCGCGTGCGCGCACGGCTTCGACGAACGACCAGAAGCGGTCGTTGTCGAAGAATAGCTGGGTGATCAGGAACTCGACTCCCGAGTCGACTTTTCTCACCAGGTGATCGATATCGGCGTCGAGGCTCGGGGCCTCGTGGTGTTTCTCGGGGTAGCAGGCCCCGCCGATCCCCAGCGCGAAGCGGTCGCGGATGAACGAGGCGAGCTCGTTGGCGTGAGCGAACCCGCCTTCCACCGGTGTCCAGTCGGACGCACCTCGCGGCGGATCGCCGCGCAGTGCCAGAATGTTGTGGATGCCGTGGTCGTGCATGTAGCGGAGAGTTTCGTCGAGCTCTCCTTTCGTGGTCCCCGTGCAGACGAGGTGAGCCATCGTGGTGAGTTCGTGCGACCGCTGAATTTCGATGGCCAAGTCGGCCGTTCGCTCGCGCGTCGTGCCGGCGGCGCCGCACGTGATCGACACGTACCCGGGCTCGATGCTCGCGAGGCGCGAGATCGCGCGAAACAGTGCCTGACGACCCGAATCGGTTTTGGGCGTAAAGAACTCGAGCGAGAACACGGGTCTATCCCCGGCTGCGTACAACTCCGTGATTCGCATGAGCAGGCTGTATACGTCTGGCGCCGTGGGCGCGCCAGCCTCTCGACCATCGGGTCCGGACACACGTTGAAGCCCCTTGCTTGGCGGCCGCACCTGGGGCAACAACACCCTCATGCGCAAAGCGATCTTCGTATGCGTGTGCTTGTGCAGTGCGCTTGCGGCTTGTGACAAGAACCGAATCGATGAGGACTACTGGCGCGAGCGCGGCGCGGAATCCGTGTTGCCGCTGAAGCAAAACTTGAAGCGTGCCCTCGCGTCGGGGCTCGAAGAAGGCCCTGTCGAAGCCGTGACCGCCTGCCAGGCAATCGCGCCATCGGTGACTCGCGGCGCGAGTACGCGCTCCGCGAACGTCGGTCGGACGAGTCACAAACTTCGCAACCCCGCTAACGAGCCGAAGTTCTGGATGAGGCCGCTCTTGCAGTCTTACCTGGACCATCCCGACCAGATGGATCCCAAAGTCATCGTTCTCGACGAGGAGACGATCGGATACATGGAGCCAATCTATCTGCAGCCGATGTGCGTCACGTGTCACGGAACGTCGATCGACCCCGAGGTCCAGGCGCGGATCGACGAGCTTTATCCGGAGGATGAGGCGACCGGGTTCGAACCCGGCTACTTTCGCGGTGTGTTTTGGGCGGAGCTGTCTCGGAAGTAGCCTACGGCGTGACGCCGATCTTCTCCGGTTCGACGTAGTACAGCACGCGAACCTCCTCGGGCGAGCGGTAGGGGTATTCGTCTACACCCATATACTTCTTCGCCATCTGATCGATATGCGCGTCGGCGCCGTCTGTCGTGATCTTCACGACTCTCCCGCGGATGGCGAGGGAACGATAGGGGTTCTCTGGGTCGACGAGTGAGATCGCGACCCGGCCATCGCGGCGAATGTTTCGATCTTTCAACCGACCCTCTGCGGAGTTGATCACGATGTGTCCGTCGTCGGTGTCGACCCAAACCGGCGCTGCGTGCGGCGACCCGTCGGCCATGAGGGTGGCGAGGTGCGCGAACGCGGGCTTGTCGAGGATGTCGGCGTGAGTTTCTGGAATCTGCTTCATGGGCTCGTCTCCCCTGTTTGGTGGTGTTTTAGCGCGGGGTACGGGCGTGTCGATGCCGCGGCGTTTGCTCTTGCGAGCTCCCGGTTCTCAGCTGATACCTTCCCAAACTGATGCCAACCGAAGAAAGTCCCACGGAGGGTAGCCGCCTCGTCGACCGCGAATGGCATATCGAAGACATCGTTGGTCGGCCGATCCTCGAACATGCACCCGCGCGCCTGCGAGTCGAGCAGGACGGGCGTGTGTCGGGCCGGACCGGCTGCAACCTGTTTACGGGGACGGCCGAGATAGACGGACGGACGATCCGGTTCGAGAAGATCGCCACCACTCGGAGCGTATGTCCTCCGGCCATGATGGACCAGGAACAGCGGCTGCTTCAGGCGCTCGGCGCTGCACGATGGTTCAGCGTGGATCACGACGGACGCCTTCATCTCGAGGGCGAGTACGAGCCGTTTCTGCTGCGCGCGAGCGCGCGGTGACTACGCGATTGGCTTGTAGAGCCCTTTTCCGGTCACCATCGGAATGTCGAGCGCCGACAGTAGCCCGGTCCGCGCCTCGCAAACCGCCGGGATGGCGTTGACGATTCGAGTCGCCGTCAGAAGTACACCGCCGACCGCGTGGTCACCGTGTTCGTCGGCGAACTCGTAGTCGAGCTTCATCGACGGGACGCCCTCGATCAGCACGCGGTATGCGCCTGCACTCGTCGGCCATTCGGGCGCCAGGTCGTCGTCGAGTCGAGTCACGTGTTCGACGATTAGCGCTACTTTGCCGTCGATGATGCCCTGAACCTCGAACCGAAGTGCGGCCACGGATCCCTCCTCGACGGTGTAGGGGCCGATCTGGAGCTGTTTGATCGCCGGACGGCGCTCATGGACCTCTCGAATCTCGTCGAGCGTCACCCCGAGCCCCTCGGCGAGAAGGCGCAGTGTCCCACCCCACGCGAAGCCCAGCATGCCGGGCATCAGCAGCACCGGGACGTGGTCCATGGGCTTTCCGAACCCCATGATGTCGAACACGGTTTCGGGCTGATTGTAAGTCGCGTAGTTGATGACTTCTTGGATGCGGATCTGACTCCAGTGCTCGGCCAGTCCAGAGATCACCAGCGGCAGGACGTCGTTGGCGAAACCAGGGTCGATCCCCGAAGTGAGGAACGATGTCCCGCCTGCCTCGCATGCCTCGCTGAGCCGCGACGTGAACATGTCGTTTAGCGTCGTTGGATGGACTAGCCCGACCATCGAGCAGGACACGACGTTTTTCCCGGACGCGAGAATCCTGGCCATGTCTTCGATCGCATCGCCTGGGCGCATGCCGGCATCGGCCGTGTAGCAAACCGCCTCGGCTTCGAGTGCTAGCAAAGCATCCACGTCGCGCGTCGCCTTGATGCCCACCGGGTCGACACCGCAGAGTTCGCCAGCGTCTTTGCCTTCCTTCGCCTCGCTGCTCACGAACAACCCGACGAGTTCGAGTTCCGGGTGGTTGATGATGGATCGAAGCGCGTACTTTCCGACGTTACCGGTGCTCCACTGAATCACTCGAATCATGGTGTCTCGTCTCCTTGGTTTGCTCGCGCCCGAAGCGCGGCCGCGATGGTCTGTCATGTGGTGGACCTGACCGCCAACCGTATCGGTGACCTTGCTGCGTAAGGTACGTCCAGGACATCCGTGCGCGCTTACACGGTCTGCAGGAACCGGTGGTACGCGTCGAACACCGCCTCGGGTGCTTCGACCTGGGGATAGTGGCCGATGGTCGGAAGCTCGACGATGAAGTGGTCCTTGCTCACCACCTCGCGATACCGCGCCACCATGTGGGCGCCCGACACGGGATCTGCCGAACCGTTGATCAAGCCCACCGGAACGATCGCATCGCGCAGGGCACGCACCCACCGATCGCGATGCTGCTGTCGCTCTGGCATGTAGCGAATGAGCCGGTGGAAGTTCTGCTTGCCCTCGTTGTGATTGATGAGTCGCCAGAACGCGTCGAGCTCCGCTGCGCTCGGCTTGGTTTGGTCGCCAAACACGGCGCTGAACGACTTGTCGAAGGATCGCTTGCTCATCATGCGGGTCGCAAACGAGCCGAGCGGGCTAAGCAGCACTTTCTGCACCGGGCGTGCGCGGTGCGTTTCTGGGAACAGACCCCCGTTCAGCAGGCACACCGAAAGCCATCGGCCCGCTCCGCGTCCTTCGTTTTGCCGCGCGAGTAGCTCCTGGGTCACGGTGTCGCCGTAGTCGTGAGCAAGGACGTGATAGTCCGCGAGTCGCAGGCTCCTCACTAGCGCCTCGCATAGGTCGGCCTGCTCCATGATCGTGTAGTCATGGTCGTGGGGTTTCGCGCTGAACCCGAAGCCCAGGAGGTCGATCGCGACGAGGCGATAAGTTTGGTTGAGCTGCGGCCAGAGGCGCGCCCAGTCCCAGCTCGACGTCGGGAAACCGTGAATCAGGAAGACTGTCGGACGACCTTCCTCACCCGTATCGGCGTAGAACATCTCGTGGCCGAGCAGATCGGTGAGTGTTCCCTCTGCGTGCCATTGGTCGACTGAAATCACCAACGAGAGCCTACCATGCGGTCGCCTCGCGGGAGACCGGAGTCACCTAAAGTGAGGCTCGCACTTGCGGATCCGCCGCTGCCTTGGAGAGCTGGGAGAAAGGCGCGGCAGCTTCAATCTCGAATGCGAGCTCGAGAAGGAGCCGCTCCTGGCCGAGTGCCCCGGCGAGTTGCACGCCGAGCGGTAGTCCGTTTTGGCTCTGTCCGGCGGGGAGTGAAACGGCCGGCCCGCCGGAGATGTTTTGCACTGCGCTGAAGGGTAAGAAACTCCGAAGCCTTTGGATGGCATGTTCGTACGGAACCTCGGGCCCGAGGTATCCGATGCGCGGCGGAGGCGTGGCGAGTGCGGGGGTCAGCAGCACGTCGACGTCGTCGAACAGCGCTTCGTACTTTCGCTGGAACCTCCGAAGCCGGCGCACGGCGCCTGGAACGGCTCGCGCTTGCCTCTTGAACTGATCCCCGAGCGCGGTCGTGAACGGTTCGACGCGTCGTGGATCGAAGCGCGGATGAATGATCCGTTTGCCGAAACGGACGATGCTGAACGCCATCGTGGACCACAGGACGAGGAAATCGTCGCCGAGCGGTTCGCCGAAGGGAGGCGGGATCTCCTCTACGACGTGGCCTTGGGATTCGAGTAAACGGGCCATTCGTTCGACTGCGTCTGTGCATTCGGGGTGGCTCTCATGACCCGAACCCCACTTGGAGAAGAAGCGAATGCGTCGGCGAGGCCCGAACCCTTCGACGAGGCCGATCTTCGGAAGTCGTCGAGCAGGGCGGACGCGTTCGATTGCGGCGTAAAACGCCGCGGTGTCGCGAACGGTCCTCGAAACGATCCCCTGATGGATGATCTTCACCGGGATGAGGGCCGCCCCGTCGACGTCAGCAAGCCGGCCGCGGGAAGGCTTGAGCCCCACGATGCCGCAGCACGCGGCGGGGATCCGAATCGACCCGCCTCCGTCGTTCGCGTGCGCGATGGGTACCACCCCCGAGGCGACTAGTGCCGCCGCGCCCCCGGAAGAGCCGCCAGGCGTGTGGTCCGGATTCCAGGGATTGCGGGTGGGTCCGTACGCGAGTGCCTCGGTGGTGCCGGTGAGGCCGAACTCGGGTGTCGTGCTCTTGCCGAGCATCACCAAGCCGAGTGCTCGTAGGTCGGACACGTAGGCTGAGTCTCGCTTGGAGGGCTCGCTCGGCATTCCACGCGAACCGAAGAGCAGTGGCACGCCCTTCATTTCGTCGGTGTCCTTCACGAAAGACGGCACGCCGGCGAAGGCACCAGCGGACGTACGCCGGGCGGTGGCGCGCGCGGAGTCGAAGCACGGTGTGGCGATGGCGTTGAGCGTCGGATTTACGCGTTCGGCTCGGGCGATCGCAGCCTCCACCGCCTCGGCTGCGGTGATTTCTCGGTTCGCGATCAGCTCTCGGATCGCTACCGCATCGAGGTCCCCGAGAACATCGTCGACAAAAGCACTGACACTCGGCACGGGCGGCACTTTACGTCCACCCAGGAGGCGTTGTATAGGGGCACTTCAACTTGAGGAGTGTGCGATGGCAGATGTGCAGGTCAAGCAACCCCACAACCTCAGCGTCGACGATGCTAAAGCGAAGATGTCCGATTTCGAGGACATGATGAAGAAATACGGCGTCAGCGCGACATGGTCAGGCGGCCACGCCGATCTCAAGGGTACGGGGGTCAAAGGTGCCATCGACGTGACCGGCTCGGACGTGAACGTCGAACTCAAACTCGGCATGCTCGCAAAAGCTGCGGGCATCGACCCCAGCCGTTTGCAGAACAGCATCGCGCGCCGGCTGAAGGACGCGTTCGACGCCGCCTAGGCGACCCTGGCGGCGCGGGGAAGTGGAGCGACACCGGCCTGTCTCGCTATTCTTCGCGGGTGGAGAAGATCGTCGCGCTTCTGATCGTCGGTGCCGGCATCGCCCTCGGCGGCGCGACGCTCGGCGTGTTTCCGCGCGCGCTCTCCTTCATCGATGCCTCGCAGGACATGCGCCTCGCGGTGGCCGGCGGTCTCATCCTGATCGGTCTCGGGCTCCTCGCGAGGGACCATCGGGGAAGCGAGATCCTCTCGGCCCTCGCGCTTCTCGCGATTTCCGTCGGGACGGGTTGGTTCACCTTCTACGGACCTCCGGGGGTCGTCGAGACGCGCCTCGACTTCATTCCCGACGGGGTGAGTGAATCCCTCGGGCAGCTGATGTTCGGCCTCGGCGTCGTCGTGTGCGGCGTGACCGCGTTCTTCGGGCTTCGAAAGCTGCTCGGCTGACGCTCCGGTTTACAGCGATCCGATCGGAAACCCCGAGAGCCGTTCGATTCGCCCCTCTTCGAGACGGATGAAGTTCCGAATCTCGATCTGCGTCCCATCCGGCAGCCAAATCGCCGCATCGTGGCGGATTAGCACGGGGGTGTCGACGTCCCCGAAGTGGACCTCCACAGGCTCCCCGAGGTCGAGCGTGCCGTCGAGGAGGCTTTGCTGTCGCCGAATCTCACTGAGTACGGCGCTTCGCCCAGTTACGTCGACGAGAAGATCGCTGAAGCGAACGTCTTCCGTCGAGGCCGTGTCGAGGGCCGCGGCCTGAACCGCTCCATCGCGCTCGTTCCAAGCCTCTTGCCAAGCAAGCAGCTCGGGGGTGAGAGATGTCGGCACACCCGAGCCTCGAAAACGATGGACTCGGACGAGCCTTCCGTCGTCAGCGAGCTCGAGCCAGTCCTCGCCTTCCTCGACGGTGCTCCCAGAGTCGTCGGTCGCGCGCCAGGTCAGCAGTGCCTCTTGATGCCGAAACAAAACGGGTCGGGTCAGCTCGCGATTGTCGGCGACGAGAAAGAGGTCGGCAGCATCCTCTTCGAGCGCCACGCGAACCTCGGGGCGTCCGTCGACTCGTCCGTCCGCTGCCAGCAGCGAGGCGTCGGCCGCTAGGCTGGCTTGCAGCATGCATGCGCGAGCCTCCGGATCCACCTCGTTCATTCCGGCGAAGTAGTAATCCACCGCTTCCTCGGCGCTTTCCGAGGGCGGCGTGTCGCATTCGAGGTCGATGGGGGCGGCGGTGGCACTCCCGCATCCAACGAGAAGTGCGGTGCAGATGAGCAACGTGCGGGTAGGTCGGGTCATTGGAGGCTCCTCCGTGATGGGGGGGAGAGCCTAGATTGTGTGAAAAAAGAAACAATAGGCCTTGAAATGAACACATAGTTGAGAAAAAATAAACAAATGGCACAGACGATGGCTGCGATTCCGGTCTTCGTCGCCGTGGTCGACGGGAACAGCTTCACCGCCGCCGCCGATCGGCTCGGGGTCACCAAGTCTGCAGTGAGTCGCCGAATCGCCGAGCTCGAAGAGGACCTCGGGGTGAGACTTCTACACCGGACGACTCGGAAGCTGAGTCTGACCGAGGCGGGCGATCGATACCTCGAGTTCGCCAGGCGTTCGCTCCAAGAGGCGCGGCTCGCCGAGGACGCTGCGACTGCGCTGCAAGACCTCCCTCGCGGTCGGCTCCGCATCAACACGCCGATGTCGTTCGGACGCCTGCACGTGGCGCCGACCATCCCTGCGTTCTTGGCGCGCTACCCGGACGTGGAGGTCGAGATGACCATGGACGATAAGTTCGTCGATATCGTCGGGGGTGGATACGACCTCGCCATTCGTGTGGGCCGACTCGCGGACTCGACGCTAGTCGCACGCAAGCTCGCCCCAAACCATACCGTGCTCTGCGCGTCGCCCGACTACCTCGCCTCTCATCCGGCGCCAGTCACGCCCGAGGATCTCCTCGACCACAACTGCCTACGATACAGCTACTACAGCGAGGCGGGCGAATGGACGCTTCTTCGCGGTGACGAAGCGCAGCATGTTCGGGTCACTGGCAACTACCAGGTCAACAACAGCGAGGCCCTCCGCGAAGCGCTCGTGCGGGGATGCGGCATCGGTCGGATACCGCGATTCATCGTCGACCCAGACCTCGCAGCGGGTCGCCTCCGTTGCGTTCTCTCTGAGTACGATCTCCCCGCGCAAGACATCTATGCCGTATGGCCCGAGCGCGCGTATCTGCCGCGCAAAGTCCGCGTCTTCGTCGACTTTCTCGCAGAGCAAGGTTGGGCTCCGTTCTGGGACGTCGAGCGAGATCGGCGCTAGCCGGCTGATTCAGCGCCGCGCTTTCTCGCGAGAATCCGTTGGCGGACGGCCGGTGGCGATGCAACGTACTGCTTGAACTCCAGCACTTCGAGGTGGGGAGCGAACGTGTCGCGAAGCTCGTTCTGCTGGAGGAGGTAGTCCGAGTTTCGCGGCCGCCCATAGGCCTCTTGTCCCCTTGCGAACGTTTCGTACGCGAGCAGTCCTCCGTCCACGAGAAGGTCGACGAGTGCAAGCAGATGCGGTCGGTAGAGGTAGTTGGTCACCACCACGGCGTCGAACGTTTCGCCGTCGAGCGGCCAGCTTTCCGATTCGAGATCGGCCTCGACGACGGTGACCCGCGCATCGCTCTCCAGGTCGGCGACGCCAGATACATCGCGATCGACTGCGACGACATGGAAGCCTCGTTCACTCAGAAGTCGCGTATGGCGGCCACGTCCGCATGCGAGGTCGAGCACGCGACCCCCGTTCCGGATCTGGTCTGCCACTCGCGCAATCCAGTCGGAGGGCGGGGTGCTTTCGTGATGTGCTGCTCCCGAGGTCATGACGCGACCGTGTCTAGGTCAGGAAAGACTACGTCACCGGGGGCGGCGGCGCTCGTCCACGTCGCTTGACCCACGGCGCCCGGACCCTACGAACCCGGGGTGTTGGATGGCCCTAAACCACGGCTCGTGATCGCCGGCGCGTCAGGGTTCGTGGGGCGCGCTCTAGCCCCACTACTCAGCGAGCGCTTCCACGTGATTGGGCTTTCTCGCTCTGCGCGTCCTCCCGGCGAGGGGTTCGCCGAGTATCGAACCTGCGACCTGTTCTCGCTGCTTCAAGCTGAAGGAGCACTCGAGGGAGTCGAGTATGCCGTCTATCTGGTGCACAACATGATGCCGTCGGCATCGCTCACGCAGGGCGACTTCGCGGACCTCGACGTGGTGTGCGCGGACAACTTCGCGCGTGCTGCGGCTCGCGCTGGGGTGAAGCAGATCGTCTTCTTGGGCGGCCTGAGTCCGGCCGACGACTCGCTCTCGAGGCACATTGAGAGCCGGCTCGAAACCGAGCGGGTTCTCGCGGGGCACGGGGTGCCCGTCACGACGTTGCGGGCAGGCTTGATCCTCGGGGGGCGCGGCTCGTCGTTTCAGATCATGGCGAGACTGGTACAGCGCCTTCCCCTGATGGTCTGCCCGAGATGGACGCGGACGCGCACGCAGGCGATCGCTCTCAAGGACGTGGTTAGCCTCCTCAACTACGTGGTGGGTCGCGAGGCTCACTACGGTCGTGTGCACGACATCAGTGCTCCCGACGTGGTGACCTACCGTGAGATGATGCGCATGACCGCCGAGGCGCTTGGCGTGCGCCGGCTCATGATCCCGTCTCTCTTTCTCTCTCCCGGGCTCTCTCGTCTCTGGGTCTCACTCATCACCGGCGCGCCCCGAGCTCTCGTCGCGCCACTCATCCAAAGTCTTCGGCACGAGATGCTGGCAGGCCCTCCCACGCTCGCGGAAGAAGCGGGTATCGCCCTCACGCCGACGGCCGAAGCGATCGCGTCCGCGGTCGACGTTCGCGATCGCAGCGCACCGCATGCCTTCCAAGGCGCTCGGACGGGCCGTCATCGTCGGCTGGTTAGGTCGGTGCAGCGCATGTTCCTTCCGGCGGGGTGGAACGCCGAGAACGCCGCCGCCGACTACGTCGTTTGGCTTCCGCGGTATCTCCGCGCGTTCCTGAAGGCGAAGATAAGAAACCCAGGCGAGATCTCATTCTCATTTGCCATTGCCGGCACTCCGCTCCTCACGCTTCAGCACTCGCCCGAGCGCAGCAGCGGCGACCGGCAGCTCTTCTACGTAACCGGTGGGTCGCTAGCGCGGCCGGGGAACCGCGCGCGCTTCGAGCTTCGCCAACTCCTTCAGGGCAAGACGCTGCTCACGGTCGTGCACGACTACGAGCCGAGGCTCCCCTGGGTGATCTACGTGCTGACGCAGGCGCAGGTTCACCGGTGGCTCATGAACCGATTCGGTGTTCACCTCGGCAGGATCCCCGCGGGGTCCGAACCAGGCGAGGAAGCGCTGAACGTGGTGGCGTTGTAGCGCGAGACGGCTCTTCATGGCTTCTTCCATCCAATCGCCCGACGCTGTCGTCGTCGGGGCAGGCTTCGGTGGGTTGGCGACTGCCTTGCGCCTCGCCGAACACGGCGCGCGCGTCGTTCTTTGTGAAACGCTTCGCTATCCAGGCGGCTGTGCGAGCACGTTCACCCGGAGCGGGTACCAGTTCGAAGCCGGCGCGACCCTGTTTTCGGGATTAGGCGAGGGACAGCTCTTTTCGGAGTGGAACGACCGATGGGAGCTCGGCGTTCAGTTCGACCCGCTCGACCCGATGGTGGAGTTTCGGTCCGCGGGTTGGTCGCTCGCCATCCCGCCGCGCCCTGAAGAACTGATTCGCCGGTTTCTCGCGCTTCCGGGCGCAGACGAACCTCGCCTTAGGCGCTTCTTTCAAACCCAGCGAGGGGTCGCCGAGTCGCTGTGGGCGCTATTCGAAGACCCGACCCTGCTTCCTCCGTTGAGCGCCGGGGCGGTGATGCGTCACCTCGGTCGCTCGCTCCGGTACGCGCCGGTGCTCCGATGGATGGGGCGTTCACTCGGCGACGTTGCCAAGCATCACGGACTTGCCGGTTGGGAGCCGCTCCGCGTCTACCTCGACGCCGTCAGTCAGATTACGGTGCAAGCCAGTGCCGCCGAGGCAGAGGCCCCTTTTGCCATGGCCGCCATCGACTACTTCTTTCGCGGTACCGGCCACGTCCGAGGCGGCATCGGAAGCCTGGCCTGGGGGCTGGTCGCGGCGATTCGTCGGGCGGGCAGCGAGGTTCTCCTCGCGAATCGGGTCCGACGCATCGAGAGGGAGGGCGGCCGCTGGCGGGTCGACACCAGGCAGGGTTCCTTCGAAACGCCGACCGTCATTGCCAATGTGCTGCCTCAGTCGCTCGGCGCCCTGACCCATCCTTCGCCGATGGAAGAGGTGCGAGACGTCGAGACCTCGGTCGAGTCTGGGTGGGGCGCAGCGATGCTCTATCTGGTGGTTCGAGATTCGGCGGTCGACGGACCGAGCGCGCACCACCTCCAGCTCGTTGCCGACGACGCCAAGCCGTTCCTCGAGGGGAACCACGTATTCTGCTCCATCAGTGCCGACGACGAACGCGAGCGCGCGCCGGCAGGACTCCGCACCGTCACCGTGTCGACGCACGTCCCCATGAAGAAGCTGCTTGCGCTCGAGCCCGACGCGCAGGGAGACTACATCGCGAGCGTTCAGCGAACGATGCGAGAGACCATCCAACGCCGCGCCCCCGAGCTCCTCGACAACGTGGTCTTCGAGATGACCGCGAGCCCGAGGACGTTCGAACGCTTCACGGGGCGACACGCGGGATACGTGGGCGGCGTGCCGAGGCGAGTCGGTTTACACCACTACCGGCCGAAGGCGCTGTGGCCGAGGCAGGCCGACCGGGGTCTCTACCTGGTGGGAGACTCGGTGTTGCTCGGCCAGAGCACGCTCGCGGTCGCGCTCGGGGGCATCCGCACTGCCGATGCCATCGCCGGGTGAGCAGGGAACTCTACTCTGCGGCCGGTGAGACCGCTTGGGCTGCCGGATGCACCGCGGGGGCTCGCGCGGTTTTTAACATGCCGCTCGTGCGCTCCTTGAACACGGTCGTCGGTCGGATACCTGGCGCGAAAGCTGACGGCGTGACCTCGCTCGACGGAAACATCTGCACGAGCTCGGGTCGCCCGGGCACCGCGTCGACCATCTCTTTCTCGAGAATCATCGAGGTGTACTGCTCCGCGCTCAACTCCGGCGTGTTGGAGTTCAGAATCACCTCGTAGTCGTAGAGCTCGGCCTGCTTCCTGAGCCCGGGGATGCGCGACTGGAGCGGGGCCCAGTTGTCCGCGCTGGTTCCGTTTTCTGAGCAGCCGAACACGCCGTCGTCGGCGTGAACGAAGAGCGTTTGGTTACCCGTGGTGTGGCCCGGCGTTTTGAGCAGCACACAGCCGTCGCCGAGAGACACGTCGTCGTCGAACAGCACGACCTTGTCCTTGGGCACGCCTCGCTTGCCATCGCGCACGAACCAGGAGTGTTGCATCGGATGAAGATCGCCCCAGTCGTCCCATTCCTGTTGGGGTGCGAGCAGGTAGGCGTTCGGGAAGCGCGCCGTCAAAGTGCCATCACCCAGGATCGGCCGAAGGTCCTGCGTGTGGAAGTGGTCCCACGCTACGAGGTCGATGTCTTCGGCGGAGAGCCCGAGCTCCCGAAGCTGCACGTCGACGTGGCCGAACTGCGTTGCGAGCAGCTTCGCGCCTCGATCGCCGACCTTGTCGAGCATTTTGGCGAAGTAGGGCGTTGCCTTCGAGGCGTCATAGTCGGTGGGGTTGAAGAGGATGTTCTTCATCTCACCCTTGGCCATGACCTGGATGAGCAGGCACCGGTGGAACATCTGGACGTACGGCCAAGGGAGTGGGACGGCCCGATTGAAGGCGAACGTGGTTGGATAGAGCAGGGTGGTCAGCGGAATGGTTCTTACGCAGACGACTTTGGGCCCGCTTCGGAGGTCATCTCCAAGCCCGCGCCCGCTCGAACGCATTGCATTCAGCTTCGGGCCCGGCGAGCGGAGCGACCGCGCTTCTTTGAGGTCCAAGAGTTGTCGCACCCATGGGATGCGTCGATCGATGGGCTCGCCTAGTTGCATCGTTCCGTCCCTTTTTGCGCGTTCTCGAGTGACGACTCTAGTGCACCGACTAGGTCTCGGCTAGGAGCGTTCGAGGACTTCATTCGGAAGCGCCCCGCATCAGGGGCCGCCTGCGACGTTGCCGGTTGGCCGTCCTGGTCGCCCTGCACTAGGATTCTCACTAGCCATGCTTTCGCGCATTGCGACACTCAAGCCCCTCACGGCCGCCCGCGCGCTTCGCAAGTTGTTCGCCAATCCGGACGAGACCGAGCACGTGTTCGAGATCATCGATGCGCTTCAGGGCCCGACGCTTCTTCGCACCCGCGATCGGCTTGCGAGTACCCCGGAAGGCCGTCGGCTTCTCGACACCCGTCCGACGATGTTGCCGCTGCTGTGTGACCGCGAAGGGCTGCGCCAGCTTCCCGCCGGTAGTCTAGGACGGGCCTATCTCGACTTCGTGGACGCCGAGGGCATCACCGCGGACGGTCTCGTCGAGGCCTCGAATCGCGCGCGCGAAGATCGTGCCGACGAGCTCATGTGGATCAAGACCTGGCTTCGCGACACCCACGACCTCTGGCACACCGTGCTCGGCTACCAAGGTGACCTGATCGGCGAGGCGGCACTTCTCGCGTTCTCGCACGCGAACACCAAGAACATCGGTGTGGGTATGATCGCGGCGGCCGCTTGGTTCAAACTCGGCAGAGTGACGGCCGCTGAGGTCGATGCGCGGGCGACGATTGCCGAAGGGCGGCGGCTCGCGAAGAACGCAGCATGGTTCATCGCCGTCCCGTGGCACGAATGGCTTGCGCGTCCGCTCGAGGACGTTCGACGCGACCTCAGAATCGTTCGACCGGTGGAGTACCAGCCCGTTCGGACTGAAGAGGTCGACGTGTCGCTCGTGGCCTAAGCGCGCCACCGATAGGCAGCCCGCGCTACTTTCGCGGGGGTAGGCCGCGGATCATCGTCAGGAACTGCATCTCGGTTCCCGCGCGGCGAAACTCGGAAATCGCCTGATACTCGGGATCGGCGTACCAGCTGCGCGCGGCTTCCTCGGACGGAAACCGGAAGAGCACCATGCGCCCCTCTCGCGGTGTCCCCTCGAACGTGACCGTGCTGTCGTCGTAGGTGAAGAACTCGCCGCCGTGCCGCTTGAGGATGGGAAAGAAGCCCTTTTCGTACTTGCGGTATTCGGCGGCATCGTGAACGTGGAAGTTCGCGACGACGTAGACTGGAACGCTGCTCATCCCGCGGTTGTGGCCCGGACCGCGCGGGAAGGCAATCGGCGCGAGCGCTGGCGCGCCTTGGCCCGATCCTATGCTAGCTTCGGCGCGCCATGGCTCATCTGCGTGCGGTGCTCATCGCGCTCCACATCCTCACCGTCATTCTGCTTTCGCTCCCGTCGTCGCGTCAGATGCTGCAGCGCGAAGTGTGGGACCGCCCGAGCAATC
>JBCDFZ010000082.1:0-15448 GCA_039177115.1 Myxococcota bacterium
ACTCATGAACCGTGTCTACCTATTCGTCGCCATGTCTGGATTCGTGTTTTTCGGCTGTGCGGGAGAGCTCCAGAACATGTCGTCAGGTCAAGTCGGATGTGACCCGAAAGAAATCGAGATCGTGGGGGAGAAAACCCACTACGGGAGCCGCACGTGGACCGCAGAGTGCGAGGGCAAGACGTTCTACTGCGAGAGCCGCGCGGGTTCCGACTTAGCCCCCGCGGAAGTCAGCTGCACCGAATCCGCTTCGGAAACGACGAGCGGTAGCTGAGCGTCTACTCCGTAACCCACCGGTCGGCGGCGCGAGCTCCTGCGGAACCGAGGAGCCCGCCTCAGATGAAGAGGTGGAACTGAAGCACGAACGAGTTGCCTTTTCGGCTGTCCACACGCAGCGTCTCTGCGTCGAAGATCGGTCGGTTGCGGTACTCGAGCGTCACCTTGGCGTTGTGCCCGTGGATGAACACGTTGCCCCCGACGCCGAACTGGAACATCGGGTCTTCGAGCGCCTGGAACTTCGACATCTGGCTCACCAGATAGGGCTGAAATCGAACCTGGTTGATCTTCCACGGCAGAAGCCAGCCGAGCTGTCCGTAGAACGTGTGTGACGTGCCGATGACCGGATACGCGTTGCCCGGGCCGTTGAAGGACGTCCCGGATCCAGGGTCGCCCGGGTTCATGATCCCGATGTTTCGCACGTTGTTCGGGCCGAAGTCGTAGTAATAGTAAACGCCGTATCCCGTGATCGCGCCTCCGTTGGGCCGCTTCGACAAGGGCACGTCGGCAAACATGTCGACGCCCGTTGCGATGAGCGGCTGCGTCTCGAGGTCGCCGTCCTCCGTGATGTAGGCAACTCCGTCTGGATGAATGTGGTAGCCGGCGCCGACGTTGAGCACCCGTTTGGTTCCGATCCAGGTGCCGACGGTGTACGGGAGCGTGTTCGGCTCGATGTCCCAGAACATGTACTGGAAGTACCCGGAGTACGCCCAGGTGTTTTGGAAGTTGTTGTAGTTCGCCGGGCCGCCCGGGGTGAGCGGTGGAACCGTCGTGGTGAATGGACGAACGACTGCTACACGATAGTCGAGCCCGAAGATGTTGCCCTTTGCGTAGAATCCGAGCTGGCGCGCGAACTGGTCGGTTCGCTCGATCGTCGGCCAGTTCACGATCGGCGCATCGAGCGACATGAACGTGATCGTGCTCGCACTCGTCATGCGAGACACACCGTTCCAGTAGAGAAGGCCCGCACCGATGTCGATGAAGTCTTTCCAAACGTCGAACTCGGCCCACAGATCGTGGAAGTAGAGCTGTGGCTTCCTGGCGTTGCGGAACGTCTGATTGTTGATGCCGAAGTGCATGAGCAGGAAGACGCGTGGAAAGATCTGACCGAACATCAGAACCCGGGCGCGACGGATGCCAACGTCTCCGTACCAGGCGTCTTGGCCCTCGAGCTCAGGTGTGTCGGGGTTGTCGAGAATCGTGGTCCCCGGGTTCAGCTGGATCGCGCGCGCCCACACCTGAAGCCACATCGCCAGACGGAAGTAGAGCGTACCGTCGTCGTTGAGGGAAAACTGGAGCTTGCGCGCCTTCCCATCCTTTCCGACGAGGCCGACACCCACCACCGGGTCCGCGCTTCGCGATTGCTCGGGGGTCGGCTCGCGCGCTTCAAACTTTTCCTCGCGCTCCGTCTTCGCCGGCGTCGTCGACACCACTTCGGGCTCAGGGGCGAGTTCGTCGAGACGTGCTTCGGCCGCATCAAGCTTAGCTCGAGCCTCCTGGAGGTCCCTTCGCGCTTCCTCCATCGCCGCACGATCGTGCGTCGTGGAGTCCGCGGCGGGTGCCTCCAGTGAAGCGGGCTCTTCCGCTGCCGCGGGCGCCGGTGGTGTGGCCAGCGTCACGCTGCATACGATCCCGGCCATCAGGCCGCAGGTCACCTGTCGCGGCACGCAGCCACGTCCTCGATCGTCTTTCATGGCGACTTTCCTCTCCTAGAAGCCGAGTCCTAGTGGCCTGCCGTGGGCTGACCCGAACCTGCTGGAATCCGTATGTTCTCCACCATCTCCTGAACCTCGTCGGGCGGTGGCGCGGTCGTGAAGCTCACGAGGAACGCCACCACGAAGTTGACCAGCATCCCGATGGAGCCGATCCCCTCGGGCGAGATTCCAAACCAGTACTGGTCGGGAGTCCCGCCCATGAACTTGAAGTAGACGATGTAGCTCGCGGTAAAGATCAGCCCCGAGAGCATCCCGAGGATCACACCTTCGCGGTTCGCTCGCTTGACGAATACGCCGAGGATGATCGCAGGGAAGAACGTCGACGCCGCGAGTCCGAAGGCAAACGCGACCACTTGCGCAACGAAGCCCGGTGGGTTGATCCCGAAGTAGCCAGCCACACCAATCGCGAGCGCCGCAGAGATACGCGCGGCAAGAAGCTCCTGCTTTTCGCTGATCGAGGGAACGATCACACGCTTGAGAAGGTCGTGGCTGATCGCAGCGCTGACGACGAGAAGCAGGCCTGCTGCGGTGGACAGGGCTGCAGCGAGAGCGCCCGCTGCCACGAGGGCAATGACCCATGCCGGGAGATCTGCGATCTCCGGGTTGGCGAGTACCATGATGTCCCGGTCGACGTAGAGCTCGTTCGGAATGCCCTCCGTCGGGTTTCCGATCAGGCGCTCGCCATGCTCCCCTCGCGCAGGTGTTCCATCGCCTGCGTTCAGAAACTGCGGCTTCCCGTCGACGGCTTTACCCGGCAAGTACTGGATCTTGCCGTCGTGGTTCTTGTCGACCCATGCAAGGAGCCCGGTGTCCTCCCAAGTCTTGAACCACTGCGGCACCGACTTTTCGCCATCAGCCTGTGCGTAGTGCGCGCCCGAAACCGAGTCGATCAGGTTGGTTCGGGCGAAAGCGGCAACGGCGGGAGCGGTGGTGTAGAGGATGGCGATGAAGAGCAGGGCCCAGCCGGCACTGATGCGCGCATCACGCACCTTCGGAACCGTATAGAACCGCACGATCACGTGAGGAAGTCCTGCGGTACCGACCATCAGTGCACCCGTGATGCACATGATGTCGATCATCGGGCGCTTCGCCGCAGTGTACGCGTCGAACCCGAGCTCCTTGTGTAGGCCGTCTAGCTTGTCGAGGAGCGTAACGGACTCTCCGCCTGCGATCCGCGTGCCGATCTCCCCGCCGAGCGAACCGCCGAAACCAAGCTGAGGGATCGGGTTGTCGGTGAGCAGAATACTGATGAAGATCGCCGGCACCATGAACGCGAAGATCAGAACGCAGTACTGGGCCGCCTGCGTGTAGGTGATGCCCTTCATGCCGCCAAGTACGGCATAGAAGAACACGATACCCATCCCGATGAGGACGCCCGTGTTGATATCGACCTCGAGGAAGCGACTGAAAACTACGCCCACGCCACGCATCTGGCCGGCCACGTAGGTGAACGAGACGAACACGGCGCAGACCACGGCAACTACGCGCGCGGTATTGGAGTAGTAGCGGTCGCCGACGAAATCCGGAACGGTGAACTTCCCGAACTTTCTGAGGTACGGCGCGAGCAGAAGCGCGAGTAGGACGTATCCTCCAGTCCACCCCATGAGATAGACACTGCCGTCATATCCCATGAACGAGATCAGCCCGGCCATACTGATGAACGACGCAGCGCTCATCCAATCTGCGCCAGTGGCCATCCCGTTGACGACCGGATGCACGCCGCCGCCAGCTACGTAGAACTCGCCAGTCGAACCTGCACGAGATCGAAGCGCGATGGCGATGTAGAGGGCGAAGGTTCCGCCAACGATGAGAAAGGTCCAGTTCTGAACATCCATCCTGATCCTACCCTTCTCAGCCTTCGTCTACGCCGAACTCGCGATCGAGTCGGCTCATGAGTCGGGTGTAGATGAAGATCAGCGCAACGAACGTGTACATGGAGCCCTGCTGGGCAAACCAGAATCCGAGTTTGAAGCCGCTGAAAGGAAGGGTGAACTGATTCAGCCAGTCGACCCAAAGGATTCCCGCTCCGAACGATACGGCCGCCCACACTGCGAGCAGTGCGAACAGGATTCGGAGGTTTCGCTGCCAATAGATCTCGGCTCTGCTTTTGTCGCCGTTAGTCGCCATCGTCTTTCCTCTCCCGTTCCCACCTGTTTTCAGTCCTCGAGCAACGCATCTACGACACTCGGGTCCGCGAGCGTCGAGATGTCACCGAGTTGGTCCGTTTCCCCGGATGCGATCTTCCGAAGAATCCTGCGCATGATTTTCCCAGAACGCGTCTTCGGCAGGCCCGGTGCGACGCGGATTCCGTCCGGCGTCGCAATCGGACCGATGGCCTGCCGCACCTGCTCTTTGAGCGCACCTTGCAGCTCCTGCGCGTCCCAGTTTTCGCCCGCGATCGGCACGACGAACGCGTAGATTCCTTGCCCTTTGATCTCGTGGGGGCAAGGCACCACTGCGGCTTCGGCCACAGCCTCGTGAGAGACGAGCGCGCTTTCGATCTCTGCGGTGCCGAGTCGATGTCCGGACACGTTGATTACATCGTCGACCCGGCCCGTGATCCAGTAGTACCCGTCTTCGTCGCGTCGGCAGCCGTCTCCCGTGAAGTAGTAGGGTGGGTACTGCGAAAAGTACGTCTCGAGGAAGCGCCGATGGTTTCCGTGAATCGTCCGTGCTTGGCCCGGCCACGGGTGCTCGATGCAGAGGTAACCGCTCACGTCATTTCCCTCGATGACCTTCCCCTCTTGGTCGACCAAGAGGGGCGAGATCCCGAACATGGGAAGCGTCGCGGAGCCCGGCTTTGTCGGAGTCGCGTTCGCGAGCGGGCTGATGAGAACACCGCCCGTCTCCGTTTGCCACCAGGTGTCGACGATCGGGAGCTTCCGGCCACCAACGACCTCGTCGTACCAGCGCCAAACCTCGGGATTGATGGGTTCCCCCACCGTGCCGAGGACACGGAGAGATGCTCGACTGCTTGCTTCGACCGGCTCGGAGCCCTCGCGCATCAACGCACGGAGCGCCGTGGGCGACGTGTAGAGGGTGGTCGCACCAATGTCGTCGATCACCTTCCAGTAGCGGCTCGCGTCAGGGTACGTCGGCACCGACTCGAACATCACGGTCGTCACGCCGTTCGAGAGCGGGCCGTAGATGATGTAGCTGTGACCGGTAATCCAACCGATGTCGGCGGCACAGAAGTGAACTTCGTCGGGTGAGATGTCGAAGACGTACTTGAAGGTCGACGTCGTGTACGTGAGGTATCCAGCCGTGGTGTGAACGAGCCCTTTGGGCTTGCCGGTCGACCCAGACGTGTAGAGGATGAACAGCGGATCTTCCGAGGCCATCCATTCGGCGGGGCAGGTCACGCGCTGATCGGCGGTTGCCTCATGCATCCACAGATCGCGCCCCTGCATCATGGGGGTGTCTGTATCGGTTCGTTTGACGACGATGACGTTCTCGAGAACCCCGAGCCCCTCCACTGCGTCGTCGGTAATCCTCTTGAGCGGGATCTTTTTGCCACCCCGAACGCCCTCGTTTGCGGTCACCACGACCTTGGCTCCCGCGTCGATGATGCGATCTCGCAGCGCGTCGGCGCTGAATCCGCCGAACACGATTGAATGCACAGCTCCGATCCGCGCGCAGGCAAGCATCGTGTAGGCGAGCTCCGGGATCATGGGCAGGTAGATGCAGACGCGGTCCCCTTTGCGAACACCGAGGGACTTCAACACGTTGGCGACGCGTCCAACCGACGCTTTGAGTTCGCCGTAGCTGATGTGCTGGTACTCACCGGGCTCGTCGGCCACGAAGATGATGGCCGTCTTGTCTGGGTCCTCGGCGGCGTGCCGGTCGACGCAGTTGACAGACGCGTTGAGTCGGCCGCCCGCGAACCAAACGAACTCCCCCGGCCCATGCTGTTCGAACACGGAGTGCGGCTCGTAAAACCAGTGCAGCGCCTCGCTCTCCGTACGCCAGAAGGCCTCGTTTTGGTGAACGCTGTGTTGATAGACGGCCTGGTACTGGTCCAGGTTGTCGATGCGGGGTCTCGATTCGAGTGCGGGTAGCGAAAGCGTCATGGTGTTCCTCTGCGCCGAAGACTTCGCAAGAGGTGTACCAATCAACCCATCGGCCGAAACACTTGGGTTTAACCGCCTGACGCGCCGCGCCAGAGTGTTACGTTTCGTATCACTGCGCTACGGATCGTAACAGTGTGCGCGACGCCTACGCGTCCGGGGGCCGTGAGTCGCGCGGGATTCCCATACGTTGGCGACGCTCCCACAGCGTCTTACGACTGATGCCGAGCCGTTTGGCCAGCTCGGTTTCGCTCAGTTCGTGCTGGTGGGCGAGAACGAAGCGCCGAAGGTACCCGTCGAGCGACGGGTCTTCAGGCAATGACCCCTCCCGCTGATCGTCAACGTCATCCACCGCTGGAAGCCCCAGGAGCTCCGCTGTGATTGGGCCCGCGTCGTGCAGAATCACCGCTCGCTCGATGGCATGTTGGAGTTCCCGAACGTTGCCAGGCCACCGGTAGCGTCGCATCGCGGCTTCCGCATCGGAGCCAATCTCGACCGCCGAGCGACCCAGCTTCGCGCTCGCCCGCTCGAGGAACACGCGCGCAAGCGCCGAAATGTCGTCCCCGCGTTCGCAGAGCGGAGGCAGCACGATCTCGACCACCTTGAGGCGGAAATAGAGATCGGCGCGAAACTCCTCGCGTTCGACGAGCAGCGGAAGGTTGCGATGTGTGGCCGCGACGAGGCGGATGTCGATCGCTTCGGCCTTGCGGGCACCGACCCGACGCACTTCGCGCTGCTGAAGCATGCGAAGAAGCCGCGCCTGGGCGGCCGATGGAAGCTCCCCGATCTCGTCGAGGAACAGCGTCCCGCCCTCGGCAGCGTGAACCAACCCCTCCTGTCGAGTGATGGCGCCGGTGAACGAGCCCTTCTCGTGTCCGAAAAGCTCGGACTCCAAAAGCGTCTCGGGAATCGACGCACAGTTGACGGCTACGAACGGGCCGCTCCGGCCGCTCTGTTCGTGAACCGCACGAGCGATGAGCTCCTTTCCCGTACCCGATTCTCCGAGCACCAGCACGCTCGCGGGTGTAGGCGCCACCTTGGTTGCCCAACGAAGTGCTTCCTGCACGGGGCTGTCGTCGGTCGCGACGATCTCATACGGATCGAAGTCGTCGCTCTCCGAGGTCGCTTGATCCACACCGTTTGCGCGCTGACTTAGGACACGGGAAACGGTCGCGATTAGCTCGCTTGGCTCGAAAGGCTTCGACAAGTAGTCGGCAGCCCCGCGCTTCATGGCGTCCACCGCGGCACTGACGGTGCCGTATGCGGTCATGACGATGACGGGCACGGCACCAACCCGCTCGATCAAGACATCACCGGTCTCGCCGGTCAGTCGGACGTCGGTGACGACGAGATCGAAAGACGCGGGGTTTTCGAGTTCGGCGGCTTCGACACTGTCGACCGCCGTCACGTCGTAGCCGTCTCGCTTCAAGGTGCGCTTGAGCTCGGCGCGAATGACGGCCTCGTCTTCCACCAGGAGGATGCGTGCCACCTCGGAGGTTTACCAAACCGACGTATCTCCATGCAATCGGTCAGTTTTCAACCGATGGCAGGGTCACCGTGAAGCGACTTCCGCCTTCACCCCGGGCCGCATACGAGAGCGAGCCCCCAAATCGACGAAGGATCTGGCGCGAGACGGACAAACCGAGCCCGGTGCCCTTCCCCTGGGGCTTCGTGGTGAAGAAGGGCTCGAAGATCCGATCCGCGAGCTCGGCCGGAACACCATCACCGTGGTCTTCGACATCGATGCGTACCTCACCACCGACCGCTGTGGTGGAAATGGTCACAGGCCGGCCCTCGGGGCTCGCCTGGCGCGCGTTGTTCAAGAGATTCACGAGGACCTGTGTCAGCCCGTCGGAGGTCGCACGCGTGATCGACTCGGGCCCGAGCGTGAGGTCGATGCGACCGCCGGTTTGGAGCTTCGCCAACTCGACCGACGCACGCACCGTCGCGTTGATCGGCACGTCCTCGAGCGCGAGACGCGTCTCGGCACGCCGGCTAAACGACAGGAGCCCCTGAACGATCCCGTGAATCCGTCGCGCTTCGTCGACGATGAGATTGAGCCGCTCCTCGGCGTCGTTTGCCTGAGGATCCTCGGCGAGATTCTTCGCCACCATCAGGATACCAGTGAGCGGGTTTCCGATCTCGTGTGCAACTCCGGAAGCCAGCGTGCCGATGGACGACAGACGGTCTTTGTGCGCAACGTGCCGCTCCAGCTCGCGAAGCGAAGATAGGTCCTCCACCACGAACACTCGACCTGTTCCGCCATCCCCGGGAAGCATCGCAGTTTGCGCTCGAAGCTCGAATACTTGGCTTTCGACCTCGTACTGTCGTTCTACCACGGCGTCAGACGGGTCACGCGCCAACTCTTCGAACAGTAATCGCCAGGGGTTCGGAAGCTCATGCACGGGGTGTCCCGACGTTTGATCTTCCGACAGGTCCGACATGTGCTCGAGCTCCGAGTTCCAGATGACGACGTCCTCGTTTTCATCGATGGTGCAAACACCGACAGGCAACCCAGCCATGAGCTGAGAGAGATAGCGCCGTGCGACATGGGCCGCCGAACTCGTTTGCAGGGGGTCGATTCCCATCGCGTCGAGCTCACGAAACGCACGAAGCCTCTCCGCAAGCGCATCGACGCTCACCGGCCGACCTCCATGAACGTAAGTGCGCGCAGCCAGCGGGCCGATTCGTTCGCTCAGTCGACCTTCGAGCTCCGCGACGAGCTGGAGAAGGTCGCGGCGATCGAGCGTCGGCCAGGGCACGTTTGCCGCGCGGGCGGCTTCCCCGATTTCCTCGAGAGCCATCTCACGCCCGACATAGGATGCCAAACGCTCCTCGAGAGCTTCCGCGGAGTTGGGAACCTGGAGCACGCGAGTCACGCGCGGCTCCCGGCACGCCTCCGCTGCATTGCGCTCTTCGGCCGTGCGGCTCGTCATCAGAGATACTGCAACGAACACCAGAACGTGTGCGGCAAACCCAGACCAGATCGCCGGCCCTCGAGCAGAGGCATCAGAGAAGCCGAACAGCGCGTAGGCCTGAGAAAGATCGAGCTCGATCCCGAAGAGCGGCGTCGCGGTGAGAACCGACCAGGAAAGGGCACCCACCGTGAGGCCCGCCAACACACCGCTGCGCGTCGCCCGTCGCCAAAATAGGGTGCCGACCAAACCGGGGAGCAGATGGGTCACGGCTACGAACGAAGCCAGGCCGAGGTCGACGAGAGATCGCGTCGCGGGCAGCGTGAAGTGCAGCATCAACCCGGCTACGACCACACCGATGATGGTCCCCCGTCGAAACACGGCCCAACGCCCGAGAAGAGATTCTGGCGACGCCCCGAAGCGCGGAACGAGGTAGTTGCTCACCATGCCGCTGAGCGCGATCGAGGTAACGAGAATCATCGCGCTTGCCGCAGATACCGCGCCGAGAAACGCCAGCACCTGGGCCCACGGCGTGCTCGCGAGCGCGGCGAGTACGTATGCGTCCGGACGCATGTCCGGCGGCGCGAGCTCGCGACCTGCCCAATACAGCACGGGAACTGGGAGGTTGATGACGAGCAGATAAAGCGGAAGCATGTAGCGCGCCGTCGGCAAGCTCCTCGGCCCGGGTCGCTGGACGAAACCGACGAAGAACTGACGCGGAAGCAGAAACGCTGCAGAGAACGTGACGAAGATCAGCGCCACCCAAGAGTCGCCCATCACCGGCTCCGTCATGGCCTCGACCAATTCGGGGCGTTCGACGAGGTACTGATTGAGCCCTCGAACGCCGCCGAAGTAGGCAAACAGCACGACTCCTCCCACGATCACGATCGCGAGAAGCTTGAACAGGCTCTCGAAGGCAAGCGTCGCGACCAAACCGGGCCGATGCGCGCGTCCATCGGCATAGCGCACCCCCAGCACGACGGCGAACGCGCTGAGAAGCAGCGCGTAGATGGTTCCGAGTTCTTCGCTCGGCTCGTGCCCCACGAGGATCGCAGCCCCTCCCGCAACCGCGCGAAGCTGGAGGGCGATGTACGGAAGGAGCCCCGCCACCATGAACACCGTGACGATCGCCCCGAGAGTTCGACTCTGGTACCGAAACGCGAGCACGTCCGCCATGCTGCCGAGTCGATAGCGGTCGACGAGCTCCGCGAGAGGCTGCCAAAGGAACGGGATCGCGACACAGGACAGAGTCACTCCGACGTAGATGGCGAGGAACTCGTATCCGTTGCTCTTCGCGAAACCGACGCTGCCAAAGAGCGTCCAAGTCGTTGCGTATACGCCAAGCGCGAGGGAATAGCTGACCGGGTTTCGGCCAAGGCGCCCCCACCTCGGAGAGCGTTCGATCAGTTCGGATCCGAGCGCGTAGATCCCGAGAAGGGCCGCTGAAACGACGAAGAGGATCGAATCGCTAAGCGGCATCGCGTGAACGGCGAAGCAGCGCCAGCACGAGGATGATCAGGAGCCAGAAGGCGAACGGCGCCCACCAGGTCTGAAGCCAAAACGCTCTCATCGGAGTGACGAGCAGCACGGTGATCACCACAAACAACAAAATGGCGCGTTCTTGCGTGTCACTCATCGGGGGCCTTCGGACGAGCATACACCGAATCGTGTCGCGGTTGTGCCGATGCTACGCCCTCGGTTTTGAGCGCGGGCGGGCACCCCCAGAAAGCCACCAAAACTACGGGCCTCGGAGCTCGGCACGGAGAGGCTGGCGTGGCTAGCCCGGTGTTACGCGGTTTGAAGCGATGAAGCTCCGCCTACCGCGAACCGATCGTGCGTACGACCTCACCGTTGAGATCGAAATAGTAGCTCGTCCCGGTCTGAGACACGATCAACACGGCGGTAGCACTGAAGGGTTCGTCGTCAGGCCGACTCGAAGACGCATGAGTGATGGCCGGGCCGTAGACCTCGAACTCGGAGCCGAGACTGTCTCGAACGAGGGTCACGAGGGTCGAGTCGGGTTGTCCGATGTCTGCGCGAATCAGGCTCGCTTCGTCGAGCACCTCACACGGGATCTCGGGCCAGTAAACTCCCTCGGAAACAGTCTCGCCCGCGTCATTCCAACTCGCGGACGCCACGGAATCGAGCACCGGGATGCCTTCCCACGACCGGCTCAACGACGTGTAGCGAAAGCCTACCTCGACCGAACCCGCGCCATTGCCGCCAACGATGTTGCTGGCCGTGACGCTTTCGATCTGGTCGGCGTCGAGCCCGCCGTCCACGAAGTACGCAACCGTCTCGTCGTCGTGCAACTCGGGAGGGAGCAGTGGTGGCCGATCTCGCGCAGGAGAGGTGGAGTTACTCGTTCCGCGTGAGCTCCCTGCGCGCATGACGAATACGCCGTGCTCACCAACCCAGCGCTCTCTCGAGATGTCCACTTCATAGGACACCTCGGCACCGATGAAGAAACGACTGGCTTCGAAGGTATGCAGATAGCCGGGGAGGGAGTCGTTCTCACAAACGAGCGGTTCCGAAAACTCCATCACGTCGTCGCCGCCTTCATCGCTGCAGGCCATCGACCAGACGGCAAGGAAAGCGATCGCTGCGCGGGCTCGGCCACGGAAGTTCATCGCATCGAGTAGTTTACCACGAAATCGACGACCCTGACTCTCGCCGCCGGCCGGATCAAACGAACCGCGCAGAACCTTACGGATACGAGGCGTCGCGGTAGCCGAGAACGTTCTGCGACCGGGCGGCCTCGACGACTCGGTATAGAGCCTCGAAGTCGGGTGGGAGTCGGGGCGTTCCCGTGGCATCGGCAAGCCGGTCGCAGTACGCGAACTGTCGGTCGCCGTAGGTCAGCACATGCCGTCGGGCGATGCCCTCGGCGTGCAACGCTTCGACCCGGCGGTCTGCCGCCGCCTCACGTCCCGCGGCGTCTGGAAGCTCGAGCGTGCCGACCAGCGTCTGTGCAAAGAAGCGTGCCTGGAGCTCGAACAAAGGGAAAGGAACGATTCGGCTCGGGAGCCCGATGAATGCAAGCGTCGATGCGCGCGCCGCGACCAAGTCGAAGTAGAGTGGATGGACACCACTCTCGTCGAAGGAGAAGATGCCGTCGGCGTCTTGAAGAAACGGAAAAGAGAACTCGTACCCCGTGCAGAAGATCAACACGTCGACGGCTTCGATCGCGCTCCCGTCCTCGAGCACGAGGTTGCCCGCGGACGCAATCCGCGCGATGGCGCTTCGACGCTCGGCGTGTTCCAGGCCGGCAAAGCGCTCCGTGCCGGTCGCATCGCGGTCGCACAGCCAAACCTGCGACGCGTGCCGTGCGATCTCGACGGTGAGGTCGACCCCAGACGCGCGCGCTCCGAGGAGCGCAACCCGCATGCCCGAGAACCTCTCGGGGCGCCGGTAGCTGTGACTGTGCATCGCCTGGCCGCGGAAGAGCTCTAGGCCTGGAAGATCCGGAACGTGCGGGCGGGCGTAGTGGCCGTTGCAGACCGCTACGGCATCGTACTCCGCAACGACACGCTCTCCATCCGGGCCCGTCGATTCGACGCACCAGTGGGTCGGCTCGCCCAGTCCATTGGCCCAGGGTCGCTCGCCTGCCATAGGCGTCACCGACTGGACGCGCGTCCCGAGCCGGAGTCGCGGGGTCACCTCGAAGCGCTCAGCGAACCGCTCGAGGTAGGCCAACACCTCGCGCCGCCCCGGGAACCGCCGGTCGTCGCCCTCCCCGTCCTTCGCACACTCGAACGGAAACCGCCGAAACGCCATCAGGTCGCGCGGCAGATTGGTGCGAAGGGAGTCATACATCGACGAGTGCACGACTGCCCCGTCGGGATCGCGTGAGAGCAGGTCCGAATCGGTTCTTTCTTCGTAGCGCCAAACGCCGCCGATCGAGGGCTCCGCCTCGTACACCACGGGGTTGGCACCCGCTGCTGCGAGCTCGACCGCGGTCACGAGTCCCGCCGCGCCGCCGCCGACGACCGCGACTCGAGCCAAAGCCGCTGACTTGCGTGAAGGTTCGCGCATCACCGGGCTCTAGCACCAGAGTCCCCCGCGCGTCAGAGCCAGTCTCGGCGCCCGGGCGCGTCTCCTGCCTTTACGGTCTCGGAGGGAGGTGCGCGCGGATCGCGGCACGAATCGCCTGGTAGTCGGCGTTGGCGCGTGCGTCGCGCGGGTCGTCGCTCTCGAAAAACACCGGCCCGGGATGAACGTGAACGATCGTCCCGTCCGGCCCGATGACGAAGCTCGCGGATGTGGCTCGTGTCGGTCGCCCGTCGAGCCACCACGCGCGGAGCGTCTTCCAGTCGTGATCGTAAGCCAGCGGAAACGTGACCCCGAGCTTCCTCGCGAGCGCCACCGCATCCGACCATCGACGCTCACTCCCACGTGGCTTGCTTTGATAGAGGCCTACGAAGGCAACGGGCGCATCGGCAAACTCATCGGCCAGCGCCTGCAGAGCCGGCAAACTCTTCGCGCAGAAAGGACAGGTATCCGTCCAAAAACGCACCACCACGACCTGGCCGCGCAGATCCGCGAGGCGAAGAGGCGGCGAGCCGTCCCACTCGGGCCCGACGGTCCAGCGAGGCGCCTTGCTCCCGACCAGGTCCTGCCCAAGCGCGCGATCGCGCCGCATCTCGGCCTGGCGCATCGGCATGCCGTCGATCCGCGCAAAGACCTCGCGTGGGACGTCCGCCGTTTCGGCCCGCCACCGACGCTTGACCCCACCGTCTTTTCCGATGAGCGTCACGCCAATGAACGGCTGCCGCTCGGACGAAGGTTCATCCAGCAACACGACGCGTTGCTCGGTTCGTGGAAACACCTGAACGAACCCTTCCTTCGACCGGCGAAACACCACGAGGTCGCGCTCCGCAAGACCGGCAGCATACCGACGCCACGTCGACCCGAGCGATTCGTCTGCGCGCTCCGGCAGCAAGAGAACCCTCTGCTTCCAGCGTAGCTCTTCGAGCTCGACCGTCGCATCGGCCGCGGCGAAACTCCTCAGCACGAACCCAGCTCCGAGGGAAACGGTCACGGCCAAGAGGGAGAGGAAGAGGCGTCGCATGGCGGACTCAGGCACAAGCGTAGATCTACCCCCACCCGAGCGCGAGACGAACACACGGCTTCAGCCAAGAGTCCTTCCCGCCGAGTCGGAGTACCCGAAAACAAGTCCCCGAATCAGGAGGAACCTTCACGCACAGCGCGCGCCGAGCGAACCGTGAGCGCGACGGATACGACGATCCAGACCGAGGCGATTAGGCGATCGAGGTTCGACATCAAGATGTGGGGGCTGTGGCCGAGCAGGATGTTCGGCATGTAGTAGGCGACGGTGCCCGCGATGTACATACCGTTGAGGAACGACTCCGCGATGGGGCGGATCGTCGCCTTTCGGAGGTAGAGGGAGGTCACCCAGAGCGCGAGCGGCGCCTCGACGAACATCTCGAACCAGTAGATCGTATCGTAGAGAACCCGGTTCGGGTGATGCATCGGGAAGCTGTGAACGTCGTTGAGCGCGATGTACGACTCGGTGAGGTTCGGCATCACACCGAACAGGCCGGACATGATGTCGCACCCTGTGTGAAACCAGGTTGCGTTCAGCAGGAACCACAGCGTGGCCATCTTGTCGGTATCCGAAAAACCACCCTTCGCATTCCAAGTGCGGTGCACGAACGCGATCCCTCCAAGGCTCAGCAGAACGAAACACCAGAACACCAGCGAGGTAAGGCTAGCGACCACCCTGTCGACGCTGAACGAGAACGGGAACGTCGACTCGACCATGGCCGGGTCGTATACCCAGGCGGTCACCGCGGTGGATGCAAACAGCAGCACCGGCCAGTACACATAGAGGGCGCGCGAGACCTTCATGCTGGTCGCCAAGTACCGCGGTACGCCGAAGATCGCAACGGGCTACGCGCGCTATTTCTTGAGGCCGCGCGCCATGAACCGCCCCACTTGGTTCACCGCGGCGTTTGCGGTCATCAGCCGGCTTTGGACGAATACCACGGCCTTGTTGAGCAGCCCGGGCGTGACGCGGATCTCGTTGCCGAGGCCCTCGAGCACTTCCTGAACCACAGGCTCGGTCTCCATCACCATCGCGCGAGGGTAGCCGTCCATCGCATCTCCCTGGGTGTTCATCAGGCCCGCCACGACGACGAGCACATCGACGCCTAGGCGCGCGAGCTCGAACGAAAGTCCCTCACCGAGGATGCGTTGGTAGGCCTTGTTGGCTGAATACGACAGCGCGTAGGGCGCCGCCGTCATCGAAGCGCCGGACGACACCACGACGATGCCCCCTCGCCCCCGGTTCGCCATGGCGTTGCCGAACGCGTGAATGAGGTGCGTGTAGGCCCGCGCGTTGATGTCGAGCATGGCATCGAGCGCGGAAAGCTCCATGTCGAGGAATGTCGGCGTGTCGGTCGGCGTGTACATGTGATTGCAGACCAGCAGTCCGACTTCGCGCCCTCCGACTCCA
>JBCDFZ010000083.1:0-14425 GCA_039177115.1 Myxococcota bacterium
CACGGGCACGACATTCTCGTCGAAGGTGCGCTGGGTCGCCGTCACCGCGTCGCTCGTCAGGTTGTAGAGCAGGATGTGGTCGATCCAGACGGAGGCGGCTGCGCCGGTGATCGGGTTCGTGTCGCAGAACGTACACAGCGGCTCGTAGTCGGCGGCGTAAGCGGGAGGGAATTCGCTTTCGAGCAGGTCGAGCGTGGCCTCGCCCTCGGCGACGATCTCCTGGTCCGGAAACGCGCGCCCTGTGTTCATGTCACCCATGATCACGGCCGGGGTCTCTCCGCTAGTGGCCTGGACGTAGTCGATGAGCTTTTCAGCCTGAAGGAATTGCTCGGCCTCCCAGCCATCGGCTCCGCGCATCCCGTCGCCGTAGTCGCCGGTGTATGGGAACGCTGCGCTGTCGAAGATTGGCGTGAGGTGGTTGCAGTAGACGTCGAGGCTCTGGCCGCCGTCGAGCTCAGCGCGCGCGCTGACGATGTTGCGCCGATTCCATGTTCCCGGGATCACCCAGTTCGCCTCGTTCGAGAGCGGGTGCTTCGACAGGATCAAGACTCCGTTCTGACCCTGAAACGCGACGTTCTGGTTGGGGTCGGTTGGGCAGCTCGTACGAATCTCCGCGAAGGTTGAGGTGGGAAGCTGGGTGACCAGGCACGCGTAGCACTCCTGCTGCTGCGCGTCCCCGAGGATGAGCGCTGCTACCTCTCCGAAACACTCGTCCTCGGCGCACTCCGTGCTCGTGGTTTGGCCGTTCTCGTCTCCTGGGATCGTCGAGCAGTTGTCGCGCACGCAGTCGATTGCCGTGTTCATCTGGTCTTCGATGGTCACACCCTCACCGACGTCGGTATCAGGGCAGGGGACGACTGTTGGGGGCGGCGGGATCTCGCCGTTTTGGTCGGTGGGATCGTCGAGCGGCGTTTCGAGGTCGTTGAAGAACTGAGCCACGTTGGGATAGTTGTCGGCGGCGGCCTCGACGATCATGTCTTTGTCGGCCTGCGTCCACACCTCTTGAAGGCACAGGATGTCTGCCTCTGCCGCGGCGATCGCTTCGGCGAGCGGCTGTCGGCGCTCCTCCTCGAACGGAATGAACGAGCCTGCGAGCGCGAGGTTGAAGGTCTCGACGACGACGGAGGTGCTGCCACCGCCGCTCCCTCCGGTGCCGGCTGTGCCTCCGGTTCCGCCGCTGCCGCCCGTGCCGGAGCTGTCCGAGTCACTGCAGCCGAATGCGGCCAACGCAGCGGCCAAGATAAGGACCTTTCGAAACATGTGATTCTCCCGGTTCCGACACCCGCCGTTCGGGGTCGTCGCCGTGGAGTCTACGCGTACGTCACAGCTTTGTCACAATCGGAATAACCGAACGAAACGATGACGTTTTCCGGGCATCGGCGGCTGTTCAATCGGCTTGGAGGTCTGCTCGGAGCGCGTCGCGCTGTGTCTCGGACAGCGCGGTTTCCGCCTGGGCCCCGTCGAGCCCCACGCCAATCGCTCGCGGAGGCTCCGGCCCGAACGCGAAGATGAGGTATTGGACCGACGAAAGCCGCTGGTCGCCGACCTGGCGCGAATCCCAGGTGGGCTTGATGCGCGTACCGTCGGGCATCTCCGCGTAGATGTGGTCGTTTAGGCCAAGCCATGCCTGCAGCTTCTCGTCACGCTCGCTCTCGTCGTCGATCCCGATGAGCAGTGTGCACCCGACGGTTCCGGCTTCGTGAATCAGCTCGTTGTAGGTGTCGAGTTCATGCTGGATGTCGGCTTCTTTCACGATGCGTTCGACCCGCATCATCTCCTGAACCTGGTAGCGCACGGTCTCCTGGTTCTCGAACAGGAACGTGAAGTAGTCGCCTACTAGGATCCGTCGCTCCGATTTTGCCTGAAGCGCTGATGCTCGCACTTCGTCGCGACGTTCCCCGTAGGTCACGTAGTCGAGGATTTCACTGCGTTCGACGCGCTTCACGGTTTCGTCTCCTCGGGCGAGCTGTCTGCGGGGAGTGCCTTCGGTCGTGCGAACCCGTCTTCGCGGTAGGCACGAGCCAAAATGGACATGGGGTGCATCGGCTTGATTCCTGCGTGCTGCTGAAACTGTATCGCGGCGAGCGGGCAGTCTGTAGACCAAACCTCGGTGTCGCCCTCTTTCATTTCATCGAAGGCCTTCTGCCCTACGCGGATCGAATACTCGAAGCCTTCAACGGTCATTGCATGGGTCCCATCGTGTCCGCAGCATTCCATGACGGTCGACGGGGTGACGTCGGGAATCTTCCGAATCAGGTCGCGCCCCTTGAACCCAACCCCTTGGGTCCGGAGATGACACGGAGCGTGATATGCGACGGGCGTTCCCGGGCTGCTCTTGAAGTCGGTGTTGAATCTCGGCTCTTTTCGGAGGCCCCAAAGAAACTCGCTCGGATCGGCGACGGCCTCGGCAAGGCGTTCTGCCCGCGTTCTATCCTCGCCCGCGAGTAGCTCGGGCCATTCTCGCCGAAGCATCATCGAGCATGTCGGGTTGAGAGCCACGACCTTGGCTCCGGCGTCGACGTAGGGCATCAGCCGGTCGAGGTTCGCGTGGGCCTTTTCGCGAACCAGGTCGAGATTGCCGCCCTCCCACGCCGGCATCCCGCAGCACTCGAGGCCGCGCTCGCAGCGAATGTCGACCTGGTTCTGCTGGAACACGTCGACGGTGTCCATTCCGATCTGCGGCTCGTTCCCCTGGACGTAGCAAGTCTGGAAGAGCACCGCCTCGCCGCCGGGGCCGTTGCTCGTGAGGCCAGCGCCAACCGCCCACGCTTCGAAGGTGGTTTGCGCAAAGTCTGGCAAGAGCTTGCGTCGGTCGATCCCGACGAGCTTCTCCATGAACCATCGATGAATACCGACGCGGTTCATCACGTTGGCGAGCCCGAAGCTGGCGCGTGCCATCGCGCTCGCGCGATCGGGGTCTTCGAGGAGTTTGAGTCGAAGCTTGTGCTTCGGCTCTCCCTTCTTGTGTTTGATGGCCGTGTACCGATGGACGAGCTTTGGGAAGTCGAGCTGGAACTCGTGGTCGTCCCTCGGGGTGTACGGGCACTGAACCTCGCACAGTTTGCACTGGAAGCACGCATCCATGACGTGTTCGGTATCGAGCGGGGTCAGCTTGTGAACCTGACCGTCATGCTCGTCGTCGATGGCTTTGAAGAGAATGGGAAACGAGTCGCAGTACTTGAAGCACATGCGGCAGCCGTGACAGACCTCGAAGACGCGCTCGACCTCCTTGTCGAGCGCGCCTTCATCCCAATACTTCGCCTCGGTCGGGTCATAGGACAACCCGTCCGTCGGCAAGTACGAGATCTGTTTCTTCTTTTCGGGCTGTTCGCTCACGCGTCGCCGAGCGCTACCCAATGTCGTCGAGCAGCGACTGGAAACGGCCGGCGTGCGACTTCTCAGCCTTCGCCAGAGTTTCGAACCAGTCCGCGATCTCGCCGAACCCCTCGTCCCGCGCGGTCTTCGCCATGCCTGGGTACATGTCGGTGTACTCGTGGGTTTCGCCTGCGACCGCCGCTGCCAAGTTCAGCGTAGTATCGCCGATCGGAAGATCGGTGGCCGGGTCACCGACCTTCTTGAGGTAGTCGAGGTGCCCGTGCGCGTGCCCGGTCTCGCCCTCTGCGGTCTCGCGGAAGTTGCCTGCGACTTCGGGGTACCCCTCGACGTCCGCGATCTTCGCGAAGTAGAGGTAGCGCCGGTTCGCCTGCGACTCGCCTGCAAAAGCGTCCTTGAGGTTTTGATGGGTCTTGGTGCCCTTGAGCTCTGCCATTGGTTCTTTTCCTTTGAGGTGGTGCTAGGTCCCCGGAACACGAAGCGCTTCGTGCGAACCGAGAGTGGGTGTTATCCCGGGGTTTGGCGCGGTCGTCAACGGAAGGCGGGTGCGAGACTCATCGCGCAATTGCATTTCATTATCAGATCCGTCGCGCCTCGCCGCGGTGCTAATGTTCGCGGATGACTGAGCGTTCCCGCGCATCTTCCCTCGACGTGTTGTCCGTCGTTCCGTCTTCGACCGTGAGCGGTTCGTTGACCTCGATTTGGTCGGCGTTCCAAGAGGGCAGAGATCGTGGCGATTCGCCCTTCGTCTCGGCCGTGAATGCCGCGGCGCACACCGACCGACTCGGCTTCGCCTTCGCCGTGGGTTACCCAGCAGCTCTCGAATCGCTCGTTCCAGGGGTGGAGTTCCCGGCCGCGCTGTGTGTAACGGAGGCAGCCGGCAACAGTCCGAGGGCAACCGAAACTACTCTCGAGCCCAACAACGGCGCATTCGTGCTCAGAGGAACCAAGAGCTTCGTCACGTTCGGCAATCTTGCCACGACGCTGATTGTTTCTGCGCGAATCGGTGTCCGCCCCGACGGGCGCCCGTCGATCGTCGCGGTTCGAGTGCCCGCAGGTCGTGAGGGCGTGCGCCTTGAGGAGCTTCCGGATACTCCGTTCGTGCCAGAAGTCCCACACGCAGCGGTTCGTTTCGAGGACGTTGCGGTTTCGCCCGAGGAGCGCCTAGCTGGAGACGGCTATCTCGACTACGTGAAGCGCTTTCGAACCGTCGAAGACATTCACGTGGCCGGCGCCACGATCGCATACTTGGTTGGCCTCGCCCGCCGCGTGGGCGCACCGGTCGCATCGCTTGCAGGCTTGACCGCAGACCTCGTCGCGCTCGAGCAGCTTTCCTCTCAGCCGCCCCTCGATCCCCGGGTACACGTTGCGCTTCACGGCGTTTACTCTCGCCTCGAGACCTTCGTGAGCGGTGAGGAGTTTAGCGCGATCCTCGAGTCGGCGGCCGCGGACGAGCGCACGCGGTGGGCCCGAGACCAGCGCCTCCTTCAAGTCGCCGGTAAGGCGCGTGAGGCCCGTTTCGCGCGCGCGATTGACTCGATTACTGAGTAGCGAATCGCTAGTTACTCGGCCGCGTCTGCGCCCTTCTTCACGGGCGCGTACCCTCCCGCACTGCGGTAGGAGTACGAACCGGCGCCATAGCGGTAGCCACGGATTCGCAGGTCCGCGTCGTTCAGAATGGCGCCGAGCATTCGAGCCGATACGCTCGCGAACTGCTTGCGCGCACCTGCCACTGCGTGGAGCGTGCTCGTCCCGGCGCGAACCACCAGCAGGACACCATCGGTCTGGGGCGCGAGGATTGCGGCATCGGTGACCGCCCCCATCGGCGGGCTATCGAAGATGACGTAGTCGAAGTGTTCGACGAGGTCTGCTTTGAGGTGACCGAACGCCGTCGAGTGTAAGAGCTCGGATGGGTTGGGCGGAATCGGGCCCGAAGTGAGTAGGCTGAGGCCCTCAACCTGGGTTTTGTGAATCGTGTCGGCGAGCGAGCCTTGTCCTGCGACAAGAGTGGTGACCCCGACATCGTTGTCGACACCCAGAACCTGATGGAGCCGCGGACGGCGAAGATCCGAGTCGACTAGGAGCACCGAGCGTCCGAACTGCGCGAGGCAGATGGCGACGTTGCTCGCGATGGTGGTCTTGCCTTCGAAAGGAAGCGCGCTCGCAACCACGAAGCTCCGAATCGGGGCGTCCTGAGACATGAACGCCAAGTTGGTTCGGATCATGCGAAACGTCTCCGCCGCGGGTGACATCGGCTCTTCGACGACGATGAGCTCGCCTGGAGTTCTGTCTGGGGGCCTGGCTTCCCGACCGCGTTCAGGTTTCGCGTCACCTGACGTGGCCCCGAGATGTGGGATTACGCCGAGCACGGAGACGCCGAGGCTCTCCACCGCATCCACCGTTCGCACGGTGCGGTCGAGTCGACTCGCGAAAAACGCGGCGGCAAGCCCGAGCAAGAGACCTGCGAGAAGGGAGGTCGCGATGTTCTTGATCAGGTTGGGGCTCACCGGCGAGACCGGCACCAACGCCCGATCGAGCACCCGGACGTGTGTGGTCTCGAGCAGCCGAGTCAGGTCGGTTTCAGTGAGGCGCTGAAGGACGATGTCGTAGAGCTTCGCCTTGTTGTCGCGCTCTCGGTTGAGGCGCCGGTACTCGATCTCTCGAAGGTTCAAGCTGAGCCCTGCCGACTGCGCTTCGCCGGCCGCCGATCGGAGCCCTCGTTCCACAGCCCTGATTTGCTGTAGATCAAACTCCGCGGATTTGACGATGGCGGTCTTCTCTTCGCGAAGCTGTGCGGCGAGGATGTCAATCTCCTCGGAGAGCGTCTGCATCGTGGGGTGATTGTCCCCGTACTTCACCGCAAGCGCCTCACGCTCTTGTTGTTTCTGCCGAAGGTCGCTTGCCAGCTCGCCGAGCGCTTCGTCGTCGATCATCGCGGCAGGGTCCACCAGCGAACCCTGACGGAACGCCGTTCTCAGACGCTCGAGGCGTGCCTCGAGCTCGATTCGATGGTTCCTCGTCGCGGTCAGCTTGTCATGCGTCGCCTGCAGATCGCTCGCGACGAGGTTTTGCCGGTCCTCCATCGAGACCGAGAGCACGTTGTGACCCTTCTTGAAGTTGTGCAGCGCAAGCTCGGCTTCGTCGAGCTCGCCCCGCAGCGTCACGAGCTGGTTTTCGAGCCAGTCTTTGGCGCGGTCGGTCGACTCGAGGCGGTCTTCAATGGTTTTCGCGACGTAGGCGTCGGCCATCGCGTCTGCGATGAGCTTCGCGCGCTCGGGGTTGACGTCTCGCGCATGGATACGAACGACCCGCGTTTCGGGCACGGGCTCGACCGTGATTCGGGACTGAAGCGCGATCGCCGTGGCTCCGGGGTCCCCCGTGAGGCCGTCTCCGTCGTCGTCCTGCGAGATGTAGGTCGGGTCCTCGTGCAGCGCGAGCTGCTGCACCACGCGTCCTGCCACGTCCCGGCTCGCGATCACGAGGTTCTGGGTGCCGAAGAACTCACGCGTCGCCCAGAAGCTGCCGATGGGGTCCGCTACGTCTTCGACCTGCGCGCCGAGCGGTTTCGACGGGTTCGGGTCGTACTCCACCGTGCAGGTCGCCTCGTAAACCTTGGGTGTTTGGGCGGTCCAGACGACGCCAATCGCCACGACGACCGCGGTGATGCCGGCGATGAGCCACTTGTACTCGCGCAGAATGTGGCCGACTTCCCGAAGGTCGAGCTCGGGCTCCTCCGGGCGGTCGTTTTGGTCGTTTCCGTGCTGAATGGGTACCCCTCGGGATTAGCGTTCTCGATATCGTCAAAGGGGTCAAGGGACGGGGGAGGGAGACGCGTTTACTTCGCCGAGGCCCTCCAGCTTTTGTTGTTTCGCACACGCTGCCGAGCCCGGTTTCCGCTGACAAAGGATGCGGAAGAGTCGCCTTGCCTGGGTCTTGCGCCCAGCGTCGAGGGCGAGTTCCGCGCTGCGAAAGAGTGCGGGGGAGCTCGAGTCTGCGCGGTCCGCTGCACGGTACGCGTCGAGCGCTTCATCGACGTTTCCGAGCGACGCCTCGAGGTCTCCTTCAAGCAGAAAGGATGCGGCGACGAGTCGGGCGCTGCCTCGCGCCTGCCCCCGAAGTCTGGCGGTCGCCCGTCGCATGGCGTCCGTGTCACCTCTGGCGGCGGCGATTCGTGCGTCGGCTTCCGTCAGCGCGCGTGTGTCGAGGCCGCGCGACCGAGCGTCTTCGAGTGCGGTCTCGGCACCCGTGAAATCCTCCTGACCGAGGGCGCTGCGGATGACGGCAGCCCAGAGGCTGGCGTCTTCGGGCCGCTGCTCGAGCGCGGCTTGCACGAGTTCGAGTGCAGCTCCTTGTTGGCCCTTCGATTCCAGCCGGCGGGCTTGCCTGAGTACAGCGCTCGGGCGCGTTGCGTCGAGTTCGAGGATCTCGAGGTCGATCGAGGCTCGGAGCTCCGGCGAGATCGTCCCGCACGAGGTTGCCCGTTCGAGGAACGCAATCCGGCTGTCGCCAATGGGAGCGGCCCGCAGGACGTGCTCGATTGAGGCGTCAAGGGTCAACGCCTCGCAGAGCAAGTCTTTCCCCGTTCCTGGATGGCGACTCTCGGCTTCGTGTATCTCGAGCAGCGCCTGGTCGAGGCTGCCGCGTGCGAGCAGCCAACGTGAGGCGACGACGTGCGGCGCCGCCCAACCGGGCGCCTCCTCCATCGCAACGGACAGCCACCTCGGAGCATCGGGATACGATAGAGCACCTGCGTACGTGCCCGCCAGCAATGCCATGGCGGGTTCCGTTGGATGCAGCGCGAGTCCTCGTCCGAGTGTCTCCGCGAAGGCGGCTTCGTCGTTTCGACGCATGGCGCTGGTGAGGCTGTCGACGATCGACTGGGGGTCACTCTTTGGGATCCGCGGTGCGATCGACACGAAGACTAGAGCGAACACTCCCAGCATCCCGACCGCGAACCGCTGATGCCATCGCACGGGCTCCGTTCTCCTTGGCGGCAGGAGCGCACCGAGGAGGGCAGCCACGACGACGACGACTCCCGCCATCTCGAGACTGAAGTCGACCATGTTCTGGAGCGCGAGCGCAATGATAGCGATGCACCCCGCTGCCCCGATCGGGTTCGCGGTTCCACGCAGCCGGCGAACGAGTGCGAGGGCCAAAGCGACGAGGAGCAACGAGCCAACCGGAAGTCCCCACTCGGTGATCCACTGAACGATCAGGTTCTCAGGGTGGGTAAAGCGAGCCCCAGATCCCTCCTCGGCCACGAACGTCGAGGAGAACGCGCCGCGACCGATGCCGAGCCACCAGGTAGGGCCCTCGAGGAGCTCGAAGCCTCGCGATGCGACGGCGAGCTTGTCGAACCCCTGCGTCTCGAACCTTCGCAGCAGCGGCTCGAGCCCCGCGAAGACGGCGGTTCCGGCCAATGCAGCCCCGAGGAGTAGGATCGGGATGAATCCGCGCCGTGTTGCTCCCTCGGTTTGGGTACGAAGCCACAGCGCGAGGAGCGCGAAGCCGAACACGAGGCTTCCGATCGCGCCCCGTGACAGCGTGAGGGCCGCAGTGAGCCCCAGCAACACGGAAGCCACGGCCCATCCTCGTCGAAACGGGGCCCGTCGGTCGGCGGTGAGGCCGGCGGCGAGAAGGGACGCCATCGTGGCGAACCCGCCTAGGTGGTTTCCGTTCATGAGGGGTGTCAGCAGTTGGGGCTTGGCGAAGCGAGGGGCATAGCTGCCGAAGACCGCATCGAGTTGCAGAAGGCGGTGCGTCACGCCCTCGAGCGCCAAAAGGAGCGCCGAGAAGACGATGGCGGCCGCCAACGGTTTCAGGTTTTCGGGAGCACCGAGGCGCGCGGCGAGGAAAGCAGAGAGGATCCCGATGCCGATGAGGACCTGGGCCAAGGTCGCACCCGGATCGAGTGAGACCGTGAGGGGTACACTGGTCGTCCAAACCAGACCTTCCAGGCGTGCGGCGTTCTCGACGGTGGCAAGGTTGAGGCTCGTCGCCAGGGTTTCCGGCATGGGCACTGCCTGGATGCAGGTCCACGCCCAGGCCCCGGCCATCACGAGAAACAGGCCATCGAGAATCGGCGCGTGCGCCTTGCGTCGAACGAAGAGCGCGAGCCCGAGTGCACCAAGGCACATCCCTACCACCGGTATGAGGGTCCAGGGAAACGCGCCGCCGAAGAACTGGGGTGCCAGCACGATGATCGCGCCGAGAGCCGCGGTGTCGGTTCGGATCGACCAACCGGTCGAGTCTTCGCGAGGTTTACTCGACGACCGGGTCATGGCGGCAGCACTCCGGTGCGCACGTACTCGATGACCGGCGCTAGCTTCGCGCGCCACGTGAGTCTCTCTTCCGCGTACTCTCGCATCTCCCGCGAATAGTCGGGGAGTTCCTCTTCGAGCGAGTGGAAGAACGACACGATGGCGGAGACATCGACGACGCTCTCGTCCGATTCAACGCGATGGATGAACGGAGTGCCTTCCGGAAAGTCCGGGTCTTCGCTGGCAAGTACGAAGGGGAGGCCTCGAGCGCAGTACTCTCTCGACTTCAGAGAGCTCGATCGCGCGAGGTCGATTCGGTGCATGCCGAGAGAACCCACGGCGACGTCCGCTTCGTCGAAGAGGGTGTCCAGTGCTTCGCCGCTCTGCGTGCCATGGAAGCTCACTGATTCGCCGAGACCGAGCTCCTCGACCAGGGTGCGCAGCTCCCCTGCCACCGGACCATCGCCCACGATGTCGAGGTTGACTCGGGGGTGGTTCTGTAGGCGCTCGTAGAGGGCCACACCGCGTAGGATTCGGTCGAGACCATGCCATCGCGCCAGGTTGGCGACTGCAATCATCTTCACGGTGTCGGCGTCACCCCGAGTGTTCTTCGCGAGACGGATCCGATTGACGTCGATTCCGTTCTCGGTTCGAAAGCAGGGGATCCCGTAGATCTCGTTTTGGCCGAAGAACGTCACGACGAGGTCTACGTAGCGATGGAGCTGCCCGTGCCCGAGGTCGTCGAGTGCGAGGAGTACGCGCTGCTTTGGCGTGCGAAGCTCGCTTCGGTACGGAAACGTGGGCACCTCCAAGATGATCTTCAGGCTCGGGCGGGCGCGCTTGGCAGCCCGAAGAAAGGCCAGCAGGCTCGGTAGTGCCAAGGGGTAGCGAACGTAGAGAAAGTCGTACTCGAACGGGCGACAGTGCCGCCAAACGTAGCGGTAAAAGAGGAAGTAGTGATTGACCGGGCTGAGCGCGCCGGCTCGCAGCGGGTAGTCCGCGAACCGTTCGCCGCCGAGCAAGGGGCCACGGGTGCCGCTCGAGACGACGTCGACGTGGCCCGCCAGGTAGGCCAGCGCGGCTCGCTCTGATTCCATCTTGTTGAGGATGCCTCGATTGCCTGGGAGGTCGGCCGAGATCGGGCAAACGAACAAGCCGCGGAGCGATGGGCTCTGAGCCTCTAGTCCCATGCCACCCGGTCAGTCCGATTCGAGGGTGCCTAGCAAGAACTCGGCGGCACGTTCGCTTGCTTTTCCATCCCACAGCTCAGGAATCTTGCCGCGCTTGGCTCGACCCTCGAGAACCGCCGACACGTTCTCGCGAATCGCCTGGCCATCGGATCCCACGATGACGTTGGTGCCGACCGTGACGGTGACCGGCCGTTCGGTCGATTCACGAAGCGTGATGCAAGGCACTCCGAGAACGGTGGTTTCTTCTTGGAGTCCGCCGGAGTCGGTCAGCACGACCTGTGCGTCGGCAGTGAGTGACAGAAAGTCGAGGTAGCCGAGGGGTTCGCTCAGTTTCAAGTTGGGCATCGCTTCCGCCATCAGCGAAAACTCTTCGAGGCGCTTCCGCGTTCGGGGGTGGAGTGGAAACAAAAGTGGAATCCGCGACTGGATCCAGTCGAAGGTCGACAGAATTGAACGAAGGACGTCGGGATCGTCGACGTTGGACGGCCGGTGAAGCGTCGCAAGGGCGAAGGCGCCGGGTGGAAGCCCGAGGGAAGCCGCCGTACCTCGCGCTTTGGCGGCGTCGAGGTGCGCCAAGAGCGTGTCGATCATCACGTTCCCGATTCGTTGAATCGATGCCTCGGATACGCCTTCGACCCGCAGGTTCTCGTCCGCGTCGGCGGAGGGGGTGAGCAGGAAATCGGCGATTCGGTCGGTGACGATTCGGTTGATCTCTTCGGGCATTCGGCGGTCGAATGAACGCAGGCCTGCCTCGACGTGCGCGCACGGAATGCCGAGCTTCACGGCGACCAGCGCCGCCGCCAGGGTCGAGTTCACGTCGCCCACGACTACCACGCAGTCGGGCTGCCGCTCTTTGAACACGCGTTCGAGCTCGACCATCATTCTGCCCGTCTGGGCGCCATGGGTGTCGGAGCCGATGCCGAGGTCGACGTCAGGTCGTGGAATGCCGAGCTCCTCGAAGAACACCTGTGACATCGCTCGGTCGTAGTGCTGGCCGGTGTGAACCAGCGACTGCTGCACCGAGTCGAAGTCGCGCAGCGCGGCCATGATTGGCGCGATTTTCATGAAGTTTGGCCGTGCCCCCACGACGTGCAGAAATCGCATGTTTGCGGAGCGTAGACCAAAGGCGACCTTCGCTCAAAATGCCTCCTGGCGTTCGGGATGCCGTCACGATCCCCGCCAGCTATGGTCGCGCGGACCGAGGAGCCAACCGAACACGATGTGCGGAATCGCTGGATTGTGGGGCGCGGACTCGATCGACGAGGACCGAGCTCGCCAACAGGTCGAAGGAATGCTGTCCACGATCGTGCAACGCGGCCCCGATGCGGCCGGGTTTGCGTTCGTCCAGGGTGCCGGGGTGGCGCTCGGGCACCGTCGCTTGTCGATCCTCGACCTGAGCGAGCGAGGTGCTCAGCCCATGTGGTCCCGCTCGGGCGACCACTGCATCGTCTACAACGGCGAAGTCTACAACGCGCCGGAGATTCGTCGGGAGCTCGACGGCCGGGGCATCGGCGTAGACTGGCGCGGCCACTCGGACACCGAGGTGGTTCTCGAGGCGATCGAGTTCCTCGGCCTTGAGGAGGCACTCACGCGTTTCCGCGGCATGTTCGCGTTCGCGCTCTGGGACCACAAACGCAAACGGCTCTCGCTCGTGAGGGACCGGCTGGGCATCAAGCCCCTCTTCTACGCGTCGACGACCAGGGGGGTTGCCTTCGCTTCCGAGCTTCGAGCGCTTGTGGAGGTTCCTTGGCTCCGCACGCGGCTCGACCGTGGTGCGCTGGCCGCGTTCCTCCGATACGCGGTGGTGCCCGACCACACCTGCATCGCACGACCGGTTCGGAAGGTGCGGCCGGGGACGATCGTGAGTTTCTCGGGGCCCGCCGATGAACCGACGGTCGACGTCTACTGGGACGCTGCCCGGATTGCGCTCACGGGGCTTCAGAACCCCTTTACTGGAACCGACCGCGAAGCAGTCGAGCTTCTCGCAACTGCGCTCCGCGAATCGGTCGCCCTTCGAATGCGATCTGACGTTCCCTTTGGCGCTTTCCTTTCCGGAGGAATCGATTCCTCGACCGTGGCAGCGCTCATGCAGGACGTAGCCGCGACGCCCGTGAAAACGTTTTGCATTGGGAGCAGCCTTGCCGGATACGACGAGTCGTCCGCCGCGGCTGCCGTCGCGGAGCACCTCGGATGCGAGCACCACACGCTGGTCGCGGACCCTGACGAGGTCCTCGGCGTGGTCCCCGACATCGCAGACTACTGGGACGAGCCCTTCGCAGACTCCTCTCAGATTCCGACATTCCTCGTTTCGAAGCTCACACGTCGTCACGTCACGGTCTCGCTTTCGGGCGATGGCGGGGATGAGCTCTTTGCCGGCTACAACCGGCATGCGTGGGCGCCCCGCCTTTGGAACGTCGCCAGCAGGGTGCCCCTGGGCATGCGCCGCGCGCTTGCCGCACTTCGTCTCTTCAAAGTCGAAGACTGGGATCGTGCCGCCCGACTCGCGGGCTTCGGCGGGTCTCTGAGACTCCCCGGTGACAAGGTCTACAAAGTGGCGGCGCTCGCCGACGTGCGCGACCCGCACGCGTTCTACGAAAGGCTCCGCTCGCAGTGGAGCGACCCCGGTCGGGTACTTGCCGAGGAAGTCGGCGCTGCGTCTCCGCGCCGGGAGTTCGACGCCCCGTTCGCCGAGCAGATGATGCTCTGCGACCTCCTCGAGTATCTGCCGGACGACATCCTCACCAAGGTGGACCGCGCCTCCATGGCCGTGTCCCTGGAGGCCCGAGTCCCCCTGCTCGACCACGAGGTCGTCGAGCTCGCGTGGCGATTCCCGACCAGCCTCAAGATCCGAGGGCGCACTCAGAAGTGGATCCTCCGTCAGGTGCTCGAACGCCACGTCCCACGGGAATTGTTCGACCGACCCAAGATGGGGTTCGGCGTGCCCGTCGGGACCTGGCTTCGTGGGCCCCTCCGGTCGTGGGCCGCCGACCTGCTCGATCCGGCCACGCTTCGGCAGGATGCCCTGTTCAACCCGGAAACGGTTGCCGAGACCTGGCAGGTCCACCAGGCGGGGCGCGGGAACCACGAGCACCAGCTCTGGGCCGTCCTGATGTTTCAGTCGTGGTGGCGTTCCAACCGGGGAAAGATCGAGTCCTAGCGTGGTCGATGCTACGTTCGAGTCTGTGGGATGAGCGGGCTCTTTTCAGTTCTCATCGTCGTCGTGCTCGGCGCCGTGTTGACGATGGCGTGTTCGAACGGGCTCGACCCTCGCGAACGCCGCTGGGTCTGGGCCAGCTACCTGCTTCACGTGGGGTTCGCCTGTGCCCAAGTGCCCATCACGCTGAGCTTCTACGGCAGCAGCGACATGTTCCTGTACTTCAGCTACGGCGAGATCCTCTCGACGATGATGTCTCAGGACCCTCTGCACGTGATCCCCGAGGTGACGGCCCTCATGCTGCATCAGCAGCCTCGCCTTCCGTTGACGATCATTGGCGCGGGTACCTCCACGGGCACCATGTCGGCCTTCGCCGCATGGTCGTTCTACCTCCTCGGCCCATCCAAGTACGCGACCTGCATTGCGTTCGCGATGTTCTCGCTTTGCGGGAAGGTCGCCATGTACCGCGTGTTTCGTGAGAACGTCGA
>JBCDFZ010000084.1:0-14059 GCA_039177115.1 Myxococcota bacterium
CTCGTAGACGTGACCATAGACACAGTTGTGGAAGTAATACGTCCGAAGCTCTTTGAAGTGCGTCGACTTCTTCGCCGCCGAGAACAAGCGTGAGCAGAGGTGTGCGAAGGGGTCCATCGACCCGCCCACGTCCATCATCAAGATGATGCGCGTGTTGTGGCGGCGTGGAGGGCGGGTGACCACTTCGAGCTCACCGGCGTTCTTTGCGGTTTCGTCGATCGTTCCTTCGAGGTCGAGTTCTTCCTCGCCACCTTCACGTGCGAACGCACGGAGCTTTCGGAGTGCGACCTGCATCTGACGGACGTCGAGCGTCAGATCCTGCCGGTAAGGTCGGTAGAGCCGAGCATCGGCGACTTTGACCGCGGTGCGGCCACCTCCCGAGCCACCGATGCGAAAACCCTTCGGCGAGCGACCGCTGTGGCCGAACGGCGAGGTGCCTCCGGTGCCGATCCACTTATTGCCGCCGTTGTGGGCTTCGTCCTGCTCGGCGAGGCGCTCTTCGAAGAGCTTCCGAAGCTCGTCGAGGTCGAGGCCCTCGACGAACTGGCGCTGTTCCTCGGTGAGCTCGCCCATGTTCTCTTTGGCTTCTTGCAGCCAATCCCAGAGCTCGTCTTTGAGCTTCTTCGATTCGACCTCGACGCCCTTGAAGAACGAGAGGAACGCCTCATCGAATGAGTCGAGGTGCGCCTCGCTGTGAATCATCACGGAGCGCGCGACGTTGTAGAACCCGTCGAGGGAGCTTTCGTGGAGACCGGCCTTCAGTGCTTGAGCGAGCGCGAGCACCTCTTGCGTTCCGACGGGAACGCCCCGGTCTCGGAGCTCGTACATGAAGGGGACTAGAATCTCAGCTTCTCCACTGCCTGCCGCCGGACAGCTGGTCGGCGTAGGCGACTAGGTCTTGTTCCTTCTTGAGCAGCGCGCCCAGGAAGGGAAGGTTTTCTTCGAGCTTGACGTTGTCGATTCCGGCGCGCTGCAGCACCGTGATCCAATCGACGAGCTCGCTCGTGCTCGGGCGCTTACGGAGGCGCCGCATGCCGCGGATCTCGTAGAAGGTCTTGAGGGCCTGTTCGATGAGCTCTTCGTGGATCTTCGGGTGATGCACGCGCACGATGTCCTGCATCAGCTCGGGCGTCGGGAAATCGATGAAGTGGAACACGCAGCGACGAAGGAACGCGTCGGGCAGCTCTTTTTCGGCGTTACTCGTGATGATGACGACGGGGCGCTGCTTCGCGACGATGTCCTGCTGGGTCTCGTCGATGTGGAACTGCATCCGATCGAGCTCGTTCAGGAGGTCGTTTGGGAACTCCACGTCAGCTTTGTCGATTTCGTCGATGAGGAGTACCACGCGCTCCGGCGCGTCGAACGCCTCGCCCATCGGTCCGAGCTTGATGTACTGGGTGATGTCGTTGACGTCTTTGTCTCCAAATCGGGAGTCGTAGAGACGCTGCACCGTGTCGTAGACGTAGAGGCCGTGCTGGGCCAGCGTGGTGCTTCGGATGTTCCAGCGGGTTAGCTTCATGCCAAGGGCCTCGGAGACCGCCTCGGCGAGGAGCGTCTTCCCGGTTCCGGGCTCGCCGCGCACGAGGAGGGGCCGCTCGAGGACGATGGCAGTGTTCACCGCGGACTCGAGAGCCTCGCTCGTCAGGTAGTTCGGAGTGCCGGAAAAGCGTCGAAAATCGTCTGTCATCGCGCGGAAACGTATCACGCTCCTGCAGAATGGCGACCTGGACGCCGGCTCGGCAGGGATCTGCTGCAGCGGTGCAGTCGCAAACAGTCGGGACTGTCGTGAGAACGCGCGCCCGTCGTGCTCTTCGAAAAGCGCTAACGTTACAGTGGGTTGCCTACTGGAACACAGCGCGTGCGGGGCTGCTTGACTTGGTTTGGGCGGCGCTGAATAGTTCCGCGGCTCCGCGCCCCGGAAGCCTGTGGGGGCGCGGTTCGAAAAGCGAATTCATGCCTGCCTTTGTCCTACCGATTCAGGACCTCGACGAGTCCGGACGCGATTGGAACTTTCCGATCACGGACGACTGGCTGGCGTGCGCGCTCACCGGGACCGAGCTGTCCCCCGCCGGCCGCGCAGGTCGCCTCGAGGTGCACGCCCAGAGAAACGGGCAGGACATCCTGCTGCAGGGGCAGATCGACGCACATCTCCAGGCTCCGTGCGCGCGGTGTCTCGAAGACATGCCGCTCGACGTCGATCTCCCGCTGACCGCGCTGTTCGTTCCGGCCCAGCTGAGGCCCCGAGGGCCCGAGGCCGCCGAGGTCGAGGTTCGGCTCGACGAGACCGCTCGGGACTACTACGGGGGCACGGAGATCATTCTGGATTCGATGGTCCGCGAGCACCTGCTGCTCGAGGTTCCCATGAAGCCGCTGTGTGCCGAGGATTGCGAGGGCATCGCCGTTCCGACACACGTTCAACCCCCGAACGACGTTTTTGGCGCGTCGGCACCCGATCCACGTTTCGCGCCGCTACTGAAACTCAAAGAAGAGCTTACCAAGAAAGAGGAGTAATCTCGTGGCAGTTCCAAAGCGCAGAACAAGCCCGATGAAGCGCGACCAGCGCCGCGCCCATCACGACAAGGTCACCGCGCCGAACGTCATTCCGTGTCCCAATTGCGGCGACGTGATGCGTCCCCACCGCGCGTGTTCGTCGTGCGGATATTACAAGGGGCGCCAGGTCATCGAGGGCAAGTCCGACGAGCTCGAATAGCCGTGTTCGATCTCGCGGGGAAAATCGCCGTGGTGACCGGGGGGTCGCGCGGTATCGGCCGCGCCGCCTGTGTTGCGCTGGCCGAGGCGGGTGCGCACGTCGTCGTGAATTATCGGTCGAACGCGGCCGCCGCCGACGAGACGCTTGCCGCGATTGAGGCCGCGGGCGGACAGGGCAAAGCGATCCGCTTCGACGTGGCCGATCCCGACGCGGTGGATGCCGCCATCAAGCAGGTGGTCGCAGAACACGGCAGGATCGACATTCTCGTCAACAACGCGGGAATCTCCATCGATCAGCTGCTCCTGCGAGTATCCCCCCAAGACCTCGACGCCACTTGGGCGACCAACGTCAATGGAGCGATTTTCTGCGCTAAAGCGTGTATCCGAACCATGATGCGGAAGAAGCACGGCCGGGTGATCAACCTGTCGAGCGTCGTGGCCGAGTCGGGCAATCCCGGCCAATCGGTGTACTCAGGCTCAAAAGCCGCGCTTCTCGGAATCACGCGCTCGCTAGCTCTCGAGTACGCGTCTCGCGGGATCACGGTGAATGCGATTGCCCCGGGTTTCATCGAGACCGACATGACCTCGGAGCTACCCGAGGCCGCCCATCAATCCATCATCGACCGAACCCCACTCGGTCGGATCGGCACCCCGGAAGAGGTCGCCGCAGCAGTTGTGTTTTTAGCAAGCGACGAAGCGAGCTATATCACCGGGCAAGTCGTCCGGGTCAACGGAGGCATGCACGTCTAACGACGTGACGGAGGAGCACATGGACATTGCCGAGAAGGTCAAGGAAATCGTATCGCAGCAGCTCGATGTCGATCAGGCCGAGATCAAGGATACGGACAGTTTCATCGACAACCTCAAGGCAGACTCCCTCGCGATTGTCGAGCTCGTGCTCGCGTTCGAGGAGCAGTTCGAAATCGACATCGACGACGAGGACACCGAGAAAATCCGGACCGTCCAAGATGCGGTTGACTACATCACGGAACGGAAGGGCTGACGCCGACGGAGGTTCCCGATGGTGGATACGTCGAAGCGGCGGGTCGTGATCACGGGCGTGGGTGCGGTGAGCCCATGCGGCGCCGATACCACCCGCACGTGGGAGTCGATCAAGGCGGGGAAGAGCGGCATCGGGCGCATCGAGTCGTTCGACCCCACCGAGTTTGCGTCTCAGATCGCGGGGGAGTGCAACGACTTCGACCCGCTTCAGTACATGCCGAAGCGGAAGCTCCGGGAAGCCGCACGCTTCATCCATCTCGCCATCGCCGCGAGTACCCAGGCGATTCAGCACGCGCACTTCGAACCGAACGACGAGGAGAAGGAGCGCGTCGGCACGTTCATCGGCGTGGGCTTCTGCGGCCTCGAAGTGTTCGAGTCCACCTGCAAGACCCTGTTCGACAAGGGCCCGCGCCGGGTGTCTCCCTACTTCATTCCTTCGGTGATCTCGAACCTCGCGCCGGGCCAAGTGTCGATCCAGTACGGCTTCAAGGGGCCGAGCTACACGCACACCAGCGCCTGTGCTTCCGGTGCGCATGCCATTGGTGACGCGTTTCGCTGGATCCAGCGCGGCGAAATCGACGCTGCGATTGCGGGCGGTGCCGAGGGCGCGGTGACTCCAGTTGGCGTGGCTGCGTTCGCGTCGATGCGGGCGCTCTCCCGCCGGAACGACGACCCCGAGGCCGCGAGCCGCCCCTTCGACAGCGACCGGGACGGCTTCGTCATCGCCGAGGGTGCGGGCATCTGCGTCCTCGAAGAGCGAGAGGCGGCTATCGCACGTGGCGCCAGCATCCTCGCCGAGATCGTCGGCTACGGTGCGACGTCTGATGCGTACCACATGGTGCAGCCGGCGCCCGAGGCCGAGGGAGCCCGCCGCGCCATGACGCTCGCACTCGCCGATGCCGAGATGAACCCGAGCGATGTCGACTATGTGAACGCGCACGGGACGTCTACGCCCGTGGGCGACGCCGAGGAGATCAAAGCGATTCGCTCCGTATTCGGCGCCCACGCCACGGACGGCCTTGCCGTGTCGAGCACCAAGAGCATGACCGGGCATTTGCTGGGCGCCGCCGGCGGCCTCGAGCCCGTGCTTTGCGTCCTCGGCATGCGTGACGGGGTGATTCCCCCGACCATCAACCTCGGCAGCCTAGACGAATCCGCGGAGGGTATGAACCTCGTGCCGAACGAGACTCAGGAGCGCGCCCTCGGCGTCATCATGAACAACTCGTTTGGGTTCGGGGGGACCAACTGCACGATCGTGCTAAGGCGCCCCTAGGCTCATGGGCGAGACACTTATCATCGGTTCCGATCACGCCGGCTTCGAGTTGAAACACGTCCTCGCGAAGGTGGCCACCGACTTCGGCTACGAGATTCGCGACGTCGGTACCCACGACACGCAGTCAACCGATTACCCCGACTACGCCCACGCGGTGGCGGAGGCGGTCGCCAAGGGTGAGGGTCTCGGTCTGCTGATTTGTGGCACTGGGATCGGCATGTCGATGACGGCGAATCGCCATGACGGCGTTCGTGGCGCGCTGTGCGGCGACATCTTCAGCGCCCGCATGGCGCGACAGCACAACGACGCCAACGTACTCTGTCTCGGTGCGCGAGTCGTGGGACCCGGGCTCGCGTCGGAGATCCTGAAAGCGTTCCTCGAGTCGAGGTTCGAGGGCGGGCGGCACCAGCGGCGCGTCGACAAGATTTCGCTCCCCCATGAAGGTTGAGCAGGACGCACGCTTTCGCGAGCAGCGCGAGCAGTATTCGCTCCGTTGGAACTGCGAAGACTGTGCGTTGTTCGACGCGGAGCTCGGCTGTGCGCACGGGTACCCAACCCACCGACATCGGCGCTCGCGCTACGACGACCCACGCGCCGACCTTCTGTTCTGCAAAGACTTCGAGCTCGCCTGAAGCCGTCAGTCCGCGAAGAAGCGCTCGAGCACGGCGATCATCTTGGGAACGTCGGCTACCGCGGCCATTTCGCGGCACGAGTGCATCGAGAGCATGGGGTTCCCGACGTCTGCGGTACGGATTCCAAGCTCGGCTGCCGTGATCGGGCCGATAGTGCTTCCGCAGCCGAGGTCCGAGCGGACCACGTAGCGCTGGGTTTCGACCTCCGCCTCGCGCGCCCACCCCTCGAAGCGGGCCCAGCCCTCGCCGTCGGTGGCGTACGACTGATTGACGTTGATCTTCACTACGGGGCCAGCTCCGAGGGCCGGCCGGTGTTCGGGTTCGTGCACGTCGGCGTAGTTCGGATGGACCGCGTGGGCCATGTCGGCGGAGACCATGAAGGACCGAGCGATGGCGCGAGGGTAGTCGTCGGAGCCTCCGCGGTTCGACAGACGCGTCAACGTGCTTCGGAGGAAGTCGGAGGCGGCGCCTTGAGCGCTTCGACTCCCCACCTCCTCGTGGTCGTAGAGCACGATGCCGCGCGTGGGGCCGGCGTCGCCCGCGGCTTTGGTGAGCGCGGTGCAGGCGGCGTGGCAGCTCGCGAGGTTGTCGAGCCGCGCCGCGTAGATGAACTCGTCGTCGGCGCCACCGACGGCTGCAGGCTGTACGTCGTATGCCATGAGATCCCATGCGGCGACGTCGTCGGTTCGGACGCCGTCGAGCGCCGCGGCGAGAAGGGCAGCCAGCTCGAAGCTCCCAGTGCCCTCCATCCTCGTGATGGGCGACATGTGTTTTTGGGCGTTGAGGAGCAGGCCCTTCTTGTTCACCTCGCGATTGAGGTGAATGGCGAGGGAGGGAATCCGCATCAGCGGCCGCTCGAGGTCGACGAGGTGGCTGCTGCCGTCCCGAAGGCAGATCCGCCCCGCGAGGGAGAGGTCCCGGTCGAGCCAGGTGTGCAACAGCACGCCGCCGTAGGGCTCGACGCCGAGCTGCACCGTGCCGGACCGACTTCGCTCGGGGTTCGGCTTCACGCGGAGGTTCGGCGAGTCGGTGTGCGCGCCCACCAGTCGAAAACCTGCATCCGCCGGTGCGTCGACACCGAGGTGAAACGCGGCAAGGGATCCGCCGCCCCGGACGATGTAGACGCGATCGCCCGCGGTGAGGCTCCAGCTCTCCGCTTCGTCGAGCCGTCGGTAGCCGGCAGCGTCGAGTCGTCGAGCGGTTTCGGCGACCGTGTGAAACGGGGAGGGCGCCGCGTCGATGTACTGCAGAAGGTCTTCGGTGGGCATCTCGCTTCCTCGGTCAGCGGGCCAGGGACCTGACGCCCGCCCGGTGCACCTTGCCGGGGAGCTCCCTGCCGACGATCGCTTCGGCAACCTGCCCCGCCTGCCAGAGTTTTTCGAGGTCGATTCCCGTTTCAATGCCCATCCCGTGAAGCGTATACACCAAATCCTCGGTGGCGAGGTTGCCGGCGGCGCCTGGAGCGAAGGGGCAACCGCCGAGGCCGGCCACGGACGAGTCGAACGTGGTGATGCCCATCTGAAGGCCGACCAGCACGTTCGCGAGCGCGGTGCCTCGCGTGTCGTGAAGGTGGAGCGCGATTTGCTCTGAGGGAAGTGCGCTCAAGAAGAGCTCCACGATCCGCTGCGTTTGGAGAGGAGTCCCCACCCCGATCGTGTCGCCCAAGGAGATCTGGTAGCAGCCCAGGCCGAGCAGCTGCTGGGCGAGTTCGAGCCCGCGCTTCGGGTCGACGTCGCCTTCATACGGACAACCCCACATGGTCGATACGTAGGCTCTGGCCCGAAGGCCCCGCTCGACGGCCGGCCCGACGACGTCCTCGAAGGCCGTCAGGGTTTGGGCGATCGTCTTGTTCACGTTCTTCAGGTTGTGGGTTTCGCTCGCGCTGACGAAGACAGCGACCTCGTCCACGTCAGCCGCCAGGGCCCGGACGAGTCCGCGGGCGTTTGGACAAAGCCCCGAATAGGTGACGCCGGGCCTGCGCTGAATCATTCCGAACACCTCGTCGGCGTCGGCCATCTGCGGCACCCACTTCGGCGCGACGAAGCTCCCCGCTTCGATTCGAGTGACGCCTGCGTCCACCAAGGCTTCGATGAGCCGAACCTTGGCGTGAGTCGCGACCTGGGCGCTCTCGTTCTGCAGCCCGTCCCGCGGGGCGACCTCGTAGACGGAGACGCGCTCTGGCAGCTTCTGGTCGGAAACCATAGCGTTCCTCTACTGCGACTCGACGCTCGTGAAAAGCCGGTGGCGCGCCCGTTGAAAAACCGGCCCGGGTTCGTCGACTCCTGGCCCGATCGCGGAATCTAGTAGATACTCGGCCGCCATGGGCCCGTTGACCGCTCTCTTGGTTGCTACCCCGTTGTTTGGCTTGGCTCTCGACATCGATTCGTCCCTGAGCGACCCGCCAGCCGTCGTCATCGATCCAGCCGTCGTCCTGGCCCTCGAGATCTCGGCGGAGCTCGATTCGCCGGAGCTCGAGCCCTCCGAGCCGACCACCGCCGACCTGATTCGCAAGCGAAACAAGATCAAGAAGATCCACAAGAACTTCGGGATCGCGACCTGGTCGGCGATGACCGTCACGGTGATCTCGGGCTTCATCCAGTTCTACAACCAGTACGGATGGTGGGATAGCCAGGCCAACAACCCGTGTGTGCGGGGGACCGCGGTGTTCGGGCAGAGACAGTGCAGCGGCGTTCCCGCGGCGCACTTGGCGCTCGGGGCAACCACGGCGGCGCTCTTCTTCACCACCTTCGGGCTGTCCTATGCCATGCCGGATCCGCTCAACGTCAGCGAGGGCAACAGCGACTTCGCGCGCAAGCTGCGCACTCACAAGATCCTTCGGTGGGTGACGTTCACCGGGATGCTGCTGCAGCTGGGTACCGGGCTCGTAATCGCGAATCCTGAATGGTTCGGGATGGATCGGGCGAATAACTACAATACGCTTCGCGCTCTAGCGACCACGCACCTCGCCATCGGACTCGCCACGTGGGGCGCGCTCACGTGGCAGGGCGCCATCATGGTGTTCTGAGAGCTGCCTCACCAAGCTCCCGCTCATCGCGAAATTCCAGGGTTCCCAAGGTTGCCGGTGGGTCTGTCGGACCGCTAACATCTAGGCTCCTGCGGAGTGGGGACCTTAGTTCGCAGGATCCTTTTGTTTTTCGGGGTTTCGTGAGATCACCCAAGGGTGAATTTTCCTCTCGGGGGAGGGGACAGGGGAGCGGAGATGGCCGAGCTCACGGTGGCGAACTACTTGGGCATGTTGCTCGAGGATCCGTACGACACGAAGTCGATCAAAGAGCTGGGGGAGCTCATCGGAAGCGAACCCGCCAACAAGAACGGCGAGCCGGGCGGGCAGGACCCGCTCCGCCTCCTCGAGGCCGCGCGCGGGGGGCATGAGCGCCGCGGCGAGTTTCTGGCAGCGGCAGCGCTGATGGAGCTCGAAACCGAGCTGGTCGCGGACGATCCAGCGTTCCGGTCGATCTTGCTGAAAGAGCTCGCGCGCATTCGTCGCGACGAGCTGATGGACGATCGCGGGGCGCTCGAGGCGTACGAGCGGCTCGGGGGCGAGAAGGCCGACGACCCCGAGGTGGTTCAAGCGGTCGAACAGATTCAGCAGGCCGAAACCAAGTGGCGCGAGATCGCCCACCGGTTCGTGGAGGAGGCCCGGGAGGCGGCCGATCCGCGCCTCAAGACCTCGCTTCTCACGCGTGCCGCTTCGCTCGTTTGGCAGTACGGAGCCGACGAGAAGGACGCGCAGCAGGCCGATGCGATTTTCGACGAGGCGCTTGCGGCCGACCCGTCGCACCTGCGCACCGCTCGTCAGTACGCGCTCACCCTCCGTGAGCGCGGTCGATGGGACGACGTGGTGTCCGTTTTCGTGCTCGCCGCGAAGGCGGCTCGCACCCGCGAAGAAAAGACGAGCGCCTGGCTCCAGGCAGCGCGGGTGCTTCGCCAAAACACCAAGGACCACGAGGCCGCCGCCGACGCGTACCGGCAGGTGCTCGAGCTGGACCCCACCGACGAGGAGGCCCTCGGGGCGCTGGTTCAGTACTTCACCGATCATGAAGCATGGGACGAGCTCGCGGAGATGTACGAGCGTGCGCTTCGCTCCAGGCAAAAGCTCGACGCCGAAAAAGGCATGCTGCTTCAGCTGGCGATGGTGCACTGGCGGTTCCGCGAGTCGACGGAGGATGCCGAGCCGTACTTCGCGCGGCTCCGCAAGATCGACGCCGCTCACCCGGGTATGCTCGACTTCTACCGCGACCAAATCGGGGAAGACGATCCGCAGGGGCGACTGCTGACGATCCTCGGAGACGCGCTGCGCACCGCAAACGATCCCGATCGACAGCTCGCGCTCGCGAAGGAACTCGGCCAGCGTGCGGACCGCGCGGGCCGACCGGAGCGCTCGCTCGAGGGGTGGAAGGCCGTCGAGCGGCTTTCCCCTGGAGACCTCGATGCGCGGGCCGCGCTTCAGAAGCTTTACGAGAGCAGCGGTAAATGGAATGCGCTTTCCGAGTCGATTCGCGGGGAGATCGAAGGTCTTTCCGAGGATTCGAACGAGGAGAAGATCCGGCTGCTTCGCGATCTCGTGCCGATTTACCGGGACGCGCTCGGTCTCGATTCGATGCTGATCCAGGTGTACGGCGAGATCCTCTCGCTTTCGCCGCACGACGCCGAGTCGCTCGACGCACTGTCGACGCTATACGAAGAGGCCGGGCGATGGAACGAGCTGATTCAGGTGATCGATCGGAAGGCGTCCACCGCGACCGACGAGGATGAGCAGGTCGCGCTCCTGCTGCGCGTTGCAGAACTGTGGGTCGAGCGTTTCGGGAACCTCAATCAGGCCACGACTCCGCTCGAGCGTGTGGTGACGCTCCGGGCGGACCACGCCGAGGCGCTTTCCCAGCTCAAAGAGATCTACACCACCAAGCGCAAGTGGCCGGCGCTCTTCAACGTGCTCGCCAAAGAGGCCGACCTCATCGAGGACGACGCGGCGAAGCTCGACAAGAAGATTGAGATGGCAGAGCTTGCTGCGGACCGACTCCATCAGAACGCCGTTGCGATTCGTATTTGGAAGGAAGTGCTGGAGGCGTCCCCTGAGAGTGACCGTGCCCTCGACGCGCTTGAGCGAATTTCGGAGCGAGAGAAAGACTGGGAGACTCACGCCGACGTACTCCGGGCGCGGGTGAGCGCCTCGGAGGGCACCGCGACGCATCGAGAGTACCTGCAGCGTCTCGGTGTCGTGCTCATGGAACGTCTTTCGCTTCCCGGCGCGGCGGTGGTTGCCTGGGAGCAGCTTCTCGCGCTCGATCCCGACAACACGCGGGTTCGCAGGCTGTTGCGAGATGCCTACATTGCGTCTGAAGCGTGGGACGCGCTCGAGGCGCTCTACGCCGAAAAGAAAGACTTCGCCGGCCTCGCAGACGTGCTCAATCAGTCCGCGGAGCAGGCCGAGTCACCTTCGATGGCGATCGAGCTCAGCATGCGGGCGGCCACGCTCTATCGCGATCACCTCGGAGAGCCGCAGCGCGCGCTTCGCAGCCTCGAGCGCGTGATGGCCTCGGACTCGAATCACGTCGACGCGGCCGCCCGGCTGGCCCCCATCTACGAGCGCGATCAGAAGTGGACGCGCCTCGTCGAGATGCTGAGTGTCGTCGAAGCTAACCCTCCGAAGGACGAAGAGCCTTCTGAGCGACTCGGGCGCCTCACGACGCTCCGGAGCACGGCGCTCGACCGGCTTCGCGATCCGGAGGCGTCGTTCGCCTGGGCAAGCCGCGCCTACATGCTGTTTCCATCCGAGCCGGGTGTCGTCGCGGGCCTCGAACAGTCCGCAGAGGCTCTCGGTGCGTTCGACGACATGGTCGCGCTCCTCCGAGCTCGACTCGACGACGCGAGCACGCCAGCGGAAGAGAAGACCGATCTGCAGCGACGAATTGCCTCGATCGCGGGCGAACGTCTCGGCCAGTCCGCCGAGTCGATCCGGCAGCTCGAAGCGATCCTCGAAAAGGAGCCCGGAGACGCCGAAGCCATGGCGGTTCTCGACCGACTCTACCGCGCCGAGCGGCGTTTCGCCGACCTGCGCAATCTCTATGAAGCGCGGCTCTCGGCCGTCGACGATTCCAAAGAGCGATGGGTGCTCCTCAACGAGGTGGCGCAGGTCGAAGAGGAGCAGCTCGGAGACCTGCCTGCGGCCGCCGGGCGACATTGGCAGATCCTTGAAGTAGACGCGCACGATGTCGATGCGCTTCGCGCCGTCGAGCGGCTGTCGCAGCAGTTGAAGCAATGGGATCGCCTCGACGCGGCGCTCGAGAAGCGGCTGCAGTCCAACATGGCGGACGACGATCGGCTGGCCGTCTATCTCCAGCTGGCCGACCTCCGACGGATTCACCTCGAAGACTCGTCCGGCGCGCTCGAGTGCTATCGCGACGCGCTCGAGCTCGACCCACGCAACCCGGTTGCGATGGGCGGGGTGGAAGCGATCTCTCAGGAGAGCGACGTCTTGTTCGAGAGCTCGGTCGACCTCCTCGAATCGGCCTACACCCGACGCGGCGACTTCGAGAAGCTTGCGGCGCTGCTGAAGCGACGCCTCGAACGCGCCCAGGATGCTGACGAACGACGTGCGCTTCGTCTTCGGGTGGCGGAGCTCTCGGCTTCGGAGCTTGGCGACGCGGCCGGCGCGTACGGTGCGCTCGAGTCGGCGTTCCTCGACAACCCGAGCGACCTCGGGCTGCTCGACCGGCTAGGCGGCGTTGCGGAGGCCGCCAATCAGCACCAGGCGTTCGCGAAGGCGCTGGTTCTCGCGATCGACGCGGGCGGCCTCGATCCCGCCGCCGAGGTCGCGCTCAACCGTCGCGCCGCCGAGCTCCATGACGGTATGCTCGGTCAGCCGGACGAGGCTGCGCCGTTTCATCGACGCGTGCTCGTGGACGACCCTGCCGACCCGATCGCCTTTGCGGCCCTCAAGCAGCTCTACACCAAGCACGAGCAGTGGGAAGACCTCCGGACGCTCTACCTCGGACGCATCGAAGCGACGACGGATGGAGGAGCGAAGCTCGACCTTCTGCTCCAGCTATGTTTCTTGTTCGAGGAGATTCTCGATGAGCCGACGCACGCGATCACGAGCTACGAACAGGCGCTCGAACTCGATCCGACGCACACACCGTCGCGCCGGGCACTGCAGCGGCTCTACGGGCGGCTCAAGCGGTGGCCCGAGCTAGCGGACCTGCTTCGGCGCGACCTCGACGAGGCGACCGACCAGGAAGCGGTCGATCTGGCCTATGAGCTGGCGACGATTTACGAGACCAAGTTGAACCGGCCGGTCGATGCGATCGACCACTACCAGCTCGTGCTGGAGTCGAGTCCCACTCATCTCCGCGCTCAAGAGGGGCTCGAGCGGCTGATGGAGCTTCCGGAGGAGCGACAGCGCGTGGCCGCGATTCTCGAGCCGATCTTCGAGTCGCAGGGTGCCTGGGGTGAGCTCGTGAAGGTGCTCGAGGTGCAGCTCGAAGACCTGACCGACGCGAGCTCGCGCGCCGCCCATCTCGGTCGCCTCGGCGAGCTGGCGGAGACCAAGCTCAAAGACGCCGACGCCGCGTTCACCGCGTACTCGCGCGCCGTTCAGCAAGACGTCGGAGACGGGAGCGCGCGTGCCGACCTTCGGCGACTCGCAACCGAGCTCGGCCGACACCGGGAGCGCGCCGCGCTGCTCGAGGCGGGACTCGAATCGGTGGCCGACGACTACGTCAAGACGGAGCTGACGCTCGAGTTGGCCGAGCTGTGGGAAGAGGCCGACTCGGAGCCCGCCGAGATCGAGAAGGCGTATCGGCGCCTCCTCGAGCAGGAAGGCGAGAATCCTGACATCGCTCTCAAAGCGTCGCGCGTCCTCGAGCGACTCCATCGGGAGGCGGGCGACTCATCCGCGTTGGCCGCGGACCTCGAGCGGCAGCTCGCTTTCGAGGAAGACCCGCTCCGGCGACAAGAGTTGCTTCGTGAGCTCGCTTCGCTCTTCGAGGGCTCGCTACAGGAGCCCGACCGCGCCATTGAGATGCAGCAGCGCCTGCTCGAAACCGACCCAACCGACGGTGAAGTGCTTTCGGCTCTCGAGAGGCTCTACGAGCATCGCAACCGGCACGAAGCGCTGATTGAGATCCTCGAGCGCAAGGTGGACCTGGCGGCCGAGGAAGAGGAGCAGAAATCGCTGATCCTCCGGGTCGCTTCGATCTTGGAATCTCGACTAACGCGCGCCGAGGACGCGATCAACACGTACCGAGAGGCCCTCTCTCGATTCGGTCCAGCGGACGACGTGCTCGTGCCGCTGACCAGGCTCTACGAGAGCGACGAGCGCTACCACGAGCTTCTCGAAATGACCGAGCTTCGCGCGGACACCGCAGGCGACGAGGCGACCGAGATCGCGCTCCGCTTCGAGGCCGCCGAGCTGATGCGAGAC
>JBCDFZ010000085.1:0-13797 GCA_039177115.1 Myxococcota bacterium
ACGCTCTATTTGGAGCGAGGGTGCGGCGATGGGCGTGCGCCCCCGCAGAGATGGAGTGAGGAATACTCCCGTATTCCGCAGCGGAGTCTCGAGGAGGTAAGCCGCCCAGCGGCGTGCCCAACCCTACCGCCAACCACGCTCTATTTGGAGCGAGGGTGCGGCGATGGGCGTGCGCCCCCGCAGAGATGGAGTGAGGAATACTCCCGTATTCCGCAGCGGAGTCTCGAGGAGGTAAGCCGCCCAGCGGCGTGCCCTCGCTCCAAATAGAACCGCCGCCCCCCAAGGGAAAGGGGGCGGCGGAGGGTCTTACGATAATGCTAGTTCGTCTTAGTTGACCGGGTAGGCCGTCCAGCCCTCGGTCCAGTCGGTGCCGTCCGGCGCGAACGCGCCCATGCAGCCGCTGCCTTCCATGTCGATCGCGTAGTCCGGGGTGTCGCCGTTGGCGGCGCCCTCGAAGTCCGCTTCGGTGAGGCCGAGCTCGGCCGGCGTGAGCTCCTGGTTGGCCAAAGCGCCCACCGCGAGCTCCGTCTCCTCGTCGAAGGTCTCGTCCGCAGGGACGTCGTCGGGATCGTTGCAGTCGCCCATGGCCATGTTCTCGTCTTCGCAGTCGGTGCCGAGGGGCGGCCAGTTCGGGTTGTTGCTGGTGAAGCAGCTGTTCTTGACCACGAACGGACCGTCGACGCCCGTCCAGCCGGTCTCCCAGCTCGCGTCACGCATGTCGAAGCCGGCTCGCTCGTACCAGCCGACGACGACACCGTCGAGAACCGCGTAGGTTCCGCGGCGGGTGACGACGCCCTGCTGGGTGGTCGAGTCGGTGTTCGCCACGATCGTGCCGTACATCATCACCGGGTTCGAACGGGGCTCGACGTCGTTGTTGGAGCTGAAGTTGTCGGACTCGACGCCGCGCGGGTCGTCGGAGCTGCCCGCGAAGTGATGAGCGATGAAGTTCATGATCGTGCCGCGGTAGCCCTGGTCGGTGTCGAAGCAGTCGTCGCCCGTCCCGGTGCAGAGACCGTAGGTCAGGTTCGTGGTGCCGCCGAAGAACTCGAAGCCGTCATCGAGGCCGCGGTGGACCTGGATGTACTCGAGCGTCGTGGTGTCGCCGCAGCCACCGACGGTGAGCGCGTTGAGCTCGTTGTCCATGCCGAAGCGGAAACCCGCGTACTCGATACGCGCGTAGCGCAAGGTGCCACAGTTGTGCGAGTCGTCGTCTCCGCCGAAGCGGCCGCGCGTCTCGCTGTCCGGAAGGCCCTCGATGTTGGCGACACACTCGCCCTGGGTGCCGTCACATTCGGCGTTACCCCAGCTGAGGCGCGCCAAACCAAGCATCACGACGCCGCCCCAGTCACCGGTGAGCCGTTCGCCCGAGGGACGCGACGACGTGAAGACGATGGGAGCCTCTGCGGTGCCCTCTGCGTCGATCATGCCGCTCGTCGTGATGATGAGAGCCGAACCGTTGTCGCCACCAATCTCGACGCCGGGCTCGATCTCGAGGGTCGAGCCGATGACGTAGACCTGACGGGTCAGGACGTAGGTGCAGTCCGCGGTGAGGAGGGTGTCCTCCGTGATTTCCTCCGACTCGATGAGGACTTGGCCGCTGCCGCCAGCGTCCGCGCAGAGGTCGACGACATTGCCGCCGCCGCCGCCCGTGGCGCCCGTGCCGGCCGTGCCGCCGGAGCCGCCGGAGCCGGCCGTGCCGCCCGTGCCTCCGTTGTCACTGTCGTCGGAGCAGCCGGTCCCGAGGGCGGCCACCGCCCCCACCATCGCTATCACCAGGTACTTTTTCATAATCTGTATCCTCTTCTCCCGCGGCTAGGAGCCGCATGACCCCTTGCCCTAACTCTCAATAGATGTACTCCGCGCCGATGCTGACGCTGGAGCCGAAGTTCTCGAGGAGCACGAGCTCGTTGCCCTGCTTGTATCGCTTCCTCGCAAGCGCGATGTTCTTCCACTTGAAACCAAGTTTGAGGTGCTCCGTAGGTTGCCAGCTGACGACAAAATCGAGCAGATGCTGCGCTTGCTCGAACACATCCGGGATGATGAAGTCGCCGGCGGCGGACCCTGCCTCGACGATTCGCGGACCGAAAGCGTTGTAAACCACCGCGACCAGCACGCCCGAGTCAGGATCGTCAAAACGAAGTGACAGATTTGTGACGTAGTCTGATTGGTTGAACAGTGGCCGCTTCAATCGACCGGAAATCACGAGGTCGTCGCGCAACCTCGTCTGCGACTGCATGATCGCCACATTCCCGGTGAAGAAGAGCTTCTCGAGCTTCTGGTGGATCCGGGCGAGACCGACGCGAAGCTCGAGTTCGCCCCCGACGAGCCATGCGTTACGCGCATTCTGGAACGTTGCGGTGCTGTTGATTTGGTTCTGAATCACGAACTCGATGGGCTTGTCGAGCCACTTGAAGAAGACGGTCGCGGCAAGGAGGTCCAAGGCGCCGAAGTAGAACTCGTACCGCGCTTCGGCGTTCTGAACGCGCGTTCGCAGAAGCTCCGGGTTACCGGTCACGTTCCAACCACGAATGAAGTCGATGTAGTTGAAGGGTGCGAGCTCTCGAATCGCCGGCCGAATCACGGTCATGCCGTAGCCGAGTCGGACGAACATCTTCTCGTTGATCTCGAACTTGAAGTTCGCCGAAGGGAGCGGGTCGAGGTCAGTTCGATCGGTTCCCTCCGCTTCGGTGCTGGGGTCAGCCGAGAAAGGGCTCTGGGACGCGACGCGCTGCGTGAACGCCTCGAAGCGCATCAGCCCGAGGAACGACAGCCACGGCGCTATTGGAGTCTCGAGCTGCGCATACGCACCCAGCAGCCGGTTGTCAGCAACGTAGCTGTCCGGGGTTTGGGTGATCTCCCGGATTGTGCTGATCGTCCCGATGTTGTCGAAGCCGAACAAAACCTCAGGATCGCCGATCAGGTCCTGACCGGGCAGTTGGATTTGCTCGAATCGGCGCGCGGTGAAATCGCGGTCCTGGTAGCTCCCGATGAGGCCGAACTCCCCGTACGCGGTTCGTTCGAAGGCCTCGTACACCGGAAACCGGACGTTCGACTGACCGCCAACGAACCATTGCTTGAGACTCGAGTAGTAGCGCGTCGCGGTGGTCACCAACTGGGAGACGATCTGTTGCTGGATCTCGCGCCGGTCAGGCTCGACCCGCCTTCCCGTGCCACCGCTGACGTTCCACTCGAGCCTCGCCTTCGACTTGCCGAGGTTCCGGTGATCGCCGGTCAGCTGGTTGAATAGAATCGAGCGACCGATGAAGTTGTAGCTGTCCTTCGTGGTGATGAACTCCTGCCCGGTGTCCTCACGAAAGCCCAGCTGGTTTAGCGTGGTGTCGTCCATCGCCCGACTGAACAGAGAAGTGAGGTTGAGAAAGTTGTCCGGATCGAGCTCTAGGAATGCCGTCCCGAACGTCCCCCAGAGCACCTCCTGTTCGCCCTTGAGAATATCGAAGTCCTGGAGGGTGAGTTCGGACTGCCCCTCCGGATTGTATCGAAAGCGCCGGTTGTATCCTGTGCGAACGACCTCGTTGTATTCGTAGAGGAAGCTGAGGACGTAGCCCGCCCGTCGACCTTCCTTCTTCAAATCTCCGGAGTCTCCGATGCTCGCTTTTAGATTCAGCTTCGGAAGAGCCAACTTCCGCTTCGGGTTCCAGATGTTCGGGAACTCGCGCCCCACCTGGTTGACCTGGTCGCGACTTTGATAGCGGCTTCCGGAGCCCGCGCGACCAACGTCCAGGCGATCGGATCCGACTGCGCGGGGCAGCGCGCGAGTTCCGTCGTCATACCCCAGCCAGTCACGCTTGCCTCCCTTGTACGTCGGCATGCTTTGGAAGGTGCTGAGCGAGTTCCCGCCGATCGACCCGCCGACCTTCAGCTCGAACTCCCGTGGGTAGGCGTTGGTATCGATGAGAAGAAGGCCGCCTGCGAAAGCGCCTGGCAGGTTGGGTACGGGCGACTTGACGACTGCCAGGTTGCTGACGATGTCGGTCGGGAAGATGTCGAGCTTCACACTCGGAACGTCGGGGTCGACGCCGGGGATCGGCACTTTGTTCAGAAGGATCTGATTGTAGCGATCCGCAAGGCCTCGAATGATGATGCGGTCGTCTTCGTCGATGGTTACGCCAACCACGCGTTTGACGGCGCCCTTCGCGCTGCTGTCTCCAGCACGCTTGATCTCCTCAGCGCTGATCGCGTCCTGAACGGTGACCTGTTCTTTTCGAATGTTGAGCTGGGCAGCCTCGCTCGAGGTATCCGCGAGGTAGACGACCTCCTGCTCCTCGACCCCGGCGTCTTTGTCGCTGATCGGATCGAGGACGAAGTTGATCCGTTTGAACTTGCCGCGAGCCACGTCGATGTTGTCCCAGCGCGCACCGTGATAGAGGTCGTAGTACGAGCGAAGCGTGTATCGCCCGGGCGGCAGGTAGAGGCGATACCGTCCACGCTCGTCGGTAATGGTGCCGCGCACCTTTCCGTCTTTCTCCCCCTTGGCGAGCACAGGGGCGTCGGGCAGCACCTTCTTCGGACGCCGCGACACGACCTGGCCTTGGACACCGGTCTCCTTGTCGGCGCCCGGCTCCATCTTGTCCGGGTCCTGGACCTCGACCGTCTTGCTGACGACCGGAGCCGGTACGTCGGGCACCTCGCGGCCCTCCGCGTCGGTAATCACATCTCCGGTGTCGAGATCTTCATCGTAGTTGATGATCACCTCGTCCACGTCGGCGGCGTCTTCGGCCTCTTCCTGCTCTTCCTCGGCGGCGGCCACGTCGGGCGTGATCCACTCGTCCCCGTCGACCCCCTCGGTGACGATCTCCGGATCCTCGGCGTCGGTCTCTGCGTCGACCTCCTCGCGGGAGTCTTCGGCATCTGGAGCGGCCTCTTCGCCGTCCGACTCCCCTTCCGAGGGCGGTTCTTCTACGGCCTCCGGAGGCTCCTCCGCGTCTTGCGCCCCCGCTAAACGAGGGCTGACCGCAGTTCCCACCAACAGGAGGGCACAGACGAGCCCTCCGCGACGCACGCTAACCATACTCTTCGTTTCCAATCCGTTGAAATGGGCCTCGCGAGCTCGCTACTCGTTGTCGTACACACCCTTCGTGAGAACGGCGATGTGGGCCGCGCCACCCACGCGGGCCAAGTCCAGCGCTCGCACAGCGCGGGAGTAGGGCGCATTGTCTGCTGCGTCGAAGAAGACTTTGCGCTCGCCCCGCGCGATCAACACCCTTTTCAATTTCGCGGAGAACTCTTCGTCGGGAACGATGTCCCGATTGATCTGAAACTCGCCATCCGCGTTCACACTGATCACGAGTGGCTGCTTTTCGTCCGGGTTCGGCGGCGGCGGCTCTTCGAGCTCGTCGGGCTTGTCCGGAACGTGAATCCAAAAATGGGCCGGCATCAGCGGCATGATCACCATGAAGATGATCAGGAGCACCAAGACGACGTCGACCAGCGGCGTGACGTTCATCTCGGGATGGGGCTTTCCCTTCTTGCCCCCATCCCCTGTATCGACTGTCATTCCCATGAGCGGTCTTTCCCTCTCCCGGTCCTCAGTTGTCGCCTGTCCGGCGGACGCTTGCGGCAAACGCCGCGGCATCGTCGAGCGCGGCCTTGGTCGCGCGAAGGTTCACGCCGGGAAACCCGACGTCCTGCACGATCGCCATCACCGGGCGCACCTTGTCGTAGGTGAGCCGATGGTCGCCGACGAGCACGAGCTTCTTCGTCGGGTCTTCTGCGTTGGCACCCCGCAGATGATCCGCCAAGTTGGCCTCCTCGACCCGGTAGTCCTCGAAGTAGAGAAGGCCGTCGCGGTCGATCGAGAGCACGTACGGCTCGGGCTCGTTGTCCTTGTTTTCGTCCGGGTTTTGGATTTCCGCCAGCTCGAGGTTCAGGTCGCTCACGGCCGCGGGCAGGATCACCATGAAGATGATCAGCAGCACCAAGACGACGTCCACGAGCGGCGTGACGTTCATCTCGGGCTTTACTTTGCCCTTCTTTTTCCTCGACAGACCCATCGCGTACTCGTCCTCTATTCGGCCGGTGCAGGAGCCACCGCGGGGCTTGCCGGAGGCTCGCCGCCGCCGACGCTGCCCGAACCAATCGCGCCCGCCTCGAGCTGGTCGACGAGCTCGCTGCCCGCGTTCGCCAGGCCCGCCTCGTACTTCTGAATCAGCCCGCTCAGCCAGTTGAAGAGCATGACGGACGGAATCGCGACCATGAGCCCGTAGCCCGTGACGTAGAGGGCCTCACCGATGAGCGGTCCGATCGTGCTGAGGCCGCCGCCGCCCTCCTGACCGATGACCTTGAAGGCGCCGAGAATGCCGAACACCGTGCCGAGAAGGCCGATGAACGGTGCGGTCGAACCGCTCGTCGCCAGCACGCTCAGCCCCTTGTTGAGGTCGGTGCTGAGGTTCTCGCCCGTGCGCTCGAGGTTCCGCTGCGTGAACTGCGCGGCGCGGTCGCGCCCCATGCCGAGCGCGAGATTGTCTTCGAACACCTTGATGCCTTCGTAGATGAAGCGCGCGAGGTGGCTCTTCTTCTTGGCCTCCTCGGCGACCTTGAGCGCGCCCATCGCGTCGCCCTGCTCCATCGGTCCGGACACCTCGGCGGCAAACTTCTTCGAGCGCCGCTTCGACATGAAGAGCATGAGCAAGCGATCGACGGTGATCGTGATGCCCCACACGCCCTGAATCGTGAGAATGACCACGACCGACTTCACGATCGGGTTCATCATCTCCCACATGTGTACGATATCTATGTCCATGACTTGGTGCCTTTCCGCTCAAATATTCGAGGGTTTGAATGTGAACTGACGACGGTACGGGTAAGGAACCGCGGTGCCGTCCGGCAAGCGGGCTGGGTCGAAACGCTGAGCCAGCGCACACTTGAGAATCGATTCGTCCGGGATGGAGGGGTGCGACTTTTCCATTTCGGCGCGTGCCGGCACCCCGTCCGGCATCACCAGAATCCGAACGCGGACGCGGATCGTCTCGGCGCTGTCTCGCACGGCGTTCGGGACTTCCGGCGCGCGGCATCCGCCGATGTACTTGGGCCGCGACACTGTTTCCCTTCGCTGTCGAGGTCCCGTCTTCTTCTTCCCGTCACCGCCCCCGCCGATCATGTCGTCGATGTTGATCTCCTCGACGTCGGCGAGCCGGCCGCTGGTCGCCTCTTGAAGCTCTTCGTCGGGGATCTCCGTCGGGGCGGACAGGCCTCGCTTCTGGCCCTCCGACGCCTTCACCTCCTGCTTGGCTTCCTTGGGCTTCGGCTTGGGTTTCGGCTTCGGCTTCGGCTTTTCTTTTTCGGCCTCGGTGGGCTGCGCGGCGAACTCGACGGCGATGTCTCGTTCCTTCCGATCGACGACCACCTTCGCGGTCGCCACTGCCGCGACGATCCCGAGACCGATCAGCACGTACACGACGGCCGACACGGCGAGCGACAGACCCATGCGACCGCGGCCGCCTTCGTCCTCGGGTTTCTTACCGTCTTCGAAGTCTTTGAACATGAGCGTCGGGGCTCAGCGCATGGGGTGCGCTGGGGGACCGAGAGTGACGCTCATCGTTATGATCCTGCTGTGACAGCTATGTGACACGAGCGTGGCGACTGGGCGAAGGTGCCAACACCCGCGTGGCGCCCCGATTTACGCGACGCGTAAACGGTACCCAACTCCTCGAATTGTCTCGATAAAATTCGACGCCGACCCAAGCTTTTCGCGTAGCCGTTTCACATGGGTGTCGACGGTGCGCGAACCCCCAGTCCGCTCCGGGTCTTCGTCACACCATCGCCACACTCGCTGGAGGAGCTCGCGCCTGTCCTGGACGCGGCCCGCATTCCTGGCGAGGTGCTCCAACAGCCGAAACTCGATGCTCGTGAGGCGAAGACTCTCTCCGCTGCAGGTCACGCGCTCAGTCCTCGGGTCGATCACGAACGGTCCCGACACCAGCGCTTCGCCGCGCGTTTTCTCGTCCCGATGACGGCGAAGGACCGCGATCAGGCGGAGCCCGAGCTCGCGAGGGCCGATGGGCTTCGGAATGTAGTCGTCCGCGCCGAGCTCGAACGCGATGACTCGATCGATCTCGGTGGTCCGCGAGGACAGCATGACGAGCAGGCAGTCTCGACCGCGGTCGGTGCTCCGTAGACGCCGAAGCAGCTCGGCGGCGCTGCCGTCAGGCGGATCCTCGTCGACGAGGATTGCCGTCGCGCATCCACACGTGGCGCGCCGGATCGCAGCCGCCGTTTCCTGCACGGAGGTCACGGAGGCCGGCTCTTCCGCGAGCGCATCCTGAAGCTCCTCTCCCAAACCGGGAGTCGCCGAGAGCACACAAATCTCGGGGGACATGGGACCTCTCTTCTCTCCTCTCCCTGTGACAGATCCGTGTCTGCCCCGTGCCGCGAGCGTGAGATTTCGAAAAACCGATCGCGTTGTTTCGGCTTCGTCACCCTTCAATCGCATACGCGACACGATCCCAGGTGACGGTTCGGCCGTGGGGTCGATGGTTGGATCGGGTGGCTTGGCTCCGGCTACGCTCGCGGTGCGCGACAGCTGGCAGAGTGCCCTTGCGAGGGGCGCCGTGACCGCTCTCGAAGTCGTCCGCGCAGGCCGCGACTCGGCTCGTGCACGCGAAGATCGTGCGCCTGCTGCACGCGCGTGTCGGCTCCAGCACGGCGCGCGTCGTGTCGCGGAGCGCCTGTCGCTCGAAACGCGAATCTACGGGGAAGCGCCCAAGCGACCGTCGATTCTGGTCGCCAACCATTTGAGCTACCTCGACCCGATCGCGGTGGCGCAGGCCATGCCGATCAGCGCGATCGCCAAGGCCGAGGTGGATCGATGGCCTGGAATCGGCCGCACCCTCGCCGACCTGGGAATCCTCTTCGTGCGGCGAGGCGACCCGGCCCACAGCGCGGTGGCGCTCAGGAAAGCCATGCGGCTACTCGACGCGGGGGTTTCCGTGCTGGTCTTTCCAGAAGGGACGACCACTTGGGGCGACGAAGTCCTTCCGTTTCAACGGGGCGTGTTCGGCGTCGCCGCGATCAAGGCGGTCCCGGTGGCCCCGATCGCCCTCCGATACGACTCACGGGATCTCTGCTGGGTGGGTGATACGGCCTTCGCGCCGCACTTCCTACGGCTTCACCGCTATCGGCGCATGGTGGCGCATCTCCACTTCGCATCGGCCATCGAGCCCGGGCGCTTCACGCGTCCCGAGGACGCCGCCGAGGAAGCACGGCTTCGTATTCGAGGGCTGCTTCGACCGTGAACCTTCCGGAGCTCGACCACCTGGAAGCGCTGATCGAGCGGCTCGGGGAACGCGCGCGGGTCACCACGCTCGCCGAAGCGGACGGTCTCCCGATCTACGGGCTCGAGATGGGAAGCGAGGACGTCGAGGCGCCCTGCCTGCTCCTGGTCGGCGGCGTGCACGGGCTCGAGCGGATCGGGACTAGCGTGGTGCTGGCGTATCTCGGCACCCTCGCGGAGCGCCTCCAGTGGGACGCCCTTACGCGCGACGCCCTCGACAAGGGGCGGGTCGCCGCAGTGCCGCTCTTGAATCCCGTCGGCATGCGGGCGGGCACGCGCTGCAACGGTCACGGCGTCGACCTCATGCGCGACGGCCCCACCCGTGGGAACGGCACGGGCTCGTTTTTGGTGGGCGGCCAACGCCTCTCGCCTAGGCTGCCCTGGTACATGGGCGATGAGGGCGAGCTCGAGGTGGAGTCTCGGGCCCTCATCGATTTCGTCACGAACCGTGTGCTGCCCGCGCGCGCCGCGGTCGCGCTCGACGTGCATTCCGGCTTCGGCTTCGTCGATCGGCTGTGGTTCCCGTACGCGTGGAGCCCAAAGCCGTTCCCCAACACCGCAGAGGTTTACGCGCTCTACGAGCTCCTCAACCAAACCCTGCCGCATCACGTCTATCACACCGAGCCGCAGTCTCGCGCGTACACCATCGACGGTGACCTCTGGGATCATTTGTACGACGAAAGCCGTAGCGGCGAAGGGCTCTTCCTTCCCATGACCCTCGAGATGGGTTCGTGGACCTGGGTTCGCAAAAACCCGCGGCAGCTGCTTTCACTTCCAGGGAGCTTCAACCCGATCAAGCGACACCGGCTGCGTCGAACGCTGCGCCGCCATTTACTGCTGATCGACTTTTTGCATCGCGCAACGATCGGATACGACGCGTGGGGCTCACTCGACGAATCGCAGCGGGAACGCTGTTGGTCATCAGCTGTAAACCTCTGGTTCACCTAGCGGTCACACACCTCGCACAACTGTCACTTGCTGTTCTCCGCAAAGTGATCCGCGTGTCCAATTCTGTGCCTGGGGTGTGAATCATGAACCTTGATCAAACGGGAAGCGAACCCATCCGTGCGTTACGTCGACGCTATCCGATCGCGCCGCGCGCGATTCCAGACGTGAAGTTGAAGAGCGGGCCGTACACGGCCCGTTTTGCCAAGACCTGCGAGGATCTGGAGGCTGCCCAGCGCCTGCGCTTCGAGGTCTTCAACCTCGAGCTCGGCGAGGGGCTTCAAGCATCGTACCGAACCGGTCGAGACGAGGATCAGTACGACTTCTGCTGTCACCATCTCCTGGTCGAGCACCGTGAAAGCGGACGCGTCGTGGGGACGTACCGCCTCATGTCGGAGGACATGGCGGGCGACGCCGGCTTCTACTCTCAGTCGGAGTTCCACCTGGAAACGCTGCCGCCCTGGGTTCTTTCCGAGGGTGTCGAACTAGGTCGCGCATGCGTCGCGCCCGATCATCGCGGCGGACGCGTAATCTACCTGCTCTGGAAGGGCATCGCGCAGTACCTCGCTTGGAACGACCGTCGCTACCTGTTTGGCTGCTGTTCGATTCCTGCGACGGACCCGGGCGTCGGTCTTCGCGCGCAGGTCCAGCTGATGCAGCAGGGTCACGTCGCAGAGGGGTTCACGAGTCGCGCGACGCGGGTGTGCTCCTGCGTCGACGGGGCCATGGTGGAAGAGCCCGTCGAGCTGCCATCGCTCTTCAAGGTGTACCTCGACATGGGGGCGAAGGTGTGCAGCGAGCCCGCGATCGACCGAGAGTTCGGGGTCGTCGACTTCCTGATCGTGCTCGACGTCGAGATGCTGAGTGACCGAACCAAGAAGCGCATGTTCGGAAGCAAGGGCGTGCCGGGCTCGATGCGCTCGCCGGTTCAAGCGCCGGAGCCGTCGACTACCGACTACCCGCACTGACCGTCAGCCGAGAAGCGGTGGCAGCGTCGTGGTGCTCGCGGCGCCTGCGCGCCCGAGTCGTAGGCGAAAGCGCGTCCACTGGCCCGGTTCGCTCTGGGCTTCGATGGTCCCGCCCATGCGCGCCACGAGGTGACGCACGATGGAGAGACCGAGGCCTGTACCGCCCATTTCCCGAGACCGGCCGGCATCCACGCGATAGAAGCGTTCGAAGATACGTCCGAGCTGGTCAGGGGGGATCCCGGGGCCGGTGTTCTGCACGTCGAGGATCACCGCGTCGCCCTGGGTGTTGCCCCGGATGACGATGCGCTCCTCGTCCGGCGTGTACTTGATGGCGTTGTCGACCAGGTTGATCAGCACCTGGTCGAGCGCCCGATGGTTGGCGACCACCGGAGGAAGCGAATCGACGTTCTCGAGCTTGAGATCGATGCCTCGCTGCTTCGCCTGGGCTTCGAGTCCATGCACCACGTCCCGCACCGTTTCGGCGATCTCGACGGGCGCGAGCTCGTACTGCTGCTCGGGCGACTCGGCTCGGCTCAGCGCCACGAGGTCGTTGACGAGCGCCTGAAGCCGAAGCGTGTGCCTCAAGATCACGTCGACGAATCGGTCGGCGGAGTCCCGGTCTTGAAGGGCGCCGGCCTTGAGCGTCTCGGCGAAGCCGCGGATCGCGGTCAGCGGCGTGCGGAGCTCGTGACTGGCGTTGGCGACGAAATCGCGACGAACCCGGTCGGCAAGCTTCTGTTTGGTGACGTCGTGAAGCACGCCCACGACGCCCGTCTTCCCCGGCAGCGAGGCCACCACGGTGGTGTAGCTCCGCGCCTTGCCGTTGGCGTCGAACACGAGATCGACCGAAACCGCGTCGCCATGCCGCGCCGACCGAACCGCGTCCTGCAGCGCCTCGCTTCGAAGCACCTCGGACGGGGCCTTCCCGAGCGCGTCGCCGACGGCGATCTTGTCGAGCGCGGTGTTGGTCAGGACGATCCGGCCGAGCGAATCGGTCACGAACACGGCTTCGACCATCGAGTCGAGCATGGTCCGAAGGCGGTTCTCCTGCGCGTGGAGCGAGGTGATTCGTTCGTTGAGCTCGTCGGCCAACCGATCGAGCGAGCGCCCGATGTCGCCGAGCTCGTCGTCCCGGTCCGAAAACGTTCGGACGGACAGGTCGCCGCGCGCGAGCGAATCGGCGACCTCGGTGAGCTGCCGCGCCGGCACCACGATGGCGCGAGAGAGCGCCCAGGTGAGCGCCACGCCAATGATGAGCGCGAGCGCTCCCGCGACCAACATGAGCTCTCGAACGCTCGAACGCATGGCGTCGGCCTGCTCTGTGGACCGCATCGCCTGCACGCCGACCCCGATCGGCAGCTCTTGGCTGTAGACGAAAAACTCGCGTCCGTCTTCACCGAGCTTCCGCCTGGCAAACTGGCCCTCCGGCTTGGGAACGTCCGCGAGGTACTGTTTGGCGAGGGAGAGCGCGTCGCGATTGAAGCTCGTGTCGCCTACGACTTCGCCGTCTTCGACGATGATCATCCACGCCCCGTACTCGGCGCCGATGCGCTCGGCGACCGCTTCAGGGTCTTTGCCCTCCATCAGCGCCTTGGCGGCGGCGCTCGTGGCCTGCTCGAGGTCGTGCCGTTGGGTGCGCGACAGGCGGTAGTCGGTGAGCGGGTCTTCGAGCAGGAGGATCGTGAGCACGATGGCCGCGGTTGCGGTCATGGTGGCGGCGATCAGATTCCAGCGAAGACCCCAGCGTTCCACCATGGGATCATATCAACTTACGCCGGCTTTTGTACGCGGTACCCCACGCCTCGCACGGTCTCGAGATAGCGCGCTCCCGCCCCCAGTTTTTCGCGCAATCGTTTGATGTGCGTGTCGACCGTACGCGTCTCGACGCCCGGTGCGTAGCCCCACACGCGCTCGAGAAGCGAGTCTCGGGGCTGCACTCGGCCCGCCCTCGAGGCCAGGTCGAGAAGCAGCCGGAACTCGAGCGCCGTCAGCACGATCTCCTCTCCGTCGACGTCGACGCGGTGCGCGGGAACGTCGATGCGGAGGTCGCCGATGGCCAAAACCTGCGGGCCCTCCGTCGACGCCTGTGGCCCCACGCGACGGAGAATCGCGTCGACTCGAAGCGTCAGCTCACGAGGACTGAAAGGCTTCACGACGTAGTCGTCGGCGCCCACCTCGAAGCCGACGATGCGATCGACCTCCTCGGCCTTGGCGGTGAGCATGATGACCGGAACGCGCGCGGTCTCCGCGCTTCGCCGGAGCCGCCGGCACACCTCGAACCCGCTGATGTCGGGCAGCATCACGTCCAGCAGAATGAGGTCCGGTCGCTGGCGCGCCACTTCGGCGAGGGCGTTGGCCCCGTTGTGCGCGACCGCGACGTCATGGCCCCCCTCTCGCAGATTGAAAGCTACCAGATCCGCAAGATCGACTTCGTCTTCGACGACCAGTATTTGAGCGCCCATTTTCTTCGCCGCGAGCCTGTCAGCCGATTGTGACAGGACTGTGACCCGCTGGTCTCGTCACAGCAACGTATAACACCCGGGCGAAGCGGCCGTGTCATGGTGGCGCGACCGAGGAGGTTGGGATGAAAAGTCG
>JBCDFZ010000086.1:0-12350 GCA_039177115.1 Myxococcota bacterium
CTCGAACGAGAAGAACGTGCCGTTCTATCGAAGACACGGCTTCGAGCTGGTCGAAGAGCTTCGTCTCGCGCCAGACGGGCCGTCCATGTGGCTCATGTGGCGGGAGCCCGTGGGCGCCTGACCGTCTCGCCTCAACGGAGCAGATATGCCTTACGCGCAACTCGCCCGCCTAATGGGTCCTGCCCTCTCTTGAGGGAGCTCGGCGTGCGCCGGTCAGTTTCTGCCGACGAGCACCAGATACGCCTTCTCCGCCCCGTCTTCGTCGAAGAAGTACGGGTGGAACTCTTCCGTTTCGGAGTCGTAGTAGCCGTTGATCTCTTCGACGAAACTCACGAGGAACCAGTACGGATGCCGGTCGCCGACCCATCCGAACGCGGCCATCGCGCGGGCTTGTACGGCTTGGCGCCCTCGAGTTCCGAATCCGACGCCGAGTCAGGCTCGTTGGGGCGGTCCGAAGGTCACTCCTCGCACGTGTCGATCGACGGAATGTCGAGGTTGGTTCGCGTGAAGACGAACCGGCACGTCGCGGTCGTGAGCTCTCCATCGCGAGTGGGCGCGTTGGCCGAGAAAAAGACCGTTTCGGCGTTGAACGCGAAGGGCGTGTCCGTGGTTCGGGCAGGCAGGATCCTTGCAATCTCCGCGGCGCCGAACGTCCCGTCGCATCGCTCGAAGTAGCCGCTGAGGTCTCCCGAGACGGGGTCTGCGATCGCTCTTCCACTGAACAGGCTGGTATCGGGGTCTGTGTCCGGGAACTGAAAGCTCATCGCGAGGTCGATTTCTCCCGATCGACGCTGGATGATTCCCATCTCCGCCTCGAGGAAGTCGACGTCCGGCTTTCCGTCGACGGTCAGGTCACACGCAAAGCCTCCGGCGTACGTTCCCGTGAAGTACTCCTGACCTTCGAGGATCTGTTCGTCTTGGGCCGAAGAGTCACCACACATCACGAGTAGCGCGCCGAGCAGTAGCGGGGCGAGAGCTCGCCGAAACTGTTCCATAGTCCACCAACACGGCAGAGTGCGCGTCTATTTCTCCGAAGGCCGAAACTCTCTCGTCGAGTCGCGCCAAACAGGGGCCGCGGGCGCGCGCATGCGAGACGCCAACGCTTGGCCCACCCCAACGAACAGCCCTGCCGTCAGCGTGGCACGTAGCTTCTTCGTTTCTCGTCGAGGAGAGTTCCCCACTCGTCGTTGAAGGGATGCACCGCGTCGGTCGGTGTCTGCGAATTGGGGCCGCCGCGGACGAGCGGGCGGTTTTCGTTCGCCCACTCGAAGATGGAACCTTCGAGGTTGGCGACGTTCCCGTACCCGCTGGCCTTGAGCCTCTGCGCTTCTCGCGACGAGCGGTACCCCACCGAGCAGTAGAGGACGATCGGTTGATCTTTGTCGGCATCGTCCACGAGGCGATCGAGTGCAGCGCCCTGGGCGTTCACGGCTCCGGGAAGGTGGCTTACCGCGTATTCGCGCGGGTCACGCACGTCGACGATGAGTGGGTCCGTGCTCTCGTCTTCGAGCATGCTTGCGAAGTTGGGCACCGAGAGCTGAAGCGCTTCCGGAAAGTCATCACGCACCCACTGCTTGGTTTCCTGCCAGTTCCGATCGGGCGTGCGCGGGCACGCCGTCAGGAAGGCGGCGGCGGCAACGAATACGACTGCATGTGTCGGAGATTTCATGTGAATGAACACCCAACCCGAAAATGATGGGATCTGTTCGCCGGGGCGACAAATCCGCGGCTCCTGCGCAACAGTTTCGCGCTCCGACCCCAGACGCAGCTTCGTGTCCACGACAGCCAACGCGCATTGACCCGTTGCGTTCCGACTCTACGAACGGAGCAATGAAGTTCGGGGGCGACCTCGATGTAAACGAGAGGAACCACTACACATGCGACTACTTTCAATCTCCTTCATCCTTCTTGCTTTAGCCGCTTTCGGTTGCTCGAAGGACTCACCCGCCGCGGAAACCGCCATGGATGCGAAGGACGCGGCCATGGAGGCGATGCCGCCTCAGACCGTTGTGACGGTCGCCGCCACCGCGGGCGACTTCAACACGCTGGTTGCCGCAGTGAAGGCCGCCGGCCTCGTCGATACGTTGAACGGCGAGGGCCCGTTCACCGTGTTCGCGCCCACGGACGCCGCCTTCGCGAAGCTCGCGGACGGAACCGTCGACAGCCTCCTCCTCCCGGAGAACAAGGACCAGCTCGTCGAGATTCTCACCTACCACGTCGTGCCGGGCAAAGTGATGGCAGCTGACGTCGTGAACCTATCCTCCGCAACCACCGTCGAAGGCGGAGACGTGGCGATTTCCACTGCGGATGGAGCCGTGATGGTGAACGACGCCAAGGTCATCGCGACCGACGTGGAAGCCAGCAACGGGGTCATCCACGTGATCGACACCGTGCTAATCCCCGCTTCCTGATCCGAAATCTCAGAACGCGCCGCTGAGGCTCAGCCGCCCACCGTTTCGGCCCGCCCGAACGCTAGGCACGAGCCCAGCGGCGCTTTTGCGTCAGGACTGCGGGACGCGGGAGAAGGAGGGCATGCGCAGGCACCCGTGCACGCTTCGGCGGCTCCGTGAAATAGATGGCCTCATCTAGGGGTTCCGGGGTGGATTCGACTTTCTTTCCCCCCAAAGGCTCTCATGGATTCCCCTTTCGTCCGGAACCGCTTTCTCAACTCAATCTCAGCGATCGCGCTCACGGCGGCGCTCTTCCTTGCGGTTGCTCACGGGCCGCGACTCGAGACGCCCCACAGCGAAGGGCTGTTGTTCTTGGTTCCGATCGTCGTCGCGGCCGTAGTCTGGGGAGGCCACGCGAACGGCGTGGCCTGCGAGTTCGGCTCCAAGTGGCTTTGTGAAGAGTGGGGTGGTTACAAACGTACCTGGATCGGCTTCGGGGTCAGTATCTGCGACACCTTCCTGAACTGGTTCGGAGAGCGCGAAGCCTGTTACAACCGACCCGATGAAGACTTCGACCGCGACATCTGGTCGTTGACTTCGACGAGGCTCCAGAATCGCTTGGATCGCTATGCGCCCCTGGCGCTCGGCAATTTTCCGTACGCGCACAACTCCTACAACTCGCAGGCGTACGCCAAAGGATCGCGCTACCAGTTCTGGAACCAGAGGCACAGCGTGTATGCCCAGCTCGATCTCGGCGCACGCATGCTCGAGTACGACCTCTGGCACTGTCACGGCGACGTTCGATTATCTCACGGCTTCGGCTTCTGCCCTGCGCCAACCCCGGCGGATCGCACCCTCAAGGAGGGCCTCGACGAAATCGAGCGCTGGTTCGATGCCGACCCGAGTCGTCGGCACGAGGAAGTCGTGCTGATGTACTTCGAGGACAAGCTCAGCAGCGGAGAACACACTGCGGCCGGCAACGTCATCGACAACCATGCGTTCGCCGACCGCGTCTTCACCCCCGCCGACTTCGAGATGGTCACCGGCGTGCCCACGTGCACGAACCAGGAAGACTTCCTCTGGACGATCTCGAAGGACGACGTCCTTCGGGCTGGCAAGAACATCGTCGTCGTGAGCAAGGGCGATGCCTGGAGCTGTGGGAACCCCTACTGGCAGTACGTGTTTCCCACGAGCTTCCCCTACGGCAAGTACGGCAAGTACAAGACTGCCGACGTCAAGAGCTTCCCCGCGTGTCTCGACGACGAGCCCTATCTCAACGAAGCCGTCTACAAGGCGTGGAACGAAATCTATCCCATCGACATGGCGAAGATCACCGCGTCGCAGGTTCGGCGGATGCAGCTCTGTGGCTTCAACGCGATCGGGCCTGAGCCCATGGGGCTTGGCGACGTGCCGGGTCAGATTTGGAGCTGGGCGGAGCTGTATCCGCAGCAGGATGGCGTCTTCGAGTTCGATGCGAGCCGGCTCGACGATACATGCGCCGCGCAGCAGCACTTCATCGAGCTTCCGAATCACGAGGCGCTCGACTCAGGTCGCTTCGTCAACCGAGCGTGCGGGCAAACCAAGCGCTACGCTTGTCAGAACCTCGACACCCGTGAGTGGCGCGTCACCAGCAGCACCGGCGCGTTCGAGAACGGCGCGAGCGCCTGTGCCGCCGAGTTCGGCAACCTCGACATGGTCTTCTCTGTGCCCGTGAACGCTCAGGAAAACTACTTCTTGCGACAGGCCGGCGGAAGTCAGGAAGAGTACTGGGTGAACTACTCGGCGACCTACGGCGCCTGGGAGCCTTTCGAGGCTACCTTCGAGTACGAGGTAGCAGTCTCCGAGGGCGTGAACGGGGTCGGGATTGCGACGACCTTCTCCCAGCAACAACAGTCGTCCGAGCGACAGGAGCCCGAGATCAATGGCTGGCCTGCCGAACGGATTGCGGGAGTCGGTTTTCTGTCCATGAGCCAACGCTACGATCAAGAGGCCAAGTATGTCGGAGAGGACTTCACCGAGGATGGGAACTACCTCCCGCCCGTGCAGACGGTCTACCGCCTGAACCCCACGCACGACGCAGACGTAATCGCGGAGCTCCACGCGTCGCCTCCCACGCTCGAGGGACTAATCGACGAGCACCCCGAATCGATACCCAACGACCCAGACTTTTTCGACTGCGTGCGCAGAGAGACGCGAATCGAGTCGCTAGACTTCGTGCTCGACGAAGACGGCACGAGCATCGAGGTGACGAACATCGCCGGCACCTACACGTCCGAGGGAAGGATGGAGCCCGACTTCAACTACCTGCCGGAGCTTCGGTTCTACTGCAACGACTTCCACAAAGACACCAAGAGCATCGTCAACGCGACGGGCACGTACGATCCGCTCACGGGGGAGCTCACGATTCGCCACATCCAGCCCGGAGGCGCGGCGATCACGCTCGAGAACGCGCGTCCCGATCGACTCTACTGGCAGAACCAGGCGGGCGGGCACTAGGGCTCCACGAGGTCGGCCCCGCAACGAACGCTACGGAGCTTTCGTCCGTAGCGACTAGGCGACCGGGATCGCGTAGTGGAACACCGAGTCGGGTGACGTCTCATGCCACTCGTCCCCGTAGACTTCGAGGTCCGGCCCATAGGTGTGCCGCATTCCGGACTGCGGGAGCCAGGTGGAGTAGATGTAGTTGACCGTTCTGTCGATCTGCTTGGCTTCGCCGCGGTGTTCGAAGCGGGCGTAGGTCGCTGCCGGCACGTCCACGCGCTCCATGCCCTTTGGAGGACGCGTCGCGTCTCGCACCTCGATCGCCGCGTGATACTGCAGGAGCTCCGAGTCCTCGGCGGTTTGTTTGACGACGCCGTAGCAGTCGCCTGCGACTGCGTGATCGATTTCGTGCAGGCGCGGGATGAACTCGGCCCAGAGCTTCGGGAGCCTGTCTCCGATGTTGTTCTTCTCCGAGTCGACGCTGTAGAACGAGGTGCGCTGGCCGACGAGCATCAATGGGGGCTGCTCGTATACCAAAGGTTCGAGCGAAACGTTCTCGTTGATGTGACGAATGTAGCCCTCGTCGAACTGAACCTTGCGGAGAAAGAGGCTCTTGTCCCCGAGCCGCCGGTACTCGTTCGGTGTCATCCCGAACGCTTTCTTGAAGGCACGCGTGAAGGCTTCTTGGGACTCGAAGCCCGCGCGCATGGCGATGTCCAAGATGCGCATGTCCGTAGCGAGTAGCCTGTCGAGCGAGCTCGCGAGGCGCCGCGAGCGTACGTACGTCTTGAGCGTCTCGCCCGTGAGGGCCTTGAAGATGCGTTGGAAGTGCCAGTGGCTGATGCCTCCCACTTTCGAGACGTCGCTCAGCTCGATGGGTTCGTCGAGATGGGCCTCGATGTAGTCGATCCCTCGTTGAATCTGGCGCAGATAGTTCACGTCGAGCAGGGCACCTACGACTGAGAGGTCTCGAAGAAACCGGTCATCGAGGTCAGCCGGCCCTCGTCATCATACTCGACGTAGCTCACACCGTCTCCGAGCACCGCCCCATCGCCGGCAACCAGGTTCCACCGCGTGACGCTTCGCCCATGGTGCGCCAAGAACCAGGTGGTGACGAAGTGTCCGCCCGGCACCTGCCTGTGAAAGTCGAGCATGTAGCTCACCAGCGCATCCCATCCTTGGACGCGAACCAAGGGGTCGGTGTACACACAGTCCGGCATGACGTTTCCGTCGAGCAGTGCGCGCTTCTCATCCACCGTCTCCGCTTTCCAAGACAGCGCATAGCGTTCCCAGGCCTCTCGATAGTCGTGGCTCATCGCTCACCTCCCGTTTGCGAGTCCCCAACGTAGCTCCGGGTGCCGCCTCGGTTTTGATGTTTTGTGCGAAATCGGAAGCGGCGCGGTGCTTCAGGGCTTCCGCCACCTTGCCATCCGCCGCTCGAGTGGGCTTGACGGTTGACGCGAAGATGCCGGCCGTGACAGGGGTGAGGCGTGATCGAGCGGGTTCTCCACAGCGAGTCCGAAACCCTGGCGTTGGCTCGCGCGCTCGCCGAGGCGCTCGAGCCGGGGGATCTCGTGGCGCTCGAAGGCGACCTCGGGGCAGGCAAGACTACGTTCGCACGGGGTGCGATTCGTGCGCTGGGCGTCCCAGAAGAAATCGCGGTGACGAGTCCGACCTTCGCCCTGCTTCACGTCTATGAGGGGCGCGTCGACGTGGCACACGCGGACTTCTATCGACTCGGCGACGAGGCGGAGCTCGAGGAGCTCGGGCTCGACGAGATCCTCGAAGGAGGCGCCGTTCTGTTCGTCGAATGGGGCCGGAAGTTCGACTGGGTCGGTGAGCGGGCCACGCTCTTCGTCGAGCTCGAGATCGTCTCCGACGTGCACCGGAAGCTCGTTCTCTCGGGGACCGGGGACCGGGGCGCAGCGCTCCTGGCCGCGCTCGGGTAGTGCCCGGGAGCGCGCGTCACGGAACACCAGCGGGCTGCGTAGGCTCAACCCGCGCGGCTGACTCGCCTGAGGTTCAGCCCGTCCTCGTCCCGGTCGTCGCGCCTTCGGTCGTGATCAGACGCCGGCGTGACCGTGCCTTTCGCGTTGCGCCCGCCTCCCGAATCGCCGCGCCGCAAATGAATCGCCTCCGACCTGTTGCAGGTACCGTGACCCTCTGGTAAGCCCGCGCGAACGTCCTCGTTGACCCCATCTCCATGCCCCGCCGCGACGATATTGAAAGCATCCTTCTCATAGGGTCGGGGCCGATCGTGATCGGGCAGGCCTGCGAGTTCGACTATTCTGGAACTCAGGGCGCCAAGGCCCTGAAACAAGAGGGCTATCGGGTCATCCTCGTCAACTCGAACCCGGCGACCATCATGACCGACCCGGAGTTCGCCGACCGGACGTACGTCGAGCCGCTCACACCGGAGGTACTCGAGGCCATCATCGCCCGCGAGAAGCCGGACGCCGTGCTGCCGACCCTGGGCGGCCAGACGGCCCTCAACCTGGCGCTCGCCCTCGACGACCGTGGCATCCTCGAGAAGTACGGCGTCGAGCTCATCGGCGCCAAGGTCGAGGCCATCCGCAAGGCCGAGGAGCGGGAGCTCTTCAAGGCCGCGATGGACAAAATCGGCCTCGAAAGCGCCATCGCCGAGGTCGCCCGAACGGTCGACGAAGCGAACGAAATCGTCGAGCGCATCGGCTTCCCGGTCATTCTTCGCCCCTCGCTCACCATGGGCGGTTCGGGAGGCGGCATCGCCTACAACCGCACGGAGTTCCAGACCGCCATCCGCTGGGCGTTTCAGTGCAGCCCCATCCACGAATGCCTCATCGAAGAGAGCCTCCTCGGTTGGAAAGAGTACGAGCTCGAGGTGATTCGCGACAACGCCGACAACTTCGGCGTGATCTGCACCATCGAGAACCTCGACCCGATGGGCGTGCACACGGGCGACTCGATTACGATTGCGCCCGCGATGACGCTCACCGACCGCGAGTACCAGCGCCTTCGCGACGCGGGGCGAGCCATCATCACCGAAATCGGCGTCGAGACCGGCGGTTCCAACATTCAGTTCTCGGTGAACCCCGAGGACGGCCGCGTCATCGTCATCGAGATGAACCCCCGCGTGTCTCGTTCGAGCGCGCTCGCCTCGAAGGCCACTGGCTATCCCATCGCAAAAATCGCCGCGAAGCTCGCGGTCGGCTACCGGCTCGACGAGCTCCAGAACGACATCACCGGCACCAGCTCCGCGTTCGAGCCCACCATCGACTACGTGGTCACCAAGGTGCCGCGCTTCGCGTTCGAGAAGTTCGCAGGCGCCGACCCCCGTCTCACCACCCAGATGAAGTCGGTGGGCGAGGCGATGGCGATTGGGCGCACCTTCAAAGAGTCGCTTCAGAAGGCGGGCCGATCCCTCGAGATCGGACGCGACGGCTTGAGCTCGCTCCTCGACCGCGTCGACTACCGCGACCTCGCGGCCCAGATTCGTCGGCTTCGTGAGACCGGCGAGGCCATCAACACCGCGAAGCCCATGCTGGTGGACCTTCCCGACCCCACCGAAGCTGAAACGCGCGAAGCCATCCGCGAGGTGATTCGGACGCCGCTTTCCGACCGCCTCTGGTACGTCGCCGACGGGCTCCGCGTCGGGCTGACGGTCAACGACATCCACGAGGTGACCCGCATCGACAAGTGGTTCCTCGAGCAGATGCGACAGATCATCGCCTTCGAGGGAGTGCTTCGCGATACGTCCGGGGCGCCGCTGTCCCCCGACATGCTGCGTCACGCGAAGGAGCTCGGCTTCAGCGACCGGCAGATCGGCGCCCTCCGCGGAGAAAAGCCCTCCGCGGTCCGCAAGCTTCGCGCGGACTACGACGTCGAACCCATTTACTCGCGCGTCGACACGTGCGCGGCGGAATTCCCGTCACTGACGCCCTACATGTACTCGACCTGGGGCATCGACAGCGAGGCCGACACCAGTACGGGCAAGAAGAAGGTGATGATCCTCGGCGGCGGGCCAAACCGCATCGGGCAGGGCATCGAGTTCGACTACTGCTGCGTCCACGCGTCCTTCGCGCTCAAGGAAATCGGTTTCGAGACCATCATGGTCAACTGCAACCCGGAAACCGTCTCCACCGACTACGACACCTCCGACCGCCTCTACTTCGAGCCGCTGACGTTCGAAGACGTCATGCACATCGTCGACCTCGAGAAGCCCGACGGCGTGATCGTGCAGTTCGGCGGGCAAACCCCGCTCAAGCTGGCCGTGGCGCTCGCTCGCGAGGGCGTTCCGATTCTCGGCACCACCGCCGACGCCATCGACCGCGCCGAAGACCGCGAGCGGTTCGACGAGCTCCTCACCAAGCTCAGCCTGAAGCGCCCGCGTGGCGGGATTGCGAAGGGCACCAAGGACGCCTTCGCGGTCGCGGACGAAATCGGCTTCCCCGTGGTGGTTCGCCCAAGCTACGTGCTCGGCGGGCGCGCGATGGAAATCGTCCACTCCCGCGAAGAGCTCGCCCGTTACATGACCGTCGCGCTCGAGGCTGTGGCCGACGCCGAAACGCAAACCATTCTCGTCGACGAGTTCTTGAAAGATGCCATCGAGGTCGACGTCGACTGCGTGTCCGATGGCAAAGACGTCGTCATCGGCGGCCTTCTCCAGCACATCGAGGAAGCCGGGATCCACTCCGGCGACTCGTCGATGGCCCTCCCGGCCCACGCCCTTCCGCCCGACGTGCTGGCCACGCTCCGCTCGTCGACGCGTGCCCTGGCCCTCGAACTCGGGGTCGTCGGCCTCATGAACGTGCAGTTCGCCGTTCGCGGCAGCGCGGTTTACGTCATCGAGGTCAACCCTCGGGCATCGCGCACCGTGCCGTTCATCAGCAAGGCCATCGGTGTGCCGCTTGCGAAGATCGCGGCCAAGGTCATGGCAGGCTCGAGCCTTCGCGACCTCGGCTACACGCGCGAAATCGTCGCCGACCACGTGGCCGTCAAAGAGTCGGTCTTCCCGTTCAGCAAGTTCCCCGGTGTCGATACCATTCTCACGCCAGAGATGCGCTCCACCGGCGAGGTGATGGGCATCGCCGACAACTTCCCCGATGCGTTCTACAAGGCACTGCTCTCCGCGTACCTCGAGCTTCCCGGCGAGGGTAAGGTGTTCATCAGCGTCAAAGACCGCGACAAGCCCGCGGCGGCCGAACTGGCAAGAAGGCTCCAGGACCTCGGCTTTCAAATCGTCGCAACCGCGGGCACGCAGCAACAGCTTCAGCGCGCGGGCGTCGAGGCCGAGAGCGTTCACAAGGTCGGGGAAGGGCGGCCCAACATCGTCGACCTGCTCCAGAACGGCGACATCGTGCTGGTGGTCAACACCACCGAGGGCGCGAAGGCAATCCGCGACAGCCGCTCGATGCGACGGCAAACGGTGATGAGCGACATCCCTTACTTCACCACGATGGCGGCGTCGGTGGCCGCGGTCGAAGCCATCGAGTCGCGCCGGCGGGGCCCGCTTTCGGTCTGCTCGCTTCAGGAGTACCACGCGCGGACCACCGAGCTCACGAGCGTCCGTCCGACCCCGCTTTCGGCCCGCTAAGCCGCCTTCGGCTTGCCTGATTTCGCGGCGCAGTTTACGAGTTTGGGATGGAACGAGTTCCCATGACGCCCGACGGCCACGCGGCACTGACGGCCGAGCTCAGTGCGCTGAAGGCCGAGCGGCCAAAGATCAGCCAAGAGATCGGCGTGGCGCGTGAGCACGGCGACCTCAAGGAGAACGCGGAGTACCACGCCGCGAAAGAGAAGCAGGGGCTCTGCGAAGCGCGCATCGCCGAAATCGAAGACAAGCTTTCACGCGCCGAGGTCATCGACCCGACCACGTTGAGCGGCGACAAGGTGAAGTTCGGCGCGGTGGTCGAACTCGAGGACGTCGACAATGGCAAGCTGGTCACGTACCGGCTTGTCGGGCCTGACGAGTCCGATCTGAACGAGGGCAAAATCTCCATCACGTCTCCGGTCGCACGCGCCCTCGTGGGCCGCGAGGTGGGCGACGAGGTGAAGGTCGTGACGCCGGGGGGCGTTCGAAACTACGAAGTCGCCGACGTGCGCTGGGGCTGACGACGGCGGCGGGGGAGCCCAACACGTGCCTTCGCTCCTCGACCATGACGTTGCCACGCTCCCCGGGATCGGGGAGAAGAGTGCCGCCATCCTGCGCAAGCGCGGCCACGAAACCGTGGGTGACCTGCTTTGGCTATTGCCGAAGCAGTACGTGGATCAGCGACACCCGACACCGATCCATGCCCTCGAGCCCGGCATGTATTGCGTGGTGTCGGGCCGTGTTCGGACGGTACGTCGCTTCCCACGGGGGAGAACCATGGGCCTCGACGTTCGGCTCGAACCCGAGCACCCCCCGGACGACGAAGCGGCTCTCACCGCCGGTGACCGTGCCGAACTCAAGCTGGTTTGGTTTCAAGCGCCTCCCGGCCTCGCGAGGCGCTTCGAAACCGGGCGCGTCGTTCGAGTCGCCGGCGAGGTGAGCGAGTTCCGCGGGACGGCCAGCATGACCCATCCCGAGCTTCTCGACGCGGACGCCCCCGGGTCCATTGAGCCCCGGTACCCGGAGATTCCCGGGCTTCGGAGGAAGCCGCTCCGGCGCGCGGTTCGGGCCGCGGTCGATCGGGCGGCGGCCGAGGTGCCCGACCTCATTCCGGGCGCCATTCGGGACGAGCTGGGCCTCGGTGCGGTCGGCGCAGCCCTTCGCGCCATCCACGTTCCCACCGACGACGACTCGCTCGAACACGGCCCCGGTGCAGAGCACCCAGCCCAGGAGCGGCTCGCGCTCGAAGAGCTCGTGCTGTGGGAACTCGCACTTCGGTCGCGCCGCACCAAGGAGGATACGGGAGGCGCCAGGCCGTTCGACGCCGAGCCCTACACGACTCGCGCACGGGAAGCGTTCTCGTTTGCCCTCACCGCCGCTCAACGGACTGCGATCGAGCGCCTCGCGGCCGGCCTGCAGAGCACGGAGCCCATGCGCTGCCTGCTTCAGGGTGACGTTGGGTGCGGAAAGACCGCGGTTGCCCTGGTCGCCTGCGCCCAGGTCGTGGGCGGCGGAGCGCAGGCTGCGCTTCTCGCACCGACCGAGCTCTTGGCAGAGCAGCATGTCGAGAGCCTGCGACCCGTCGCGGAGCGCCTTGGGCTTCGGATCGGTCTCTTCACGGGCAGCCTTTCGAAGGACCAGCGCCGGTCGATGCTCGACCGCATGGCGACCGGCGCGGTCGACCTCGTCATTGGCACGCATGCGCTTCTGAGCGGCGAGATCCGTTTTTCAAAGCTCGGGCTGGTGGTCGTCGATGAACAGCATCGTTTTGGCGTGGCCCAGCGCTTGCGCCTCGGGGGGCGCGACTCCCAGCATCAGCCCCATCTGCTCGTGATGACGGCAACGCCCATCCCGCGAAGTCTCGCGCTGGTTCTCTATTCTGGTCTCGACCTCATCACGATCGATCAGAA
>JBCDFZ010000087.1:0-11913 GCA_039177115.1 Myxococcota bacterium
CTCCGGAGGCAGAAGTCGGGGGTTCGAATCCCTCCGCGTCCGCGAATGATGTTGGGGAGTTACGGATTCTCCGTTTTTCGCAGAATCGCTTGTGCCCCAATCAGTGCCCCAAACTGCACGCTGATCCCAGCCGGCATCCGGGAATCGGTCCTGCAACGCACGGAGCCCAGAGTCGCGGCTCGGATGAATGTAGCGGGAGGTCGTTCGTTGATCGCGATGTCCCGCGAGATACGAGACGCCCGCAAGTTGGCGAGTCTTTTGCGCCGCGTCGGACGTCGCCGCGTGCCGAAAGTCGCGCGCGTCGAGAGAACGACAGTCCGCCTCGGTGAGCCCAACGTCTTGCGCCACCTTGCGCGCGGCGCGACGGAGTGTGGCGTAGTATGCGTAGTGTCCGAAGATGATGCCGTCGCCTTCGACGACCGCGTCGAGAACTCGCTGCGCGCGCGGGGTGAGCGGAAGGTCTCGTCCGTAGCCGTTCTTGTCGATCTCGGCTGCGATGCGGAGGACCGGTCGACCGGGTTCGTAGTGCTCGGGCACAGAGAGTTTTTCGACCGCCTCGATGCGAAGACCAGTCTCCCAAAGCACGGTGAAGAGGGCCTTGACCGGACGGCCTCGCGGGCTCCGTTCCGGGAGGGCGGCGAGGATGGCCTCGGCCTGGAAATCCGAGAGTGTAGGTCGTCAGACGATTTCGGAGAAAGTGGGGCGTTTGCTAAGAGACGGTTCATGGTTTGGGGTTATGCCGCGCTCTGGTCGCGGTAGGCTTTCTTTCGTTTCTCCATCGTAAGCTCTTTGATTCTGCTTCGCTCGCTCAGCACCTGATGATGCCTGCCGTAGTACACGTCCGCCGGCGTGCAGTTGTCGAGCGACTCGTGGTAGCGGCGGTGGTTGTAGTACGACACGAAGTCGTCGATGGCCGACCGTAGCTCCCACGGAAAGTAGTAGTGCTCGAGCTCGACGACGTTCTTCATCGATCGGTGGTACCGCTCGATCTTGCCTTGCGTCTGCGGATGATAAGGCCGGCCGCGAGTGTGCTCCATGCCGCGCTCCCCGAGGTAGTCTCGAAGGTCCTTCGAGACGTACGCCGGGCCGTTGTCGCTCAGCAGGCGCGGTCGGTGTCGCACGCAGACGCTATCCACACCCGTCCGCGCAAGCGCGTCGTCGAGCGTTTCGGTCACGTCGGTCGTGGCCATCGTCGGGCTCAGTCGGTAGGACAGGATGAAGCGCGAGAAGTCGTCCATCACCGTCGACAAGTAGTACCAGCCCCAGCCGACCACCCGAAGGTAGGTGAAATCGGTTTGCCACATCTCATGCACTCGTCGCGTCGGGTGCGTGAAGGCGTCCGACGCGCTCATCAGGACGTACGCCGGGCTCGTGATGAGGTCGTGGGCTTTGAGAATCCGGTACACGCTCGATTCGCTCAGAAAATACTGGCGTTCGTCGGTGTAGTGGCACGCGAGCTCGCGGGCCGAGAGCTCCGTCTTTTCAAGTGCCAGCTGCACGACCTCGGCCCGCACCGGCTCAGGAATCTGATTCCATCCGGGTCGTCGCTTCGGCTTCTTGTCGTGCAACGCCTCGAAGCCGCCGCGCAGGAAGCGCTGGTACCACCCGTAGAACGTACTCGGTGCGATCCCCAGTTGACGAAGCGTCACCTGCACCGGCAGCTCCGAGTGCTCGACCAGGTGGATGATTTCCCGTTTCTCGGATGCACTCCGTCTCACGTATCGTCCCCGCCTGAAGGACCCATCAGACTTTTTTTGAGCGCTCGGTTTTGAAGGGTGACTTCGGCCACCACCTCTTTGAGCTCGCTGTTCTGCGCTCGAAGCTCTTTCACTTCGTCGCTGGTTGCTTCGCGCACCGTGTCGCCGCTCAACCGGCTCTTGCCGGCCTCGAGGAAGTCCTTGCTCCATCGGTAGTACAGGTTCGCGGCGATGCCTTCACGGCGACACAGCCCCGCCACGCTCATCTCGCCTCGAAGACCATCGAGCACGATTCGTATCTTCTCCTCCGCCGAGAACTTCCGCCGTGTTCGGCGGCGAATCTCTCGCACCGCCGCTTCACTTGATTGCTTGCTCTTTCCTGACATCGGACACTCCTGCCGAGAGCCCACGCTCTCGCAAAGTGTCTCTTAGCTCAACACCCCTTCGTGTCCGAACCCTGCTGACGGGCTACAGCTGACCCTCAGATCTGCTCAACGCCGACCGGTTGCGGGATGGCGCTGGCCTGCATCGGCGGGCGATGCGTACCGTGCACACTCGACGAGGACTGCGCCCCAGGCGAAGCGTGTGCCATGGACCACTGCGTGCCCCATAGCGCCGTCGCTTGCAGGTCACGCTGGGACTGCGACGACGAGAGCCTCTGCGTTCTTTCGGGCTACACGGCCGGGCGAATCCGGGGTAACGAAGAGATGCGCGCGTATTGTTTACGCCCAAGCGGTGGCACCGAGCAGACACCAGCGGACCTCGCGCGGCAGCGTGGGACGAGGCGACCCGCGGCCGGGTCGCCGTCCGAAACCTCGGGTGATATCCTTCAGGAGCTCCGGGCGTATAGAGAGAGCGAGAGAGATTGAGAATTGTTGCATTGATGGCATCTGTTTCGCTCGTGCTCAGCCTCGGAAGCTGTGGCGACGGCACGGGTGCGACGGGGGGCTCCGGTGGAGCCGCGAGCGCCCCGTTGCGGGTATGCGGCGATGGCGGAATCGGGTTCGTCGGACAGATTGCCGGAGGGAATCAAGATATCGACGTCTATCGCGAGCTCGGATTTGTCTTCGTGGCGATTGACCCCGCTTGCCGGTTCGTGGCGACCGAGAGCGTTCCAGGGCACCTCGGGACTGCTTTCGTCGGAACGCTAACGGCCGCGCAAGCAGCGGAGGTGTCGGCGTTCCTGGCGCTCGACCAGTGGGAAGAACTCGACCCTGTCTACGGAGCAGCGGTCTGCGGCGGAAGTAGCGCTCGGTATGCGGTCGGCGAACAGATCTTCGAAGTGGTTCCGTCTTGCGGTGCCGTTGCGTTCCCTGGGCCGCCGAACGACTTCCCGCATTCACTGGCCAGACTGGCATCAGAGCTCGCATCGATGCTCCGCGATCTCGGTACCCCGGCGACAGGCGACGTTCGCTATCAGCTTCTCCGCGAGCGGGCGGGCGGCAATCCTCCACCAGCATTCAATGCGGGGGCGGCCACGTGGCCGCTCGACGTGCCGATCGATTCCTTGTCGGTTCCGCCAATCGACGGGAGCGCCAATCGTCTTTCACCCGTCTGGACGGCTACCGGCGAGGATGCGGACAAGCTCCGTGCAGTAAGGGTCGCCTTTCTCGAAGGCGAGTTCGGTTTCGATCATGAAGGTGCTATGCCCCTCGCGGACACGGATGGCTCCCGATTCTACCTGTTCGTTCGGGACGTCATTGAGTTCGAGTCCGCCAGTGGTGAAGCGTCCGTGTGCTGGGTGGATTTCAACCAGCCTTTGGAGTCGCGCCTCTAGTAACGCTTTGGTGCGAACGTGCCCCACGGCAGTCTACTCTTGGACGGGGCACCGGGGCCTATGGTATCTCTACAGAGCGCGTGCGCGCCTCGCGCCTGGAGGCGGCACCACATCGATCCCCGCCGGTTCCGGAGCAGCAGTAGAAGCAGGAACACTTCTGTTCCGGCCACCGCTATGAGCATGACCCGATTGCCCCAACGGACGAAGAGCGTCGCCTGCGCAAGCAAGTGGATTTCGGCTACTAGTTCGGCCGAGACATCGTTTGGGGCGATATCCACCGTCGTCCCGTTCGCACCGATGATCGCCGAATTCCTGCGTTCCTTGCTCCGAGGAGCACGCGCTGGGCCTCTATCGCGCTGACTCCGCCGATGGCAAAGTGCTGGGCCCGAATGTGGCTTTCTACGCCGTGATGGATTTCGCGGAAGCCACGCGGCTCCGAATGCGCGAGGATGAGAATCGACGGCTGAAGAAGCTCGTCGCCGACCAAGCGCTCGACATCGACACGTTGGAGGTGGTCAACGCAGAGAATGGTGAGCCCCGGGTAGCACAAATTTTGAAGTGGAATCGGTGCGCAACTAGCCTTTCAAGGCGCGCTTGGAGCGGGTTTAGGATGGGCTGCGGAGGCTCACGATGTCCTCGTCGGTGTAGTCAAAGCCTACAGCGCAAACGGATCGCGCAGAGGCACGCCCTCGGGTGACTCGATCTCGCCTACGTCTCGAACGAAGAGAAGATACCTGGAGCCATCGGGATCGCGAATAGGGATGTATCCGAGGAAGTCTAGGTTGCCGAAGTCCCCTTCCTGCGCCTTAGTGCGGATAAGTCGAAGCTCCTCTGCCCACTGACCCTCCGCCCGATAGACTGGTGGTCGTTCTCCAAGCATGGCGAGTTCAATGATGGAGTCTCGATCAATGGCCAGATCGGCGGCAGCCGAACCTGTAGGCCAGGGAGGTGCAAACTCGAAGACGCTGTCGGGAAACTCGTCAGAGACAGATACGAGCGTGAACCTCACCGGGCCATCTGACGGAGAGCCCAGTTCCGACAGCACTTCCACGAGGTCCAGGAAAATCGTCGTCAGGTTGTCTGTTGGGAAATCCGCAGGGAGAGGTGGCGGACCAGGGAACTCTGGGCTGAGAACCCAAGCCAGGGTGCGCGCGCCCCAGTGGTACGAGAAGGCGGGAGCGTCGAAGACTCCACCCAAGCCATGAGTGGGCCCCAACGAATCCCATGCCTCTAACTCAAGAATATGGTTGACGTTCGCGGCGTCTCCCGGACTGAGACGACCCCGTTTGATTGTCCCCCCAGGGGTGCCTCGAGGACCGCTCGCCTGATACAACCAGAAGTCGCAAGACCTTGCTATCGCGACATAGACCAGACCCAGCTCCGAGAGTACCTCGCTACCTTCCTGGCCAGATCGAGCGCAACATTCCTGGGTGGGCGCAAGCCCGTCTATCGAGATAAAGCCCAGAGACTCCGCGGCACCGCAAACCGTAACCTGCTTGGGGTCGGTGTCACTATCGGAGCTGGTCCCCGATTCACCTCCGCATCCGCCCGCGAATGCTACGGCCATCAGCCAGTTGCAAGTCGGGCGCCGTCTCATTCGACTTCGCCTCGAAGTGCCCTCAGGCTCTCGAACAAGTCGTCGGTTCTAACGGGGGGCGGTGGTGCTGTCGTTCCAGCGATTGGTTCCCTCGCCGGTCCCCGTAGAGAACCCGGTGTTGCGCCCATCCGACTGAGGCAATAAGAAACCATCGACTCGTTGCCACGGATACCACGCGAGTAGCCGGAGAGCACGCAGAGCTGGCCATCGGCGCACTCGCCTGCGCTCTGGCACTGCACTAACTCCGCCAGGAGACAGTGTGATCTTCCCCCATCCCGACGGACCGGTTTGCCAAGCTGCATGAGAACCGTCTCGAGAGCCGGTTCACACGCGAGACAGAGCTCCGTCAACTGCTCAGGAGGTCGTCAGCGATCCACTTCGCGAGCGCAAGACTCCTCGCGTCGGCGCCTGCGTCCCGAAGAACCTCGTACACGAGTTTGACGATCCAGGGTGGGGCACGGCGCCCCCAACCAGGGGTTGATTGGGCCCTCTTGGACCCATTTGAACGAACCGTCGATTCCGCGTTCTCTGTGAAAAACAGGGCTTCTGCACCTTCCGAATCGCCCTCCGGAGGCAGAAGTCGGGGGTTCGAATCCCTCCGCGTCCGCGAATGATGTTGGGGAGTGCTGCACGCGATGCCCGACGACGCAATCGAAGGCGCGCTCCGGAGTGAACGCGGCCGGGCGCTGGCTCGAGCTGGGCGGTTGGTTCATGTCGGTGCGTTACCGGACAAGAAGACCGACGACCGCATCAACCAAGCGGGGAACGCCGACGAACCTGCTGAGAGCGTGCAAGACCGCGTTGACGCAATCCTTGGGGGCGGTTGATGGTCGCTCTGATCAGTCAGAGTCACAAATCGGAAGCTCGATATCGATCATGACGAGGGTTTTGACGCAGGCCTCTACGATCTCGTTGAGGTAGCAACCCCTTTCCTCATCGTAAGGCTGGTCGGGCCGCACGAAACACTCTTCCGGGCATTCTGTTACTGGGAAGGAACGGCAGCCAGCGTCATCGAGTTCGCGTTCGCTTCCACATCCCGCGACGAAAACGACCGAGAGGAAGGCGTACAGGAATGGAAGAACACCACGAACAGCTGGCATTGGCATTTCGCAAGGTATCATCATCCTCGTCACCCGACCATGGGCGAGATCTTGCCGGAGAATGCGACTGTTTCTGGGGACAAGTGTTGAGGGGAGCAACGCGACGAGCGGTACCAGTGCGAAATGAGGCGGCTGTTCGCTAAACTGCGAACTGTCCGCCATCAGTCGTGGCTTTCGGAGCGACACTCATCGAGTATCGAGATCGGGAGATTTGTCGGTGGCTCTGCCTCGGGAACAGGGGCTCGGTACGTCGTCCGCTCGTGTTGATTGCTTGCGCTTTCAGAGACGACGGTCTCGGTCTGCGGAGATGGCTCAGGCGCCAGAGGCGCTGTTGGTCCGCTGGGTGTCGAGCGCGAGTTCGTATTCCTCGATGCGTCCGAGCCACTCCAGCACTTCCAAACTGTCGACTCCGGCAGGAAGCACCGGAAGAAGCTCTCGGTAAAGCTCTCTGCCGTGTTCGTGACGGTCTTCGCCTCGAGCTCGACTGGAACGTTGCACGTCCCTTCTCCGCTCGTTCGTCAATCGCCTCGTAGACTCCGACGACGAATTTCGCAATAGTAGCCTGACCGATGCTGCAAGAGGCAACATCGACAGGCGACTTACGAAGTATGGCCTCGAGGAAACGTGCGGCGAAGAAGAGCAAGTCCAACGGCAATCGAACCGAGTTCTCTCAGACCGAGCCCGATGCACCCGCATCGTTGTCGACGCTCCCAACAACCTGTGTCGTGAGCGATCACTGGGTTCTGGCGGCAAGATGCGCCGATGCCGAGTTGAGGAGAGGCGCGTGAAGTCGGATCTTCGTTTCCAGGTCGGCGCAGCCGTTGTGTGCAACATGGGGCCAAGTGGCTGGAAGCTCGGGAGGGTCATCGCGCTCCACTACCGCGAAGCTCACTGGCCAGCCGGGAGGGAAGCCCCGTACCAGGTGGCGCTCGAGGACGAACACACGCTCATCTACGTCCCGGAGGACGACGCGTCCTACTGCCGCGAGGCCACTGACGAGGACGTCAGAATCGCCCGACGCATAGACGCCCTCGCGGCGCTCCCCGGGGCCCCGGATGGGACGGAGCCGCGGCCTGAGCCCGAGTCGATTGGCGCGGGCGCGGCAACCGGCGCGCAGCTCGGCTGCGCGGGCGGCACGGCAGAGCCCGGCAGCCCAGGCTACCGCAGCGGACGATGCCACTGCTGCGACGTCTGCCCGCGAAACTGGTCGTGCGCCGAACTCTACAGTGAGCATTACCGCTGCGCGGCGCGCAACGGGCTCACGGTGACGCGGCGCGCGGTCGATCTCGGTACGGTCCGCGTAGGGGACTCGGTTCACCTCCCCGCGGGCGACGACCTGCCGTGCCAAGAGGGGTTCATGCAATGCCCCACGCTGGTGCGGCTCCCGCCAGGCGTTCGCTTCTCGGATGACGGTGAGCTGAGCGGCGAGGTGCGCTTCGACCCCCATCGAGAGGCGGCGTACAGGGTCGAGTTCGTAGCAGTGAGCACGGCCAATTGGGACGACGCTGCCGTGGGAATCGTCCGTCTGGAGACTACCTTCATCGTCGAGGGCAACGAGCCGCCGGATGGATTCGCTGTCGACGCCTTCAGGCGGGAGCAACAGCGGGCCCACGACGCAGCCAAGATCATGGTTCGCGACCTCATCAATGCGTGGTTGGAGTGGGAGCAGGGGGATCTGGGCAATCGCGACACATGCGACCGGATGCTGGCTGAGCTTCGCCGGCTACGGGAGCTTTGCGAGCTGCACCCCCGGCTCGACGGCGGCCGGTGGTGGGCAGAGCTCGGCGGCTTTCACATGAACGTACACAAGCTTCTCGAAAACACGCTTTTCGAATGCGAACTCTATCTCGGCCACGCGCTCACGTTCGGCGATGCCGAGGTTCGGCGCATGGCCGAGCAGAACCTCGAGGGCTGCTATCAGAAACGCCTCCTCGAGGCGGCCCGGTTTATGTGGATGGATGGCGCCAAGCAGATGATGCGCGGCGAGTGGGCGGCTGCTGCGGAGACCCTGCGTCTCGCCGCTGCCAAGAAGGACGGGTGGGGGTGGGCGGTAAACTACGGCGACATCTGGCTCGCCGAGGCGGCCGCGCGACTCGTGCACGGAGCAGAGCTCGCCGCTCGCAACGGTGCGGTGGATAGCGAAGGGGCGCGGTGGATCGCTGAGGTGGAGCGGCTCCATGCGATGTGCGTGGCGAGGGCCGACGAGGGAGGGGTGTTCGGGCCCGATGGGCACCCATGGGCGTCTGAGTTGGGCGCAGCACTCGCGTCGTACCGCGGCCTGGAGGACAGCGGCGCCGACGCGACCGAATGGCTCGAGGCGCTCAAGTCCCGGACCGTCTACTGGTGTGCCCAGGTGCTCGCCGGAGCGGCGCCCTTCCCACCGACGGTGAGACCTCGACTTGAAGAGGCTGCCGCTCTGGTGCAGCGCCTACCCGCGCACAACGACTGACGCCATGGTCCCGGGCTGGATTGCCTGTTTCGCACGACGGCTTCCCGGGGGCAGCGGCATGGCTCGGTGTCAGGCACACTCGGCTTTGCCGAGCGAGTTCAAGCCGCCGGGGGAGGGCGATTTCCCTCTTGATTACAGGGGTTTCGCAGTTGCGAACGCGGGTCTCGTGAACGTCCGCGGACGCAGCAGGGAATAAAGCAAGCGATAGGGCGATTGCCCCGCGCGAGACGGCGGCTGCCAAGCCCTTCGCTTGGCTCGACCCCCCCTACCTTCCTACCCCGCCGCCTCGAGGAGTTGTGATGCGTTCATGGTGTCTTGTCGCACTTGCGTGCGCGCTTTTCGTGGCATGGAGCCCGGCCGCCGTCGCTGCGAGCGAAACGGATGCGAGCGGGATCTACTGCCAGAGCGTTGGCGATACTCAAGTGGTGTGCCTGTTTCCACCCGATCAGACCACGGTCGACCTCGAGCAAGATCTGCTTCCCACGGCTCGGTCCTTCAACTCGGCCGTGAACGTCGAGACGACCATGACGGTGTTCGCACACGGCGGAAGCGGCTCCAAAGGCCGAGAGGAAAACGGCCCCAGGAGCTCCGCCGCAGCCGGTGGCCCTGGTGGCTACGCGATTACGACCACCAACATCAAGGACATTGCCGACGCCCTCGACGGTCGACCCATCCTCAACTATTTCACTGCCACAACGGCCAAGAGCCAGTTCTACGGCGGAAATCCGTCGGCACAGGGAGGCGCATCGAGTCTCGTGGCGCTCGGAGAGCTGCTCCAGATTGAGGATGACGCTCAGACTCCTGAGGAATCAGGAATCCTGTTGATCGCCGGCGGAGGTGGCGCAGGCGGGCACGCTAGTGGGATGTATAGTGGCTACGAAGGGGGTCGCGGCGGCTTAGCCATTGCCGATATCTATCGCAGTGTCTCCGGTGCGGGCTCCAACGGAGAGGGAGACTGGCCGGGACTAGGCGGGCATGAAGGTCACGGCGGCGGCGGCAGACGGGGCGAGCCTGGAGGCGGTCATGGGATCGGCGGCCCGGGCGGCAGCAGCCGTAGCAACGGCCATTGGGAGGGCCCCGTTTTCATCGATCAGCTCCGACGCGCCAACGGTAACTACTTCGGTTTGGGCGGAGAGGGCCAGATCGGTGGTGGCGGCGGCTGGGGTGGCGGCGGCGCGACCGTACACAACCCCTTCCTGTTGACCTCCGACTCGGGTGGCGGCGGCGGTGGATCCTTCGCCCTGCGCTCAACCCAGCTGAGCGCAGACGATGCCGGAGACGCGATGTGGGAGGTGATCATTGACCAGGGGCTCGTCCAGCATGGCAGGGGTGCGGTACGCGGGAACGTCGGCGTCGTGTTCTCCGTCTCCGATGGGCCCCCCAATACGAAGGCCTCGTATCAGGTCTACTATAACCACGACCGCGAGATCTGGCGTGCCGACGTGACCGCACGGTTGTATCAACTGGACGATGCCGACGTCGTGAAGACTCGACTCATCGAAGATACGGGTGTCGGGGTCCATCAGTTCCAGAGCTACGGCCTTGGCGTCGACCAAATCGGCAACAGTCTCTACTGGTCCACCGGAACCTCGATCATGCGGTCCACGTTGGACGGAGACGATGTGGAACCGTTCGTCGAGGAGCTTGGCGGCACCGTCTGGAACTTCGAGATCGATCCGGAAAGTCGAGCGATCTACTGGATTGAAACCGACTCCGACTCTCCGGGGTACTCGATCTGGCGTGCTGGACTCGACGAAGCCGTCGGCACACCCGTTGAACTCTGCTCCGAAGACACGAACACCAGTCCTTTTTGGGCAAACCTGACGATTGATACGACCTCGCGTCGAGCGATCTGGAGCGACAACACCTCCCAGGACAACCGAGAGCTACTGGTCCAAGACCTGGACGTACTCGTGGCGAAAGCGGGCTCAGGAGCCTCGTGTGACCCTGAGGTTCTTCCTACGCCCGAGCAGCAGGGCGGAGAGCACCCGACGGACCCGAGGAAGACCTACTCCGATCTGGCCTTTACGAACGGACATGTCTACTGGATGAGCTCGCCCGGAGGTAGCAGCGACCGCACTCCGCGCTCGATTCCGATCGACGGGGGTGACGGAACCATGGTCAACCACGACGAACTTCGATTCGCGAACCCCGGCGGGAGTGGCCTAGGATCCGGAATGGACGCTCGGAAGTCAGACGTTTATGAGGGCTGCACCGTGATCGCCGATGCCGGGTTGTCGGGCGTGCGCCTCATGCACTTGCTGTCCGACGGAACTCAGGCTCCGATTACCGGGCTGACGACCTTCCTTGGCGCCGCTTCGTCGGACGTCGTCATCGTCCTCGACCCACCGAAATGACCACTCGTTCCTCAAAAACCCTGTCCGTCGCGAGACATGAGCCGAGATGATTTCGGAGGCGACAAGTGTCCGGAGCTCGAGCCCTCAGGCGAATCGCGCTCCCGGAGCGAGTCGGGCGTGTCTTACGGCAAGTGAATCTCACTGAAGTCCATCACCGCAGTGAAGCCTATTTGGCCGGTGAGGGTGATGGTCTCGTTCATCTCATCCACGGTGATGTCAGCAATGCGACGTAGACCCGCCGTTTCTATGGGGCCGCTCACGATGTTTCCGTCGGCGTCGTAGCCGACGGCGGCAAGGGAGAATCGATTGTCGGCGTACGAGAAGAACCAGTAGGTAACGGCGTTGCACGTGAGGATGGGGCACGTAGAAGTGGGAGTACCAGCCAGGGTTGTACAGTTGGTGTAAAGCCCTGCGGGTATGGCGCCAGGCGGTGTGAGACCGCTTGAAGTGGCGGCCATCGGAACGCAAGCCTGACAAGACTGCATGGTGCATGCGTCGGTCAACTCGCACACGTTGCCGCAGCTGCCACAGTCTTCCATGGTGTTGAGCACCGTGCAGTACTCGGGGGGACCAGCGCAGCGGGTTTCGTTCACCTGGCATATCAAAGTGCAGGTGCTGCCGTCGCAAACGCTGTTAGGTCCGCACGCAGAGTCGCAGGCACCGCAGTGTTGGGTGTCGTTGAGTAGGTTCACACATTCGCCGCTGCACTCAGTGAGTCCAGTGTGGCACTCGCCCGTCCCGCCGAACCCGCCACCCCCGGAGAGACCTCCTGAGCCACCATCGCCACCGAGGCCGTCGTCTCCACCTGAGCCTCCGGTACCGGCTGACCCCCCATCACCCGCCGATCCACCGGCTACGTTCGAGCCACCGGCTCCGCCCGAGCCGGACATCCCGCTCGCGCCTCCCGAGCCTCCGTCGGAACACACGGAAGCGCCC
>JBCDFZ010000088.1:0-8252 GCA_039177115.1 Myxococcota bacterium
GGGCCCAGGGCGGTCCCGGGGTCACGCTGCGTCTTCGGGTGTTGGGCCGCGACTGAGCGAACGACGTGCCATCGATGGCACGACGAGGTTCCGGGCACTTGATCGTCGAGGCCTGACGTGGCCCGCACGAGCCGCTAGCGGACGCCACTAACGGAATCACAGCCGTTTCGGACCCGAACGACCGTGTTGAGCTCAACGTGGGTCCGATCTTTTTCTTTATGGACACGAACGACCGTGTTGAGCTCAACGTGGGTCCGATCTTTCGTGCTGCGGGTCCCGGATTGCTGACCAGGCACTCTGGGTGTACGTGATCCCGGTCTCCGCGGCTGGAGACGAGTCCACTTCGTGGTGCAACACGCATGCTTGTCGAGCTCGTAAGCAAAACGCGGGTACTGGCGATCGTCGGCGACATGATTCGCGTCGAAGCTGAGGGTGCGGCGCTCGGCGACCTCGCGGTGGTTCAGAACCCGGATGGCAACACGTCGACGGCACGTGTCACCGGGCTCGACCGCAACGTTGCCACCCTCCAAGTGTTCACAGGCGGCAAGGGGATCTCCACGAGCGCCCGCGTGAGTTTCCTCGGGCATCCGTTCGAGGTGACCTTCTCGGACAACATTCTCGGGCGGATTTTTCGGGGCTCAGGCGAACCCATCGATGGCAAACCCGAGTTGGAGGGCGACCCGCAGATTCGCGTCGCAGGCCCCGCCGTGAACCCCATGCGGCGGGTGCTCGCCTCCCGGATGATCGAAACCGAAGTCCCGATGATCGACGTGTTCAACTGCCTCGTCGAGAGTCAGAAGATCCCGATCTTTTCAGTCGCCGGCGAACCCTTCAATCCGCTCCTCGCCCGCATCGGGTTTCAGGCAGACGCCGACATCGTCGTGTTCGGTGGCATGGGACTGATCTTCGACGACTACCACTTCTTTCGAACGCAGTTCGAGGAGCACGGGATCTTCCACCGAACCGTCATGTTCGTGAACCAGGCATCGGACCCCATTGTCGAGCGAATGCTCGTGCCGGACATGGCGTTGGCGGTCGCAGAGAAGTTTGCGGTCGACCAAGATAAGCGCGTCTTGGTGCTCCTCACCGACATGACGGCATACGCCGATGCGATGAAGGAAATCGGGGTCGCGCAGGAGCGCATTCCGGCAACACGCGGCTACATGGGCGACCTCTACACTCAGCTCGCCCAGCGCTATGAGAAGGCGTGCGACTTCAAAGGGGCGGGGTCGGTCACGATTCTCACCGTGACGACGATGCCTGGCAACGACGTGACGCACCCCGTACCCGACAACACAGGCTACATCACCGAGGGGCAGTTCTATCTGCACGATGGCGTGATCGATCCGTTCGGCTCGCTCTCCCGGCTCAAGCAGCACGTCATCGGCAAAGTCACCCGCGAAGACCACAGCCAGATCATGACCACGATGATCCGCCTCTACGCCAGCAGCCAGGAAGCAGCGCAGAAGCAGGCCATGGCGTTCGAGTTGTCGGACTTCGACCGGAAGCTCATCAAGTACGGGGGCCTCTTTCGCAAGCGTTTCATGGACATCAACGTCTCGATGCGCCTCGAGAAGGCGCTCGACCTTTGTTGGCAAACCCTGGCCGAGTGCTTCGAACCCGACGAGCTCCTCATGAAGCAGGACCTCATCGACAAGTACTTCCCGAAGAACGTGGCCGCTGCTCGCGAGGCGGAGAAAGGAGTGCCGCGGGCTACCGGCTGATCCGAGATGGCCAGACTCAAACTCAGTAAGCACGAGCTCGCGCGGCAGCGGAACAATCTCAAGCTCTACAGGAAGCTGCTGCCCTCGCTCGACCTCAAACGACGGCAGCTCACCGTCGAGCTCAAGCGACTTCGGCAGGAGCTCGACGAGACGAGGGCCGCCGTCGAGGCGCTCGAAACGAAGATCGGCGAAGAGCTACCCATGCTCGCCTTCACGGAGATCGACGTGGACGGCTTGGTGACCATGGAGGACTTCGTGCTTGGCGAGGAGAACATCGTGGGCGTCCGGCTTCCGGTACTCGAGCGGATCGAGTGCAGGGTCGCAGACTATTCGATGCTCGGCAGACCGGCCTGGGTCGACGTGTTGGTCGAACGACTTCGCGACGCGGCCGAGCAGCGCACGCGCCTGCAGGTCGCCGAGGAGAGGATCCGGCGGGTGGAGAGGGCGGTCCGTCGGACGACCCAGCGCATCAATCTTTTCGAGCGTATCCTCATCCCGCGGTCGAAGGACGCCATCAAGCGGATCATGGTCTACCTAGGCGACCAGGAGCGCTCGGCCGTGGCGAACTCGAAACTCACGAAGGCAAAAACCGAAAAGCAGCGAGAGGCGTTGCTGGGCGGGCGCTCATGAGCATCGTTGGGCTCAAGAAAGTGACGTTCTTGGCGCCGGTCGAGCAGAAGGAGCGCGTTCTCGAGGATTTGCAGGGGCTCGGCTGCCTGCACCTCATTCCACTGACGTCCGACGGCGAGCGCGCGGACGAGTCCGCGGGGCCGTCGCGGCAAGCGCGCGATGCGCTGAAGTTTCTCGCGAGCTGCAGCTACCAGCGGAGGCAGATCACCGACGCAGACAAATTCGACCCGGTTGCGGTCGAGGAACAAGCGTTGAAGCTCGAAAAGCGGCTCTACGACCTACGCGAGGAGCGAGACTATTTGGCGGAACGGCTCACGAACCTCGAGCGTTGGGGCGATTTTGCGTTCGCTTCGCTGGACGACATGGAGGGCCTTCGTCTGTGGTTCTACGTGATCCCGCGGCGCGAGATCCAAGCCTTCGAGGAAGTGACCCAGCCTTGGGAGATCGTCAACGAGGACGAGCGGGACTACTACGTCATCGTGATCTCCGCGGAGGAGCCCGCTGACATCCCCTTCGACCGAACGCTGACGGGTTGGCGTTCTCCGGCCGATCTCGCTCGAAAGCTCGAAGAGACCGAGGTTGCGATCGAAGACGCAGAGGCCGAACGCGCCGGACTCACGCGGTGGTGCACGCTCTTCGCCCGAAGCCTCGATGGACTCGAGGACTACGCCGCGCGACGATACGCCGCGCGCCAAACGTTCGACGATGCGCCCCTCTTTGCGATCCAGGCCTGGGCACCCGACTACCAAATGGAGCAGCTGCTCGGCTACGCGGACGACCGCGGGCTAGCGGTCGAGTATACGGATCCGGGTCCCGACGACCAGCCGCCTACCTTGTTCGACAACCCGCCGAGGCTTCGCGCGGGCGAAGACCTCGTGACGTTCTATCAGACGCCCGCCTACCGGCTTTGGGACCCCTCGTCGGTGGTCTTTTTTTCGTTCGCGCTGTTCTTCGCGATGATCATGTCGGACGCCGGCTACGGGTTGGTGCTTGCCGGGATCACGGCTTGGTTCTGGAAACGGATGGGGACGACCGAAAGGCGGCGGCAGTGGCGCGTGCTGCTCGCGACACTCAGCGGAACGACGATCGTGTACGGCGTGCTCGCCGGGGGCTACTTTGGAGTCACCCCGCCGCAAGACAGTGTTCTCGGCCACTTGAAGGTCATCGATCCTGCGGATGCCACGACCATGATGGCGCTCTCGATCGCGCTCGGCGGTGCCCATCTCATCCTCGCCAACCTGATGGACGCCGCGCGCATGGGCCGGTCGCCCGCGAGCCTCGCACCCCTCGGCTGGGCGCTCGCCATCGCCGGTGGGCTTCTACTCGCGGTTCGACTGTTGGATGAATCGATCCCGGCATGGCCTGGCACTGCGGCGGGTGTCATCGGGCTCCTGCTCGTGATGCTGTTTTCGGGATACGGAGCGCGGGCGCTCCAGCGCACGGCCAAGGGCGTGCTCGCGCTCACCAGTGTGACGAAGGCGTTCGGAGACGTGCTGAGCTACCTGCGCCTCTTTGCGCTCGGGTTGGCGTCGGCGTCGTTGGCGGCGGCGTTTAACGGGATGGCGGCCGACATTCGCGGTTCCTTCCCCGGAGTGGGTCTCCTGTTCGCGCTTCTCGTGCTGCTGCTCGGGCACTCGCTCAACTTCGTGCTGTCGCTGGCGAGCGCCGTCATTCACGGCATGCGTCTGAACGTCATCGAGTTTTTCGACTGGGGCGTGAAAGAGGAGGGCAATCTCTTCCGCGCGTTCCAACGCAAAGGGAGTGAGTGATGGAATCGCTTGTGGTTGGGTTGGGCTGGATCGGGGTCTACGCGCCATTGGCACTCGGCGCGATGGGCAGCATGATCGGATGCTCGAAGGCCGGGATGGCCGCGGCCGGGGCCCTCTTGGAGGTCGAGGGCGGATACGGCCGTTTCATCGGTCTGTCGGCCATGCCCTCGTCTCAAACGATCTACGGAATCGTCGTGATGCTGTCGTTCAACGTCCCGCTCACCACGACCAACTCGCCGGGTATCTTCGCGCTCGGGCTGCTTTCGGGTCTCGCCCTGCTGACGAGCGCATCGGCGCAAGGGGATGCGCTCGCCGCCTCGATCACCGCGGCCAAGAGCAAGCCCGAGATCTACGGCATCTCGATCGCGCCGGCGGCAATCATCGAAGGCTTCGCGGTGTTCGCGTTCGTCTTCGCGCTCGTCCTCGGAGGCGAGCTGACGAACTGAGGCAAGACCATGACGGAACAACGCACAAACACGTCGTCGGGGGTTCAAGAGCTCATCACGCGGATTCGCGACCAGGGCGTCCAAGCCGGGCGACAAGAGGCGGACGAGCTCGTGGCGGACGCACGCCGCGAGGCCGCGCGCATGGTGGAAGAGGCCCAAAAAACAGCCGCTGCTCTTCGCGACGAAGCGGCGGCCGAGATCGAAGCCGAGAAAGCAGCAGCCCTCGAAGCTCTCAAATTGGCGGCCCGAGACACGGGGCTCGAGCTGCAGGCCGCCGTCGTTCGTCAGTTCGAACAGAAGGTGACCCGTCTCGTTTCAGGCTTCACGATGGACGGGGAGTTCCTTCAGACGCTGGTGCTGGTGCTCGCAGGCCGCAGTGTCGACCAGTACATCCAGGACAAAGACATCAAGCTCCTGGTCAACAAGTTCGTCCTCGGTGACGGCGACGACCCGGAGCTCGAGGAGCGTGCAGGTCGCGCGACGCTCACCATCGCGAGTGACATGCTTCGTGAGGGGGTCGAGCTCGTCCCGGCCGGCGACGTTCAGGGCGGGGTCCGCGTGCAGGTCGTGGACGAGAATCTCGAGATCGATCTGACGAGCGACGCGGTTTCCCGCTTGCTCTTGCGCAATCTGCTTCCGCGCTTTCGGGCGCTCCTCCGCGGTACGGAGTAAGCCGAAGTGTCGACGGAACGCTACTACGCGCTGGTCGCAAGTCTGCCGAAGCTCCCCCACTTCGAGCAGGGCGAGTACGTGCCGATCACGCGCGAGGCCCTGCGAAGCCGCCTTCGAGGGCTCACTCCGCAGCACTTCGAAGAGCTCCGCGTGGCAGGCAAACTCACCCGCTGGCAGAAACAGCCCCGCGAACGGTCCACTGCGGACATCGTCGAGCAGTACCGCCACGCGATGGGCGTGATCGAGCACCCGGCACTCCGAGAGATCGTCGACTACCGGATGGGCGAACGAACCGTGTTGGTCGCTCTCCGGATGCGCAAGCGCGGCCTGCGGCCAGAACCGGGGTCGCCGTGGGGCGTCGGGCGTTCGGTCCGCAAGATCGAGTCCGCCTTTGACGAGCCTGACCTCGGGATGCGCGCGCTTTTTCCCTGGGTCGACGAAGCGCGCGCCCTCATCGACTCCGGCGACGCGATTGGGCTCGAGCGGCTCCTGCTCGGTGTCATTTGGAACAAACTCACCGAGATTGAGGGCCGGACGCCTTTTGGGTTCGAACGCGTGATCGGGTTCGTATTCAAGTGGGATCTTTTCAAGCGATGGCTGACCTACGATGCCGGCGTCGCCGAGGAGCGGTTTCAGCAGCTGACCGCGGAGGTAACGCGTGACCACGAACGACTCTTCGCCTGAACCCGCGGGGCCGGGCGCCAGCAGCAGGGCGCCCGTAGTCGGCGTCAAGGAAAGCCTCGTCACCATCGACGTGAGCGACACGCCGGTGATGAAGAACGAGGTTGGCTACGTATGCGTGGGCGACGAGCGTCTCAAAGCCGAGGTGCTGCGCGTGCAGGGCGACGTCGCGGACATGCAGGTCTTCGAAGAGACGATCGGCGTGAAAGTCGGCGACGAGGTCGAGCTCAGCGGTGAGATGCTCTCCGCGACGCTTGGGCCAGGGCTGCTGGGCCAGGTGTTTGACGGGCTTCAGGTGCCCCTCGATGTGGTGGCGGCAAGCCACGGGTTTTTTCTCCCGCGCGGTGCGAACGTGCCGGCGGTCAATCTCGACAAGGAATGGAAGTTCGAGCCGCGCGAGGTGGCGGGCACCAGGCTCGTTGCCGGGCAAGCCATCGGCGTCACGCCGGAGGGTCCGTTCGAGCACCGAATCATGGTTCCGTTCGACGAGAGGGATCCGGTCGAGCTCATCTGGGTGCGCTCGGGTTCGGCCAAAGCAAACGACTGCGTGGCTCGGCTCAAACGCCCCGACGGGTCCGAGCGCGAAGTGACGCTCGTGCAGACCTGGCCCGTTCGGAGAGCGCTTCCCGAGAACATGCTGACCCGCCGTTTTGCCGAGCGTCTATACCCGGACGAACCGATTACCACGACGCAACGGATCATCGACACGTTCCTACCGCTAGCGCGAGGCGGCACCGGGTGTATTCCAGGTCCGTTCGGCGCTGGGAAAACGGTGCTACAGAGCTGCATCGCGCGCTACTCCACGGTGGACATCGTCATCATCGTGGCGTGCGGTGAACGCGCGGGCGAGGTCGTAGAGACGATTACCGATTATCCGAAGCTCGAGGACCCGCGCACGGGTGGCACGTTGATGGATCGGGCGATCATCATCGCCAACACGTCGTCCATGCCCGTCGCTGCGAGAGAGGCCTCGATCTTCACCGGGATTACGCTCGGCGAGTACTACAGGCAGATGGGATACAACGTGCTCTGCATCGCGGACTCCACGTCGCGATGGGCCCAAGCCATGCGAGAAACCTCGGGGCGTATGGAAGAGATCCCCGGAGAAGAGGCCTTTCCGGCGTACCTCGATTCCTCCATCAAGAACATCTACGAGCGCGCCGGGGTCATCAAAACCCCGAATGACGACACGGGTAGTCTGACGATCGTCGGTACGGTCTCGCCGGCCGGGGGAAACTTCGAAGAGCCGGTCACCCAAGCCACGCTTGCGACCGTGAAGTGTTTTCTCGGGCTCTCCTCGGATCGTGCCTACAAGCGCTTCTACCCAGCCATCGATCCGCTCATCTCTTGGTCCCGGTATCTCGGGCAACTGCGGCCGTGGTTCGAGGAGCATCTCGGCCCGGTCTGGGTCGATACCGTCGAGCGGTATCAAGAGCTTCTCGTAGACGGCGATTCGATCTACCAGATGATGCAGGTCACGGGGGAAGAGGGCATCACGATCGAGGACTTCGTACGCTATCAGAAGTCGCTCCTGCTCGACATGTGTTACCTGCAGCAGGATGCGTTCGATAGCGTCGACGCATCGATGTCGCGCGAGCGCCAAAAAGTGAGCTTCGAGCTGCTGACCTCCCTCATCGATGCCGACTACGACTTTCCGAACAAGGACGTCGTCCGCGACTTCTTCACCCGCTTGACGGGGCTCTACAAAAACCTCAACTACGCGGCCGAGGGGTCTCCAGAGTACGAGCGCTACGAAGCGCAGATCCGCGAGCTCGCGGCGACGGTTCAAGCCAGCAGAGGCTGAGTCGCTCAACGGCTAGGTAGGCGCGCCCGGCGCAGGGTCTCCATCCGATTTAGCGATCTCTTGCGTTTCCCGTCCCACCTCGCCTACGTTGAGCGGGTGAACAGACGGGTTCGGTACGCTTTCGCGCTGATGGGGCTGTGTGCCCTGGTACTCGCGACCGCAGCGGCGGCTGGATCGCAAGGCAAGGTTCCGACCGTGGCTCAGCTCGTCGGGACGTACCGCTACGCGGGAGACCAGGCAAAGCAGGAGAAAGCACTTGCGGCGCAGGTGGCCGAGGCCACGTCCGACATGAGTCGGATCGTCCTCAAGCGTGCGCTTCCTAAGCTCGAGGAGGCGACCAGGCTTCGCCAACGTCTTCAGATCACCAAGAGCGGGAGCAACATCGTGTTCGAGTCCGACGGTCACAGGATTTCGGTTCCCATCGACGGCACGCAGGTCGATGCCACGACGCCGCGCGGAGAGCGCGCCAAGGCCTCGTTCGACGCAAAAAGTGCGAGGCTCTCACTCACGACGGTCGGGCACCGAA
>JBCDFZ010000089.1:0-7857 GCA_039177115.1 Myxococcota bacterium
ATTTCAGATACCCCGATGCGCGAGTTCAGGATCACCTCAAAGATCTTGTCTTCGCCGTCCTCGATACGCTTGGCAATCTCGACTTCGCCTTCGCGCGTGAGGAGCGACACCGAACCCATCTTGCGCAGGTACATGCGCACCGGGTCGTTCGACTTCTGCGAGTAGCCGTCGTCGGCGGGAGGCGGGATGGTCGATGCACGCCGCGACGTGGTGCGCGTCGCAGCGACCGGCGTTTCGCTCGTGCGGCTCTGTCCTTCGGGCGCCCCGTCCACCACCTCGATGTCTTCGCTGCGGAGCCACACCATGAGGTCGTCGATTTGATCGGACGTAACCATGTCTGGCGGCAGAGCTTCGTTGAGCTCGTCGTAGGTGAGGTGCCCTTGCATGCGGCCTCGCTCGAGCAGCAGCTGAACCTCTTTGCGCTCGCGTCCCTTGATCTTCGGGATCACGCGAGAGGTGGGTTCCGAGTTGAACTTGGACTTGTTCGACGCGTCCTTACGTGCTGAGCCTTTGCTCGCCATTGTCACCTCTGCTTCGCGCTTTGTTGTTTGAGTTTGTGCGCGCTACGGGAAAGCTCGACAAACTCCTGAGTCAGCCCCGCCGCAAGAGCATCGTCGCCCACGCGACGGGCCTCGACGATTCGCTGCTGTAAACGGGGTAGCTCACGTTCGATATTCTGTTGTTCCAGACGGGGAAGGCCTTCGCAAAGAATTTGACGCGCATCTTCCACATCATGTCGTTGCACAGCCAGGTGTTCTTCCAGCCAAGGTCGAAGCGGGTTACTCTGCAGCTCCTCGAGAAGAGCGGGAGCATCGAGCGACCCGTGCCTGTCCACCATCCGCAAGATGGAATCAAAGATGGCGCGAAGATCTTTGTTCGTCAAAAGCCCCGGTAACTTCTCCACTTCCTCGAGTTGCACCAGCGACGGCTGATCGATCAGCAGTGCGATTAACTTCGACTGTAACTCTGACACTACAGGTGCAATCCGCTGCTGCACCGCGTCACGACGTGTGGTGCGTCGCGCGTCGCCGGGCGACAACCCGCGACGTAGCTCACGCCGTACCAGTGCAAGATCACGGATCTCAAACTTTCTCCCAACGCGTTCGACGTAGAGCCCGCGCTCGATCGGACTCTCCACCCGAGCGAGAATTGGGCCGAGCTTGGCGATCGCGTCGGCCTTCTCGTGCGGGTTCGGCGCAACGCGCGATGCCGCGTCATCGATCAGGTACTCGATGATGGTCGGCGCGTTGTCGACGCGCGCGCGGAGGGCGTCGACCCCTTGCTCGCGAAGAAAGCTATCCGGGTCGGCTCCGGGCGGATGTGTCACAACGTGTGACGCGAGCCCGGACTTCTGCAGCACGCCGTAGGCCTCGCGAACGGCTTTGCGCCCTGCCTCGTCCCCGTCGAACAGCATGAAGACTCTCGCAGCGAAGCGTTTGACGAGCCGGGCGTGCGCTTCGGTGAAGGCAGTCCCCATCGGTGCGACGGCGTTGGTGAATCCGGCTTGATGCAATGCGACGAGATCGAAGTTCCCCTCGCAAAGCAGCACCGACTCTTGCCTACGAATGTCGACCCGCCCCTGGTGTAAACCATAGAGCACGTCGCTCTTGTGATAGAGCGGGTTCTCCGGACTGTTGAGGTACTTGGCGGGCGGCTCCCGCTGAGCCTCCATCGACGGAGCGGCGTCGAGCGCGCGTCCGCTGAAGGCTACGACCTTTCCGTGCACGTCGGCGATCGGAAACATCAGCCGATGCCGAAATCGATCGTAGTGACCGCGCCCGGAGCGACGCGACACGATGAGCCCGACCGCTTCTGCATCTGCAGGCGACGCGCCGGCTCGCTCGAGGAACCGAACCAGGGAATCCCAACCGTGCGGAGCGTACCCGAGCCGAAACTTCTCCGCCCATTCCCGACTGATCCCACGCTTCTCGAGTTCGGCGCGCGCAATGCCGGCATCGGGGTGCTCGTGCAGTTGCGCCACGTAGAACGCCGTGGCCTGCTCGGTAATCGCGGAGAGCCGCTCCGTCTCTTTCTTGTGACGCTGGTGCTCGGCTTCGCGCTGAGGGTCATAGGCGGGGATCTCCACACCAGTCTGCTCCGCCAGGTCGCGCGCCACCTCGGGGAACGTCTTTCCTTCGACATGCATCAGGAACGAGAACACGTCCCCGGACGCCTTGCAGCCGAAGCAGTGGTAGAAGCCCCGCTGCGGATGGACGTAGAAAGAAGGAGTCTTTTCGTTGTGGAAGGGACAGAGCCCCTTGAAGCTACTCCCCGACTTCTTGAGCGCGACGTGGTTGCCAATGACCTCGGCGATCGATGCGCGTTCGCGAATCTCGGCAATCTTGTCTTCAGGAATCAACGCACTTGCCTCGCGATGGGTCGGTCGAGCCTTCGGAAGTGCAGGGAGTGTAGGCGGCGCTTGGTTCTTGGCAAGCGCTTCGCCGCGCTGTAGTTGTGGCGCGATGTCCGCGGCCGCCTCCCTGAAGACCCCACTCACGGTGTATCTGGCGGTCTCTGCGACCGTGTTTGCCGCGACGCGTCTAGACCGAGTGCCGGTGGTCGGCGAGTACGTGCACCTCATCGTCGCCGCGGCTTTCCTGCTGACGGCCATCCACCTGACGCGAGGCCGCGTGACGCACTACGGGCTCTCACTCGGTGGCCTCCTCGTGCCTCCAAGCGACGATCGGCCGCGCGGCCCGCTCGGCCTTTACGACCTTGCTCGCGCAATCAGGGAAGCCATCCCGTCGGCGCTCCGCGAGTCGGGTATCGCCCTCGGCGTCGCGGTGGTGGTGTTCGGGTTCTACACGCTGGGCTTCTGGTTGTGGAACGAACCCACCCGCCCGTTCACGCTCACGTGGCCGCCCGATCTCGGCGCCTTCGTTCTGGCGCAGCTGTTGATCGTCGCGCTTCCCGAGGAAGCCTTCTTTCGTGGCTATCTCCAAACCGCACTCTCCGATGCCGAGCCGCACCGCATCCGACTCCTGGGGGCAGACCTCGCCCCCGCCGCGTGGGTCGCGCAGGCCGTCCTCTTCTCTCTGATTCACCTGTTCTCCGAACCGCACCCGGCGAGGCTTGCGGTGGTGTTCCCCGCGTTGCTCTTTGGCTGGGTACGCGCTTGGCGCCGCGGTATCGGCGCGGCAGTCGCACTACACGCGATGAGCAACCTTTATTCCGAGATCTTGGCGCGGAGTTGGCTATAACGGAAGCATGTCGGTGCACCCTCCACCTCCGACCGTACTCGCGGAAACCGTGCGGCGCGCGCTTGCGGAAGACATCGACCGGGGCGACGTTACCACCGAGGCGTGCGTTCCCACGACGACGATGGGCGCTGCACAGCTCACCGCGCGACAGCCGCTGACATGCTGCGGCCTTCCGGTAGTCGAGGAGGTGTTCGGGCAAATCGACGCGCTCGTCGACGTAGAACGGCACGTTGAAGACGCCGCGCGGGTCGACGCGAACGCTCCCATTGCCCAAATCACGGGGCCCGCCGCGTCAATTCTGCTCGGCGAGCGCGTCGCGCTGAATTTCATGCAGCGGATGAGCGGGATCGCCACGCTCACCCGACGCTTCGTCAGCGCCCTTCCCGACGGGGCATCGACTCGTATCACCGACACGCGCAAGACCACGCCCGGGCTCCGCGCCTTCGAGCGGTATGCAGTCCGATGCGGCGGCGGCGTGAACCATCGCGAAGACCTTGGCGCGGCCGTGCTCATCAAAGACAACCACATCGCCGCGGCCGGCGGGGTGTCGCAGGCCGTATCTCGCGCGCGCGCTTTCGCACCCCACACCACACGCATCGAGTGCGAGGTCGACACCATGGCGCAGCTCGAAGAGGCCCTCGCGGCCGGCGCAGACATCATCATGCTCGACAACTTCGGAAACGACCAGGTTCGTAACGCGATCGCCCTCGTCGACGGGCGCGCGATTCTCGAGGCGTCGGGCGGCATCACACTCGACCGAGTTGCAACACTCGGAGAACTCGGCATCGACGTGATCAGCGTAGGCGCGCTCACCCACTCTCCTTCGGCTGCCGACATCGGCCTCGACTGGAAAGGCAACGGGTCATGAACGACGCCTTCGACCCAGAGCGACTCACACAGCTCTTGGCGGGTGCGCCCTGGGGTGAGTCGCTCGACGTCAAAGCGACCACGGAGTCCACCATGGACGACGCGGCGAAGGCGGCCGCAGACGGAGCTCCCGATGGCCACGTAGTACTCGCCGACGCGCAGACGCGCGGCCGTGGCGCACACGGTCGTCAATGGGTCTCGCCTGCAGGGTCCGACCTCTACTTCTCCGTCGTGGCGCGCCCGAACGTCGAGGCTGCCGACACGGCGCTCGTCACACTCGCGGTCGGCCTCGGCGTATGCGACGTGGCCGCGGCGCTTGCCGCTGGCGGCGACGCGCGCGTGAAGTGGCCCAACGACGTGTGGCTCGATGGCAAGAAGTGCGCGGGCATTCTCGTCGAGAGCCGGACCATGGGAAGCAAGATCGACGCGGTGATCGTCGGCGTCGGCCTGAACGTCAACCGCCTCGAATGGCCGGTCGAGCTTGCAGGTCTGGCGACCTCGCTTCGCGCGGAGCGTCCCTCGGACGACCCGCTCGACCGCGAGCAGGTGTTCGCGCAGACGCTCACCAGCATGCACGGGTGGGTGCAGCGGCTGGTGCGAGACGGCGCGAAGGTCATCGTCGACGCACTCGAGCCCCGCCTGGCCATGGTTGGCGACCAGGTACGCTGGCAAGACGGCGCCGGTACGTTCCTCGGCATCGACGCCCACGGCGCCGCGCGGGTAGCCACCCCGGACGGCGAGCTCCAGCTCCGGGCCGCGCATCTCGAACGCGTCGACGCGTAGGCCACTTGCCACGCTCGCGGCGGGGTCACACAACTCCAACATGAGCGTCGAACAGCAAGTCGCCTGGCTCGAGCAAACCGTGGGCGTCCGCCGCCTCCACGATCGCGCGATCGTGGAAGTGAGTGGGGACGACGCGGCAACTTGGCTTCAGGGGCAACTCACCAATCAGCTGGAGGGCCTCGAGCCCGGCGGCTCCGTGTACGGCTTCATCCTTTCGCTGAAGGGTCGCGTGATGGCCGACGTTTGGGTCCTGGCGCGCGACACCGACTTTTGGCTCGATGTTCCCGCCAGCGAGGTCTCAGCCCTCCTCGAACGGCTCGATCGCTACATCATCATGGAAGACGTCGACCTCACCCACCGCGACGACGTCGTGATCTTCACGGCTCAGGGGCCCCACGCGAGCCGGCTCGAGGCCAAGCGGTGGCCGTCGGATCTCCTAGGGCTCGGTGGCACGGTGTCGGTGTTCCCGACCGCAGAGGCGGACACGGCGTGGACCACGTATCTCCACGAGGCGACCGAGCTCGGCGGCGGCGAGATTGGCGATGAGGCGTGGACCCGCGCCTTCGTGAAACACGGCCAACCCCGGTTTGGGAGCGACTTTTCGGACGATACCTATCCCCAAGAGACGGGCCTCACCGACGCCGCCGTCTCTTTCAACAAGGGATGCTACGTCGGACAGGAGACGGTCGTCATGCTGCAGAACCGGGGGAAGGCGCCCAAGGTCCTCTGGCAGTGGGCCATCGACACGACGGAAGCACCCGCCCGGGGAACGCCGATCACGAAGGACGGCGCGAACGTGGGGGTGGTGACCTCGGCCGTCGAAGATCGTGGCGCGGTCGTCGCACTCGGCTTCCTGAAACGCGGCCACGATCCGGGGCCTGCCAGCACCTGGCGAATCGGCGACGCGGCCGCGAGTCCGACGCGCCCGGTGGGTTGCGCCTCGGCCTAGACAGCGTCAACTGACGATACGGTAGGTGTACAGGGTAGCGCTGCGACTGGCGCGACCTTATGATTGGGTGCTAGAGGAGTCCCATGCTGAACCTGACCCCACGCGCCGCTGAGAAGGTTAAACAGATCCGAGATGCCGAAGGCCTGGCGAATCAAGGCCTGCGCGTCCGCGTGATCGGAGGCGGCTGCGCCGGGTTCTCGTACGACCTGTTTTTCGAGGACGAAACCAGTGATTTGGACCAGACCTTCGAGTCGTTCGGCATCCCGATCTACGTCGACATGATGAGCGCCCAGTACGTCGAAGGCACCGAAATCGACTACGTCGAAGGTCTTCAGGGCGCCGGCTTCAAGTTCGTGAATCCCCAGGCCAAACAAACGTGCGGCTGCGGCTCTAGTTTCGCGACCTAATTCAGAAGTCATTTCAGTCCCTTGCCCGTTTGTGCGAAAATTCGTACGGCGGCTTGTTGCACTCTTGTACAGATTATGGGAGAAAGAATCTCAACAAGAGTTAGACAAGGTGGTCAAATCCACAAAACGATGTAACGTTACGTCACCCACTGCGTAGGAAGCCAAAGCCATGCAATCGTCCATCTCCCTCGATCGATACATCCAGCAAGTCCGGGCCATCCCCAAACTGTCCCGAGAAGACGAACACGCACTCGCCGTGCGGGTGCTCGACGGCGACCAAGAAGCCGCCGACAAACTCGTGGAGGCGAACCTGCGCTACGTCGTCGCCATCGCGCTCCAGTACCGACGCTACGGTGTGAAGCTCGGCGACCTCATTGCGGAGGGGAGCGTCGGCCTCGTGACCGCGGTGCGCAAGTTCGACCCGGAACGCGGGACGCGCTTCGTCACTTACGCCGGGTACTGGATCCGCGCTTTCGTGCTCGAGGCGGTCGTCCGCTCAAGCACCATGATCGGCGCCGGTTCGGGGCCGTTCCTCTCGAAGCTGTTCTTCCGTCTGCGACGCGAGCGGGCGCGTCTGTCGAACCTCATTGCGGATCCGGATGAGCTGATCGAAAAACTGGCTTCGGAGTTCGATACCACGCCGCAAAAGATGACCGAGCTCCTGCGGCGTCTCGACCAGCGCGAAATCTCCCTCGACGCGCCGGCCTATCATGATTCCGACTCGACCCTCGTTGAGATGCTGCCCGGCTCGGAAGAGCGCCAGGACATCGTAATCGAACGCGAGCGGCGCCGAAGCGGTATCCAGACCCGCCTCGAGGACGCGCTCGACGTGCTCGACGACCGCGAGCGACTCATCGTCGAAAAGCGAATCCTCAGCGACGACTCGGCCTCCTTGGCTTCGCTCGGACGCGAACTCGGCGTGAGCCGCGAGCGGGCCCGCCAGCTCGAGGTCCGCGCGAAGAAGAAGCTCCGCGACGAGCTCAAGGACTTCGCCCCCGCGGCCTGAAGCCCCCCGAAATCCCTGGTGTAGGCCCCCTACCTACCCCCGATGGTCGATGCGCCGTGACGCGAGGCGCGGTAGCATGGATCGACGATGGGTCGGGAGGATGGGGATATCACTGCGCTGCGCCATGAGCTCACGCAGGAGCTTCGGCCCGACGACCTCGTCGAAGACCGAGAAGGGGTCCCCCCGACGCCACCCCCGACGCTCGTAGAGTCCCCGGCCGCCGAGCCTCCGGCGCTGTCCAACGCTGACCGCATGCGTCGCGCACGGCAGTGGGTGGAGGAGTGCGAACGGGAGCTCCGAGATCAGCCCGACGCGCGCCGCGCGGCGCGCCTCTACTTCGAGATGGCTCGCACGTGCGAGCAGCCGCTGAAGGACGCACGGAGGGCACTCCAGTACTACCAGGCGTCGCTAGAGCGCGCGCCGGACTACGTTCCGGCGATCCGGGCCGCGCGTCGCCTGCTGCTTGGCGCGCGCATGTTCTCGGACGCACTCACGTTGTTCGACGCGGAGGCACGCGTCACGCGGCAACCCCGTGACAAGGCCACGCTCTTCCTGCTGAAGGGGCGCCTGCTCGAGGACGTGCTCGGCAACCGCGAAGGTGCCGAGGAGGCGTACCAGACCGCGCACGCCCTCGACCGGACGCAC
>JBCDFZ010000090.1:0-7702 GCA_039177115.1 Myxococcota bacterium
CCTGCCAGCCCATCCAGGCCGCGGCCGCATCCACGCGGTGTACTGCATCGGCGCTGATCCGGAGCCGATCCCGTCAGGACGGGGACTCGGAACCCGCGACCGAGGATCGCGCAGCGCGGGTGCGACGGATGCCGCGTCCGCGAACCGAGGAGTGGCAGCGCCACTTCGAGCGTGAGGGGACGGCGGCACACGGTGTGCCCGAGCAAGCGAGCCGACCGAGCGGGTTCCGAGTCCCCGTCCAACTACTAGAACTGGATGCCGAGGATCAGCCGCCAGGTTTGGGCGTTACTGACGTTGAGGTCTTCGGTGCCCGGTTCGCGAACGCCGTCGACCTCGAGGTACTTCAACCCGTTGAGCGGGAATAGGATGCCATACTGGAACGCGGCATAGAATCCGTCCTTGAAGCTGGGGCCGTCTTCGGTGCGGTAGTAGATCGACAGGTCGAGCTCGGCCCCGAGGTTCGGTCGCGACGAGTAGGTCTGCTGCTCGAACATCGCGCGGCTGTAGATGAAGTCCATTCGCGCGCCAAACACGCGACCGAAGTCGGTGCGGATGATGTCGTAGCTGATGGCGGGCGCGAAGTAGTACGCCCCGGAAATCCGACCGAGGATTTCGCGGAACAAGATGAGGTCGACCCGGTAGTCTGGGTTGAAGGAAAACGTCGAAATCGTCTTCTTGCCAACCGGCTGGGTCACGAGGTCTTCGTACTGCGAGAGACCCACCACGTCGGGGTCGCCTGAGGCGGCGCCCGCCTTCGTGTAAATGCCCAGCTTCTTGTTGAGGAAGCGGTACTCGAACTCGAACGCGATTCCGAACTCGCGCAGTTTGAAGGGGTCGTCCTCCGCGGTGGGCGGGAACTCGCCTGGGTCGATGTTCTGGATTTTACCGAGGATGCCCGCGACCTCGAGGCGGAGGGTGAGCTCTTTCCACTTCGCCTCGACGAATACGTCAGGGATGTGGATCTTCGCGTCACGACGCACGAACGAGGCTTCGATGGCCTCGTCGGAGCCGAACAGCGGCGCCGTCGATGTCGACAGGAACTGAGTTCGGTAGATGTAGTACGCGCCCGTCGCGAACACCCACTTGCCCCGACGAAGACGCTTCTCCTGTTCGATGGGGTCGAGGCGGCGCGCAATCAGGAAGCTCCATTGGCGCGTGTCGTCCTCTCGCGTTCCGTCCCGCGGAATACCTTGCACGTCGTCGAGTGGATCCACCGTGAAGCCCTTGTTGACGAAGTCCCAAGAGACGCCGAAGAAGATTCCCTTGAACTTCGCGATGAGCTGAATGCGATCGATTTCGTTTTGGAAGTCGGAGTCGAGCTGGGTGTCGAGGATGTTGGTACCCTCCCCAGCGTTCCACAGCATCCCGAGGCCCCACTGGTGGCCCATGCGTCCGAAACGGAGCTGACCAATGGTGCTGTTGGTGATTTCGCCCCAAGCACGACGCACGACCAGGTAGTCGCCGACCGTGTTCCGAAAAGCTTCAGGCGCCGACTGCGTCAGCGTGAGGCTGTCGACGGGCACGCCCGGGACGCGCCCCGGCACCTGGCCCGCCGCATTGACGGCGCGAACGTCCGGGGTGGACCCGAGCACCACGTTGTCGAACGCGTCGAACATCATGTGCAGGCGAATGTTGTCGCCAAGCGCCAGCGTCGGAGCCACGCGGAGCCGCATGTTGGCAAACCGAATGCTTCGGCTTCCCGGGCAACGCTGGTCCTGGGTGGCGGGCGAGGAAGGCGGCCCCGAGCAACCACCCGCGGGCAGGACACCCTCGTCGTTCTGTCCCGCGTCGATCCCGATCTGGCGACCGAACGGCTCCCCGGTGAGACGGTCGAGCGGCTGACGGTTGAGATTGAAGCGGTTCTGCATGAGACCGCGCACGCGGAAGTAGCCGTTGAGGGAGAACACGGGCCGAGGATTGGTCCACGAAGCCAGCGTGGGGTCCGAGGCCGGCGGCTCCGCGAAGCCGAGCAGCTCCGCATCCTCGGCCGCCATCTCCTCCTCGGACTCGAAGTCGAACTCGTCGGGTTCGTAAACTTCCACTTCCTCGGTGGTTTCGACGAGCTCATCGTCGGGGGGCAGCTCGAGCCCCTCGAGCGTTGGCGCCCTCAATCGAGGGGGCGGCCCTTCATCGACCTCGACGTCAACGGCATCCTCGGCATCTTCGGCGAGGACCTCCTCCTGCGCCGTGCCCCGAGATGCCCACCCGGATGCCGATAGGCAAACCACCCCAACAATCGCTAAGAAACGGCGCATGAACTCGTGCGGTCCGGGGCGTAGCACGGCGCAAACACACGGGTCAACGAGGCAATTGCCTCTTGACCGAAGCGCCGCCGACCTCTAGCCCGGCACGGAAGACTTCTGTGATGGATCGACTGCGCTTCATCCCCCTCGGCGGCCTCAGCGAGGTCGGAATGAACTGCGCCGCACTCGCGCTCGGGGACACGACCATCGCGATCGACTGTGGGGTCGGATTCACGAACGAACTCGGGGCCGACATGGTGCACCCCGATTTCTCCTGGCTACACGACGAAGGCGACCGGTTGCGTGCGATCGTCATCACGCACGGTCACGAAGATCACATCGGCGCGCTACCTTATTTCTTGAAGCGACAGCGGGTCCCGGTGTACGCGCCCCCCTACGCAGCCGCGCTCATCGAGGATCGGCTCGAGGAACATCGGCTCGACGACGTCGACCTTCGGGTAAACCGGGTCGGCGAGCGCTTCGACATCGGGCCGCTCTCGATCGAACGCTTCGGCGTGCACCACTCGATTGCGGACGCGACCGGCCTCATCGTGGATACACCGCTCGGTACCGTGATCCACACCGGCGACTTCAAGATCGAAGCGGCCCCCTGCGAGGGGCAGCGCTTTGACCGCGACCGTCTCGCGAAGGCGGCTGCGAGCGGCGTGCGACTCCTGTTGAGCGATTCGACCGGTGCGGACACGTCGGGCCGCTCAGGCCTCGAGGGCGAGGCGGCCGCGACGCTCGACTCCTGTGTGGCGGAGGCAGCTCAGCGGGTCGTCGTGGCGACGTTTTCGTCCAATGTTTTCCGACTTCGCGCCGCGTTCGACATCGCACGGAGGGAGGGACGCCGCGTATGCCTCTTGGGGATGTCGGTCCAAAAGCACACCGAAGTCGCGCGACGCCTCGGGCACCTCGCGCCACTCGACGCCCTCCTGGTCTCGATCGAAGAGGCCGCGACCCTGCCACGGCACGAACTCATGATCGTCGCGGGCGGCACCCAGGGCGAGGGAAGCTCGTCACTCACGAGACTGGCTCGCGACGAGCACTCGCATCTTCATCTCGACCCTGGCGACTCGGTCATCTTCTCTTCACGCATCATCCCTGGGAACGAGCGCGCCGTGTTCGACGTGATCAATCGATTCGAACAGCGAGGTGTGGACGTCGTCACTCGACGCGCGGTCCCCGGGGTGCACGCAAGCGGCCACGGAAGCCGCGACGAGCAGCGCGCGATGATCGAGCTCGTCCGGCCCGAGTCCTTCGTGCCGGTGCACGGCACTCATCATCATCGGCAGCGCCATGCCGAACTCGCACGCGAGGCCGGCATCGAAGATATCGCGCTGCTCGAAAACGGAGACGTGCTCGAGGTGACCGAAGACACCATGAACACCAGCGGCCGAGTCGACACAGGACGAATCTACGTGGAAAGGACGGTCACCGTATCGTCCGAAGTCATGGCGGCACGTCGGCGGATGGCGGCCGGTGGGCTCGTCACGATCGTGCTTTCGATGAAGGGTGGACGCGTCTACCAACCGCCGCGAATCCTGACTCACGCCGTCGTGAGTGACTCTGAAAAGGAGGAGCTCGAAGCGCAGGTCGCAAGGCATGTGCACGGGCGCCTGAAGGGACGACGGTTCCAGGAAGACGAGCGCGCCGTCCACGTGGCGGTCGAAGCCACGCGTGGCTTCCTGTACCACGTGCGAAGGAAGCGCCCGGCAATAACCGCAGTGGTCGACGGGGTGACCTGATGCGCGCGCATGTCCTCGTGCTCGTCGCGTCCGCGGTTGCGGGGTGTGGGGGGTCCCCCGCGCCACCACCTCCGCCGCCGAGCGTTTTCGCAGAGCCGCCGCCGTCGCTTCCGCCGTCGGTGGGTGACGAAGTTGAGTCCCCTCGACCGAAGGTGGGCTTGACCAGGCAGGCGACTCCCGAAGAGCGGGCCGCTATCGAAAGGTTGGCGCGCGACGCCGAGTCGGTGCGGCTCCTTCGCTTCGAGCAGCCCATCACGATTGAAATCGAAGACAGCGTCGCCATCGCCGCCAGCATGCAGGCGCAGGTCGACCCCGACGAGATCGAGCGCGCGAGGATGCTGTACGGCGCACTCGGCCTGCTCGACCCCAGCGCCGACCTCCAAGCGTTGTTCTCGGACGTTCTCGGCGAGCAGGTGATCGGGTACTACGACCCCGAGGCAGCACGACTCGTCATCCGAGACGACGTCATCTCCGGTCTCGATGGGGGCTCCGGGCCGGAGATCGAAGAGGCACGTCTCGTCCTGGTTCACGAGCTCGTTCACGCACTGCAGGACCAGCGGCTCGGCCTCAGCGAATCTTACGACCGCGAGCGCACGGCCGACGAGGACAACGCGTTTCGTGCGGTCGTCGAGGGCGATGCGACGCTGGCGATGCTTGCGAATACCCTCCGCACACAGGGGATACCGCTCTCTGCGGCGACGCGCGGCATCGAGCAGATGGGCGGCTTCATCGACCCCAACGCGTTCGTACAAGGGGAAAAGCTCGACGACGCACCGGCAATCATGAGGGTCACGCTGGTGGCGCCGTACCTGAGCGGCCTTCAGTTCGTCGCCAAGGTCCATTCACTTGGCGGCTGGCCCTCCGTGAATCGCGCCCACCGAAGGCCCCCCACGACGACCGAGCAGATCCTCCATCCGCAGAAGTTCCTCGACGGTGAGCCTGCCGAGCGCTTCGAAGTGGCCGATCTCCCTGCGCTCGAGCAGGCCGGCTACGAAAGAATCGCAGAAGATACCCTCGGGGAGCTCGAGCTCGCAGTGTACTTCGGGCAGGGGCTGCCGAGCGGAACCGACGACGCGGCGGCAGCGGGCTGGGCCGGCGACGACGTGGCCATCTACGCGCGGGGCGAGGACACCGCGGCGATCTGGTGGACGACCTGGGACTCCGAAAGCGATGCCGTCCGGGCCGAGGGCGCCGCGAGGCGCGTTTCCCCGCGCGCGAAATCGTCGTTCGTCGAGCGTCGGGGCCGCGCGCTGCTGATCGTGCGCGATCTGCCCCCCCGCTTCCACGGGGTCGTCCGCAAGGGTTTCGAGTCATTCGCGCGTGGGATCAACGCGTCGGCCCCACCGCCCGCTCGGACGGGCGGCCGGAGCCCCTAGGGTTGTCGGGGCGAACCCCCCGGGTTAGGAACGTCCGCGTGGCACGCGCATCCTGGGACGAGTACTTCATGGACATCGCGGAGGTGGTCGCGGCGCGCTCGACCTGCCCTCGAAAACACGTGGGCGCCGTGATCGCGCGGGACAAAACGATCCTCTCTACGGGCTACAACGGCTCCGTTCGGGGGCTACCCCACTGCGACGACGTCGGTCACATGATGGAGGACGGCCACTGTGTGCGGACGATCCACGCCGAGATCAACGCCATCATCCAGGCCGCGAAGAACGGGTCCCGAATCGACACCGCGACGATCTATGTGACGGCCTCCCCGTGCTGGAACTGCTTCAAGGCGATCTGCAATGCGGGCATCAAGCGAATCGTCTTCGAGGAATTCTACCGAGACGACCGGATCTTCGAGGTTTCGCAGGCGCTCGGCATCGAGTTGGTGGAGCTTCACCGTGAGCAGCGCGCCGCTCAGGCAGCACCTTGACGCCCTCCGGGCTGAGCAGTACGAACCGCCTTCGGCTCTGCCGAGAAGCTCCCCATGCAGACTGAAATTCGCGAGATCAGCCCGGTGCTGTACGAGGTCACGATCGAGGTTCCTTGGGACCGGATCCAGAAAGACCTCAACGACACCTACAAAGAGATCGGCAAGACGGCACGCGTTCGCGGCTTCCGTCCCGGCAAGGTGCCGCGCGACGTGGTGAAGCAGGTGTACGGCCCACAGGTCAAAGCCCAAGTGACGGGTACGCTCGTCGAGCAGGGCTTGATGCACGCGGTGCAGGAGCACGAGCTTCACATCGTCGCGCAGCCGGAGATGGAGGAGCCCCCGAAGCTTCAACAGGGCAAGCCTCTCACGTTCTCTGCCAAAGTGGAGGTGCGTCCCAAGATCGACACGGTCGAACTCGCGGGGATCGAGGCATGGGAACGTCCGGTCGACGTCCCGAACGAGGAGGTCGACGCCGAGGTGGAGCGACTCCGGAGTCAGCACGCCGAGATCCAGGTACCAGACCCGATGCGGCCGGCTGAGGAAGGCGACCTCGTCACCATCGACTACAGCGTGTCCATCGACGGCGAGGTCAAGGACGAGATGGGCGCCGAAGGTCGGCAGGTGGAACTCGCCGACGAGAACCTCTTGCCCGAGTTGAAGGAAGGCCTCCTCGGGACCCAGCCGGGCGAGCAAAAGGAAGTCGAGATCGAGTTCGAGGACGACCATCCGAATCCCGACCTGCAGGGCAAGACCGCGTCGTTCGCTCTCAGCGTCAAAGAGCTCCACGAAAAGCTGTTGCCCGAGGTCGACGACGAGTTCGCGAAAGACTGCGGCGACTACGAAACCCTTCTCGAGCTCCGTCTGAAGATCCGCGAGGGGCTGGAACAAAGCGCGAAGCAGCGTGTTGATGCCGAAGTCAAAGAGCAGCTCGTCACGAGTCTGATCGATCACAACGACATCCCCGTGCCGCCGTCGATGGTGCAGCAGCAACAGCAGATGATGATGTACGAGATGGCCCAGCTGATGCAGATGACGGGGCAGTCCGGCGCGCCGGGTCCGGAGTACTTCGAAGGCCTCCAAAAACGGGCCGAACGCCGCGTGCAGGCGGGGATCCTGCTCGGCACCCTCGCCCGGCAGGAAGGCATCGAAGTCACCGAAGACGACATGAACGCGAGGTTCCAGGAAGTCGCAGACAGCACTGGGAAGCACATCGCGAAGGTCAAAGCCGAGTACCAGGATCAGCAACGAGAACAGCTCGAATCACAGCTGCTCGAAGAAAAGGTCATGGCGTTTCTGACGGAGCGCGCCAATATCCAAGAGGGGGAGCCGCCAGAACCGGAGGAACCCGAAGCGGAGGCGTCGGAGGAAGCCCCCGACGCTGAGACCGAGAAGAGCGAAGGGGAAGAATGATGAGCGAGATCACGAAGGCACAGATGTACATGCCCTGGGTCGTCGAGACGACGCACCGCGGCGAACGTCAGTGGGACATCTTCAGTCGTCTCCTCAAAGACCGCATCATTTTTCTCGGAACCGAGGTCAACGACGACGTCGCGAACGCGATCATCGCCCAGATGCTGTTCTTGGAAAGTGATGATCCCGACAAAGAGATCATCCTCTACATCAACAGTCCGGGCGGTTCGATTACAGCCGGGCTCGCGATTTACGACACGATGCAGTATGTTCGTTCACCGGTTTCCACGGTTTGTTTAGGACAGGCCGCGTCGATGGCTGCGTGGATCTTGGCTTCTGGCACCAAAGGGATGCGCAAGTGTTTGTCAAACAGCCGCATCATGATTCACCAACCGCTCGGGGGAATCCGGGGCCAAGCAACCGATATTGAAATTCAC
>JBCDFZ010000091.1:0-6205 GCA_039177115.1 Myxococcota bacterium
GAGCAAGTCGTCTGTCGGAGGTTCGGCTGCCGGAGCGGACGAGCTCAAGACATCGTCGCATGCCTCGGATGGGAGGCGAACCAAGGCGCAGCGTTTGAAGGTCGCGGGATGGACGATGGTGGGTACGGGCGGTGCGCTGTTCGTGAGCGGGCTGATCGCCGGGATCGTCGCCCCGTGTGACGAGGGGTCCGGAGAGTGCAGGGATGAGTTTCAATCTCAGAGCGAGCAGTTCCGTGGTTTCGGGGTGATGTTCGCGGGATTTGCGCTCGGGGTCGGCGCTGGCCTGCCTCTGCTCCTCCGTTCGCGAAAACTCGGAGCCCAAAGGTCGGTTTCGATTGTTGCCGGACCTGGCAGCCTGATGGTTCGGGGCCGCTTCTGAGCCACACCTCGCGGGTGCGCGAGCACGGCGAGTTGTGCCACCTACGGCAGCCCCACCGGTACGCCCGGTGTGCAGCCGCCGATGGAGAAGTCGGGGCCGACGTTCGGGTAGTCGAAGCGTGGGCGGAGGAAGCGGCGGTCGTCGGTGATGAGCGGTGACGTGTAGGCGTCGTTGAAAAGCAGGTTTGGATCGCCTCCCTGTCCGTCCCAGTCGGTGCACCACACGCCGGTCACGTCGTCGAGCCCGATGAAGAACGAGCTGTCGGGGTCGGTGGTGGAGTAGAGGGCGTCGAGGTCTTCGTCCGACGCGTTCAAGAGGCTCGTGACGTCTGCGGTGAAGCCGCCGACGCCGTCGCGGCGGTTGACCGTGATGGTGCGGCGCGCGCCGAGCGCGATGAGAGGCGTTACGCGGAGCGGGTCGGCCCAGCCGCCCACCGAGACGAGACCACCGCTGAGCGGCATGGCGGGGCTGAACCCCGGTTCGGCCGGCGACGACGACAGCACCTCGCGCCAGCTTGCCGAACCGAGGGGCTCGAACTGCTCGCTGATGAGGTCGTCGAAGTCGCGATCGAGCCTGCGCGCCATGCGTCGGAGCTCGCGTTCCTGCCCCCAGTAGCCGACGCCGATGTCGTCGAAGTCGGGCTCGAAGGGGATCGGGTCGGCGGCGATCCAGGCGGCGCGCGCCTCTTCCCAGAGCGTGATCGCATCGCCCGTGAGCACACCCGTGACGCCGAATGCCGGAAGGTAGGCACCCACCGGGTCGTCGACGCGGTTCGCGCTATCGCTTGCGAGGAAGGCTTCTCGGTACTCGTTGAACAGGTCGGAGAAGGTTTCTCCGCAGGTGCGGCCTTCGGTCCCCGGGAGCTCCGTGAGTTCTTCCCAGGTCATGCCGCGGCTCGCCCTTGCGCAGCGGTTGAGCCAGCGTGAGAACCCGGCGCGATCGGCCGGGCCGTAGCCGGCGTAGAACGAGCCGTAGAGCCCGAACAGGGTGGCCACCTCATCGAAGTTGATGACTGAGGTGCGAAGGAACACCTTGGGGTCGTCCACGATGAAGGCGAGGCCTTTTTGCAGGCCGTCGATGATGTCGGTGGCGTGAAAGACCGGGTCCGGGGAGGTGGCGAGCAGCACGAACACTTCGGGGTTCATGAGCGGGCCGAGGTCGCGCAGCACGCGGATTAGGGCTTCGACTCCTTCTTCGGGGAACGGCCCCTGCAGGAGGCCAGGGATGTCTTCCGCATCGACGCCTTCGATCAGGGCTTGCACCGTGGCGACGTCTTCAAAGAGGCCCGTATCGACGAGGCCGGTGAACGACTTGAGCAGCAGCGCCATGCGTGCGTCGCGTGCGCGGTTACCGCACCGCCCGCGTCGGCAGTTGTGAACGTCCGGGTTGGCCCAGATGCTCTCGAGCACGAACGCGGTGATGCTTCCCGAACTTCCCCCCGCGACACAGGTGACGGCGCCGTACTCTTCGACTTGGCGGGCCAGCACGCCGTAGTGGGCAAAAAGGTTCTGGCCGTTTCCGCGAACGCCTGCGCACGTGGAGTCTTTGGCTCTTGGGCGGAAGGGGACGAAGTCGCCGTGCCAGTTGTACCAACCGTCGCCGAAGTACGAACTAGCGGCCGAGTTGTCGGCGGTGGAGGGGGCGACTGCAGCGACGAGGGTCACCGAAATCACCGCTGCCACGAACGGAAGTCGGGGGTGGAACGTCATGTCGAGTCCTCGGGTAAAAGGGGCGTGGGCAACCTCCGAGGTATGCCAGTCGGTGATCTTTTTCAAGACCGGTCGACGGCTCGAGAGCGCCGCCCAGGGTGTCGTGGACAGGAGGCGCCAGGCCCTTAGACTAGGCAAACACGGCGAATACGATGAACATCACGACGGTGGGTCCGACCGCGGCCTTCAGAAGCCCGATTGGTGCAATGCCGTTATCGAAGTAGCGGTTGAGTATCGACTGGCCGGCAGGGTTCGGGGCGTTGGCAATCACCGTGAGCCCTCCGCCGGTGACGGCGCCCGCGACCACCGCGTATTCGAGCTGCTCGGTGAAGCTCGGGACGAGCGTGGCGAGGTACGTGATGGCGGCGTTGTCGTTGAACGCCGTGAGCCCGGTGGAGACGAGCGCGAGCGGGAACGGTTCGAGGCTGCCGAGCACCGGTTCGATCCACCAGCCCTGAAGCCCGCCGAGGGTGACGAGGCCGCCGAGGAAGAAGCCCACGAGGAGCGGGGCCTTGAGGTCGATGCGGTTCTGGTAGTCGGCCGTCACCGAGGCGAAGCCGAGAAAGAAGAGCACGCCGGCGACGAACAGCACCGGGTTGTGGGAGTTCACGATGGTCCACACCATGAACACCACGTGGGCGATCACGACCCACGGGGGGACAGGGTCTTCTCGATCGTCCCACGCCGGGTCGAGGAACGGCGCGCGCTCCGACTTCGGCAGCATGTGCGGGTACTCTTCGCGAAATCGGGCAAGCTTGATCTCTTCGAAGCGCCGGTCGAACGCGCGCCGGAGGATGCCGGGGTCGACGTTCGTCTTGCTGCAGTCCTGCTGCACCTCTTGCCAGAGGCGTTCTCTCACCTCGACAGTGAACGCCTCGATCCGCGAATTGATCTCGACCCCGAGCGCGTCCCTGTTGGTTTCGACGATCGTTGCCGTTTGCTCCAGGGCGCGCTCGGCGTATTCGCGCGGGAAGTGTTCCTGGAGCACCCCCTCCTCAACCACACGCACGTGGAAGGCATCTTGCAGCCGGTGGAGCTCGTCGCGGAAGAGGAACCAATAGAGGCCGTTCGAGATCGCGATGCCGAGGGCCGCCTTCCACCCGAAGTGCAGCAGCATGTGCGAGAGGCCCCAGCCCCACGGCTCGGCGACCATCAACACGGGCGGGGCGGCGAAGTGCGTGAGCGTGCCGCCGACGGAGATGTTCACGAACAGAAGTCCGAGGGTCGCGTACTTGAGCGGACGGCTCGGCTCGAGATCGTAGACCTTCCGCGCAAGAAGAAGCGCGCAGATCGTCATGGTGGCCGGCTCGGTGATGAGCGACCCGAGCAGCGGGCCGAGCGTGAGGATCGTGAGCCACCACGCCGTCAGCGTACCGCCAAACAAACGCGCGATCCGCGACATCACGGTTTCGCTCAGGCGGAGGATCGGACGGGTGGACGCGAGCGTCATGATGACGACCACGAACATCGCCTCCGTGTAGTTGACGTTGTGCGCCACGTACCCGACCGCGGTGCTCCAGTCGAACATGAACACGATGACCCAGAGAAGCGGCACACACCAAAGCCCAAACACGACCTCCACTTCGCCGAGGAAATGAAAGAAGCGGGCGGAGTGAGAGATGGAGTTTCGCGGCGCCTCCCCAGCCGCGATCTTCTCATCGTGCGCGTGGGCCATCCGGTGGGACGCCGTGCGGAAGCGCGCCGTCAGGAACGTGTGCCCGATGGCGAGCACGAAGAGCAGGGTGCCGACGACGTTGAACGGGAACGCCTCCACTCGATGCTGCAGGCGGGAGAGGGTGGGGAGGTCGGCGTCGTCGTAGCTTGGGAGCGCGCGAGGGAACTGGACGACTTCCGCTTCGCCATGCCCCCCGCCGGATGCCGAAGCCCACGCGGGCGCAACAGCCGCGACGAGAAGAGCCACGAACAGGACCGAGGTGCCCCGCCGGAGAGGTCGATGCACGCGAATCACCCGACGGACGGTATCACAGGCTATCCGATCTCGAGTGTCAGTCCGACCACGAACTGGTAGTCGTTCTTCTGAGGCACGGTGCCGTCCGAGCGGGGGCCGGGCTGTTCAGTTCGGTAGAAGTAGAAGGTAGCGTCGAGGTCGAGGATCTCGGTGATCTCGACGCTGATCACTGCACTGCCTTGATGGTTGGTGTTGCCGATGGTGGTGACGACGAGCGCCGTTTGCCAGCTCAGATCGAGGTCAAGGGCGCCGAGGTCGAAGCTCCACGCGTTGAGGAATCCGATGAAGAAGTCGTTTTGCGGGTTCGGGACGCCGTCGATGGTGCTGAGGTAACGAAGGTACTGGTAGCCGAGGCTGAGCTCGGTGTCCCACTCGGCCTTGGGCGTGTCGAAGAGGTGGACGCCCCCGGCCACCGCGGGGTTGGCGCGGATGCGGATGTTGGCAAACCGATCGTTGAAGAACTCCCCTGTGATGGGCACGACGTAGTAGCGCTTCGTGAGGAAGATTCGGTAGTCGGCGCGACCGATATGGCGGTTCACAGTTTCTTCTCGGTCGGCGTATCCGACGGTGCCATCGTAGGTGAGCCTGGCGATGCTTCGTTGGTCGGCGCGGCCTAGCTCGAAGTTGCCGTTCAGAGAGCCTTGGCTGGTGTTGCCGATGCTGCTCGAGAAACCCACGCCGAGCCTCAGGTACCAGAAGTCGCGTTCGCGTCGGCCGCCGTCGATGACGCCAAGGAGCTCGTTTCGCGGCATGGTCACCACGCCGTCAATCGTTTCGACGATGATTTGGTCGGGCGTGATGACGGCGCGGCCGATCAGATCGGTGCCGTCGAGGAAGGCATACGTGTGGACCCGAGGCGAGTGGAGCCGGGCGACCTTCTCCCAGTCGTCGGTCACGAGGTCGAGGTCGTCGCTGTCGAACCCAAACTCGTCGTCACGCATCCATTGAAACTCGCCTTTGAGCCACTCGCCTGAACTGAGGCGAAGCCAGTCGAAGGTATCGCCGAACTCGATGGTGTACTCGCCTGGCAGGGCTTCCTTGGGCGACTCCTCTGCCTTCTGAACCGCTTCTTCGACCTGCTGCACGGCCTTTTCGACTTCAGCGACGGCCTTGTCGGGCTCCACCGGCGCGTCCGGGACGCCAGCATCGGTGACGTCGGTCGGGTCGACTTCAGGTTCTTCCGGGGTGGCCTCTTCGGTGGCGGCTTCGGTGGCGGCTTCGTCGGGGACCGAGTCGTCGGCGGCTGCGGCGCCCTCGTCGGCGGCGTCCGCCCCTTCGGCTTTCCGTTGTTCAGCCTGTTCGGCGTCTTCAGCCGCATCGGACGCTGCCTTCCCGTCGGCGCCTTCGACCCGCTCCGGAGCCTGCGCGACGGCGCTCCCTGGTGCGGCTGCGACGAGTGCCGCGGCTGCCACGAGTACCCCGCAAAAGGCGGCTCGGTGAGACGCGGACCCCAAGACCCACCCGGGATACCGTCGGCGCGCGATAGTCGGCAAAAAAGTGGGGCCGCGGCGGCGCTAGCCAGGCGATGGAACCTCGGTTTCCCATGGGAGGCTCGCGGAAAAGCGCTCGACCAAGAAGTCGATCAGGGCGCGAACCCTCGGGGGGACGAGGCGCTTGCTCGGATAGAGCGCCCAGATGGCCGAGTCGGTGACCAGCGGGAAGTCGGGCAACACTTGAACGAGGGTTCCGGACGCGAGGCTCCCACCTGCGTTCCAGAGCGAGCTCACGCCGATGCCCATGCCAAGCTCGATGAGAGTTCGCATGGCTTCGCCGTCGTTGATGTTGAGGGAGCCTCGCACCGTGATCACGTCGCCGTTCGCAAACCTCAGGCGATGGGCGTCCGCGAGCAGGACGCATCGATGCCGGGGGAGATCGTCAGGGGCGGAGGGTGCGCCGTGGCGCTCGAGGTACGCCGGGGAGGCGACCAGCAGCCTGTGGTCCTCGGCGAGTTTTCGAGCGACGATGCTGCTGTCGTGAAGCGGCGCGTTTCGGAGGATGAGGTCGTACGCCCCTTCGGTGACGTCGAGCACTTCGTCGGAGAGGCGCAGGTCGAGCTTGACGTCGGGGTGCTGCTCTTGGAACTCCGCCATGAGGGGAATCACGTGCATTCGTCCGAACGATCCGGGCATCGTGATGCGGATCGTTCCC
>JBCDFZ010000092.1:0-6178 GCA_039177115.1 Myxococcota bacterium
CCGAAGCGAGGCTGCGTCGAGGCTTCGCTCGCGGACCATGTCTCGCAGGATCCGATGCACCAGCAGGTCTGGGTAGCGTCGAATCGGTGATGTGAAGTGAAGGTAGTCTTTTGCGGCAAGTGCGAAGTGGCCGACCGTCGGATCGGTATCGTAGATCGCTTGTTGCATGGCTCGGAGCAGCAGATACCGGAGGAGAGGTGCTTCGTTCGTCCCCTCGATCCGACGAAGGAAGCGGCTCAGCTGCTTGGGTGTAGCCGCCGCTTCCTCGTCGAGCTCGTAGCCGAACGACTTCGCCACCTCGCAGAACATCGCGATCCGCTCGGGGTCAGGTTTCCCATGGACCCGGAACACCCCGGGCGCGGCGTGACGCTTGAGATGGCCGGCGACGACCTCGTTCGTCACGAGCATCATGTCTTCGACGATCTGGTAGGCGGTCCGGATTCCTGGGTCTTTGCGCGACTGCACGATCGCCTCGGGTTCTCCATGGCGATCCAACGCGACCTTGGCTTCCGGCAGGTCGAAATCGAGCGCGCCCCGTTTGAGACGGCGCTGGCGCAGTCGCCGTGACAGGTCGAGCAGGGTTCTGAGCGTGGTGAGACGCTTCTCCGCCGCCGGTTGATGCGGCCCCTTCTTCGTCAGCCCCAAGGCCCGCGCGACGCCCTCGTACGTCAACTTGCCGTGCGAGCGCATCACGGCCTCGAAAATCCGGTGAGAGGATACGTGGCCCTTCGCGTCGATGTGCATCTCGACCGCCATGCAGAGTCGGTCTCGGTTCGGCAAGAGAGAGGCGAGGTCGGTCGAAAGCTCGGGCGGGAGCATCGGGATGGCGCGGTCGGGCAGGTAGATGCTAGTACTGCGAGCCACCGCTTCTCGGTCGATCGCGCTTCCTTCCACCACGTAGTGCGACACGTCGGCGATCGCGACCACGAGCTTGAAGCCGTCGCGTTCGCGCTTTACCCAGATGGCGTCGTCGTGGTCTCGGGCAGTCTCCGGATCGATCGTGACGAGGTCGACGTCGCGCAGGTCCTCGCGACCCTTCCACACGGACCGCTCCACGCGCGACGGCAACGCCTCGGCTTCAAGCCGAACGTCTTCTGAAAACTCCTCTCGGATGCCGTCCCGGATCTTGATCTTCTCGACCTCGATGCGTGCGACGCCCTCGGCGCCGAGAATCTCCGTGATTCGCACCTCGGGCCGGTCTTCGCGCCGCTGCGGGAACTTCACGATCTCCGCGAGCGCGACCTTCTGTTTGCCACTGCGTTTCGGCGCTTTGCCGATGATTCGCATCGGGGACCGGAGGCGCTCGTCGTCCGGCTCGAACACCATGCCGCGGCCCCGCGCATGGAGAGTGCCGGTCACACGAGGCTGGCGGCGCTCCACGATCCCCACGACGTGTCCGTCGCGTCCCTTTGGGGAGGGCTTCGCCCTGACTTGAACCTGGTCGCCGTGAAGCGCCGGTCCCACGCCGTCCGGGGGAATGAAGATGTCCGGGTTCCCGTCGTAGACGTTGACGAAGCCGTAGCCTTGCCTCGTCATCGTCAGCTTTCCCTCGAGGATCGGACTCAGTGCGACGGCTTCGGCGAGCCGTTCTTGAGCCCGTCGCCCACGCCCACGGGTTTCCTTCTGTTTCTTACGCCCACGCTTCTGCGCATTGGGTTTGTCGAGCGCACGGAACCGAAGCCCCGGCATCTCGCCGACCAGGTTGTCCTCGGCCAGCAGGAGAAGTTGTCGCACGACCCCGTCGCGCGCGCTCCGCGGAACTTTGAGTCGTCCGCAAAGCTCTCCGACGTGCATGGCGCGCGGCGCGTGCCCTTGGAGCACTCGGAGGATTTCGTCTTTTTCAGGTGTTTGTTCTTTCATTCGAGTTACCGCAGGGCATGCACCCCGCCATCGTCCGACCCGACGTAGAGGGTTCCGTCCGGCGCGATGTCGGCCGTCGAATCGACGTCCTGACCGATGTTGAAGCGCCAGCGAACCGACCCGCCTGGATCGATACAGTAGAAAAAATTGTCTTGAGAGCCCACGTAGACGCGCCCAGTGGCGTCGATTCGCGCCGATGCGCGGACTCTGCCTCCCGTTCGGACCTTCCAAACGAGTGCTCCGGTGGGCGACAGCGCGTAGATGTTTCCGTCGTACGACCCCGCAACGATGGTGCCGTCGTGTGCGATCGCAGGCGTCGCCCGGACCTCGTCTCCGGTCTTGTACCGCCAGTTGATCTGTCCGGATGCGTCGAGTTGGAGGATCTCGCCTCGACCGGTCCCGACGTAGATGTGACCGTCATCGTCGATGGATGCGGCGCCTTCGACTGCCCCACCGACGGCTGTCTCCCAAGCCACGGAACCATCGGGCCGAACGGCGATCAGCGTGCCCTCACTCGTTCCGATCACGATGAGTCCCGCGGGATGGATGGCTGGAGCGCTCCGCACGTGATCTGCCGTAGGCCGGTGCCACTGCATGCGTCCGAGGAGATCGACGGCGTACGCGCCGTTTGCGGCGGCGTAGACCCGACCGTCGGGGCCGAGCGTCGCCGACGCATCGACGACATCCCCGAGAGGCAGCTTCCACCTCGGCTGTCCTTCGAGTGTCAGCGATACCAGGGCTCCGTCGTTGGTTCCGAAGATCACGGAGCTTCCGACCACGAGTGCCGAGGGGTAGATCTTGCTGCCCGCCGCGTACCGCCACCGGAGCGAACCGTCGGCGTTCAGCGCGACGAACTGCCCATCGAGTGAACCCACGTAGACGGTTCCGTCATGCCCGATGACCGGGGACGCGAAGACCCTTGCGCCGGTTTCGTACACCCAGGCGGAGGAGGGGGATTCGGCGGGGCCTTCGTTCTCGCTCCGCCCGGTGTGCGCCGCGTCTCCCATGAAGCCGTTGGCGCTCCGCGGAAGCACGAGCCTTCCGTCCTCTGCGGGCACCGGTGGGGCTGGGGGCACAGAGAGCTCGGCCAACACCTCTTCGACGAAGCGGCATCTTCCTTCGTGACAGATACGCTCGGCGCGACACTCCGCGTCGGACATGCAGGGGGTCGAGGGGCGAGCACGGGGTCCGCTGCAAGCCGACGCCAGCAGCACCAGCGCTGCTGCAAGGTTCGGCGACATGCGCACTGCGCGTAGTCTTTTCGCTCCCCAAGTCATGGTTCTTTCGTCGGGCGGCGTTCTACCAGCTGACCAGCCGGATCTCGCTCCCTTTCTGTAGAGCAGCTCGTTGGCCATCTGGGCTGAGCGCCACGCTCCGGACCTCCCCGGGCACGCTGTCCCAGTCCGGCGGTCTCAGCCATAGCCCAGTCCCCCCTTTTTTCCAGTCGCGCACCACGAGGCCTTCGGGGTGCGCAATTACGTAGCGCGTGCCGGTCGAGGTGATGCCGGGGCCGCGTACGGGGGCCGGGAGCGGGCTTCCTGGGCGGACCTCGCTTGGTTTTCCCGCGGCCTTGGCGTCCGCGCTCAGGGGTACGATCCGCAGTCGGTCGCCGCGGGCCACGATGAGTCCCTGGGGAGCCCACCCGAGTATCGTCCACTCCCCAATCGACGCCGGCCGGTCGATCGGCGTACGGCAAGGCGTATTCGGCGCTACTCGTTCGATCGTGACGCGGTGGGTTCGTTTGCCTCCCGTCGGCGCGATGACGGCTTCGAAGCCGGCGCAGGTGACGCGTACTCCGGTCGCACGAAAACGACCGTCCGGGCTGATCACGGTGGGCCGCACCTCGGAGGGTGCGACGCTGGTTCGGGTCCCCGAACTGAGCGTCACCTTCCTCGGGCGAGCTCCGCCGATCACCAGCGTATCCGCATCCGTGAAGTAGATCGGGGTAGTGACGCTCTCGGTGTCGATGCGCTCCCACCGGGCGGCGCTCTTGTTTCGCGCCTTCTGCAAGGCCGTTTCTACGCGCGCCCGATCCTCCGGCGACGGTTGGAGCGCCGGATCGTCCCACTTCCTCTGAATGGCGAGGGCCCCTACGAAGTCGCCTCGCCGAATGGCGGCTTCGGCCGCCACGGTAAGCGCCCGGCCTGTCGCCGGCGAGCGCCCGCAGATGAGGCCTTGAGTCCCCGAAAGGCCGAGTTTCGCGTCGCCGCTTTCTCTGCAGAGCACGGTGAACGCACTCACGACGTCGCCGGCGAGCTGTCCGGCCTCCGCCGGGTTCGTGCCGAGCCGCGTAAACGCGTCGTTCGCAAGCTGAGCTAGCGCAGCTTCAGGCTGCGAAACGTCTCTCGCGAACCCGCCAGGGCGGTTGAGCCACGTGAGCGGAACTGTGAGGCCACCGATGCGCGTCTCCGCGACGATGTCCTCGTACCCGTCGCCATCCACGTCGTCCGCTCGCAGGGTCAGTACGATCGACTCGTTCGGTTCACTGCCGAGCGGGAGCAGTGTGATTCGCTCGCGAACCCTCGGCTGCGCTTCCGCAGAGCCGATCCACCAGTTCTGGCGCAACCCGTCTGGGCAAGCGTGCGTCACGGTTACCGAGAACAGCGACTCCGACAGTTGCGACAACTCGGCGGACGGGTCGACGCAGTCCGTCGGTACGCGAAACGAGTCCACAACCCGAGAGGTCACGGTGATGCCGCGTGGGTAGGCGGCAAGTAGCAGCACCTCGTCCGGTGCAGCCGCAACGACCAACGCATCCTTCTCGCCGTCCCCATCGAGATCGACGCGCAGCGATGCAAGCGCGTAGCCGTTCTCGAGAACCAGCGTGTTGTCGCCCACCGGGACCTCTACCGTATCGGCCTCGAAAGCCTCCCCCGTGGCCAGCTCGGGTGCCGTCTCGGTTTCCATCTCGGCGGGCGTCCCGGCCGATCCTCCTGCACCTTCAGACTGCTCAAGTCCGAACGGAACCTGCTTCCGGCCTGTGCAGCCGAGACCGTGAAGAACGATCAGGGCCCAGACCCATCGTCGCACCCCGTGCATTCTGATCACGATGGGTAGCACGGCCGTGGCCGCGAATCCCGAAAACCGTCAGCGGGGCCCCGGGACACAGATGCGGTCGTCGTCGACGATGGGGCAGTTCGGGTCATTCGCACAGAGTTCTGCGGCGCCGAGGCATCGAAAGCCGAAGAGGCAGTCTCCATCCACCTCGCAGGTCTCGAAGCAGATGGGAAGGTCGTCTGGACCGCCGCCGACTTCGGATGGGTAGCAGCTTCCTGGGACCGCCAACACGACGGTGCGGGGACAGTCCGGAGATTCGCGACCCACTGTTCCACATTCCAGTGTGCAGATGGCGTTGGTGAAGAACTGGCCTCCGAAGTCGACGCTCAGCTCTTCGCATAGCGTCGCCGCGATCACGCAGTCGTTGACCGTGATGCAAGTGTCGTAAACCGGCGAGATGAACTGGTCGTCCTCGATGCAGCCGCTCGCCACGCAGACGAGGGCGGCGAGGGCAACGCCAACCAAGCGACAAGACATGCGCCTAGTTTAGCCAGCGTGGCTCCTCGTTGCGACCCCCCTCGATCACGCCGAGTGAACCGGATCGTTTCCGCTTGCGCTTGGGCTTCTTGGCGCGTCGCCGTTTTGGGGGACGTTTGAGCCACTCGATGAACCCAATTCCCGCACCGATCGCAGCGAGGTCGCCGGCGAACGAGACGATGTCTCGAGAGAGGAGAAACATGAGGGCGCTCAGTCCAACGACGAGGTAGATGATGTGCTCCGCCTTCATGTCGATGACGCCGAAGAGGCTCATTCGACCTTGCCCACGGTACGACCATGCGAACGCTGAAATCGACGCGAGAAGCATAGCGTTTCCGCCGTACATCGGAGAAGGGTTTGCGAGAAGCAGCCCGCAGAGGATCCCCGCCACGGCCGACGTAAGCGCGGCGGCCACGCAGAGTTGGATCGCTCGCTTTTGGCCGAATCGCTGCTCGAACGGAGCGAGCATCCACCAAAGAAATACCAGCGTGATCAGCATCGAGAACAGGTACTGAGGCGAGGTGGGCGCTGCGAACACATGGGTGGCGAGCTGCCAAAGCGTGTGCGGGCCGATGTTGGCCGTGTCGAGTGCGAGCAGGGCGAAGATTGGAACGCCAGCCCAGTTCTGAAGCAGGATCTGGATGATCCAGGCTGCGAACATTGCGATGAGGAGCTTCTTGACGAAGGGGGTGAGTGGAGGGAATCGAAACACGAGAGCCTATTCCATGCTGGTGATGGGGCATTCGATGCCCGGTTCCTGGGTGATGAAGTCTACGGGTGGGAG
>JBCDFZ010000093.1:0-5710 GCA_039177115.1 Myxococcota bacterium
ATGAGGTGCGTGTAGGCCCGCGCGTTGATGTCGAGCATGGCATCGAGCGCGGAAAGCTCCATGTCGAGGAATGTCGGCGTGTCGGTCGGCGTGTACATGTGATTGCAGACCAGCAGTCCGACTTCGCGCCCTCCGACTCCAGCAGTCAATGCCGCCAGGAAGTCTTTTCGGCCGAGATCCATACCGATGGGAAGCACATCGACCCCAGCGCTCGATCGAAGCTCACCGGCGCGCGTCTCGACCTCCTCGTGGAGCACGTCGACCAAAACCAGATTCATCCCCACCTCTGCGAGCTGGCGCCCGAACTCGAAGCCGAGGCCCTCCGAGCGCGCGGCGCCCGTGATGAGCGCCCAGGGCCCGTACTTCGATCGAAGGCGCTCGACGTCCATCGTCATCCCCGATTGAAGCGGTACGTCACGTGCTGCCGTCGCCGTCGAATCTCGTCCGCCCGCTCTTCCTTGGTTGCACGAAGGGCCTCCGCGGGCACCAAGTCCGCGATCTCGTCGACGCGAACCTTCTGGGTCGACGGGTGCGGCGTGGTGGCCGCCAACGCCCACCGATAGGTCATCGTGCCCTCGGGCCACCCAGCGGTGTCGAGCCAGTTGACGAGCCCCGGGTCCTTGGCTGAAACCACGACGCGGAGCACCCCGTCCGGGTCGATCTTCGCTTGGTGCTTGTTGATGCTGATCACGCGATTGAAGTAGTCCAGCGACTGGAACCAGAAGTCGCCGAGCTCGAAATTCCAGTACGCCGCCTCGGGCGGGACCACCTCGATCAAAAGCGCCTCGCTCGGCGCGAGCCGGAAGTAGCAGCTCCCGTAGACCTGCGCGTTCGAGCCCTGCAGCTCACTTGCACCGGCCGGCTCGGAGAGCTCATTGAGATGAAGCGGGCGCCGTCCGAGCACGAACTCGAGCCACAGGTTGGCGGAGCCCGCCACAAAGCCGCTCACCCGACGAAGCCGCTTGGCCATCTCGTGACTGCTCGGCCTCGGGGGTTCTAGCTCTACGTCGGTGCGCTCGATGTGAATCTCGGGCGCTTTCTCCGTATCCCAGTCCACGAAGAACTGCCGAACCCCGATCTGATTGGCGTCGGACGTGAGCGGCAGCCAGTTGCCTTCGCGCGGCCGCTGGCTGACCACGATCTCGAACGTCCCATCATCTTCGACGTGCATGTCGACACCGTTGATGCTCGACAAGACCTTCATCGGACGGTTGCTTCCGAAGCGCCCGCACGACGTTTGGATATCGAAGAACCCGACGGTTCCGCGCGTACCGCGAATCACGTACTCGCCTTCGGGATTGATGGCGGTGACGAGGTAGAGCGCGTCGGAGTTGTCGAGCCCCCACTTCACGTTCCAATCGAGAGGTCGTACGAAACGCGGCCGATCTGGGTCGCTGAACATGTACATGGTCAGGCCGCTCGCCAGAAGCGACGTCAGATAGCGAAACCCTTCGGCACGCGTGGCCTCGTCCTGCGGCGCTCGGCTGTCGAGGATCGATCGGCTGGCGCCTTTGAGGGCGTCGCAAAACTCGTCCCATGCGCTCCCGTCCATGATCCTCGCGTCCGGCTCGGTCATGTCGAGCGAGCTCAGTTCGGGCTCCTTCTGCGCACCAACGAACTGCTTGATCATCCGCATACGAAACTGGATTTCTCCGCCGTAGAGATAGATCAGCAAGAGCGCAAAAGTCGCAGTGGCCAGCGCAGCCATGAGCGGACCCAGCATGGTTTCAGCCCCGCCCGTCGACGCTGAACGCGTCGCTGATGGGGTCGCCTCCCTGAAGGCCGCGCACCGGTCGCTGGAGCAGATGCAGGAGGTCGCGCGATAGGATCGAGAGACCGGTCAGCGAACCGTGGCAGAGCGCGAGTGCGGCCTCGACCATGGTTTCCATGCTCTCGACCTGCTCCGGGTGTGTTTCCGCAAGCGCTCCCGCAAAGGCCTTGGCGTCCTGGGTGAGCACCATCGCCGTGGGGGCCAGGCTGTTCGCACAGACCCCGGTCCCGCTCAGCTCGCAGGCCAGTCCGGTGGTGGCGCGCTCGAGCGCGGCCTTGCTGGCGCCGTAGATTGTCAGCGCGTCGATCATCGCGCGTGGCGTGGTGTACGGAATCACGGGTTGAGCAGAGGTCGCACTCGAGATGTTGAGGACCCACCCGCTTCCGCGCTCCCGCATCGAGGGAAGTGCTTGCTGGATCAGATCCATCGGCGCGTGAAAGTTCACCTCGAAAGTCCATCGCCGTGTATCGAGGTTCGTGCGGCTGGCGGGCTCGAAGGAAGCGGCCGCCGCATTGTTGACGAGGATGTCGATCGGCGCCCCGATGGCGTCGCGCGCCTGATCCACCAGGTTTTGCCGCGCATCACCTTGGCCCAGGTCGCATGCCAGGGCCGCCGCCCGTCCCCCTGCCGTCTCGATGCGTGCAACGGTCTCCCCGAGGCTCCCCTCGTAGTTCGGCTTGGGCTCGAGCTGCGACGCCGTGACCACGACGGCGGCCCCCTCAGAGGCGAGCCGTTGCGCAATGGCAGCACCAATTCCTCGGCTCGCGCCTGTGACGAGTGCGGTCTTGTCTTTTAGAAGTGCCATGTCTCGTTCTCCTAGTATGCGGGTCACCGGCGTTTCTTCAGGACGGTCCGTTCGAGTCCTGCGATCAGAGCAGCGAGCGAAACGTCAAAGTCCTTGCGGGGATTCTCTGCAGCTTCACGTGCGAGGTTGAACATCGAGCGAAGGCGTTCGCGCTGCTCGATGGGGTAGCTTTCGTTCGAAAGCACGAGCGACGCGCGTTGGACGGCCCCCGGGTCGGGGTCGGACCCTAAAACCATCAGACTCCCAAAGGTGTGGTGCATCAGAATGCGATGCGCCCTCACGGCCGAGTTTCTCGAACATCCCGACTCCTCGAGGATCTCAAAGAGCACGTGTCCGACACGGAAGAGAGCGGGACTCCAGTGCTCCGCAGACGAGAGAATAGGCAGAAGCCCAACGTGCGGAAGAAGCTGCTGATGCAGTGAACCGAGCAGCTTTCGCACCGCATGCTGCCAAGATCCACGCCCGCGAGGCGGTATCTCCACGCTGAGCAGCACCGAGTCGACGACTGCCCGCAGGATCGCGTCTCGGTCGTCGAAGTAGTGATAGAGCGACATCGGCGTCACCCCGAGGCGTGCGCCGAGCTTACGAATACTGAAGCCGTCGATTCCCCTGCTCTCGAGCAGCTCGAGCGAAGCCTGAACGATCCTTTCCTCGTCGAGCGGGGTGCGATTCGCGGCCTTCATGGCGACACCTCGGGTGGACGGTCGTCCCAGCCGAATCGCGCGAAGAGCTCTCGAAGGTCTTCCTTGAGCTGTGCTTCGTCGATGCCGAACTCGTCGAGCGCGTAGCGGTGGTCCGAGGTGTGGGTTCGAGCACGAGTCTCGGCATCCTCGAGCGCATCGGCGACCGCCGTGGTCATCGTCATCCCTAGTGCGCGGTACACGTCTTCGACGGTTCGCTTCGGCTCGGCGACCAGCTCTCGATAGTCGACGACGATGGACCGCGTTTCGGGATGCGCGCGCAGCGTGTCGAGAGGATAGAGGTAGGTGTGAACCGAGTTGGCGAGAAGGGCCTGCACGCTTCGCTCGATTCGAGATTCGCTCCAACCCTGCGCACGCCAGGTGGTCTGCATCATCTTCAGCAAACTCGGGATCGCCTCGCGGGGATCTCGAACCATCACCACGAACCGCGCGTCGGGGAACTGTTCAATCAGACTCTCGATGCGCCCCGAAAAAGCCGGGTTCTTGCTGCAGTGGGTTTTGTGGAGGCCGGAAAGCGCGAGCTGGCGACGCACCCCGTTGGCGTACGCCCTCATCGTCTTCCTACGACGCTTCTTCGGCCAATCGTCGACGTAGTACACGTCGAACTCCGGGAGCGCAGGCAAGAGCGCGACCCAAAGTCCGGAGACACAAGACGCGCCGAGCACGAAGTCATCTTCCTCGGGCACGAAGAGGCCCGTGTGGTGCATGTCGCGAACCCCGCCAAGCGCCCGGTCTTCGGCCGCCAGGAGACGCTTCTTTAAGAACGAGTGAAAGAGCACCTCATCGACGCGACCGATCCCACGCAAGATTCGTTTTTGCAGCAGCGACGGAAAGAAGAGCTCGTACGTCAGAAAGTAGTTGAACTGCTCGCCGTCGCTCACGAGCAGCCGATGGAGCAACGTGGTCCCGCTCCTCGCGTGCCCCACCACAAACACCGGCTCCTCGATGCGCGCGCGCCAAAGCGAAGGAAACAAGTTGTCGAGTGTGTAGAAGATGGCCGTAGTGCCGCTGTAGAGCGGAATGACCACCAGTCCGACGAGCAGAGCCCTCAGTTTTGGCCTGAAACGTGGTTCCGCCAGTGCCGATCGAAGCAGGCAGGCATACAGCTTGAAGTCGAAGCGAAACAGCATGGGCGGCGATCATATACAGTGTATAGCTGTGGGTATACAGTGTATAGAAAGATGCCGTCAATGCTGGATTCTGCGAGCAGATGGCGTGTTGTGGTCAGATCCTGGCGCGCAAACGAGTGGACCGGCGCGAAAAACCTTCCAAGGTTCGGGCAGGAACACGACACCTGGAGCCAACCCATGCCGAAAATCTCGACCGCCTTGGTCCTCGCGATCGCCATGATCGCGTGCGAATCGCAGAAGCAACAGCCGCCTGCAATGGACGCCACCACGGACAATCCGCTCAGCGAGGCCGTGCTCCACGTGGAGGTCCTGTATCGCGAGCGCATTGCACTTCCGGCATCGGCAACCCTCAGTGTCTCACTCGAGGAGATCTCGAAGGCGGACGCGGCGGCGACCATCGTCACGAAGAAAACGGAACCCGCAAAAGACGGGCCCCCGTTTCGTGTGAGCCTCGCCTACTCGCCGAGCGAGCTCATCGTCGGTGGAAAGTACGGAATCCGCGCTCGCATCGAGAACGAGGGGAAGCTCACCTTCATCAATGAGCATTTCGTTCCAGCGTTCGGGAAAGACGGTCACATCACCGAGTCTCCAAACGACCCAGTGCGCGTGCTTTTGGAGCGAACCGCCGTTCACAAAACCTCCGCCGGAACGCCCACGAGTTTGACTGGCGTGGAGTGGACCCTCGTGGAGCTCGATGGGAAGCCGGCGGTGGGAGGCGCTGACGGGAAGTACCCGCAGATGACGTTCGAGAGTGCCGAAGAACGGGTTTCCGGGTTTGCCGGATGCAATCGCTTTAGCGGCCGCTACGAACTCGGCGACGGCGCTTCCATTGCGTTTCCTGCGGTCAGCATGACCTCGATGGCCTGCCCCGAAGGAATGGAACTCGAGCGCGATTTCGGCAGAGCACTCGGTCGCACCGCGACGTTCGTCCTCGAGGGCAACACGCTGGAGCTCTTGGACAAGAACGGAAAGACAGTCGCGAAGTTCTCGCGCCCCGGCAAGGCGGACTAGTCGCTAGCCCTCGACCTTGCGATCAAGACTCGCGAGTAGCCGCGGCTCGCGTTTCTCGCTCGTAGAGGTCGACACGAGAAACCAGATCCCAGAGCCACAGTTCTGCTGCGGTGGGTCGTTTGTCCGAGTGCGGACACGCTAGCCGGTGGCTCCGACTTCGAAGTCGCGGTTAATGAAGAAAGCCCCGCCTGTTCTCCAGGCGGGGCTCTCATAACTCCGGCAGCGTCCTACTCTCCCACAGGGCTTCCCCTGCAGTACCATCGGCTCTGATAGGCTTAACTTCCGAGTTCGG
>JBCDFZ010000094.1:0-5592 GCA_039177115.1 Myxococcota bacterium
GCTCGACCGCTGGCCGAGGCCGAACTGCTGCGCGGCTGCGTAGACCTTGTTCGACCCGATCCGGACGGAGCGAGCGCTCTCCTCGTAGGCGATCGTTCCACGCAAGCCTCCGCGCGTGCCGAGATCCTGGAGGATCTTCTTGTTCGCGACGTAGCGCGAGAAGGCTGCCGTCGGGATGCGCTCGCCCTCCGGACCGCGCCGCTTGCGGAAGGCGGGCCACCTCGAGCGCTTGCGAAAGCCCGAGAGGAGCGAAGCCGGGCTGAGCGGCTCCCACGGCTCGCCGTCGGGATCGGTCTCCGACTCGAAGCGCTCGTCCGTCTCGATGAGGAGATACTCCCCGATCTCGGCCATCAGGTCGTCGGCCGGACCGAACTCCAACCGGAGCGCCGGGTCGAGGTCGACTTCAACGAGGTCGTAGCGATAGAGGACGGGCATACAGTTGTTACTTTGGCCTTCGTTTCATCCTCCAGACCAACCAATCACGTTATGCCAGAATTTGCAATCACCGTCAAGGACGGCGTAGGGAAACACTATGTGGTGGAAGCCGAACGAATCGACCCAGGCAAAGAGGGTAGGATGTACCTGAGGGACGCTAGTGGCAATCTTGTCGCGTTTGTTAATCAGGCAGAGATTGTATCGATTGTTAAGCTCGATGCGATCAAGGCAGTGGTGAATGTGAGCCACGAGTTAATCGACTAGCCTCTTCTACCTGGGCGCGCAGGTTGGCGTCCATGCGCGAGAGCATCCGCTCGAAGATCTGTCCGCGCTGCTCCTGCTTAGAAGCACCCGGTGCGTAGGTCCACTCCGGCCCCACGCCCACAGGGATGTCTTCGACTTCGCCTGTATCGGGGTTCACCCACTCATAGGTCCCCCGGTCGGGCGGCTCGCTGACGACGAGGCCCAGTCGTTCGAGGTCGGCGTCGGAGAGGGTTACCACAAAACACGAGCATCCCCAGTCGTTCGGTGGGTAGTGGATGAGCCACCAGGGATCGTCTGCGCGAAGTACGAGACCGTTCCATCCCTTTGGTGCCCGCGTCACGTGGAGCACGCGCGGCTCTCGGCTACCGCCGTGACGATACTGCCGGTAGGGACGCCGCGCCTTCACGCGGTCCGACTCCATCTGCTGGTAGCGTCCCGCCGCGTGGGCCGTGCGAAGGTTGGTCTGGTAGATCATCCGCGTCCGCCAGCCCCGAGACCCTCGGTAGTTCCACCCCTGCTGCTGGACGATGCGGTCGAAGTCCTTCCGGAACTCCTCCAGCGTCGTGCCCTGCTCGATCGCCTTGTCCACGGACTCACGCAGGCCCGTAAGCAGCTCGGCCTTCGTGGCTCCCGCCACCTGGAAGGCCCAGTCGTTTTCCTCACGCAGGACGTTGAGCCAGATGCGCGAGGGCAGGTTCAGCTTGCGCCGCAGGTACAGGAGCGCCTGGCGGAACGGCAGCGATCGAAACTCGAAGTCGGCCATCTATTCGGCGATGCGGGGACGGCGGAGGAGCTGCTTGTAGAAGAGCGTGAACACCACGTAGTAGCCGCCCCAGAGCGCGAGCGCGCTCGGCCACGCTGGTGCGATCGCAGCGATGAGGCAGACGAGCGCTACGGTCTTTGCCAGGTGCCAGCCATCGTGGAACGGATAGATCACCACCTGCGCAATGGGATTCCGGAGGTAGCTGCGTTTGCCCTGAGTACGATCACTGCCGACGTACCGACGAAGCCATGCGTACTGCGCAGGTCCCCAGAAACCGGTCCGCGGCGTAGTGCGGAAAACGCTTCTGGAATGGTGATACTGGAGCGTGTCCATCACGGCCACGGCCACCACGGCCACCGCAAGAAGCACCCACCGCCAAAGCTCAAGGCCGAGGAGCGAGAACTGAAGTACTTCAACCATCCTTGTCCTCACGCACGATGGCCGCGTTGGCCCACATCATCACCTCTTCGAGCTTCGTGAGGGCGATCGAGCGCTCGCGGCTAGCTGGGCAAAGACGCTCAATCGTCTCTGCCACATCTTTGAGTTTCCCTCGGAGATAGGTGATCCGATTCACGCCGTCCTGGCTCGGACGCTGGTACGTGAACGCGGTGTCGATCTGCTGTTCAAGACTCATTGTCGCTGGGTTGTGACCTGGTTAATCGTGTTGGATGTCGCCGCTGACCTCCTGCTCAACCTCGTAGCGCCCGGCGAGCTCAGCCGACAGGAGCGCCTCCTGGAGCACCTCGGCGAACGTGCTCGCGTCCATCGCGCCATAGAGTCCGAAGAGCGCATCGCGGAACTGCTCCAGGCTCTCGGCCTCATCGAGGAGCTTCCGCACGGGCCCCATCATCTGGTCGATCGAGGTGCGGTCGTCGCGGAGGGCCTGCTCGGCATAGGCCTCGGGCGTGAGCGAAGGGTCGGTCTCGCGGCGCTCGGCGAAGCTCACCTCGATGTCGGTCAGGTCGGAGGCCTGCCCATCGCCAGCAGCGCGGAGTTCTTCCTCGGTGAGGTAGCGTGGACCGCCCCGGCCTGGGCCACGGCCACGAGGAGCACCGCCGGTACCAGGCATTTCCGTGCCCGGCTGACGCCGCACGTATTTCGCGCCGTAGACCTCCTCGACCTCCTTGTCCTCGGCGTACTCCCAGCCCATCGCAAAGAGCCTCTCGTCGCGCTCGGCGCGGGTGTTCAGGTCTTCCTCTTCCTCAAATTCGAAGCGCACCTTTGGCGGGACCGCGTTCGGAAAGTTCCAGCGGGTATAGCGCTCCGCCACACCGTCGCCGGGTCGGTCGGTACCACCGTTAAACGAGTCGCAGATGAGGTCAGCATCGGCGCGCTGGACGTTCTCCGCGACGTCGGCGTGGACGTCGCCCTGCGTCGAGCCAAGACCGGTCGAGGCGGAGTCGGTCGTCATCGTCTGCGAGAGGACGATCTTCGCGATCGCCGCGTCCATCACCTTGTGGAAGTCGATGTAGGGCGCGCTGCCCGAGCGCGAGGCCTCCAGGAGGTCCACGTCGAGGCCCTCCGGATGGATGAGCGCCCCGTCGACGACGAGCGCGTTGAGCGCCATCAGGAGCTTGCGCTGTTCAGGGAGCGGCGTGCCCGGCGGATACGTGCCGCGCGGGACTGGCTGCGCCCAACGCTCCAGGAAGCGAAGCAGGTACGACATGCCGTTCCGCTTGAAGTAGATCGGCCAGTAGAGGTAGTGAGCCAGGCCCACACCATAAGGATCGTCGTCGTGGTCGGACCCGCAGCTGAACGTCCAGAAGTTGGCCTGCGGCAGCGCCTCGCCATACATCGGCTCCTGCTGGGTGAGGAGCCGGATGTCGAAGTCTTTGCCCCACACGAAGCGGGTGCGATCGCGGACGCGGATCTGGTCAACACAGATCAGGTTGCCCTCGCGCACCGGCACGACCTCCGCCACGCCGTAGCCATAGAACACGCCCGAGAGCATCTTGTGGACGACGCGGTTCCAGCGGCCTTCGAGCTGCTCCTTGAGCCAGCCTGCCGCCATCCGGTCTGCCTTCGTGGTGCGGCCTCGGCGTTCGCCCGGCATGACGTCCCACTCGCGAGCGATCACGGCATCGCGGCGCTGCTGGAGCGTGGCCTGCACCTGGTAATCTCGGCGCAGCCGCTTGTAGCCCGCGATCGTCTGGACGCGCTCGGCCAGGATCGTGTCCTCGATGGGGTAGAGGATCTCGTCGAGATAGGGCCGCGTGATGTCGCGGCCATCGCCGATCGTGGCGATCTCCTCGAAGAGCGGGCGCTCGTTCTCCGGTGAAGTACTGCGGACCGGATTGCCGCGTGCGTCGAGAATCATTGGAAGCCTCGGAAATCAGTAGCAGAAGGGAGCGTGCCGAAGGCGTCCTCGGTGACCTCGACGCCGCGCTGGAGGCCTTGACCAAGGAAGTCGCGCCGAACGGCGGCCGTGCTCGTCGAGGGGAGCGAGTCGTACTCGATGGGCGCGCCGGGGTGCATCGAGGCGAACCACATCATCACGCCTGCCACCGCGCCATCCGCGTGGCGCGGCATCCTATCGGTGCCCTTGCGACGCACGTTGTTCGGCACCTTCGGGACGCCGTTGACGAGCTCGACGTCGCCGTGGTCATCAAGGAGATCGGCGTCCTTTGGGAGGATCACCGAGCCATCGGAGATCCCGCCCCGGTACCGGGGGAAGTTCTCCAGGTACCAGTTGGCTGTCGCCTGGACTTCGTGGATGCGCGTCGCGCCGTAGCGTTGCATCGCGGCCTCGGCGAGTGCGGCGCCGTTGCCTCGCGCGTCGAAGGCCCCCGCGATGAAGCGCGGCAGCCGGTCGATGAGCCAGAAGACGATCTGCTGCTGAGAGCTGAATGGCACGTTGCGCAGTTCGACTCCGAACGGGCAGCGGCGGACGAGCTGCGGCGTGAGCTGGAACGGCAGGATGAACGTGAGGTCAGAGCTGCGGCCAAAGTCCTCACCGAGCCCACTCTTGAGGTTGGGGTCGAGCTCCGCGACAAGCGGCCCAAGGTGCTCCTCGCACCAAACCTCGATCTCGCGGATGCGGTGCCGCTCTGGCAGCTGAGCAAAGGCGTCATCGAGCGCCAAGCGCACGACAGGCCCGCCGCCGTCCATCGCCGCCTCGACCAGCACGCGGCTGAAGTACTTCCCGCCGCTCTTGCTCGGGACGACGTCCAACTCCTCGCTACCGCCCTCGCCATACTGAGCGCGGATCTGAGCCTCCCACTCTGCCTCGGCCTCCTCGGTGTACGTCCATCCCTTCATCAGGCAGATACGTCGGTAGAGGCCAGCCTCGATGGCCTGCGCGAACGTGGTCCGATGCACCAAGAAGGGACGACGGCCTGCTCGGCTGTCGTCGACGAGCCGGTTGAAGGCGTTGTCGACGCCGTTGTGCGTCGAGATGATGCGGACTTCCCCGCCCCAGATCAGGAGCGCGAGCGCGGCCTTGAGCAGTTCGTCCGGGTCGTCGTGGAAGGCGAACTCGTCGAACACCACGCGGCCCTGCTTCGAGCGCAGGTTACGCGGCTTCGAGCTGAGCGCCTGGATCCGGTGGCCACTCTCGAAGATGATCTCGAACACCTTGATCGTCTTCGTGACGCCGTCCGTCTCCTCGGTGATCTCGCCCTCCTTGATCTGACCGGCCGCCAAGCCGTACCACTTCGCCCACCAGGCGCAGTCCTGGATGAACTGGCGAGTCATATCGAGGTTGTACGCGAGGTAGAACACGTCCGAGCCGGACTGGCTCGCAGCGTGGAGCGCGCAATCGCCTGCCTCAGCCCAGGAGATGCCGATACGGCGGCTCTTCTCGTAGACCTTGACCGGGCTCGTGTCCGCAATCCAGGCCTGCTGGTACGGCAGCAAGATCGCGTCTGGCACCTCGCGGAGGACCGGCTCAGCCGCGAGGTGCTCCCCGCGCTGGGTGATCTGGTCAGCGGCCTCACTCATGCTAGCGCACTGGGTGTGATGATGACCTCGGCAATCGTGCGAGTAGCACGACCGTGGTTGTTTCCCATCCCCGCTTTGCGCTCAATGCGGTGGAACGAGCACCCCTCGTAGAGCTCACGGATCTCTGGCTCGTCGTCATAGGTGACTACCCACTGTCCCTCGACCTGGCGAAGTGCCTCCGCCAGTTCTAC
>JBCDFZ010000095.1:0-4976 GCA_039177115.1 Myxococcota bacterium
AGGTTCGTCATGAGCTACGCCGCACCCGTTCCCGACCTTCACGCCGAGCCGCTTCGCTCTTTGAGCTGGGTCTTGAGATTCAAGGTCGGGTTCACGCTGGCGGTTTGGGCGATTCCCATGCTCCTCCTTCCCGCGTCGATGCTCGAGGCGGTCGTCGGGTTCGTCCCTGAGCCCATGCTCTGGGTCCGGCTTCTCGGATGGGCTTATCTCGCACTCTGCGTCGGGTACCTCGACGGGCTCAGGATCGCGCAACGCGGCATGTTTCCGCGAGGCGTGGTTCTGATGGGGATCGTCAGCAACGGGGGTGCCGCGGTTCTGCTGCTGCTGAGCCGCTTGTTCGGAGTCGCGTCGGAGCTTCAAGGACTTCCCGCCATCGGCGTGTGGCTGTCGATCGTCGTGCTGCTGGCCATCACCGCGAGCCTCATGGTGGCGTGGGTGCGTGCGCGATGACGGCCTCTGCCTCCACGGCTTACGATTCCGGTCGCTACTGCATCATTGGCGCCGGTCCCGGCGGCATCAGTGTGGCGCGAGCGTTCGGCCGAGCTGGGATCCCCTATGATCTCGTGGAGCGGCATTCGGACGTCGGCGGAATCTGGGACATCGACAATCCTGGGAGCCCCGTCTACGAGAGCGCCCACTTCATCTCGTCGAGCGGGATTTCGCACTTTGCCGGTGTCCCGATGCCCGAGGATTACCCCGACTACCCAAGCCACGAGCGGATTCTCGCGTACCTGCGAGGCGTGGCGGCGCGAGAAGGGCTCTACTCTCACCTACGCGCGTCGACGGAGGTAGTCCGGGCGGAGCGGATCGACGAAGGCTGGCGCGTGGTTCTCCGCGGTTGCCACGGTACCGAAACGACCGACTACGCGGGAATCGTCTGCGCTTCTGGCACCACCTGGCATCCGAAAATGCCTTCGTGGCCGGGTGTTTTTGCTGGAGAGGTGGTGCACTCGTCCCGATACCGAAGCGCCGCCGAGCTTGCGGGGCGACGCGTGCTCGTCGTCGGCGCTGGAAACTCGGGATGCGACATCGCCTCGGATGCGGCGACTGCCGCCAAGGCGGCGTTCATCAGCATGCGGAGGGGCTACCACTTCATCCCCAAGCACGTCTTCGGGATGCCCACCGACGTCTTCGCCGACAAGTCGAAATACATGCCGATGGCCCTTCGCCGCTGGGTGTTCGAACGCATTCTTTGCATCCTGAACGGCGACGTGACGAAGCTCGGACTCCCTGCGCCCGATCACCCGCTCCTCGCGAGCCACCCGATCACCAACGACCAGCTCCTGCACTACCTCAGGCACGGAGACATCTCGGTCAAACCCGACGTGAAGCGACTCGACGGCCTTGAACTGGAATTCGTGGACGGAACGCGCGAGCGCATCGACCTAGTGATCTGCGCGACCGGCTACGAAACGCGAACGCCCTATCTTCCGGAAGAGACGCTGCCCACGCGGGGCGGTCGGCCCGACCTCTATCTGAACATCTTCAGTCGCTCGCACCGCGATCTGTTCTGCACGGGCTTCCTCGAATCGAACTCCGGCCTGTTCAAGCTGTTCGATCTCATGGCGCACACGATCGCCCAGGCCGTTCTCGCGCGCCGAGACCCGGCTGCGAACACGAAGTTCCGGCGTCGCGTCGAGCAACACGCGCCCGACCTCTCCGGCGGAATCCGCTACGTGGAAAGCGACAGGCACGCGAACTACGTCAACATCGACGCGTATCGCGCTGCCCTCACGGACCTCTGCAAACGCATGGAATGGCCGTCCTTCGATCCCGATGGGTTGGCACTCTTACCGCCCGCCGTGGAGGTTCAGGAGGCCCGTGACTGGAAAAGGACGAGCGCGTCGGTACGTGGGCTCTGACTCGGTCAAGTCGTCGCGGCGCGTTCCAGCATGCCTGCCGTGGTGCTCACGACCGCATGTGTCGCGACCTCTTCGGCCGAGATGACGACTGTGGCGCCTGCGTCTCGGAGCGGGGCCTCATCCATCACGTACTGGGCTCGAACGAGAATGGGCGTGTGCGGGGCGGCCTCCCGGATCACGCGAACGGCCAAGAGCGCCGCGCGGTGGTCGTTGATACTCACCACGACGAGCTTTGCTCTCTCGCACCCGAGCTCCTCAAGTAGGTCCCGGTGCGTGACGTCGCCGAGGACCGCTCGCGCGCCCGCCGCTCGCGCGGCCCTCACGTTGTCCGTGTTGATGTCGACGGCGACGTAGGGGGTTTGGTTCTGGCGGAGCGACTCGCAAAGCTCGCGTCCGGCGACGCCGTAGCCCGCGACGATCACATGGTCAGCGTGGGGCTCGTCTGGATCGACCCCTGGCGGTTCGGCTCCGAGACGGTCGTTGAGCCACGGGACGCGCGCCGCCCGCACTGCGAGGTGTGGGCCAAACGCGATGATCATAGGGGTGAGCATCATCGACAGGATCACTGCAATCAGGACGTTGTTTTGAAGGCCGGGACTGAGGAGCTCCGTCGCTTTGGCTTGGTTCAAGAGTACGAACGAGAACTCCCCCACCTGACAAAGGGTTGCGCCCGACAGCGTGGCCACGCGTGTCGGCAGCCGGAGTAGCCGGGCCGTTGCGAACACGATGGCGAACTTGCCGACGAGAATCGCCGCGAGCAGTGCGAGGACCGTGAGCCAGTGGTCTGCGATGTCGGACAGGTCGAGAAGCATCCCAATCGAGACGAAGAAGAGGCTCGCCAGGACTTCCCGCGCGGGGATGAGATCGGACATGGCCTGGTGACGGAACTCGCTGCCTGCCACCACGAGCCCGCCGAGGAACGCTCCGAGGGCGACGGAGATCCCCGCCATCGACACCAGCCATGCCGTGCCGAAGCAAATGAGGAAAACGGTGAGCACGAAGAGTTCGCGCTGTCGGGTGCGTGCGACGTAGCGCAGGACAGGGGGGACGAGGACGCGCGCGGCCAGACCCACGCCACCGAGTACCGCCACGGCAATCGCGATCGTGCTGACGATGTCGGCGGCGGAGCCTCCGTCACCCGCCAGCAGCGGGATCGCGAGGATCATCGGGATGACGCACAGATCCTGAAAAACCAGAATGCCGACGGCCACCTTGCCGTGCGGGGTTTCCAACTCGCCCCGCGTCGCGAGGCCGCGGAGCACGACGGCCGTGCTCGACACTGCCACGACGAAACCGAGCAGAACGGCCGAAGGGAGCTCGAGCCCGAACGCCATCGCGATGGCCACGGTGACCGCCATCGTGCCGAACACTTGGAGGCTTCCGCCGATGAGCGCGGCGCGCCAGACGCGCTTCAGGCGGTCGAGCGAGAGCTCGAGGCCGATTCCGAAGAGCAGCAGGACCACACCGGTTTCGGCCAGGGCCTCCACATTACCTTGGTTGGACACGAGCCGAAGCCCGCTCGGACCCGCGAGAACGCCCGTGAAGATGAACCCGGCGATCGACGGGACGCGAATGGGTCGCAGCAGAGCCACCACGACCACCGCTGCACCGAGGACGACGACGAGGTCTCTGAGAAAATCGACGCCGTGCATGCCCCTTTCAAGGGGTGACCGATCTGCACGGTCGGCGCAACGATGTCGCCCTAGATTCGGAGCCGGGGACGATACCGAGGCACCGACGCAAGAATCGGAAGTCTGCCGGTTTGTGAACCGGGCAGAACCGACTACACACCGCGAAGCCATGGGCCTCGATCTCGCGCTCGCCACCATTCTCTCCCCAGTCGTGCTCTTCTTCGTCCTCGGCCTCGTGGCGGCGCTGGCACGGTCCGACATGGCGATCCCCGAGGCGTTCGCCAAGGGCATCGCCATCTACCTGATGATGGCGATCGGCATCAAGGGCGGCGTCGAGATGTCGAAGAGCGGTCTCACGCCGCAGGTCCTCGCGGTCATCGGGGCCGGTATTTTGCTCTCGTTCGTACTGCCCTTGGTGGCCTTCGTGTTTCTCCGGGCAACCACCCAGCTCGGGCGAATCGACGCAGCGGCCACGGCCGCGCACTACGGTTCGATCTCCATCGTCACGTTCGTGGCGGCTACGCAGGCCGTCTCGCTTTCGGGGCTCGAGAGCTCGGGCTATCTCGTGGCGATCGCAGCGCTGATGGAAACCCCCGCGATCGTGAGTGCGCTTCTTCTCGTGGGTCGAGACCGAACGCGAAGTGAAGACGAGCCCGGGGGCGGCCCCCGTGAGCTCCTGCGAGAGGTGCTGCTCAACGCCTCGGTCGTCACGTTGGTGGGCGCGCTTCTCATCGGTTGGATTACGGGCACCGAGGGGATGGCGGACGTGAAGGCCTTCTTCGTCACCCCGCTCAAAGGGGTCCTGTGCCTCTTTTTGCTCGATATGGGTCTCGCGGCCGGTCGAGGTCTCCGGAGGGGCTACAAGATGCTCGGCCTCAAGACGGTTGCGTTCGGCCTCTACATGCCGCTGGTTTCGGCGGTCATCGCGGGGGCTTTCTGCATGGTTCTGCCCGTCTCCACTGGAGATGCGGCTCTCTTCATCACCCTCGGCGCCTCGTCGTCCTACATTGCCGTTCCTGCTGCGATGCGGCTCGCGCTTCCGGAGGCGAAGCCTTACATCTATTTGACGCTTTCCCTCGGCATCACTTTCCCTTTCAATCTCACCGTCGGGATCCCCCTCTACATTCTCATCGCGCAGTGGGTCACCGGCTAGGAGCACGCCCATGCATGACAAGCGAAGACTGGAGATCATCGTCGAGCGCATGGCCCTCAGCCGGGCGACCAACATCCTCGAGGACGCGGGACTAACCGGGTACACCGTTCTGCCCGCCATCTCAGGCTTTGGCGGCAACACGCGCTGGCAGAGCGAGGGCGACCTGTCGACCACGCAGGAGATGGTCGTCGTCATCGCCATCGGGGACGAGGCGAAGGTCGAACGTGCGCTCCGAGAGCTCCACCGGCTGCTCGAACGGCACGTCGGCGTGCTCACGGTTGGCGACGTGCAGGTGCTCCGATCGGGCCGGTTCTGAGCCGCAACCAAACT
>JBCDFZ010000096.1:0-4946 GCA_039177115.1 Myxococcota bacterium
CAGCGACACCATTTTGCCGTCTTGATGGCGCTCGAACTGCATGAAGACGAGGTTCCAAAGCTCGAACCATCCGCGCCCGTCGGCGTCCGGCTCCTCGCCAAACGTTCGCGGATCCACGTCGTCGACGCCGAGGCAGTAGTGGATCTCGGAGCAGGGGCCGCAGGGCCCCGTGTCACCCATCTGCCAGAAGTTGTCTTTCGCGCCGCACCGGATGATTCGCTCGTTCGAAAACCCGGTAACGTCCGCCCAGATCTGAGCGGCCTCGTCGTCCGCGGGGGCAAGCCCGTCCTCCCCGCCAAAGACGGTGACGACGAGGCGATTCGGGTCGAGCGAGAGGTCCTTCGTGAAGAACTCCCAAGCGAATTCGATCGCATCGCGCTTGAAGTAGTCGCCGAACGAAAAGTTGCCGAGCATCTCGAAGAACGTGTGATGTCGCGCCGTGACCCCGACGTTCTCGAGGTCGTTGTGCTTTCCGCTGATTCGGATGCACTTCTGCGATGAAGTGGCGCGCTGGTACGCTCGCTGCTCTTTCCCAGTGAACACGTCCTTGAACTGGACCATCCCGGCGTTCGCAAACATGAGCGTCGGATCGTTCGGCGGCACCAAAGGCCCAGATGCCACGCGCTCGTGACCGCGCTCCTCGAAGAAGCTCAGAAACGATTCCCGGATTTCGGATGACGAGGCCATTCGCCCGATTGCTAGCGCTTGTGCAGCGTGAGCGCAACGCCTGTGCTACGGCAGTTGCGATGCTGACGTGCCTCCGCGTACGGAACTTCGCAATCATCGAGGAGCTCGAAGTAGACCTCGACGCGGGGCTCAACATCGTTACCGGAGAGACCGGCGCCGGCAAATCGATCCTGGTGGACGCGCTGCAGCTGGTCCTCGGCGCACGCGGGCGGCCCGAGGTGGTCCGAACCGATGCCGATGCGGCTGAGGTCGAGGCTCTGTTCGACCTCAGCGCCAACCCGGCAGCACTCGAGGCGCTGGCCGAACGCGGGGTCGAATCGGACGGCGAACTCGTCATTCGGAGAGTGGTGAACGCGAGCGGACGGACGCGAGCCTATATCAACGGCCGCCTCGCCACCCTCGGACAGCTACGCGAGGTCACGAAAGGGCTCGCCGACATCTCGTCTCAGCACGAGTTTCACTCGCTTTCCGACCCGCGACGCCATCTCCTCTACCTAGACGCCTTCGCCGGCCATGACGCGTTGGTGGTGGAAATCGCGGAGGCCCATGCGCACCTGGTCGCAGCGGCCGCGGACCTCGAAACGATGGTGTCCGAGGAGCGTGGACGAATCGACCGAGAGGATCTTCTCCGTTTCCAACTCGCGGAGATCGACGCGGTCTCCGAGGTGCTAGCCGACGAGGAGGCGCTCGCGGACGAACGGGAACGGCTGAGGCATGCCGAGAGTCTCGCGACGACCGCGGGCGGAGCGGAGGCTCATCTCTACGCCGACGATGACGCGATCTGCGGCGCCCTCTCCCGGATTGAAGCGTCCATCGAAGAGGCGTCGAGCATCGACGGAGGGCTCGAACCGGTCGCCGTGCAGATCAGAGAGGCCCGTGTGCAGCTCGAAGACGCTGCTGCGGAGCTCGGACGCTACGCCCGAGACCTCTCGGTCGACCCGGGGCGGTTGGCGCACCTCGAAGAGCAGCTCGACAGCCTCCAGCGCGTGAAGAGAAAGTACGGGGGCAATCAGGCGTCCGTCCACGAGCATCGCGAGCGATCGGCGGCGGAGCTCGAGACGATTGAGCGCTACGACGAGCGCATGGACGCCAGCCAGCGCCGGTACGACGAAGCCCTCGAGCGCGCGGCAAAGGTCGCGGTCTCCCTCAGGTCGAAGCGAACGTCGGCCGCCACGAAACTCGGGGCCGCCATCAGCGAACAGCTCGCATCGCTCGGCATGGGCCAGGCCGAAGTGGTCGTGGAGCTAGCGGCACTCGAAGGCGGGCCGAGGGAACTTCAAGTGGACGGGGCTCGGCTCTCGCCGAGCGGCATCGACCGCGCCGAGCTCCTGATCGCACCGAACCGAGGCGAAGACGCCAAACCGCTTCGCAAGATCGCCAGCGGCGGTGAGCTGTCGCGAGCGATGCTTGCCATCAAACGTGTGCTGTCGGGGCTTGGACCGGCGAGCCTCTACGTGTTCGACGAGGTCGACGCCGGCGTCAGCGGCGCCGTAGCGGAAGTCATCGGACGCAAAATTCGAGACGTCGCCGAGCATAGCCAGGTGCTGTGCATCACGCACCTCCCGCAGATTTCCGCGTATGCAGACGCCCACTACCGGGTGCACAAGGAAGTGGTGGCCGAACGAACGAAGAGCGACATTCGCCTGCTCTCCCCACCGGAGCGGCTCGAAGAGATTGCGCGGATGCTCGGCGGGGTGGAAGTGACGCAACAGGCTCGCGCAGCGGCCAAGCAGCTTCTGCAAAGTGCCTCGGCTCGCTGAGCACGAGCCCGCACCGAGCCGCCGCGCGCCGCAGACTCAGAGTTCTTTTGGACCGACGAGCGTACGGAGCGTGCCTTCGACCACCACGTCCCCGGCTTCGTTCTTGAGGAGCACCTTGACTTGGTACTCCTGCTTGACGTTGGTCGTGATGATCGGGCAGTGACACTCGCCCGTGATCGTACCCCGCGATTTCTTGAGGTAGTCGAGACTGATGCCGGCCACGATGAAACGTGCGTCGTCCGGAAGTGTGTAGGCGACAGCTACGTTTCCGGTGAGCTCGACTAAGTTCGCGAGTGCGATGGCATGCACGGAAGCTAAGTGGTTTCGAACCGCGTGGCGATCTGCCAGGGTGACCCGCGCGTACCCCTGCCGCAGCTCGACGACACGGGCACGCATGCTTCCCGTGTACGGCGCCATCATTCCTACGAGGCGACTGAAGACGAGCTTCCCTCCCGGGAGTGGGCTGAGCCGATCCCACATCGAACGCACCACGTTCACTGAAGTCTCGGTGGCCAGGGCCTTGGCGTTGAGTCGTGCTGCGATTGCCATTGAGGAGCAGGATAGTGGTTCGGGCGGATCCGGCCAACGCACAGGCGTGCCGGCTCGGGATGCGTTTTTCACTCGACGATGCGTACGTCCCCGCAACTAGGGCCGAAAATGGCTTCGCGCACCCCGGTGTTGCTGTCGAGGCCACGCTGCTCCGCGCGCAGAGAGCCGGAAAGTGGGCACTCGACGTCGTCAATCCCGATGTCCACGTAATCGGCTTCGAGGCTCAGCCTGAACCCGTCGGGGAAGTCGGGTAGACCCTCGATCACCGTTTCGTAGTTGAGGCTGCCATAGAGAGACGTTTCGGTGACCGTGACGGGCCCCTCCATCGAAACCACGAGACTCGCGTTGTCTCCCGAGTCGACGACCGCGATGTCGAGATCGAACGAAAGCTCGTCGCCGTCCACCGTGATCGTGCCGTCGATGGTGCCGTTGCTCACCGGACAGTCGTCGTAGCGGATGACCGAGTCGGTCACGACTACACAGTCTCCGAGGGTTCCCTTCGTGAGTGCGATGCCGACCACACCCACTTCGCCGGCATCGGTCGCGAGGGTGGTGAGGTCGGTATAGATCCGTGAGAGCGAAATCAGGGCGTCGACGCTCCGAGGGTCGTCGACCAGAAGCTCGGTGCGCGCCGTGGAAACCACTGCATTTCCTGCCGCCGCCTCGGTAACGGTCAGTCCCGAACCTTCCTCGTCATTGCATCCGTAACAAAGCAGAAGGAGCGTCGTAAGACTGAATAACAACCTCTCCTTCATTCATCCCCCTGCCTGTCATCCAAAGTCTCCCGACCGGTGATGACAGGCAGGGACTTTTAATGCCCGAAGCTCAACGCGCAACAATCAGGTCGGACAGCTTGGTGAGGCTTTCGTGAGCGCCGCCGAGCGTGAACTCGAGCAGCTTCGAGGTCATGAAGTACCGATAGAGGGGGTAGTCGCGGTCGAAACCCATGCCGCCGTGCACGTGCTGCGCCGCGGCAACGACCCGTGCGCCGGCGTCGGACGCCCAGAACTTCGCCACGGCCAGCTCTGTTTCGGCGTTGATGCCCCGATCGAGCCGCCAGCACGCTTGCCACATCGTGGACTTCATCGCCTGGACATCGATGTAGGCGTCCCCGACCCGCTGCGTCACGCCCTGGAACGTAGCGATCGGCACCCCGAACTGCTTGCGCTCACCGGAGTAGCGCGCCGTCATGAAGAGCGACTGCTCGGCGATCCCGAGTTCGATGGCGCAGATGCCGAGCGTCACGCGGTCCAGCGTGAACCGGAGGACCGCCTCGCCGTTCTCGGGGCTTCCGAGCACGTCCCCTGACGAGACGAGCGCCTCGTCGAGTTCGAGGAGCCAAAGCGGCTGACCGTTGGTACCCCGCTGCTCGCCAAGCCGCACCCCCGTGCCCTTCGGGTCGATCAAGAGCACGATCGGCCCCTGTTCCGTTTTCGCCGGTACCAAGATCCGAGCCGCGCGATCCGCGTAGGCCACGTTGCTGAACCTCCCCGAGACGCGCCAACCGTCGCCATCAGAACGCGCTTCTGCAGAAGGCGCCAGAGCGTTTCGCGTACCGAGATCGACGAGCGCGGCAGCTAGGATGGTGCGGCCCTGCGCGATGCCCCCGAGGAAGCGGTCCTGCTGCTCTGGCGTGCCGAACTCCGCGATAGGGAGCGCGCCCGCGACGAGGGTCGAAAGCGCAGGGATCGGAGCGACCGTTCGTCCGACCTGCTGCAGCAGTAGGCAGAGTTCCGTGAGCCCGAGACCCGCCCCCCCATGCTCCTGCGGAATGGCGAGACCCAGCATATCGGACTGAGCCAGCTGCGCCCAGGCACGCTCGTGAAACCAGGTGCCCTCTTTCGCGAGCGCCTTGAGGGAGTCGTCGGTCACGAGGTCGCCCAGCACCTGCTTGAGCAGCGCCCGGATTCCGTCTTGGTCTTCAGTGAACGAAAAATCCATGCTCAGCCC
>JBCDFZ010000097.1:0-4901 GCA_039177115.1 Myxococcota bacterium
CGCCCAACCAGACGCCATCGAACGCGAAACCTGGCGGCACCTTTCTCAGTACGCGGGCCTCTACGCCGTGCAGTCGTTCTCACCCTCGGCGGTTCGTTGGTTCGCCAAGCATGCGCCGCAGGTCATTCGCGGCCAGCTCGGCGGCCCTCTCGAGTACGGCGGGATTGCAAGGTGGCGCAGGGTCGTGTCGAAGCGCCTGTTGAGCGTCGCGGCGTCGCGTCCCGACTTCCTCAACTACGATCTGCATGCGCTTCCGGATCCTTGGGTGACGCTCGTCAGCCGTACGCTTCGCCTGCCCGTCGTATGCTGGACCGTGAAGAGCCCACAAGACCAGCAAAAAGCCGAACGCCTGGGCGTGAACTACGTGTTCGACAACGTCCGTCCCTGACGGACATCACCGAGCCAGAAGTCTTCCAGTATCTTGGCGAGCGCGTGCGGCTGGTCGCCTTGGATCGCGTGCCCGGCGCCCTCGATACGCCGCCAGGTTCCGTTGGGGACGTTGGCAGCGAAATGCTCGGCGTGAGAGTCGAGGAAGATCTGGCTCTCTGCGCCACGGGTAACCAGGAGCGGACAGGTCAGCTGCGGCACCTCTTGCTGCAAGGCGAGGACGGCTCGCTTCACGTTCTCGACGAACTCGGCAGGACGCCTCCAGTCGGTCTTCCACGTCCACCGTCCGTTTGGCAGCTCCCGCAGATTGTGGCGAAGGCTTCGTTCGAGCAGCACGGGATGACGTCGCGGGTTGAAGGCCATCGCGCGTTCGACGTAGGCCTCGAACGACTCTAGCTCTTGCGTGCCCTGCACGAAGTCCACGATGGCGCCGCTCGCCTCCGTGTTGATCCACGGCCCCGCGTCCACCGCGGTGAAAGACGAAACGCGATGGGGATGATCGAGCGCGAACCTCAGCCCGTTGATGCAGCCCATCGACATGCCGACGATCGCCACGCGCTCGAGTTCGAGATGGTCGAGAAGGCTGCCGATGTCTCTTGCGTGGGCGTCTGGGCCGTAGTCGAACTCGTAGGACCACTCCGAGTCGCCGTGGCCCCGCTGGTCGAGTGCGATCGCCCGCCGCCGGCCGTCCGAGGTGACGTCGTGGCAGATCGCATCCCAGGTGCGCGCCGTTTGGCCGCCTCCGTGGAGGAACAGGACGACGTCGCGGGTTCCCTCCCCCCAGTCGAGGTAGTGAAACCTTCTTCCGTCGAGCACCACTTGGCAGCTCTCGGGGGGGCGGAAAGGCATGGGAGCGAAGCCCGCGACCTGCGATCGCAGCTCGTGATGGGCTCGCTCCGCGTCCGAGTCGAGCGTGTGTCTTACGTGAGTCATGAGTCTTACCTTGACTAGTCTAAGCAATTACTTAGACTGGTCAAGGTATGCAGGCCGTCGCGGCGAAAAGACAGCGGCTCCCGGCCAGGGAGGCCAAGGCGAGAATCCTCGAAGCGGCCGAAAAGCAGCTCATCGAGGGTGGGCCGAGCGCGGTGCGGGTGCAGGTCCTGGCTCGCGGCCTCGGGATCACCGACGCGGCGATCCATCACCACTTCGGAAACCGGGAGGGCCTCCTCGCGGAGCTCCTACGGTCCGGGGGGCGACGCCTACGGCGGGAGGTAACGCGTGTCATCTCGTCGTGGGACGATACGGGCTTCGATCTCGGGCCGCTCATCGACGAGATTCTTCACGTGCTCGACGATCGCGGCTACGGACGTCTTGCACTTCAGCTCGCCATGGCCGGTCAGGAGAACAAAGGTCGAGGCTTCTTCGACGACTTTACGGAGGCGGTTCGAGTTGCGCGCCGCCACCAGGCCGAGGCGCGAGGCCTACCGGCACCGTCAGAGGAGGACACCCGCCGCCGAGCGGCACTGTTCGCGGCTACGGTGTTCGCCGAGCCCGTCCTCGGCGATGCCGCGCGCCGCAGCGTGTCGGCCCCCTCGGGGAAGCGAGCCAAGGCAGAGTACCGTCGATGGCTGGCGTCCGCGCTTCGTCAGATGCTGCTTGCGCCTGAAGTCGAGTCCGACTGACGCGTGACGCCGAGCGCCTCGAGGATTGCATGCGCGGCCCGACGGCCCGAGGTCCAAGCCCCTTCTATTCGGTTTCCATTGGCCCAGTCGCCGCAGGCTCCGATTCGCGAGCTGGGGTCGAACAAGAACCCTTCGTCCAGTGGGTTTGCCGCGATAGCGTAGCGCCACCGGTGAGCCACCGCCCACGAGGGCTCGACGCGTGGCGCACGCGTGGCAGCGAAGAAGGCCTCGACGAGCGGCGCGACGACTTCGTTGGCGTCCGCCTCGAGGTGCGAATTCGACCACCTCGCGCTGCCGTGTAGGACCCAGCGATCCGGTGTCGTCATGCGCTCTGGCTTGGCCGACGTTCGCGCCGCCCAGCTGAGCGGTCCGTCATTGATGAACGCCCCGTCGAACGGCACGTCGACCGGGGCAGGGGCCGCCATCATGACCGCCCAGCAGGGGTCCATCGCGACCGACGCGACGCCCGCGGCGACATCAGGAGCCCAGGACTCTAGCAGTTCGACGGTTTGCTTCGGAGGCGCGGTACAGAGGAGGGCATCGAACGGTCCGAGCGTCTCTCCTTCATCATGCGTCAGCTGCCACCGTTCTCCATCGCGGGTCACCGAGGTGACGCGGCACTGCAGGCGTACGTCGAGGGGCTCTGCCAAGTGCGAACAGATCGCGCTCATCGTGGGCGTTCCGACGAAACGTGTCGTGCCTTTCGAAGGAACCGGGGCTCGGTTGGCGCCGATTGAAACGATCTCGCCGAGCCACTCTGCGACCACGCCTTCGCGCTGCCACGCCGCCACGGCTGCCCGCATCGCTTCGCTTCGAGCGGTGAAATATTGCGCGCCGTGATCAAAGGTGGCGTTGTCGAGCGGCGGGACCCGTCGCGTCGACATGCGGCCTCCGGGTCCTCTTCCTTTGTCGGCCACGCGGACGTCGACACCGTGCTCGACGAGCGTGGTCGCGCAGGAGAGGCCGCTGATCCCCGCACCGATGATACCCACGCGTGGTCGATAGTGAGTCACGACGTTCCCTCCGCGAGCGCGACGTCCAGGTTCTGGCCCACGCGCTTCATCACGCGGCCCATGGTGCGGGCTTCCTCCGCTCGGAAGCCCTCCATCATGAGTCGGACCACGCTTGCCTGTGCGGCGGCTGCTTGTCGGACGAGGCCTTTACCTCGCCGCGTCAGAAACACGCAGTGGCCCCTTGCGTCGTCCGGGTCGACTTCGCGATGGATGAGGCCGGCTTGTTCGAGCCGCTGGCAGAGCGCAGTCACGTTGCTCTTCGCCGAGAGCAGTCGCTCGCCGAGCCCGCGTTGGCTGAGGCCTTCGTCGCGTGCCACCGCCAGCAGTACTTCGTAGCGCGCAATGCTGAGACCAAAAGGGGCCAGCCGCTCAGAGAGCAGCCGCTGACACTTGTCGTAGGTTTTCGCGACTTCGACCCACGAGGCGTACTCGGGGATGGTGTCCAGGACAGGGATGGTGCGTTTCTTCATGGGTCTCGGGTTCGCGCCTTGCGGTTCGCCGTGATGGAACCTATTTAGTTCGTATACGAACTATCGCAAGGACGCCTTCGATGCCAAACCCTCACGTAACCGATGTCCAAAGCCCCGTGCCCGTCCGGCGCCAACGCTATCGACTCCGCCCGCCGAGCCGCATGCTTCGGCCGCTCGAGGCCCGAGCCCTTCTCGAGTTCGGGTCGCTCTTCCCGAGCGCGCCGAAACTTGCCGCGGAACCTCGCGGCGACGGGCGTAAAGTGGTGCTCCTTCCCGGTTTCCTCGCCGACGATCGCTCGACGTGGCCGCTGAGCCAGTACCTCTCCTTCCTGGGATACGATGCCGGGGGGTGGGGGCTCGGTCTCAACCGAGGCAACCCGGAGACCGACGCGGAGCGCTTCATCGAGGGCATGGTCGATTCGCTGCCCACGGGCGAAAAGCTGACGCTCATCGGATGGAGCCTCGGCGGCGTCATCGCGCGGGTGACCGCCATGCGTCGCCCCGAAGCCGTCCGAGAGATCATCACCATGGGGACACCGGTGGAAGGTGGCCCGAAGTACACGACGGCGGGCGCCTACTACGCACGGCAGCAGGGTCTCGATCTCGACGCCTTCGAAGAACACGTGCACTCGCAGAACCAGAACTCGCTCGACGTCCCCATCACCGTCATCTACAGCCGGACCGACGGGGTCGTCGGATGGCGAGCCGCCATCGATCGGTACAACGCCCAGGCCAAACACGTGGAGGTGCCGGGCTCGCACGTCGGGCTCGGTTTCAGCCCGAAGGTGTGGCGCATCGTGTCTCGCACGCTTCACGAGTCGCGCTGACGGCGGTTCAGCGTCCCTGGCTCCGACGTCGATACGATGACGGGCTGAGCTTCGTGTACTTCCGAAAGGTGCGTCGAAAGTTGGCCGGGTCGACGTAGCCCGCCGCTTCGGAAACGACGCCGAGCGAAGCCTCCGTGGTTTCGAGCAGTTCCTTCGCGACGTCGATACGCACGCGATCGATCGTCTGCTTTGCTCTCGGCGCGTTGGTCTCTTGCAGTCGGCGCTGCAGGGTCCGTGGCGTCATCGCGAGCGACTCCGCGACGGCTTCCACGGTGGGCACGCTGGGCAAACGCTCTCGAACGATCGTCTCGATCTGGTAGGTCAGCGGATAGGTCTCCCGTCCGAGCTGTGAGCTCCGAAAAACGTTCTGCCCTGGCGACGCGCGGTCCAACAGCGAGAACTTCGCGCACATTGCCGCCAATGCGGGGCTTCGGACCATCTCGATGATCTGGAGCGCGAGCAGATGGTGGGAAAACGGGCCCGCGGCGCACACGACGTTGCCGTCGACGGTCAGGTTCGCGTCGGGTTGAAGATCTGCCCCTGGGAACATCTGACTGAAGAGCGGCTGAGCCCACCACGTGA
>JBCDFZ010000098.1:0-4586 GCA_039177115.1 Myxococcota bacterium
CCTCCGAAACGCCGACTGGATCATGGCGACGCTGCTGAACTTGCCGTGGTACCGCTCTCGGGTCGACGGGCGGCTCGAGGTGATGATCGGGTACTCCGACTCGTCGAAAGACGGCGGCCGCCTGGCCGCGGCGTGGGAGCTGTACCAGGCGCAGGAACGCCTCGTCGAGCTCTGCCGACGCCGAAAGGTCCACCTCACGCTGTTCCATGGCCGCGGCGGCTCGATCGGCCGGGGCGGCGGGCCTACACACATCGCCATTCGCGCGCAGCCGGCGGGCTCGATCGACGGTGCGCTCCGTGTGACCGAGCAGGGCGAGATGATCCAGTGGAAGTTCGGAACGCCCGACATCGCCGAAAGAAGCTTCGAACTCTACTGGAACGCCACGCTCGAAGCGACGCTCACACCCCCGGCCGCCCCGAGTGCGGCGTTTCGGGCGCGCATGGACGGGCTCGCGCGGCGTTCGATGGAGGCGTATCGAGCCGTCACGCGAGATCCCTCCTTCGTCCCGTTCTTCCGAACGGCGACGCCCGAGATCGAACTCGGCTCGATGCAGATCGGGTCACGACCGGCGCGCCGGAAGGCGGGTGGGGGTCTCGAGAGTCTCCGCGCCATTCCCTGGATCTTCGCGTGGACCCAGAGTCGACTGATGCTGCCCGCTTGGCTCGGCGTCGAAACGGCGCTCAGCGAGTCCATCGCCGAAGGCGCGGGCGACGAGCTCCGAGAGATGGCACGAAGGTGGCCGTTCTTCCGCTCGACCCTGTCGCTCATCGAGCTTGCTGTGGCCAAGGCGGACGATCGAATCGCTGCGCGATACCACTCGCTCTTGGTCGACCCCGAGCTCCAACCCATGGGAGAGGATCTCCGTGGGCGCCTCGAACAGGTGGAACGCGCGATCCTCGAGGTGCTCGGCCAGTCTACGCTCCTCGAACACGCGCCCGTTCTCCGACAGTCGTTCCAGCTCCGCCGGGCCTACCTCGACCCGCTCAACCTGATCCAGGCAGAGCTGCTCCAACGCCAACGCGAGCACGACGACGCGGAGCTCCAGGACGCACTGCTCGCCACCGTCAACGGGATCGCGGCGGGCCTCAAGAACACGGGCTAGTCTCTGGTCCTCGAGGCCGCCGCCGTCACTGCGCGTCGGTCGGCGCGGCCACGAACGTGAACTGGCGCCGAAACGGATGCGCGATGGCCGTTCCGTCCGGCAGGTGTGCGGGATCGAACCGCTGGTCGAGCGCGCAGGCGATCACCGAAGAGTCCGGGATCAGCCGATGGGACTGCTCCATCTCGGCTTCGGTCGGCACGCCGTCCGCTCCCACCACGAGTCTAACCCGCACGCGGACGGTCTCGCGGCTCGAGCGAAGTGCCTGGCTCGCCGCGGGGCCGTCACAGCCGCCGAGGTATCGCGGCGGAATCGCGGTCTCCTGCTGCTGAACGTGACGGGTCGACGGCCGTCGCGCGCGGACGTGCCTCCGCGTCGCGCGTCGTTCCAAGGTTGGCCGAGGCGCCTTTGACGTCGTCCGGGGAGGGTTCGGGACGGCCTCGACGGCCGGCACCTCGTACGCCGTGGCTTCGGCTTGGCGTGAAAAGTCCGCCTCGGAAGCTTCGATTTCGGCGGCGGTGGTCAGTGCGGCCACGACGGCGACGCTGGTGATTCCATAGACGATGGTGCTCATGATCTCCCTCTTCTCCGGTTTCGAGGGCGCGCTTTCGCCCTCGGTAGACAAGGTCCGTCACGAACGTGAGAGCCAGCGTTGTATTCAGCGTCGTATTTGCGTCACCGGGTCGATTCTCGGATGACACAAGGCTGACACCCGTCACCTCGGGGCTGCGATCAGCCCTTCCAGCCCGCTTTTCGCAGACCGTCTAGCAGGAGCTCCATGTGTTCCGGGTTTCGAAGCGGCCACGAGGTCTGGATGAAGTCGAGATCCGGGTCGGGCCTGCAGATGCAGCCGTCGTCGAATGCGCGCCGCGCGTCATCGAGCCGCCCAAGCTGGGCGAGCGCGGCTGCGCGGTCCCAGTATCCGTAGGGCGAGTCGGGGTTGGCGCGAATGCCTCCGCTCGCCGACGCGGCGGCGAGCTCGAACCGCTTCTCGAGGTAGTAGCTGCTTGCTTCGGCGCGGTAGTAGATGTGTTGCAAGGGGTCGCGGGGGCTCATCGCCATGGCGCGCTGCGCGTGCTCTCGTCCTTCTTCGAGCTCCCCGAGCGCGACCAGTGTGACGCCTAAACTTCCCAAGGCCGCCGCGTCGCTCGGGTTTAGTTCGATGGCGAGACGCCCTTCCGCGATGGCCTGCTCGGGGTCGCCCGACCAGAAGTGCACCCACGTGAGGACCAGGCTGTGCACCATCGAATCGTTCGGATCGAGGGCGCAAGCCTGCTGACCGTGAATCGCGGCGCGCATGAGACTCTCTTCAGGACTGTCGGTTTGTCCGAAGAAGATCCGCCACACTTCGCCGGCCCCGATCGTCGCGTGGGCGGCGGCAAGCGTCGGGTCGAGCGCAAGAGCTCGCTCGGCGTGCTCGCGCAGTCGATCGAGATCTTCGCGCGTGGTGCGGCCTTCATGGCGCCACGCAAGCACGAGCTCCTGCCACGCCTCGAGGTTCTGGGGCTGTGCTCGTTCGAGTCGACGAAGCTCGGCGCCAACCAGCTCCGGTCGAAGGGCACCGCAGATGCTCTGGGCGATCTCATCCTGAAGCGCGAAGATGTCCCCGAGCGGCCGGTCGAAACGGTCCGCCCAAAGGTGACGCCCGCTCTCCGCGTGGACGAGCTGCGCAACGACCCGGATTCGAGTTCCGGCGCGTCGCACGCTGCCCTCGACGACATACCGTGCGCCGAGCTGTTCTCCGACGTCTCGTATGTCGAAGGCCAGTCCTTTGAAGGCGAAGCTCGAGTTGCGTGCGATGACCGGGAACAACCGCGCGCGCGCGAGCTCCGTGATGATCTCTTCGCACGTCCCATCGGCGAAGAACTGCTCCTCGGGGTTGCCGCTCATGTTGTCGAACGGGAGAACCGCCACGGCAGGTGGGCCTTTTCGGTTCCTAGGTGGTTGCGAGTCCCGTCGTGGTTGAGGCGCAGCCGGAGTCGACCCACTCGACGTTTCCTGGGCACCCCTCCAGGTTTCGACCACGAGCGGGAAGCCCGCTGCGTTCGTCCCCACGAGGTGCTTGGCCGCACGAAAACGCTCGTCTGCTTCCCCGACACGTCCGGCCTCGCCAAGAAGTCGGATCAACGTGATGTGCGCTTCAGGGTTCTTGGGCCGGAGCTCCACGAGCCGACGGGCAAATCGCAGCGCAAGCTCTTGGTCGAGGTTTCCCTCGAGCGCGCGCTCGAGCAAGGTTTCTAGGTACGGCCGGCACTCGTCGTTGACACCCGCCTTCCACGAGGAGAACTCCAGGCAGTCGGGGAGGTCGAGACCCTGCAAGAAGTCGCCGCGAAACCGCTTGAGAAGCCGTACGGCATCGGCCGAATCGATCGGAACCGTCGAGCCTCGCCGCACTTCGATCAGGTCGACGTCGACGTCTCGGGGCTCGAAGCGCGCCTCGGTGCGGTCGGTGACCAGTCGCTCGACCCCGTCGCAGTTCAGAACCTTCCGCAGGCGGCTGAGGCTCCATCGGAGCGATGCGCGCGGGTTTTCAGGGAGCTCCCAAAAGAGCTCGCAGAGGCGATCGCGACGCTGCGGCCGACCTGTGGCGACCAGGTGGGCCAAGAGAGCCCGGGCTTTCTTCGACGGCGGCAGCTCTACGGGCGAGCCGCCGAGCGACACTTCGACCGGCCCGAGGAGCCGAATCGACACCACGCCTGCTTCGATGTCGCCGCCGAACGCCACGGGTTAACTTGAAACCGACGCGGCCGATTGACCGCCCGTGATTGCGTCCGTCACGCAGTTGTTACCAAGCTTGCTTTCCCTGCCCGTCGACGACCACGGGTCGCGGCCTCACTCCGCGTCGACGTAGTTCACCCGCCAGGGACCTACTCCGGTGATTTGGAGAAGAGCAGGCGCGTCGACCACGACGAAGTGGTGCGAGCCCTTCGCGTTGACGTAGTAGTCGCCCGGTCCGAACCAAGAGATCTCGTCTCGGACCAGTTCATCCCCAAACCCGACCCCGACTCTGCCTTCGAGGATCGTGACGCGCTCGTGTCGCGGATGAGAGTGCGGCGTCAAGACGAACGGGGCGCTGGTGCGAAAGCGCACCGTGAAGAGACTCTCACTTCTCGGGTCGCCCTCGAGGATAGCCATCTGGCATTCGGCCGGGAGCACAGATGGGCAGGGCCCCCATGCCATGTCGTCCTGTCGCATGGCGATCTGTGATGAGGACTCGGGGATGTCGACTTCCGCAATCCCGCTCGGACAGTCAGCCGTGACCTGCGACGATGCACAGCCGGTCGGGAGAACGAGGCACGAGACGAGCAAGAGGAACCGCATCGGGGAGGCGTACAACGGTTCGCCGAAGGTTGGCAACCGCGTCCGGCCTCCTCACGACTCCGAGGCGAGAACCCCTCCAGGCAGGCGCGGTTCCGGCGTGGTTTCCGCTGGGCTCTCGACCGACGCAGCCTCCAAGCCGCGGGGCTGACCGTGGCTCGTGCGCCAA
>JBCDFZ010000099.1:0-4087 GCA_039177115.1 Myxococcota bacterium
ACCGGCGTTCCTTACGCGTTCTATCCCGTCGTCGGGGGCGGACACGGGATCTGGGGCACCATCATCGAGGGTTTGACGCTGCAGGAGCTCGCCTTCGAGTTCGTTCTCGAGCAGCAGCGGCTCCAAGTCGCGGATTAGCGGCTTCGAGATCCACGCGGCCTGCCGGCGTCCTGAACGTCGCACGACGGGCAGGGCCTGTCTTCTCCGATATTATTCATTTGACAAGTATGAAATATCAATTTAGTTCGTTCGAATAATTCGGCGAGCCTCTACGGTTCTGAGGTCGCTGGCCGAGAAGGAGAACCGTATGGCACTTGCGACGCGACCGACTCGCGACATTACCGCGGAGGAAATCGAAGCCTACGACAGGGACGGCGTCGTGATGATCAAGGGGCTCGTCGACCCGAACTGGCTCGAGCTGATCGAAGCCGGGATCGACGAAGCGTTGAACAGCGCCTCGTTGTACGGGCGCTACGTCTCGCGAATCGCCGACGGCTACAACATGGATTCGTATCTGTGGAAGCACACCGATGCGATCCGGGACCTCGTCTACTACTCGCCCTTCGCCTACTGGGCCCAGCAGCTCATGCAGAGCGAGGAGGTGCGCTTCTTCTACGACCAGATGTTCGTGAAGGAGCCCGGCGTCGACGCGCCCACTCCCTGGCATCAGGACCTCTCGTTCTGGCCGCTCGGCGGGGAGCAAATCTGCTCGTTCTGGGTGCCGCTCGATCCCGTGACGCAGGAGAGCAGTGGCCTTCAGTACGTGAGGGGCTCTCACAGGTGGGGCAAACGTTTCCGGCCGATCTCACCTGGGCGCGACCCCCTCGGAGTGGACTCCGACCTCGAGATCCCCCCCGACGTGCACGCCGAGCCCGAGAAGTACGATCACGCGTGCTGGGACATGGAGCCCGGCGACGTCACGGTGTTCCACCCCCTCACGCTTCACGGCTCCTCCGGCAACAAGACCCGGAAGCAGCGACGCCGCGCGCTCGCGCTCCGATGGTTGGGAGACGATGTGGTCCACGCCCCGGAGAACACCCGAATCCCGATTCCCTACCGGTACGCATGTAACCCTGGACACAAAGTCGAGGGGCCGCTGTTTCCGCGAATCCTCCCGTCCCACGTTCCTGAGGAGCGGGCCGTTCGCAGCAAGGGAGTCGAGTCCCAGCTCTTGGCCACGATCAAGCCCGTCGTTCAGTCTGCGGTGTCGTCCGTGAAGTTGAAGCTGAAGCGTTTCGACGAAGATTCGCTCCGCGAGACCTGGTAACGCCACCAAACCTCGAGATTCCCGAGACAAGCGGTTCTCGTCGGCTACCATGGCAACATGGACACCCGTCGCATCGCCGACCTGATCGAGGCGCTGACGCTACTCAACCACCCCGAAGAGCCATCCGATGAGCTCGAGACAGCGCTAATTCACGCCGAGCGCGGAAACCTCGAACAGGCTGCCTGGCACCTCGAGGCGGCGGCCGAGGCGCTTGGGAGAGACGTGCAGGCCTGACCTCATCGGGAGCGGCGGCGTCGGAGGCCCGGTCCGCGCTCGGCCAGAGCACTCGGCACGCAGCGACGTAAGCGGCTCCCTGTCTTCGCGCTGACTCTTCGACTCGCTCTACGCTTCGCAACCAAACGCAGCGAAGCGTCCACAGACTCGCGGCGTCGCTCGCCATACGGTTCACGCATCACAGGAACCCCTCTCGAGGTTTCTCTTATCCCGCGATCAGGAGTGAGCGTATGTCCATCAGGAAACTAGGTATCGTAGGTCTTTGCACCGTCTTGCTAGGAACGGCGGCATGCAGTTCGTCGGAGGAGGAGGACGGGACCCTGGACCTCGGCCTGGAGCCGAGCTTTGGTACCCGAAACGACGACCTCGCGCGCCAGATGTACGAGACGCCCCCCGAGGAAGACGGCCCGTTCTGGATGGTGAACCTCATCCAGTATCGGGACCAGGCGGTCTACGCCGACGGGCGGGAGACCGACCTCACCGGGCGAGAGGCCGACGCGCTCTACACGCCGATCGAGTTCCTCGAAGCCATCGGGGCCGAGGTGGCCTTCACGGCCGAGGTCGACGAGAACCTGGTTTCGCTCGATGGACAGGAGTGGGACGAGGTGGCCATCGTTCGCTACCCGAGCCGCGCAAAGTTCTTCGAGATGGTCCTCGACGAGGAGTTTCAGGAGCGCTCGATCCACAAGGACGCGGGCGTCGAGCGCAGCCAGGTCATCGTGACCCAGCTGCAAGAACCGATGACCTTCCCTCAGCCCGACGTGATCCCAAACCCTTCAACGCCGACCGACCCGCCGGTGGCCGTCACGCACCTGCTCGCGTATCGCGACATCGCCGAGTACCCCGCGGACATCAACGAGCCGGAACGCACGGGCGAGGAAGCCGTCACACTCTATCGAACCGCAGCGAGCCCCGTGACGCTCGAACAGGGCGGCGGCCCGGTTGCCCGCTTCGAGGTGGTGGGCGTCTACATCGGAGACGGGCGGGAGTGGGACGAGTTTCGGATCAACGCGTTTCCGAGCCGGGCCGCGTTCCAGGCGGTCCTCGACGATCCTGACCGCCAAGCCGCACAGTTTCACCGCGAGGCGGCGATCGAGGACACGTACGCGCTCGCAAATACGGTTCAGATCAACACGTTCACCGGCACTGCCCTCGATGGCGGCGGCGGAGGCGGTGGGGAACCGCCCGAGACGACGGACAACGGTACGGGACGACTCTGTATGAGCGATGCGGACTGCAGCGGACAGGAGGCCGACATGTGCCTCGGGGACGGCGCCGGCGGATTCTGCACCGTGGAGGGCTGCGGCGCGGGCGACTGCGAAGGCAACTACGTGTGCTGTCGCGACTGCGCCGATTTCGCAGCCGACCTCCTTCCCTTCGATGGTTCCGCATGCGTTCCTGCCACGCTCGCCTCCGAGCTCGTCGGTCCCCCCGAGTGCACGTGCGACTGACGGGCGAAAGGATCGGACTTCTCGTCGAAACGGAGCACGCACTCCATCGTGCGACCGGGAAGCCCAACGCTTGGTGAGCCACTACCCGGACCCTACCGCATCTCCTCGCGCGACCTCCAGGAACCCACGCGTCTTGCCCGACGCCGCGTCAGTCGTCGCCATCGCGGAAAACAAGAGATCCACCGGCACCCACGTGGGCGGATACTTGTGGCCCGCGGTGTCGAGAATCAGCACCCTGTCGGTGTCCTGATCGTAGGCAGCCAGCGGAGAGATGTGGCCCCCACCCCCCTGCCCCAAAGCTGCGCGTTTGTAGTTCACCAACATAAAAACGTCGGGACGCGAGAGATTCTCCTCGAGGGCCGCGCGAAACTCCTCCACGGTCGAAGCTCCTGCGTGGTGCAGGGTGACGTCGGCTCCGTGAGCCTCGAGCAGACCCGCCAGCTCCGCGAGCGCCATGCCGCCGAACATCACCTCGAAGCGCGTTCGGACGGCATCAGTATCGTCAGTAAAGAACGTATGCTGCGTGACGTTCCCGCCCGCGGCGTTCAGCACCGCAACGGCACTCGCCACGCCACAGAAGCTCACGAGGCTTTGGTGCTCGAACGCATCGGTCAGCGGCTGATAGTCGGCGATGGCATCGGCGCCCTCCAAGAGCTGTTGCCCGTCGGGACTCTCGAGTGCGAGGAGCGCGGGAGGGAGAGGCTGTGGATCGTCGCGCGGCTGCAGCCTCCACCACGTGTAGCCCGCGAACCCGAGGGCGAGCAGGAGTAGAAAGGCGCAGAAGCCGGCGAAGATTCGTTTCGCGGACATGCGGGAGGGTAGACCGAGGTCGAGCCCCCCGCCCCCCCACGATGGCAGGCCGGTGGCCCGGTTCGCCCGCTAGGACTGGCTCACGTCCACGAACGCGACTCACCGCCGGAAACCGCGTTGCGTTTTCCCTTCAGGTCGAAGACTCTGCCTATATGTCAGGAGGAGCGTCCATGAGGCATCGATCGCAGTTGAGTTTCGTGATGCTCGTTCCGCCGTTCGTGGTTTGCGCCATGGCGTGCGGCAACGCGGCAAGCGAGACCGGCGGATCGGGCGGCACGGCCGGAACGGCTGGTGCGGGCGGCACGGGAGGCGTGTTGGAGACCGG
>JBCDFZ010000100.1:0-3778 GCA_039177115.1 Myxococcota bacterium
ACGAGCTTGGAGAAGAGGTGCTCGGCGGGCGCGTGAGCCTCCGGTCCCAGCCCAGCGACGATCTCACCCTCGACTTTCAGGCCTCCTACACCCGCACGGAGTTCGACGCGAGCAGGATCGTCACGCTGGAGATCCTCGAGGAAGAAGAAGAGTTCATCGCGTTTCCAAGCCCGCTGGATGAGAACACGAACGACGACTTCATCACGCGCTTCGAAGCCCGGTACGACATGGATATTGGGGCTTTCACGTCCAACTCGTCCTTCCGCCTTGGCGACAATGTCCAGACCCTCGACGCCGACGGCACGCCCGTAGACATCACCGAGACGCTCGTGGCACTCGAGACCAAGAGCTTCTCGCAGGAATTCCGGTTCGACGGGACATCCGTCGAGATACCGAACGTCCCGGGTACCTTCGTCTTCAATGCCGGCACCAGCTTCAGCTACAACGACTTCCGGACGTCCGACACGGTTTCCTTCGGCTCGGACTCCGTGCCGTTGTTCGTCGGCGGCGCTGCTGTTCTTGCGGTCACCGATCCGGACGAGTTCGCCGATCTTGCCGCATCGCTGGGTCTTCCTGCGGATATTGGGGTCGTAGGTCCGGCGCTGGCCGCGCTTTCCCCATCCGAGCTGGGCTTCCTCGACACCGACGACACCCAGGATTTCATCAATGTGAGCCTTTACTCGGATGTTGCCTGGCGTCCGATCCCGGATCTCGAGCTGTCCGCTGGCTTCCGCTACTCATTCGACCGCGTGGTGACCAGCGATACGACGATCTCGGGCGGCCCTGCTGCCGTGCTCGGCTTCTTGGACGCCGGCTTCTCCGTCGACGACACGGCGATCTTCCACTCGGTAAGCCCGCGCGCCTCCGTGAGCTACGACTGGAGCGACAACATCACCTCGTTCGTCGCGTTCTCGACGGGCTTTCGCCCCGGCGGCGTTTCCGACAGCCCGACCACGACGCTCGAGTTCGACCCCGAGACGACACGCAGTGTCGAAGTCGGCTTCCGCAGCTTCTTCTTCGACAACCGTCTGATCGTGAACGCAGGCGCCTTCTACACGAAGATCACGGACTTCCAGACACCGATCACCTTCCTCTTCGAAGACACGCTCATTCCGCCGGCGGTCGTGCTCACGAATGCTGGTGACGCGACCAGCTTTGGCGGCGAGCTGAACGTCGCGGGCTCCCCGGTCAGCGGGCTCACTCTGCAGGCCAATGCCGGTCTCAACTTCACCAATATCAGCGACTTTACCTTCCCGCCGCTCGGCTCCGGAGGAGCGGCTGTCGATCTCTCCGGCACCGATCTGCCCAACGCACCGGAGTTCACGCTGACCCTCGTCGGCGATTACGAGCATCCTCGACCCATCTTCGGCGACAGCCGCGCCTACATTCGCGCGCAATACAACCTTCGGACAGACTTCATCGGGTCGATCTCGGCCACGCCGACGGAGGTGGATGGCTACGATACGCTGGACCTGCGGGTCGGGCTCAGGGGCGACGACTATTTCATCGAGCTCTTCGGCGACAACATCCTGAACGAGTTCTTCGCGACCAGCGGGTTTCCATCGCCTTCCAGCACCCTGCCGCTGCCGCCATCGGCACTTGGTGTGCCAGACGCCGCAGCGTCGCCGGTCGGTGCTGCAGGTCAGCCGAGACGCTTCGGCATCCGCGCCCGCTTCAACTTCTGAGGAAGGCGACGTAGCCGCTCGATCCATCGGACCGATAGGTGCCTCATCGCAGCCTGCCCGCCACACGAGCATGCTCCGCAACGGCTGGGTCGCGCAGGCATTGTGGGACCGTCGCCCAGTCGGGCACGTGATTGCCGCGATCGATCCGGTAGCCGATCCCGAACAACGCGTCTCGTGCAGCCCGGGGCGAGCTGTAATACGCCGCTGCGCCGAGTACGGGCTCGATGCTCCGCGGCACCAACTGCGGAAAGCCATTCAGAACAGGCACCGCGCCCGCCATGCACAGCAGGCGGTTCTCCGGGCAAAGCGCGTCGCACACCCTCCGGATCGGTCGGAGATAAGCGCTCCGCTCCGCGTCGCGCAGCAGCATCGAGCCGAACATCTCAAGCTCGCGCCGGTCCAGCCGATCCGCGTCCGTCGTCTTCGAGATATTCGGAAACGCCTGGATGGACCAGCGCCGATAGAGATCGGCCGTCTCCGCATCCAAGGGAAGATCGCTAGTACCAAACCGGAACAAAAGTCCAGCAGCGAGGATCGCTGACCAGCGCTCTTCGCGGAGCGCCTCGGCAAAAGCCGCTTCGATCTCCGGCGTCCAGGAATCTCCACCCCAACGGGCACGCCTGGCAGCCGCCTATGAAGGTTCCGTGCGGTCGAGGTAGGCGAGCATCTCGCTCTCCCGCCGCCTCACATGCCAGAGTGTCGCGTGCACCCAGTCCGCAGGGTTCAGCACCGTCTCGGCGAACCGTATCGCCTCGACATCGATCTCCGGGCGGTTCCACGGAACTCCAAAGACCAGCCACTGGACGTAGTTGCGGTATCCCGCGGCCAGAAGCGCGCGCGCGCCGGCAATCCACGCCTCGCTCGTCGTCTCGGCGAACATTCCCTGGGACAGCACATATGACGAGGCGCTAACGCTGGGATCGACCGGATAGGGAATGAAGCCTCGCTTGGGCCCTGTCCGGTCCGGTGGCAAGAGAGCCCGCCGAGCCTCGAGATCCATCTCCGGAAAGTCGCTACCGAGGCTCCACCGAACCTCGTTGACCAAGACACGGGCAGCGACGTTTCCATCTGCTGCCAGCTCACCGATGGCCCACATCGCCTGGCGCGGGTCGTCGTCGTCTAGCCAGGCCTGCACCGCTGCGCGCAATTCGGGATCGCTCGCCCCCGGCACCTCTGCGGCACGCGACGCCTGCGACACGCCCAACAGCAGCGCAGCAAACAGTGCGCAGCGAACTACCTTCATCAAATACCCCATGATCGAAACCACTTGATAGCGCAGCCGAAGGAGACCCCGGCCAACCCGATACCACTATCGAGCTCAATTTGCAGCGTCCGACGTCCTGGCCACCTGCCTCAACTTCGCGACCCAACCGGCCATGGCTTCCATGGACGAGCGGCGCCGCGGACCCGCCCTTCCCTGGCGATCAAGGCGGCGCGTGTCGGCGCGAAGCCCGCCTACCCGTCGATGGTTGCGAGCAGGCCCGCCATGACGCGGCCCCGGGCGGCGAGGGTGGGGACCTCGATATACTCCGCAAGCGTGTGGACCATGCCGCCCTCGACGCCGAGACCGTCGAGCGTCGGCACGCCCATCGCACCCGTGAAATTGCCGTCCGAACCGCCGCCCTGGCTCTGATGACGAAACGACATGCCGACGGCCTGATGGAAACGCTCGGCGAGCGCCAGCAGGCGGTGCGTACCCTCGTTCGGCTCCCAGACAGGCCGGGTGACCCCGCGCGTGACCTCGAAGGTGACATCCCCCTCCTCGCCCGAGAGCGCCAGCATCCGCTCGACGCCGCGGTCGAGGTCGTCCTGTCGCTTGGCCATCGAGAGCGCCTGACCCTCGGCGAGCGAGGAGACGCAGTTCACCCACTGGCCGCCATGGAGCACGCCGACGGAGAAGGTGCAGTCGTCGGTCGTCATCTCCTCGATCTCGAGGAGCTTCTTGGCCATGAGGCGCAGCGCCGAGCGCCCCTCCTTCAGACGCACCCCGGCATGGCTCGGCCGGCCGCGGGCGGCGAGGTTGAAGCGAGCGATGGCGTAGCGGCCAGAGGTCACACCGCCCCCTGGCTGCCCCGGCTCGGGCACCAGCACCG
>JBCDFZ010000101.1:0-3608 GCA_039177115.1 Myxococcota bacterium
CGGACAGGCTGTAGGCGTACGCCACGCGTATTCAGCGATCCACGGGCCTTACCCTTGCGCCTCAGCGCGAAGCGAGTTTGAGGCGATAGAGCCTGATTCTGGGGCCGACGCGCATGCGCCGGGCGTTGTGGAAATCCAGCATCGTCCCCGCATCCTTGACTGTACGCTGCTCCGGGTAACGGCCCCCTGCTAAGCCGCATCGCCGAAAATAGTTTGCACCACCTGGAAGGGCGTTCGCCCCAAGGCACAAAATACCGGCCTGGGTTCTTCGGCAAGGGCAGAGTACCGATCCACCTTGACGCACTACATGGTCGGTAGGCGGCTTCGTGCGGTTCCGGTTGTCCAAACGTAGGGGTCATTCCGCTTTCAAGATTACCGCGGCTCCGCTGACGAATCTGAGCTAGCCTGGGGCATGCGCCGATGCCTCAGTGCGCTTCTTTTTGTCGCAGCGTGCGGGGGACCACCGACCAGCGGTGGCTATCAGCGCCCCAACGAAGACCCGCTCGCTCCCCTTGGCGATGCGCAGGACCCGCATCCCGAGACCGCAGGCAGTCACACGCCCATCGATCCGGCGGCACCGGCCGAGGAGGAAGAAGAAGACCGCTCAAACGGAGCGAGTTGGAACGACGACGCGTTTTGACAGGAAGTAAGTCCTCACCACACCCCGTGTTGACGGCGCCAAATCCGTCCGGGTTCGAGCGGACGGCGCTCAGTCGGCGAAAGGCAGTCGGAGTTCGCCGCGGCGTGCCGCGATGACGGCGTCGCGCAGGTACGCGGCCGGCTCGAGACCCTGAAGCTTTGCGGTTTCGAGCAGCGAGTAGAAGAGGGAGGCGACGCGCGTGCCGTAGGCGCTCTTGCTGCCGAAGTGGTTTCGGCGGCCGATGACGGGACCGCGGATGCCGCGTTCGGTGGCGTTGTTGTCGAGGGGGATGCGTGGGTCTTCGAGAAAACGCGTGAGCGGCTCCCAGTACCCGAGCACGTACTGCGCGGCCTTGCCGTAGTCGAGGCTTTGAAGGACCGGCAGTGATTTGAGAAAGGTCTTGAGGCGGCCAATGGTCGTGCGCGATTCGGTGTCGCGGATCTGTTTGCGCAGCTCGACATCGTCGCCAGCCTTGGCGTCCAGGTCGTAGAGCTCGCTGATCCAGTTCATCACCTGAATTGCATCGGGATGGTTGGGCGCGGCGTCGCGAAACTTTCGGAACGCGTGCGCCCAGCAGCCGGCGAGCTCGATCGGTCCGTCTCGCGCGCCGCTGAAGTGCGTTTTGAACATGTCGCACACGAGGGTTCCTTCGTAGTCGCCCAGGAGCGCCTTGAAGGACTCGGTGGATTTATCGTCCCGAATGGCATGGGCGACGGCGCCCGGCGACGTCAGACACCACATCTGCCAGGGCGTGGTCTTCGCCTTCTTGTCGAGCCTCATCCAGCTCGTTTGATCGACGCCGATCACGGGCTGCGAGCGAATGAAGTCTAAGAGCGCTTCGTAGACGGGCTCGAGTTCGCGCGCGATGGCCCCGAGCTGCTTCCACAGCGTTTGCGAGCCGACCTTCAGGCCGTGCCGCTTCATGATGCGGGCCTGCCGTTCCAAGGGAAGGTGATCGAGGTACTTGTCGACGGCGACCTTCGTCGCGAAGTCGAGGCTGTAGCGACTCCCCGCGGTGGCGCGCTCGGGCCCGAGCGCCGTGTCGACGCAGCCGCCGCAGTTGCAGACGTACTTTTGGCGCTGAACTCGAACGAGCCGGTACTCGAGCTGAACGACGTCGACCATCTCGCTCTCTTCGAACTGACCTTCGAACGGTTTCAGTTCGCCTCCGCACGCGGTGCAGACCTGGTCTGCTTCGTCGAGCACGAAGGTCTCTTCGGTGACTGGCAAGTCCGGCTGCGGCGTCGGCCCGAACGACTCACGCTTCTTCTTCGCGCGCTTCTTCTTTCGCCGCGGCCGACGCGCTTCGTCCTGTGACGGTGCCACTTCTCCTGCCTGACGCTGGAGAAGTTCCAACATGCGCTGCTGTTCGCCGGCTTCGCCGGTCAGCGCGTCGATGCGCGCACTCTGCGCCTGCAAGAGCGCGAGCAGCCGCTCGATCTCCGACTGCTGCACCAACGCGATCTTCCGAAGCTGTTCGACATCGGTTTCGCGGTGCAGGTCCACACCGACAATCGATCACATCACGCAGCCTCACGCAAGCATCGATCGCCCCGTCGCCGGCGGTGAGAGCGTCCGTCGCCCGACGAGCGCACATCCTTCGAGGAAGAGCGACAGCTCCGATTGCGTCAGTTGCAGTACGGCGGCGTGCTCGTCGCGCCAAAGCTTCGCAAAGCGTCCTTGTTCGAGACGTTTGCAGTAGAGGCAAAGGCCGGTGCCATCCCAATGCAGCACCTTGCACGACGAGCGTCGCTTGTTGACGAAGAGAAAGTACGCGCCGCAGAGCGGGTCCCGCATGAGCTCGTTTTCGACGAGGCCGTAAAGCCCGTTGTAGCCCTTACGCAAATCCGCCGGCTTTGGATAAGCCCACACCTGTACGGCACGTGTGCTCCCGATCACGAGAGAGACCGAATCAGATGGATGATGTCGCGTACGTCGAGCCCCTCCACTTCGAAGCCCGAGGGCGTCGTCACCTTCGACGCCGGCGCCGACTCCATCGTCACCGCCACTGGACGAGTAACCGCCGCCGACGATGACGGGGCCCGCAGATAGCGCCCCACTGTCATCGTCGAGATGTCCAGCGCCTCCGCGATCTTCACCTGTGTGGCGCCCGCCGCCTTCAGCGAGTGCACCGCCGCTTGCACCCGCGCGCGCAGGTCCTCGCTGAAGTGACGTCGGCCGCTCGCCCTCGTGATGCGCTGTATCTCCGCCCGCAGCTTCTTCGTGTCCATCCTTCGCTCCTTCGAAAAGCGCGAAGGGTCGCGCGCGACGGAGCGCGTGTCAGGACGGGCTAGCGTGAGGACTTACTTCGTATCTATCGACTTCCGAAGGGCGAGACCGACGGTTCCCGCATCGGCCGTCGGGCTGCGCGTTCAACATCTTGAAGCTGTCGACGTCGCCAGTGAGTGTATTGAAGTTGTAGTGAACTGGGATCGGCCCACCGCGGCCACCCGGGTCAATCGTCTGCTGGAGCTTCACCCATCCCTGCGATGAATGCGAGCGTCGTTCGACACCAGCAGCCCGACGGCCCGATGCTGCATTCGCAATGGCTGCGTCGACAGCAAGCTGTTGGCTAACCGAAGAGCGCGAGGACAAAGCCGCGCCCTGCCGTCCGCACCCGCCCTCGCTTCTGAGCGAAAACGTCGAGGGTATCGAGCAGCCTAAAGCGCCGCGGCTCTTCAAGCCTTGAATGCGGATCGCGCCGAGCGATGCAGCCTAAAAGTGGGTGTCCCTACCGCGTCCCGCCTCCCTACCGCGTTCCGCCACCCTATCGCGTTTCAATGCTTTCTGACTGTTCATGGCTCCTCGTCGTGCTCCGCGAGCGAATCATGTTCGATGAGGGCAACCTGTTCCCGGTACACCCGGACGGTGTCGCTGTCATGGTCGAAGAAGGCCTCCCAAAACCCGGGCCGCGACCATGGCTCTGGTTCGAACGAGTGGGAGCCATCTTCGAGACATGCGACTTGCC
>JBCDFZ010000102.1:0-3299 GCA_039177115.1 Myxococcota bacterium
ACTTCCTCTTCAGGGCGCGATCGGGGGTTCGAACCCAAGAACCCCGACTACGAAGCGAGGGTACGGCAGAGCTTCGACAAGCAGGCATTCATGCACACGGTGGGCGCAGAACTCGCCCGAATCGAACCCGGCGAAGTCCACATCGCCCTTCCCTTTTCGGAATCGCTCACGCAGCAGCATGGCTTCCTGCATGCTGGCGCGATCTCCACCGTGGTCGACACCGCATGCGGGTACGCGGCGCTCACGCTCATGCCGGAAGATGCCGCGGTGCTCACCGTCGAGTTCAAGGTGAACCTGCTCTCGCCCGGGCGCGGCGAGCGGTTCATGGCCCACGGCGTGGTCTTGAAGGCAGGTCGCACTCTGATGGTATCGAACGGCGAGCTCCGAGATGCCGAGGACAACACGGTCGCCTCGATGACCGCCACGATGATGGTCGTGCGCGATCGAGGTCTCGTTGGATAGCTCGCGAAAAGCGGGGGATCTGCGCCGGCGGTCGGCCCGTAGCGGAAGATTCGCTATCCTGAAACCATGGAGACGATCGGGGACACGCGCGGCGAGCGATGGGCAGCGGTCCGCTGGCCGCTCCTACTCACCGTAGGTATCGTCCTCGCGCTAGGCTGGCGAGTCGTCAGCGTATGGTCGAGCCTCCCCGACACCGTGGCATCCCATTTCGCCGCGACCGGAGAACCGAACGCTTTCATGGGTAAGGCGGGCTTCTTCTGGGTCATGGGCCTCGTGGGTGGCGGCACGGTCGCACTCCTGTTTGCCCTGCCGCTCTTCTTGAGACGCCTTCCCTCGAGCATGCTCAACGTCCCGAACCGGGACTATTGGCTCGCCACGGACGAAAGGCGACAGGAGGCGCTCGACAAGCTCGCCGGGTTCCTCGGCTGGATGTCGATGGCCACCGCCGCCCTTCTCGCCGTAGCGACCGACCTCGCCATCCGTGCAAATCTCGACGGCAAACCCTTCGCCAACGTGCCTTTTCTCGTTTGCCTTGCGATCTATTTCGTTTTCGTGGTCGGTGGCACCTTCTGGAAACTGCGTCCGTTGGCGGCTCCCCCCTGACCCCGAGCTCCAGCCTGCGTTGAAGCGCGACGAACGCCCTTACGGTAGGCCGCGCGATCGTGATATACGGCGGCGAGAAAGCGAGGAGGCATGAGGAGAACGGGGCTTTTCACACTGGTCAGTTCGGCTTTCGTTGCGATGCTGGTCGCGACGAGCGTCGCGCAGGCGCAGGGCGACGAAACGGGGAACCAAGCCGGTGTGTTCGAGGGCGCTCAGGTCGAGAGCTCGGCACCGGGCGAAGACCTCGAACGGAAGATCCGCGCATTGCGGTGGGGAGTGGCGCTGTCGAGCGTCGCGATTCCTCTCGGCGGGACCTTTCTCTTCGTCGGATCCGTAGCGTGCGTCGAATCGGGGATTTTCGACCAGAGCTGCTCCACCGGCGAGGTCGCTCTGCAGGGGATTGGGATTTCCCTGATGATCGCCGGTACCGGCGGGCTCATCGCGAGCGCGATACTGCTCCGCCGCCGAAAGCTCGAGCAACGAGGCCTCCGCGCCGAGCGACGGCTTCGCTTCAGCCCGACCGACGGGGCATTCGTGTTCTAGCCGGCTAGTCGAGCGCCGGCGTCGGTTCCAGCGTGGAAACCCGCGGAGTACGCCGCAAACGACCGAAGAATCGCTGAAAGGTCGCTTCCACTTCCGTTGGTTCGAACAGGCAGACGTAGAACGTAAGCGAAATGAGCGAGAAGGGGCCCACGTCCATGGTCAAGAAGATCCCCATGTGAAGCGACGCCCCAACCGCGAGGAAGAGTTTTCGAAGGTCCCATCGGTTGAACGCGGCTCGTACTCGACCGGGACGATCCCGCGTGTAGCGGCAGTAGTACACCGCGAGCATGAGGAACGAAAACGTTTCGAACAGCCATGTGACCGCCGATCCGAGCTGCGTGAACGGATAAACATAGGCCACCCAATCCATGTCGAACCGAAGCCAGACCGGATCCATCCACACCCGATAGAGGCCGTTCAGATCGCCCCAGGGCACCCAGTGCGTGTTGGTCTTGTTGAGACCGGCAAACGTGTAGACGACGACGAGCTGAAAGATGGCGAGGTAGCGCGCCCAGGCGCCCACTTCCGCGGGAGGATTCCACCGTCCTTCTCGAAGACGACTTCGGAGCGAAAGGGTCCGGGTCGCGTCGCAGAGAAACAGGAGCCAGAGTGCGTTGGTAAGCAGCGAATCGTCGGAGCCCACGGTGGTTCGGTTGATGTTCGTCAGGCAGATGTAGCCCTGGAGCGTCAAAAACGTGATGGGCCGCCCACCGATCCCGACGAACACCCCGAGGGCGCCAACGAACGTGACGGAAAAGATTGCGTTTACGAGCGACGGGGTGGCAGGACCCAAGTCGATGAGCAGGATCTTCACGGGATCCGTTCGTTCGTACCCACCGTACGCGACGTCCACCCAGAGAAGGTCGAGAAGACCCGCGGACGAGATCGACGTCATGCTGTAGAGCAGACAGAACCCGACGCCGATTCGGAACACCCCCCAACCAAACGCAGGCTCCCGCGCGGAGAACAAGTCGACCCATGCTCGCCACACGCGAGAAACCACGCCTCGCGAAGCGGTCATCGGAGCGCCTCCGCATCGTAGTTTCGGCGGTCACGGTAGGCTCCGACGGGCTGCTCGCCTGCGCGCACGGCCTCGGGAGGCAACGTGGTGTAGCGATACAATCGAAAACGAATCCGTCGAGCGTCCGGCTGGAGGAGGGCGACCTCCGTGGCGAGCCGTTCGGTCAGTGGATCGTACCAGGCTCGGTCGAAGTGCCGCGCGAGACGCCCGGTCACCTTTCGAACCCGGTACTGGCGAAGCTGACCCGCCAAGAAGTCGTACTCACTCGAACCGGTTTGATAGATGGTCTGGTACCGGTACCGCTCGGCAACACTGATCTGAAGCTCGATCGGACGCTCCCGAGGCCGTGAGAACATCGCCCAGCCCTGGCGCGCCCCGGCCAGGTCGGCGTACACCACGAACGGCTCGACGATGGTGTCGCGGGCGCCGACGTAGTGCTCGCCGATGTTCCAGAGCCACTGGTCGAAGTCTTTGCCCGACTCGAAGCCTAGAAAACTGAAGCGCTCCGCCAAGACTTCGAACGCGCGCTGATTGCTCGGGCGGTCCCACACTTCGCGCTGCAGCATCTGACGCGACGACGGGAGCGAAAGCAGAATGACGGTGAGGATGTGGAGCGCGATGAGCACCGCACGCAGATGAGCCATGGCGCGCCGAAGCTAGCATAGGATCG
>JBCDFZ010000103.1:0-3235 GCA_039177115.1 Myxococcota bacterium
CACCGCACCATCTTCGACGATGACAATGCCGCTGAGGATGTAGGTGGTGCCTGCGTCGAGTTGGTAGTCCGTGCCAGGCTCAAGGCTGGCATCGGTGAGGGTGCACGAGGGGCGCCCTTCGTCGGTGCCGGTTGCTTGGCACGTCGGCGCGACCTGCGCCCAGCCTGCCGGCGCGAGCAACGCGGCGAGGAGAAGCGTAGCGAAGAGTCGATACATGAGAGGAGAAGTGAGTGGGTTGGTAGGACGCACCAGCGACGGCGCATTCGGGAGGTGAGGACTTGCGGGAGGTGGGAGGGTCCCTGGGGCGCGTCCTCATTGCGTCCCAGGGACCAAGTTGGTTGGCCTAGAGCGAGTACGTCACGCCCAGCGAGAAGCGACGCGGGAGGTCATAGCTGCGGTAGACGTAGGTCTCACCGCGGTAGGTCTGCGTCTCCTCGAAGTCGGAGCCGAGCAGGTTGCTCACGCCTGCTTTCACAGTGACTCCGATGCTGTCGAAGGCCTGCGACGCGGTCAGGTCGAGCTGGGGACGAGGCTGCTCGAACACATCAGGCGTGGCGTTCTCGGCAATGAGCGAGAGGCGCTCGCCGAACACGTTGAACAGGAGCGAGAGCGTCGTGCCCCGGTCGATGTTCTGGTAGGTGGCGTCCAGGTTGATGATGTACGGCGACTGGCCCACGAGCGGGCGCGTGTCCTCGGCCTCTGGGTCGATGGCGAGGATGTTGCCGAGTTCGGAGTTGAGATCGCCTTCGGCCCCGGGGATGTCCGTCACCGAGTAGACGAGCGAGAGGTTGCCGCCGAACTGCATGTTGCGTAGCACGGGCAGCGTCGTGAGGCCGTCCATGCGCTTGCGCAGTTCGAACTCGGCGCCGTAGACCTGCGCCCGGTCCACGTTCGCCACCGTCACGAACTGGGCTTCGCCGCCCGTATTCTGGCGGATAACGCGCTCAATGGGGTTGTCGAAGTTCTTGTAGAAGGCGCTGATCGCGAACAGCTCGCCCGGGCGCGTGAACCACTCCCAACGGAGGTCATAGTTGGTGATGAGCGTCCGCTCCAGGTCGGGGTTGCCGCCAAAGAACTCGTTGCGCTGCAACTCGAAGCTCTCGTAGGGCGCGAGTTCGCGGAACGTCGGACGCGCGAGCGTCTGTGTCCAGGCCGCGCGGAGGTTCATGTTGTCGGCCAGCGCGTAGACCACGTTCGCCGAGGGAAGGAGGTCTGTGTAGGACTGGTCAGCGCGGAACAGCGAGTCGAGTTCAGCGGGCTCAAACTGGTCTACCTGCGCCGCGAAGGCGTCGCTAACGAGGTTCAGGTCCGTCGTTTCGAGGCGCGCCCCGCCAACGAAGCGGAATTTCTCCGTGAGCGGGAAGTCGACCATGAAGTAGCCCGCGACCACGTTCTGGTCGGCGTCGTAGCTGTTGCGCGGCAGCGACTGGTCTTCCAGGAAGAGGCCGAGATTGTAGGCACTGAGGTCGCCAAACTGCTGCTCTTCCGGTACGTTACCCTGGTTGAAGTAAGCCGCGATGTCTCCATCGAACTCCGAGAAGGGCTGCGCGGCGCGGCCTTCGCGGTAGATGAGCCGCCGCTCGCTGAACCGCCGCTCGCTCTGCACGAAGGCGCCACCGAGCTTGGCCGTGGCCTTCAAGCCGCCCCATTGACTGAATGGCATCGACAGGTCGAGGCTGGCATTGCGGGTGTCGTCATTGAGGTCGCGGAAGAAGCGCGTGGGTTCCTGGCCGCCGGCCCCCGTGAGCGCAAACGTGGTGTCGATGACGCCCTCGCCATTGACCACGCGGTTGGAGCCGAACGTAAAGAGCCGGAGGTCGGGCTCTGCCTGCTGGTTGTTGCTGAGCGCCCCTTTCCATTCGGCGCGGAGGGCACCGAAGAGGTGCTCACCACGCAGTTGCACGCTGGAGAGCGAGCGCTCCGTGTAGCCCTGCGCCTGGCTTCGCAGCGCACGCGTACTGGACTGGATGTTGATGCCGCCGAGGTCGAGCGTCTCCTTCGCGCCGGACTGGGTACGCAGCATCGTCAGGCCGAACTCATGGTTGCGGACCGGGCGGTAGCTGACCGTGCCGGAGCCGCCCCAATTGACTTCCTCTACCGAACGCGTGTTGCGGAAGAGCGCCGCGTCGAGCGAGTCGAAGTCGACCGCATCGAAGGCCGCGAGGTCGTTGGAGTAGATCGTGCCGTTGTTGAGCCGGTCGGTCTCGGTGATGTCGCCAGGGTCGCCGAAGCGGCTCGCAGCGAGTACCCAGGCCGCGTTGGTGGCGTCGGGAAACCACGAGAACGAGCGGCCATAGTTGAAGCTGCCCGTGTAGCCGAGTTGCCCGCCGAGGAACGAAGCCGGACCACCAAAGGAGATCGACATACTGTTGTTGAACGGGACCGTCTCCTCGCTCAGCGCCCAATCTTGGTTGAACGCCTCCGAGAAACGCTGCGACGCTTCCGCTGCGGCCAGACGCTCTTCGTTGGTAAGGTTGATGTCGCGGGCCTCGATCTGCCCAGGAATTTCCACACTCGGGTCTGCGAGGGCGTCCGGGATGGACCGTAGGCCGTCGTCGTAGCCCAGCCAGTCGGTGCCGCTGCCGTTGTAGGTGAGCACGTCCGAGAAGCTCGACTGCGCGTCATAGGTGGCGGAGAGGCCGAGCGAGAAGGTGAACTGCTCCGGGAACGACTTCGTCGCGATGTCCACGAGGCCGCCCGCGAAGTCTCCGGGCTTATCTGGCGTGAAGGTCTTCAGCGTGACGATGTTCTCGATGAGGCCGGTGGGCAACAGGTCGAGTTGGAACGCCTTGCGGTCGGGGTCGGCGCTGGGAAGCGTAGCCCCGTTCAGCGTCGTGTTGGAATAGCGGTCGCCGAGGCCGCGCACGTAGACGTACTTGCCGTCCACGACGCTCGCGCCCGTGACGCTCGCCATCGCCTCCGCGGCATCGCCTGCGCCCCGACGCCTGATCTCTTCGAGCGAGATCGCGTCGCTCACCTGCGCGGCGCGCGCGCGGTCGGCTAGCAGGGCAAACTCGTTGTCGCGGATGAGCCGCGCCTCAACGACGACTTCGGTGCCATCGCCGAGTTCGAGCGACTCCTCGCCCATAGCGAGGTCGACGGTGGTGACCTGACCAGCCGTCACCTCAACGCCCGTGACGCGCTTCGTGGTGAAACCGATGTAGGTAAAGACGAGGGTATAGGTGCCGGGCGCAACCGACGAAATGCGGTAGTCGCCGTCGAGGCTCGTCGAGGA
>JBCDFZ010000104.1:0-3214 GCA_039177115.1 Myxococcota bacterium
GGAGGATCGATGACGGCGTTCTCGCTGTCTTCGATGCCGGTTCCAGCGCACGCCATCGCACCGCACAGGCCGGCGATGGAAGCGGCGCGAGAGATCGGTTTTAGAAGCGAATTCATTGTGAAATAGCTCACATAGGGAAGGGGACTACAGTACAGGAAATCAGTCGGTTGGGGAATGCCTACATCGCAGGGTCACCTACACACGTGGGCGGGTCCCCCGGTCGGGGCGACGCGCAGATCTCACGAGGCGCGCAGTCACTTGAACCCGCGCACTCGCCGCCGGGCAACACACATTCAGTGCGTCCGTCGCCCCAAAGATCAACGCAGGAAAAACCCTCTGCGCAGTCTTCGGCCAACGCACAGAGGCCGAACTGTCCGCAGACCGCGCGCGTTGCGTCTTCCGAGAGCTGACAAACCGGAAGCGACGACGAGGTGCATTGTGCGTTATCACACGAAACGGTGGAGTCGGTTTCGGGATCGAACGGTGCCATGCACTCCATCTGCCCGTCACCGTCCGCGTCGCCACACGGGACACCGAACACCTGACAGTCGAGGTTGGAGTTGCAAGGACGCGTGACGCGACGACAGAACCGTTGATCGGCATCCGCGGAACGGCACGTGTAACCGTGCGGACAGTCAGACACGGTGACGCAGGCGAGTCGACGATCCCGACAGACGCCCTCTTCACACGCGAATCCTGCAACGCAGTCGTTGGAGGTCGCGCATCCGCCGTCGATGCGAAGGCAGCGGTTGATCTCGGAGTTGCAGGCGTACGCGGGATCGGGGCCACAGTCGTCATCTTCGAGACAGCTTCCACCGGGGGATGCGAAGCATCGGCGCAGATCTCCGCAGCCGGTTTCCAAGCACACCTCGCCGACCCCACAGCCGTCGTCGCCGTCGCATAGGAGCTCGTCGTCGGGGCACTCGGGGCAGAGTGCACTGGTGGGGCATGCCGGGACGAAGCCGCCGCTTCCGCCCTCGCCGCCCATACCCCCCATGCCGCCCTGTCCGGCGGCGCTCCCGCCCGTGCCGGCGCTCCCGCCCGTTCCACCCGTTACAACGGGGGATGGCGCGGCGTCTCCACAGCCGGCCACCGCCGCAGCGGCCAGCGTCACGTAAGCAAAGAATCGCACGGTCAATACAAGAGCGCGGCGGGCAGCCGCGCGTCGGAGCCTAGCGCCAGTCGCCCGGGATCGCACGACGAGGTAGGCCGCGGAGGAATTCCCCTGCGACTTCAGCGGGCTAGGCGCTTGACCGCGAGCCTCGGGGGACCAACGTTGCCGATTATGCCCTCGGTCGACAAGGCCCTTTCGGCGATCGAGCGGAGCTGCGGCTCCGGCTCGGTGGTTCGCGACGCGTCGGTTCTCGAGAGCTACTCGCGGGACGAAAGCGAGACGACCCCGTGCCTGCCGGAGGCAGTCGTGCGCGCAGCGTCCACCGAAGAAGTGTCGCAGGTGATGCGTGCCGCGAACGAATACGGCGTGCCGGTCACCCCGCGCGGCGGCGGCACCGGACGCGTTGGCGGGGCGGTTCCGGTTCCGGGCGGCATCGTGCTGGCGTTCGAGAAGATGAGCGCGCTCAAGGACATCAACCGCGCCGAGCTCACGGCTCGCGTGCAGCCGGGCCTGATCACGGGCGAGCTCAAACGCGCGGTCGAGGACGAAGCGCTCTATTACCCGCCCGACCCAAACTCGCGCGATGCCTGCTCGCTCGGCGGCAACTTCGCAGCTAACGCCGGCGGTCCGCGCGCCTTCAAGTACGGCGTAACGCGGGAGTACGTGCTGGGCATGGACGTGGTGCTCGCCGACGGCACCGTGCTTCGGCTCGGCCATGAAACCAAGAAAGGCGTAACCGGGTACGACCTCACGTCCCTGATGATCGGAAGCGAAGGAACCCTCGGCATCGTGACGGAAGCGACCGTTCGACTGATCCCGAAACCTGAATCGACGGTGACTCTCCTGGCCTGCTTCGGGAGCCTAGACGACGTGGCGCCCGCCGTGAGCACGCTCCTCGTGCGCGGGCGCATCCCGTCGTGCATCGAGCTGCTCGACTCGGAAGCGCTGCGAATCGTCCGACCCGAGGCCGGCCTCACCATCCCCGAGGCGACGAACGCCGTCTTGCTCCTCGAGCTCGACGGCGATGCCGCGCTGCTCGAAAAAGACCTCGAAATAAGCGGCAACGCGCTCATGGACCTCGGAGCGCTCGAGGTGCTGGTCGCCCAGAGCAGCAGTGAACGCGAACGGCTCTGGGCATCGCGGCGAGAGTTGAGCTACAGCCTGCGGCGCCAAGCAAAGAACAAGCTCTCTGAAGATGTCGTCGTGCCGAGAACACACATGGCCGACCTTCTGCGAACCTGCGCCGACCTTTCAGAAGAAACCGGACTGATCATTCCGACGTACGGGCACGCCGGCGATGGCAATCTTCACGTGAACTTCCTCTGGGACGACCCCGATCAGAAACCGAAAGTCGATGACAGCATTCGGCGCCTGTTCGAGCGTGTCATCGAGCTGCGCGGCACGCTGAGCGGGGAGCACGGGATCGGCGTGCTGAAGGCTCCCTACCTGCCGCTCGAGCAGTCCCCGGCACTGATTGCGCTGCAGCAACGTATCAAAGATGTGTTCGACCCGAAGCACATCCTGAACCCGGGGAAGATCTTCCCTGGGGAGGCCAAACGCTTCCACGGCGCGTGTTGAGCGTGTGCGCGACTGTGCGCCGAACCCTACAGCGGCGACGTCCGCGCATGACTAGCTATCGCGCGCCGTTCCAGCTTAGGCTCGCGCGCCGGGATGCGACAGAAGCTCGAAACCACTGCCTACGTGGCGGCGTTCGTTCTTGCGTTCGCGCTGGTGTTCAAACTGTTCATGTAGCGTAGGCTACTTGCCGACCGGCTCGAACTTGAACTTCTGGCCACCGCCGGCAGCCTCGGCCATCGCACCCTTCAGCGGCAGTACCATGATCGCCACGCCGTCCTTGTACCGAGAGGCAGCCGCCGCGCCCTTCTTCCCACCTACGGCCGTCGCGGCGGCGCTGCCCTCAAACCGGCTCTGCTTGAACCGATCGAGCGCCTTCTTGTCTTTAAACAGGATCACTTCGGCGTAGGTCTGGCCGCCCACCTGCGCCCCGACGGTGGTCTGGGTCATCTTGGCCCGGCCGATGAGCTTGCCCTTGCGGTACACCTCGCCATCGCCATGCGAGGCGCCGACGATGAAGCCCCC
>JBCDFZ010000105.1:0-3194 GCA_039177115.1 Myxococcota bacterium
CCAGACCGGGCCAAGCCACCGCGCTTATTGAAGATGGGGAGGAGTAGTTGTCGTCAGGTGGGGATTTCTAATTGTCGCTGAGCACCCCGAACTCCCAACAGGACCACGCTCTCCCGAACCCCCTGCGGCGAGTGTCCGGATAACGACCGGGAGTTGAGCTGCAAGGACTGAGGGAGTGTCGGAGGGAGGAACGACCGGAGACGCGACCGAAGGCCTTGTCTGCTCAGCGACAATTAGAAATCCCCACCTGACGACAACTACTCCTCCCCATCTTCAATAAGCGCGTTGGCTTGGCCCGGTCTGGTCCGAGCGGCGACGCCGGGGTGTGCCGGTGAGCGACGCGCAAGTGAGGAAATTGATGGAGGAGATTCAAAAGCATGGCCATGTCGGCCGGGCCGCCCTGCGGGCAGGCATGGATCGGAAGACGGCGGGGAAGTACGTCCGGCTGGGAAAGCTTCCGAGCGAGGTGACGAAGCCACGGTCGTGGCGGACGCGGTCGGATCCGTTTGAAGCGGACTGGCCATGGATCGAGGAGCGGCTTCAAGCCGCGCCTCGGCTGCAAGCAAAGACGCTCTTCGAGGCGCTGCAGGACAAGTGGCCCGGGCGTTATCAGCAAGGGCAGCTTCGTACGCTTCAGCGCCGGGTTCGCCGATGGCGCGCCCAGCACGGGCCGGAGCGCGAGGTCTTCTTCGCGCAGCAGCACCGTCCTGGCGAGGCGATGCAGACGGACTTCACGGACGCGGCGTCGCTCGGCGTGACTGTGAACGGCGAAGCGCTCGAACACCTCTTGTGCCACGCGGTGCTGCCGTACTCGAACTGGGAGTGGGCGACGGTCGCCTTCAGCGAGTCGTACTTGGCGCTGAAGCGCGGCATGCAGGAGGCGCTCTTCCGGCTCGGTCGACATCCGGTGTGGCACCAGACCGACAACACGAGCGCGGCGACGCACAAGCCGCGCAAGGGCAAGCGCATCTTCAACGACAACTACCGCCAGCTCGTGGAGCACTTCGGCATGAAGCCGCGCACGACGAAGGTGGGCGCGAAGGAGCAGAACGGCGACATCGAGGCGTCGCACCGCGCGCTGAAGGACTGGCTCGACCAGCAGCTTCTGCTTCGTGGCAGCCGCGACTTCGAGAGTGAAGAAGCGTGGGAGGCTTGGCTTTGGGTGCTGCTCGACAAGCGAAACCTCCGCCGCGAGCAGCGTCTTGCGGAGGACCTCGAGGCGATGGCGCTCTTGAGCGCGTCGCGCCTCGGCGACTTCCGTGAAGTCGAGGTGCGGGTCACGAGCTGGAGCACGGTGCGCGTGCTCTTCAATACGTACTCGGTGCCCTCGCGGCTGATTGGCGAGCGCGTCCGCGTGCGTGTCTTCGAGCGGCATCTCGAAGTCTGGTACGGCGGCGAGCGACAGCTCGATGTCGCCCGCCTGCACGGCCGCCACGGTCATCGCATCAACTACCGCCACATCATCTGGTCGCTGGTGCGAAAGCCGGGCGCTTTCGCTCGCTATCGGTATCGCGACGACCTCTTCCCCACGGCCGTCTTCCGCCGCGCGTACGAAACGCTTTTCGAGGCGCAGCCGAGCGTGCGCGGCGACCTCGAGTACCTGCGCATCTTGCACTTGGCGGCGGCGACGATGGAGAGCGAGGTGGAGGCCGCCATCGAGTGCTTGCTCGAAAGCGGACAGCTCAGCGCCGAAGGCGTCAAAGAGCTCGTCGGCGTCGAGCGACCACCGGATCCGCCAGACATCGCCGCCTTCGATGTCGAGCTCGACGAGTACGACGAGCTCTACGACGACACCGACAACGCGGAGGTGGCGTCGTGAGCAGCAACCGAGAGCAGTCGCTTCGGCTGCGACTCAAGACGCTGAAGCTTCCGTCCTTCGCGGCCCTCTACGAAGAAGCCGCGTCGCAAGGCGAACGCGAAGGATGGACCTTCGGACAGTACCTGCACCACCTGTGCGAGCTGGAGATGGCCGATCGCCATGAGCGACGGATCCGCCGCCTGCTGAAGCAGTCGCAGCTGCCGGCCGACAAGACGCTCGCTAGCCTCGACAGGAACAAGCTGCCGGCGAAGCTCCCTCGCCTGCTGCCCGCGCTCTGCGAAGGCGGCTTCTTGGAGAAGGCCGAAAACGTCCTCGCCTTTGGCCTGCCCGGTCGCGGCAAGACACACGTCGCGTGCGCCATCGGCCACGAGCTCGTGCAGCGCGGCCACCCCGTGCTTTTCACGCCGACCTTCAAACTCGTCCAGCGCCTGCTCCTCGCCAAACGCGAGCTGATGCTGGAGAAGGAACTGAACCGGCTCGATCGCTTCGACGCCGTCATCCTCGACGACATCGGCTACGTGCAGCAGGACCGCGACGAGATGGAGGTCCTCTTCACCTTTCTCGCGCAGCGCTACGAGCGAAAGAGCGTGATCATCACGAGCAACCTCGTCTTCTCGCAGTGGGATCGGATCTTCAAAGACGCGATGACGACGGCCGCCGCCATCGACCGCCTCGTCCACCACGCCACCATCCTGGAGATGACCGGTCCGAGCTTCCGAAACGAAGCTGCGAAGGCCAAGAACACGAACACCAAGAAGGGCAACCGAAGGCGGGCCTCCAAGCCCGCACCGAGCTCGTGACGGCGAACCATCGCCGCCAACGACAACTACTCAACTCAGGTCAGCAACCGATGGGGAAAAGTAATTGTCGCTGAGTGGGGAAAAGTAATTGTCGTCGAGCACAAGGGAGATATCACGAGCTCAACGTTGTGTGGGTGAGATCGGCCGACACTGCCACGATAGTAGATACATGCGACGCAAACCTCGCGACCCACGGGTGTGGAGCGTGATACATGCAGGCGCTGGGTGGAGCTGGCGGAAGCGATGGTGGAGCGGGGAAGGGCAGACGGAGAATCCGTCGACTACGCCGCGTTCGAAGAGTCTTCGTTAGTCCGGCTCGAGGGTTACAGTTGCTTGAAGGCAGGTCTCTCGGCATCCGTCGGTCTCATCGTAGGAGACTTCCTCACTCGCTTCGAAGATCGTCTCACTTGCCCCTGCGACGGTCACGACTAGGCGATCTCCCTGCTCGAAAGCACCGGCCTCACCGCCTGGCGGCATCATGAGGCTGGCACTGAAGATGAGGGCGCCCGTGGACAAGGTGCCGTCCTGGCGGAACACCGCGGCGGTCAGGGTGTTCTCCAAGCGGATGGAGTCCG
>JBCDFZ010000106.1:0-2969 GCA_039177115.1 Myxococcota bacterium
GCTGAAACGAGTTCAGCATGACACGTAGGGAAGAGCGCACCGGATTGCTGGCCGCTCCCCACAGGACCCCTCATCTCCGACTGCTATGCAGCCGATCTCCGACCTCGACGTCCTCCAGCCCGTCTCGTCCGCGCCGGACGCGAACGCGAACATTGATGCGCCCAAAAAGCTGGCGTCGCAGGACGGCGCGAACGGCCGCCGTGTCTACATCGAGACGTACGGCTGCCAGATGAACGTCGCCGACTCGGAGGTCGTGGCCTCGCTGCTGTTGCAGGACGGCTTCGGGCTGACCGACCGCGAGGACGACGCCGACGTGGTGCTCATCAACACGTGCGCGATCCGCGAGAAGGCCGAGGACCGCGTCCGAGGTCGCCTGGCCAAGTTCCGCGCGAAGAAGGTCAAGGAGCGCCCCGACCTCACGATTGGCGTGCTCGGGTGCATGGCCGAGCGGCTACGCAAGAAGCTCCTCGACCAGGAGAAGCTCGTCGACGTAGTCGTGGGACCCGACGCCTACCGCGACCTCCCGCGCCTCGTCCGCGAGGTCGAGGAGACGGGGCAGGCGGGCGTCAATGTGCGGCTCTCGTGCGAGGAGACCTACGCCGACCTCGCGCCGGTTCGCTACGACACCAACGGCGTCTCGGCGTTCGTCTCGATCATGCGCGGCTGCGACAACATGTGCGCCTTCTGCGTCGTGCCGTTCACCCGTGGGCGCGAGCGCAGCCGCCCCGTCACGAGCATCCTCTCCGAAGTCGGCCAACTCATCGAAGCGGGCTACAAGGAGGTCACGGTGCTCGGGCAGAACGTCAACTCGTACCGCGTCGAGCAGGACGGCACGGCGGTCGACTTCGCGGAGCTGCTCTACCGCATCTCGCTCCTCAGCCCGGAGCTGCGCATCCGCTACTCGACGAGCCACCCGAAGGACTGCTCGGACGACCTCCTGCACGTCCACCGTGAGCGCCCGACGGTCTGCAACTTCATCCACCTCCCCGTCCAGCACGGCAACACGGACGTGCTCCGACGGATGCGGCGTACCTACACGCGCGAGCAGTACCTCGACCTCATCGAGCGCGCCCGCACGATCGTCCCCGACATCGCCTTCTCAACCGACATCATCGCGGGCTTCTGCGACGAGACCGACGCCGAGCACGCCGATACGATCTCGCTCATGGAGGCCGTGCGCTACGACCACGCGTTCATGTTCGCCTACTCCGAGCGGCCCGACACCTACGCCGCGCGGAAGTACGAGGACAACGTGCCCGATACCGTCAAGAAGGCGCGCCTGAGCGAGATCATTGCGCTGCAGAACCAGCACAGCCGCGCGCTCAACGAACTCCGCGTCGGCCGCCGCGAGGTCATCCTCGTCGAAGGCACCTCGCGCCGTTCGGACGAGCAGCTACGCGGGCGCACCGACTCCAACCACATGGTCGTCTTCGACCGCCCCGACGGCATCCAGAAGGGCGACTACGTGGCCGTCGAGATCACCGGCTGCACCTCCGCCACGCTCTTCGGCGACTACCTCGGGAAAACCACGCTCGCTGAGAGTATCCCTGCGGTCGTAGTGTGAGTGTATTCGCGTTTAGGAGGAGCGCTGCAATTGGTCTAGATAGCGCTCACCTTGCGAGGTTGTGGCTAACTCGTAGAATCGATGGGCCGCGGTATGGTCGCGGTCGTAGACCTCTGGATTATCGATCATCTTGAGCGCAGCTTCCAGGGGGAGAGCATCCTCATGCACTACCTCGCGGTAGCCTGCTCTGTCCGTGTCGCGACACTGAACCTCCACCACACTAAGCAGCCCATCGGTCACGAGGCTCCGCAGAAGCAGACGAGCGCGTCGATACAACTCGTCGACGGCTACAGTCGGGTCATCGTGGCGAAGACTGTAGATCACCTGCGAGAAACGCTCGTTAGCGTCGCTCGCCTCAATGAGAAGTGCGTTTCTCCATCCCTCCAGATCGAAGTCGGATGCCTCTTCCATGACTAGACATCCACGTTTTCGTAGAGTTCTGCCATAGACACCTCGGCACCGATGGAAGCGAGCGTGAGCGTGTCGTTCCCGGTAACGTCGTAGAGCACCCAGCGGTCTGCGCCGTCACCGCCCGCAGGCTCCTTGCGGAAGAGTTCGACGTGGCGGCGGTCCTGTGCGACGAGCACGTATTCCCGCAGCGACGCGACTTGACGGTACGCCTCAAACTTTTCGCCTCGATCATACTCGGCTGTAGACGCGGAGAGCACTTCTACGATCAGGATTGGGTTGAGGAGCGTGGTTGCTCTCGGCGTTTTGAACTCAGGCGTATCGCAGACCGCTGAAAAGTCTGGATAGGTGTAGCGCTCGTCATGAATTTGAACGCGGAGATCGCTGTTGTAACCAGCGCACCCGTTCGATCGAAGCGTCGGGAGAAGGGCTAAGGCAAGATTCAGCGCGATGGTGGCGTGATCGCTGGTACCTCCAGACATGGGAAAGACTTCGCCGTGGACGTATTCGTGCTTCTCCACCTGGGTCTCTTCCCAGGCGAAGTACTCCTCGGGCGTCATGCGGAGCGTGACCGCGGGCGTGGCAGGCATCGTCGGTAGGCCGTGCTGGAGGAACGTCGAACCCTGTGTCTACCCAAGCAACGGCGTAGAGTTCGTCGCAGAGTGAACGAGGGCGCTACCAGCCGTCGCAGCCACTCGGTTGGGTCAGCGCGCTGGACGGAATGGTGTAGGTCCACGTCCCGCCGGAGACTTCGCCGTAGCGCGCGACCATGCAGTTGGGGTCCGGGCCCCAGAGGAAGACCTCCACCACGATGGTCGGCTGCCGGGTGTTGCGGACGGTCACCGAAGGGCGACTGCTCGCTTGACTGCCGAGGCGCGCCCACATGCCGCCGCCGAGGTCGGCCCACTCGCCTCGCTGCGTGCCCAGCCCGGTCGGTTGCTCCTGCACGTTGTAGCCGAGGGCGCTAAGCTGGACGTTGTTGAACGGGGCCGACGCA
>JBCDFZ010000107.1:0-2835 GCA_039177115.1 Myxococcota bacterium
ACCAGACGGGGCTCGCGGACACGGAGATGGGCTTCCAGACGTGGCTCCGGCAGACGCTTCAGGATCAGGACCAGGCGTTCTACGACAAGCCCCGCATGTTCATGCCCCAGCGCGACTGGATCGCGGACAACGACGGACAACTCCTCGTTGACTACACAATGCGCTTCGAGAACCTGCACCAGAGCTTCGAGGAGGTCGCCCGGCGGCTCGGCAAGGATGTGCAGCTTCCCCACCTCAAGAAGTCGAAGCGCCGCGACTACCGCACCTACTACGACACCGCGACCATCGAACTGATCGCCGACTTCTACGCCGTGGACCTCGACGCCTTCGGGTATGCCTTTGAGGGCCAAGTTGAGCCAGAGGCTCAGCGGTAGACAATCGCTCTCAGCCGTGAATATCAGTCTCTACAAGGAGGAGATGGAGAGTATCGTCCTTGATCTCCAGCGCCGTCTAATACATACTGGCTCTGATGAGCGCCGAGCCTTCCTACTTCAGCAGGCTCGCTCAAGAGTTCAACGCGTTGCAAAAGCAGCCGAACGAGCAATCAACGAGTCCCGGGGAGGAGCAAAGTCGAAGGCATACTCAGACTCTGTACTCAAGTGGGGGCCGATGGGAAATAGCCGACTTCCGGAAAAGCTGAAAGCAGAGGTTGCACGCGTGCTTGCCCAGATAGACAAACTGGCTACTTCCGCTTCGTAGCCTCAATCCAGTGCGTAGACCTCCGGGCGGCGATCACCGAAGAGGTGGTTCGTCGCCGTGAGTTGGCGCTCGCGCGAGGCGAGCGGGTCGAACTCGGCGGTAAGCACCGTCGTCTCCTCGCGTCCAGCACTGGCGATGGAATGGCCTTCCGGTGAGCAGATCACGCTCTGGCCGATGAATGTCAGCGTTTCGTCGCCGACGGACTCGGTCCCGATCCGGTTGGCGGTGATCGTGACAACGTGGTTTTCGAGCGCGCGGATCGGCATGGAGCGCGGGCAGTCTTTGCGCACGAGGTTCGAGGGGTGCGCGATCACGTCGGCCCCTTGCAGCGCGAGTGAGCGGGCGGCCTCGGGGAAGTACCAGTCGAAGCAGATCATCACGCCAAGTCGATACGGCGTGCCGTCACGGGTGGTCGCGTCGAAGACGCGGAAGCCGAGGTCGCCGGAGGCCGCCCAGTCCTTCTCGCGGTAGAAGAGGTGCACCTTGCGGTACGTCTCCGTCGAGCCATCGGGGCGCACGACGACGGCCGAGTTGTAGCGTTGCCCGTCTTCCCCCAATTCGGGCAACCCGGCCACGCACGTCGCGCCCGACTCGGCCGCCCACTGCTGAATCCGCTTCGTCGTCGGCCCGTCCGGAACCGGCTCGGCCACACTGGCCGCATCGTCGATAGACCGGAAGAAGTAGCCCGTCGCGAACAGTTCCGGAAGCACGACGAGGTCGGCATCGACGCCGTCCAGCAGCGCCTCAACGCAGTCAAGATTGCCCGCCACGTCGAGGTAGACTGGATCGAACTGAAGGAGCGCCGCAGTCAAGGTCGTAGGTCGTAGGTCGTAGGTCGTAGGTCGTAGGTCGTAGGTCGTAGGTCGTAGAAGCAAGCCTGATTTCGGGATTCGTGCAAGCGAATAAGCTCTTCGCGACCTCCACCCTGTTCGCTAGCCCCTCGTCGCTATTCGCTCTGGATGGCGGTGATGCAGACGACGTTGACGATGTCCTCGGCGTCGGCCCCGCGCGAGAGGTCGTTGGCGGGCTGGGCGAGCCCGGCGAGGATCGGGCCGATGGCCTCGGCCCCCGACGTGCGCTGGACGGCCTTGTAGGTGATGTTGCCCGCCGCGAGGTTCGGGAAGACGAACACATTGGCGTCGCCCTTGAGCGGCGATGTCGGTGCTTTGCGGGCGGCGACGCTCGGGACGTAGGCGCTATCGAACTGGAACTCGCCGTCGATCGTCCAGTCGGGGCGGCGCTCGCGGGCGAGCTTCACGGCCCCGCGCACGCGGTCCACGTCAGGGTGCTCGGCGGAGCCGATCGTCGAGAACGAGAGGAAGGCAATGCGCGGCGTCTCGCCGGTGAGTTGCTGGTGCGCGCGTCCCGCGTCGAGGCCGATGGAAGCGAGTTGTTCGGACTCGGGCTCGACGTTCACGGCACAATCGGCAAAGGTGCAGACGCGGCCATCGGGCATCACCATCAGGAAGAAGCTCGACACGAGCGCGGAGCCTTCGCCGACGCCGATCATGCGGATCGCGGCCCGGATCACGTCGGGGCTCGGGTGCGCCGCGCCAGAGACGGAGCCATCTACGATGTCATGCCGCACCATCAGCGCGCCAAATACGAGTTCGTCGGCGACGGCAGCGTGCGCCTCGTCTTCGCTCGCCCCTTTATTCTTGCGGAGGTCGTAGTAGGTCTGCGCGAACGCCTCCCGGTGCTTCGAGGCGGCTGGGTGGATGAGGGGGACGTGGTCGGGGATCGTGATGTCCTCCTGCTTGGCGAGCGGCAGCACTATGTCGGGGTTGCCGAGGAGCACCGGCTGCGCGAGCCCTTCGTCCACGATCCACTTCATCGCGTGGAGCGTGCGGGCGTCCTCACCCTCGGGCAACACGATGCGCTTGTGGAGAGCCTTGGCCTTGGCTTGAATCTGGTCAATCATGGCGATCGAGAGACGTATCGAAAACATGCGTGTTGCGTGTTTCGTAGTGCGTGATGAGCAAGGACCCACGCGACACGAAACACGCAACCGGTTGACGGCGAGTTGCTAGAGGCTAGCTACCACCCCCTGGATCGCCTCGAAATCGGGCTGGACGCCGGCGTTGGCCGTGATCTCGGCGTAGCGGATCGTGCCGTCCTGCGCGATCACGAACGCCG
>JBCDFZ010000108.1:0-2736 GCA_039177115.1 Myxococcota bacterium
CGACTTCGACGGCGAGGACCTGCTGGAGATGGACCCCGAGGAGCGCGCCCGTGAAGGCGTCTTCCTCGCGTTCCAGTACCCGGTGGAACTGCCCGGCGTGAGCGCGATGCAGTTCATGCGCGCCGCCGTCAACGCCAAGCGTGCGCACCACGGCGAGGAGGAGCTCAGCGTGAGCGCCTTCCTCAAGCTGATGCGCGAGAAGGCCGAGTTCGTCGGCCTGAGCAACAACCTCATTGGGCGCTCGGTCAACGAGGGCTTCTCGGGCGGCGAGAAGAAGAAGAACGAGATCTTCCAGATGGCGATGCTGGACCCGAAGCTCGCCGTCCTCGACGAGACCGACTCGGGCCTCGACATCGACGCGCTGCGCGTGGTGTCGGACGGCGTGAACAAGCTGCGCTCGGAGAACCGCGCGTTCCTCCTGATCACGCACTACCAGCGGCTCCTGAATTACATCCAGCCGGACTACGTGCACGTCCTCGTCGACGGCCGCATCGTGAAGTCGGGCGGCAAGGAGCTAGCCCTGGAGCTCGAAGCGAAGGGCTACGACTGGATCAAGCAGGAAGTCGCCGTTCCGGCCTAAGTGTGGACGTGTGCAGGTATGGACGTGTGAACGTCCGCCTGCGCACCCCACGTCCATACGTTCACACGTCCAAACGTTCGCACTTCTCATGCAGCCTCCTGTCCTCTCTACCACTACGCCGTTTGCCGAGCGCGCGGTCGAGGCCTACGAAAAGGCCTACGCGCTCCGCGGCACCAACGGCACGCCCAACCGCGTGAAGGCGCTCCGCCGCCAGGCGTTCGAGGCCTTCCAGACGCTCGGCGTCCCGAACAAGCGCTCCGCCCGCCCTATCCGCGAGGCCTACAAGTACACCAACGTCGAGCGCGCGCTGCGCCACGGCTACACGTTCCCGCACTTCACCGACGACACCCGGCTCGTCGGGGCCGACCTCGACCCATTCCGCATTCCTGATCTGGATGCCTACACGGTGGTCGTCGTCAACGGCGTCTACGTCGAAGCGCTCTCCGACTGGGACGTGCTGCCCAAGGGCGTCACGCTCGAAGGTCTCCGCGAGGCGTTCCACGACTACCCGGACCTCGTCGCCGAACACTATGGCCGTCACCTCCAGATCGAGGACGACGCGTTCGCCGCGCTCAACACGGCGTTTGACCAAGACGGCGTCTTCGTGCATGTCCCCGCGGGCGTCGAACTTGAGAAGCCCATCCACATCATCTCGGTCATCGACACCGATGCCGATGTGGTCATCCAGACGCGCCACCTGTTCGTCGTGGAGCAAGAAGCCAAGGCGACCATCATCGAGTCGCAGGTGAGCACGGACTCAGGTGCGAAGACGCTCGGCAACTACGCCGTTGAGGCGTACGTCGCGGAGCACGGCTCGCTCGACCACTACCTCATCCAGGACGAGGGCGACGCCGCCTCGCAGATCCGCGCGAGCCAGTTCGTGCAGGAAACGCACTCCTATTGCTCCACGATCACGGTCACGCTCGCGAGCAGCCTCGTGCGCAACAACCTCGCGCTCTTGCCCGGCGCGCCGTTCTGCGACACGCACCTGCTCGGCCTCTACGTCGCCCAGAACCAAGCGCACGTCGACAACCACACGACGCTCGACCACGCCGCTGAGGACTGCGAGTCGAACGAGCTCTACAAAGGCATCCTCACCGACAAGGCGATGGGCGTCTTCAACGGCCGCGTGCTCGTACGCCGCGACAGCCAACGCATCAACGCCTACCAGCAGAGCGCGGCCGTGCTGCTGAGCGACAACGCGCGTAACTACGCGAAGCCGGAGCTCGAGATCTACGCCGACGACGTGAAGTGCTCGCACGGCTCCGCCACGGGCCAGCTCGATGCTGAGGCACTGTTCTACCTCCGCGCGCGCGGCATCGGCAAACGCCAAGCCGAAGCGCTGCTCCTGCAAGCCTTCGCCGGTGAGGTGCTCGAAGAGATCAAGGTCGAGCCGCTGAAGGACTACCTCCTCGACCGCGTCGAGACGCGGCTGCACGGGTAGCACCATATCTCAGCGTTCAACATCGAAGCGGGAGCGGCTTGCGGGCGGCTCCCGCTTTGCCTTGGCGGCTATGCCTCACCACTTCGCTCGCGGAACTTGTGCCGCACGTCTTGGCGACTGTGCAACACGACAACGATCTCGATACGATCGCGGATCAACTGGTACACGATCTGATAGCCCCAACGATGAGTTCGCGCACAGCGTCGTGGTCGATCTCAGGCACGGTGCGCCCGAAGCGGGGATATTGCTGCAGGACTGCGACTGATTCGTATAGCCGCCGAACCGTTGACCGCGCGTACGCGGGCGATGTGCGCTCGTGGAAAACACCAATGGCGTCGAGGTCGTCGAGCGCTTCCTCCGTCCAGACTATGTCAGCCACCGGCTCAGCCGCTCTGTGGCTTCCGCTTGTGAGACGACACGTCCCTCCTCAGCGTCCTTCATCCCTCGCTGGATTTTCTCAAGGACGTAGAGTTCGCAGATGATGTCCTCGAACGTCATATCCTCGTCGAGCCGTCCGACGAGATCGAGGGTCGCTTGCTTAGCCGAGGGGAGCGCTGACATGGAGCGGTGATGGTGTGTTGGCGTTCGACAACGCACCCTATCCCTTTTCGATTCAGATATAGAGGCAACGCTCCGCTTTGGCAACGGGTCTACAGCAGCCGGGAACGTACCCCCATCAACGCGAAGCCGAGGAGGTTCTGACCGCGCCAAG
>JBCDFZ010000109.1:0-2694 GCA_039177115.1 Myxococcota bacterium
CCAGGCGAAGACCCGGCGGCGATGCGTGCGGGACCGTCCGATGCCGTGCGCACCAAGAATCGGGCGGCGTCAATCGAACTGGCCACGAGCGTGCTCCGGCAGTTCGACAGGAGCGAAGCCTCAGAGCTCTAGGCGACGGGCCTCGAACGTGCCCGACACCTCGAAGGTCTGCGCCTTATCATCACCACCGGCAACGCGCGTAAACGTCGCATCGAAGCGCCCAGCGACTATGTCGTCGTCGACCCGCTCGAGCGTGAGCGTGCCTGCACTCGACCTCCAGAATGCTGACACGGATGCCGCTTCGAAGTAGGTCCCGCGGTAGCGAAGGAAGGGGGCGTCGGAATCCGCCAGCGAAAGGACCCCCAAGGCGAGCTCTGCATCAGCGATATCGAACATGAAGGCCGGAAACGGATCTCTGAGGGGATCCGCTCCAGGGGCGCGAGTTGGACTAAGCGAGAGATTCCACTCAGGAGCTCCGACGGGTAGGTCCGAGAGGCCGAGCGACGTCATCGAAGCGGAGCCCGTGAGCGACGCCTCCACATTGCCTGTGAGCGTAGCGCTGTAGCTGCCGAGCGATCCGCTGGGTGCCGGTTCAGTACTATCGCAGGCGGTAACGACCAGAAGCGCCAGCAGAACGATGGCGGCCCGAAGAGGCATGGTGGGGATTCGGTAGGTGCGCATTAAGGCGTGAAACATGCCCCACGCTGTCGTACCCTGCAATGCAGAGTACACGCCGTGAAAGCCGCTCCATGGAGGTCTACTCGAACGTGTCGCACGCGTTGGTGTCGCCCGTCTGGTAGCCGGTCCGGAACCACTGCATGCGCTGCGCGGAGGTGCCGTGCGTGAATGCGTCGGGCTGGATGGGGCGACCGCTCATGCGTGCAAGGCGATCGTCGCCGATGGCTGCGGCGGCCTGCAAGCCTTCCTGGATGTCGCCGGGCTCGATGTAGCCGTCCTGGTCGGCGTAGTGCGCCCAGACGCCTGCGTAGCAGTCGGCTTGCAATTCGAGGAGGACCGAAAGCTGGTTGGCGCGGCTCTGGCTCGACCGGCGCTGCGCCTGGCTCACCTGCTGCGAGATGCCAGTGAGCGTCTGGATGTGGTGCCCGATCTCGTGGGCGATGACGTAGGCGAAGGCAAAGTCGCCGGGCGCGCCCAGCCGTTGCAACTCGCGCAGAAAGCTCAGGTCGATGTAGACCTGCTGATCGGCGGGACAATAGAACGGTCCCGTGGCAGTTCCATTGATGCCGCATGCAGAGCGTACCTGATCGGTGTAGAGCACGAGGCGTGGCTCGGCGTACTGGTAGCCGCTTGCCCTGAAGAGTTGGTTCCACACGTCCTCCGTGCTCGCGAGGATCACCGACGTAAACTCGCCTGCTTCGTCGGTGGGCTGCGAGCCGGGTTGCTGCTGTACCTGAGCTTGCTCTCCGGCACCGACGACGCCAAGAATCTGCTGCAGGTCGACGCCGAGGAGCATCGCGATCACGATGATGACCAGGGTGCCACAGCCAAGCGTGCCGCCGGCCACGGTGCCCCGGCGCCTTCCGCTGCCGCCGCCGCGTACGTCAACGATGTTGCCGCTTTTGCGGCGTCCGCGCCATTGAACCATGATCTAGAAGGGTAGGGGAGTGGGGTCGGTGGTGCCGAAGAATAGCGCACTGCTCCCCATCCGTCCAACGTGCTACGCCGGGCTTACCCAGCGTCAGCAGGCCGCTCACTGGGGCGCTCAGTGGGCCGTTCGGTGGGTTGCTCGACGCGCAGCCGTGCCGACCGCTTCGATGGCGGGTTCGCGCGCCGCCACCGACGATACCCCCACGTCCCGACCCCGAGGAGCAGTAGGAACGGCCACACGGCGATCAAGCCGAGTGCGACCTCCAAGACGGCGCGCCAGCCCGCTTCGAACGACTCGCCGACGCGTGAGAAGAAGCCCGGCCCCTCCGTGAGCGCAAAGTCCGTCTCCTGGTAGAGCGACACCGTCAGCGTGCTGAAGCCGACCCGATCGCGCAGGAAACGAAGCCGTCCCTCGACGCGCTCGATCTCTTCGCGTACCTGATCGAGCTGCCGTTGCACCGTCAAGATGTCTTCGACGGTGGTCGCGCGTTGCAGAATGTCGAGGTAGCGCTCCTCGGCCGCCCGGCGCGAGCGCAGGCGGGCCTGCACGTCCACGAACTCCTCCGTCACGTCGTCCACGTCGATCGAGCGCGCCTCGACGCTCCCCGCGATGCCGCTCAGCGCCGCCATGAGGGCATCGAACTCGTCGGAGGCGACACGTACGACGAAGGTGTTCTCGACGCGGTAGGTGCGGCGTTGCTCTTGTTCGCCGGACAGGTAGGCGTCGTAGTTCGCGATCGTGTCACGAAGCGCCGCGACGGCATCGTCATAGTCGCCCACGCGCATCGAAAGCCGGCCTGTCTTGATGAGCTGCCGTTCGATTTGTGGAGCCGGTGATTGCCGCAACTCGGCCTCCGAAACAGGCATTGCCCCTCCGGCATCCGCAGCCATGCGGTCCTCGGTGAACGCAGGCGCTCCGGAATCGGAGCTCCCCGTCGCGCACCCGGTCCCCGTCGAGATCAGGGCGATAAACGTGAGCGCGAAGGCAGCGAGAACTAGACGCATGGCACGAGGTAATCGTGAAGAAGGGCATCTGTGCATGCCCTCCGAACGCGAACGCTGGCCTCCTCATTGCCCCCATTGCCG
>JBCDFZ010000110.1:0-2668 GCA_039177115.1 Myxococcota bacterium
CCGCGTATTGCACTCCTGACCAGAACACATCGTCGAGGACGACGTGGTGGACGGCCCCACGGTCGAACGAATAGTAGCGCGGCCCGAAGTGGTCCTCGAAGGTCGCCGTCGAGGCCTCGTCGGTCATCGCCTCGAAGAGGATGTCGTGGTTGCCGACGACCTGGAAGAAGGGCACGCCGATGCGCTGAACGGCCCGCTCGTAATCCGGGAAGAGCGTGAGGTCGTCGAACAGGATGTCGCCGACGGTGACGCCGAACGCGGGCACGTCCAGCCCGGCGACGAGCGCCTGCACGTCGGGGACGGTCTGCGCGTGGAGAAGGCCCATCTCGTAGGCGTCCTGCGTCTGCGGGTCGGCCCAGGCGATGATCGCGTGGTGCTCGTCGTCCTGTTCGAGGGGTGTCAGGTCGAAGGTCGTCGTCTGCGCCTCGCCCGTGCGCGTGATTGGCTCGTAGAAGCGCGCCGTGCCCGTCTCGTTCGTCGGGGTCGCATAGCCTGCGGGCGTGCTCATGAACACGTGCGTCCGCGACGGGTCGGCGATGAGCGAGAACGTCCCGTCGGCGGCCGTCTCCACGACCTGGAGCCCGTCCGACACCGTCACGCCCCCGAGTCCTTGTCCGCCAGCCCGCACGACGCCCACGATCCGGACGGGACGGAGCCGGCGTGGTGCTGCAAGCGCGCGAGCGAACGGAGCGGGGAAGGCAAGCGCAGCGCTGGCTGCGAGCGAGCGCCTGACGAAGGACCGGCGGGAGAGCATGACGGGCTGGGCAAGCCGGAGAAGGACAGGTCTCCAGAATAGCGATGCCTAGTCATCACACGTGTGAGCGGGGTGTTACGAGTTCACAGCCACCAGTCGAGTGTGCGATCTGGGTCCTCCGGGTCGTAGATGTTGTTGTACCACCAGACCAAGTCAGGTTGCTCTGCGACCCATCTGTCAAAGACCCGTTCGATAGTCTCAAGGGTCGCGGAGATTGGAATCGTGGCGACCAGGCTACGCTCAAGCCCCCCGTCGATACGTCCGCCCAGACGGGTAACGTCCTGCGCGATGGCGTCTAGGTGCGGCGCAATCGCATACTCGCTGAAGACGACCACCGCTACGTTTCCGCTGCGCTCGACCACCTCAAAACGACCATTGTCATCGAGTAGGCGGAGAATGTCGCCTGCCGCCACACCATCTACCCAGCCAGGGGAGTAAAGGAGCCGGACGAGACTACCCTCCAACTGTTCGACGTGTACCGGCTCCTGCTGTGGGGTACCGTCATCACGCTCGTGCACAAACAGCAACAGATGGCTGGGCGAACGCCGCGGATCGACAGCCGGCGGTACGATCTCAAACCAGCCTTCTTTGAGGTTTACGCGGAGCCACTCCGTATCCTCCTGAGTAGGGAGGAGGGCGGCCCAGTCAATTTCCTCGATACAAACGGTCGAATCGCCAAGCAGGACGCGATAGGTGTACTCAGTGCCATCAAACTCGATGGCACGTCCTTCAGCATAGGTTCGGCCCTCCTCTCTGACGAGGCTGGGTGGGAAGAAGTCGTCTAGGCCAATGTGAAACGACTTATCCCCGAATTGGTGGAGTTCGCTGCTCACACGCCAGCCGAGTCGTTGGGAGAACTCTTCTAGGTCCATAGATGCTGCGTTGTCCCGCGTTGATTCCTACACTTCTGCTTTCCTCCTTTTGCACTCTGCCTTCCCCTACATCCGGTCCTTGCGCTCCAGGTAGAGCGAGCGGAAGAGCATGTAGGCCGTCTTCGCGGTCTGCTCGGTGAACCAGTAGTTCACGCCGGCCCCAACGGCCGCCCCGGCGATGGGGATGAGCTGGCCGAGCTTGCGGCCCGCGAGGTTCTTCGCGATCTCGCGCGGGAGGTGGCCGATCTGGTCGCGGAACGTCGAAGAGGCGCGGCGGCCGCGGTAGCCACCTCCGTGTGCGAACGCAGCGGCGGCCACAGACAACTCGCGCATCGCCGTCGATTTCGCGTCCTTGGTGCCCGCTGCGGCGACGTTGAAGATGGCCAGCAGCAGCGGCTTGAACGCTTCGTCCTTGAGCTCGAAGCCGTAGCTCGCGCCGATCTGCTGGATCAGCCGGAAGTTGATCGTGAACAGGATCGGCACGTCGGCCGCAATCAGGAGCGCGCCGCCGAGGCCGGTGCCGCCGCCCGAGAGCGCCGCCAGGATCGTGTTCTGCGAGAAGAACGACCGCGCGAGCTCGTCGAGCCGGTCGAGCGGCTCCTCGCGGAGTGCCTCGATGGTGTCGACGTCCACGTCGAACTGCTCGGCAGCATCGATGATGTCCTGGGCCTCGAAGGTGTACTCGGACGCGTTGTTGAGTGCACCGAGCGCCTCGTTGAGTGCGTCGGAGATTTGGTCGACCACGTCGTCGGGGATGGCCTTCTTGAAGAGCCAGTCCACGGGGCTGAGGGTCACGTTGATCGCCTTCTGAAGCGGCGATTCGTCGCGCTGCCAGGTGTCGATCTCGCGCTGGGCGGCTTTCTCGTAGTCGGTGAGGCGCATGCGTTGGTCCGTCGCAGGTCTGAGGTCACAGGTCGCAGGTCAGCGACCACAAAAAGGTAGGGGACGCGAGCCAAAGCTCCGCGCCCCCAGACCTAGGACCTGAGACGTGCGACCTTCGACCTAGTCGGTGTTGATCTCGTACTTCTTGAGGAGCCGGTAC
>JBCDFZ010000111.1:0-2557 GCA_039177115.1 Myxococcota bacterium
CACCGGCTCGCCCTCGACGAACTCGGCCGCCGCCTTGGCGAGCGTCTCGACCATCATCGGCACGATCTTGTCGAGGTTCTCGCGCGTGATGTTCTTGCCCGAGCTCACGATCGCCTGAAGGTCGGGACGCAGCGGCCTCCGCACCGCGCCCGCGAGCCGGAGCACCTCCGACCGCTCGCCCATCGGCGCGACGCCCGGCACACGGCCCAGCATCTGCTCGAGCAGCGACGTTCCAGATCGCGGCATGCCCACGATGAAGATGTACTTCGACCCGTCAACGTCGGTCTTCGGCAGCGATCTCGCCTCGTCCGACTGCCAGAACTCGATGCACGCGGTCACGCGGCGCTCGTGCTCGTCGGCGTTGAACCGCAGGCCGCGGTACTGCTTGGCCTTGGCCATCGCGTCCCAGGCCTCGTCGTGCCTTCCGGCCTTCTGGAGCGTGATGCCCGCGTGCTGTGCGAGGCTCGAGCGGGTCTCGGGACGCAGCGATTTGTTCGCTGCGAATTCGAGCGCTGAGTCGACGACATCGATGTCGTTCCGCAGCCTCAGGCGGATGATCTTCATGCGTGCGCGCTGGTCCTCGTCGGCCTTGTCCGGCGGGACGTTCGCTTCGAGCTCGTCGAGCAGGGCCGTCGCGCTGTCGTGGTCGTTCAGCGTCGCGTAGGTGTCGATCAGCGTCAGCACCGCGACGACGTTCCACGTGTCCTGCTCGCGGATGCGCTCGATCTGGTGGATCGCCTCGTCGTACTGCCCGTCCCGCCGCAGGCACAGCGCAAGACTCTGCCGCAGCTCGATCCGGTCGTGGTGCGACTTGAGCAGGTGGCGGTACCAGTCCGCGGCCTCGCCGTAGTGCCCCTGCCGCGCGCGGATGCCGGCCCAGAACAGCACGACGTTGTGCATGTCCTTCGCGTGCTCGATGACGGGGAAAAGCTGCATCGCCGCGTTGGTCAGGTCGCCCTTCCGGGCGTATTCATCGGCGCGCATCGTGCGCTGCATGATCTGCTGCTTGGTCGGCTTGATGGCCACGCCTACTCGCCCTCCCCTGTCGCTCTCGCTTGCGTCTGCAGATGCTCGCGCAGCGCGTCGTACTCGTGCTCGCCGATGGTCGTGATCTCGGGGTTGTCGACCGTCAGCCGCCGCTTCGTGACCCGATCCTTGAAGGTGACCGCCGACCCGGTCTGCTCGTAGCTTCGCGTCAGGTAGATGGTTTGTGTTGCGGTGTCGGTGACGGCGTAGTGGGGGGAGCAGCCCGCCGCACAAGCAGCCGCGACGACGATCAGGATACGTGGCGCACTCACTTCATCAGCTCGCCGCACTTTGGCAGGCTCTGGGCGTACTTCGCGTGCACCTCGCTGTAGCGGCGCTGGTAGATCTCGTCGATCACCTCGCAGCCCGGGAAGCCGTCGCTGAAGCCGGCGACCTCGGTGTCGAGCGTCATGCGGGCGGCGCTGAGCAGGTGCACGATCAGCGTCCGCGGGTCCTCGGTGCCGATGGCGACGCGCGTGGTCGTGAGCGCGATGCCCGCGTCCTTGAGCGCGTCGAGCGACATCTCGCTGTGGCTCGTGATCGCTGGGCAGAGGCAGACGGTGTTGGGCTGGCCGAGCGACACCTGGTGGCCGAATGCCGGGTCGAGCATGTCGAAGAAGCGCTTGAACACGCCACGCGAGAAGATGGGCTTGGTCCCGTCGCCTTCGAAGTCGAACGTAAACAGCGGCGCGGGCAGGCCCATGTACAGGCACTTCTCGGCGATCTTCGCGGTCGGGTTCTTCGGGTTGGCCGGCCCGTGCACGTTGATCTGCGGGTGACGGCTGAGCCACTCGCAGAACGTCAGCGTGTTGATGCACTTCTGAAGCATGCGCAGCTCGAGCGTGTGCATGCCGTTGAGCACCTCGAAGGCCTTCTCCGAGTCGAGGAACGCGCCCTTGATGTAGTAGACGTTCCAGAAGAGGGTCTCCTCACCCGTGAACGTGCGCTTGGTGCAGTCGACGTCGAGGCCCTCCATCTCGTCGTGCTTGCCCATGAACATGCGCTCGTTGCGGCCGATGACGACGCCCGCGGTGGTCGAGCCGTGGCCGGCGAGGTCCTTGGTGTAGCTGTGGATGACGAAGTCGGGCCGCTCCATCGGGTCCTCGCGGCGGAGCGGCCTGTGCAGGAAGGGCGTGCCCACGGTCGAGTCGCACATCACCGTCATCTTCTCGGCGTGCGCCTTCTTGCAGATCGCAGGCACATCGAGCACGTTGCCGTGCGGGTTGCAGGGGCTCTCGACATAGACGTAGATCTGCCGGCCCTCGGCGAGACGGTCGGCGTACTTGGCCTTGGTCTTCTCCAGCGCCTCGGTGAATGCTGCTTCGTCGAACCCATCGAAGAACTCGATGCCCACGTTCAGGTTCGAGTGCTTGCCGAACCAGTCGACGAGGAGCTGGTACGTTCCACCGTACACGTTGCGGCTCGCCAGGATGATGTCCTGGTAGCCAACAAGGTGGCTCATGATGCCGTCAACGGCGGCCATGCCCGAGTTGAAGTTCCACGCGAAATACTCGCCCGCGAGTTCGCCGGC
>JBCDFZ010000112.1:0-2535 GCA_039177115.1 Myxococcota bacterium
CGCAACAACGCCCTGGTCGCGTTCCTGTCGTTCGGCGACGGCTGGCACAACAACCACCACGCCTTCCCCGCCTCGGCCCGCCACGGCCTGCGCTGGTGGGAGGTCGACGCCAACTACCTGCTCATCCGCGCCCTCGCCCTCGTTGGCCTAGCCAAGAACATCCGCCTGCCCAGCGCCGAACGCGTCGCCGAGCGACGATCACGCGGCGGCGGTTAGTTGCACTCCTCGTTCAATAGAGGTGCCTGATATCTTTTCAACCCCGACAAATGGGTGCCGAACAGAACCTACTTAGAAAGCATCTTGAGGTAGGTGATCAAGGCTTGTCGATCAGCGCGATCATCAATGCCCATGAAGCCCATGGTCGTTCCTGGCACCTCGGTGCGCGGCGATCGAAGAAAAGCATCAAGCGCATCTTCGGTCCATCGGGCCCGTGACTCCGCGTACTGGCGCAGGGCCGGTGAGTACGCGGTGTACGCCTGATTCGCGGCGACTCCGCCGCCCACGATGCCGTTAAGCAAAGGCGCGGCCGGTTGCTGGCCGTTGGCCGACACGTGGCAGAGCGTGCACTGCGCGAAGAGCTGACGACCTCGTGTGATCTGCGCCGCGAGTGCAGACTCTGCTTCGAGTTCGTCAAGATTGCCTGCACGCTGCGGAGCCTCCTGGGGGACGTATTTCGCTCGCATCGCGAGCAAGGCTTCAGCCTGGTCGCGCGTGAGCAGGTCTCGAACCGCAAGGATTCCGTTGGCCTGGGACCACGTCATCGACGCTTCGATCCGGCCCATTTCTCGACCGATCGCGGCGACTCGCTCATCCCGGACTTCGCGACGCGCCAGAGCCCGTTCCAGCTCCCGACATAATCGGCTGCGCGCGGTCAGGAAGTCGTGAAACCGGGATCGCTCCTCGCGAACCACCTGCTGGAGCGTGGAGCGTTGCGCCGGTGTCAGCGATGTCAACACTTCCTTGGCGATCGCACCACGCTTGACCGCGTGGCCTGACTCCACGCGGAAACTCACAAACCCAAAGTGCTGACTCGGCTTGCCCACTGTCTCGAAGTCGTTGTCTTCCGACGATCCGGTGACCCACGTCAGCAGTCGCGAAGTCACGTTCCACAGCTCTTGCGTGCTTGCGCGATCCAGATGTCGGACCTCGCTCTTTACATCTGCGGGCATCGTGAAGCGGCCCGCCCGACCTGACACGTACCGCTTGCGCAGATCGGCCAGCGTGTCTCGCTGTCGGTCGGTAAGCGACGCCGCGACTTCGCCGAGGCCTGCCGCGAGAACCTGACCAAGCTCGGCTTCCGCTTGCCCGTATTTCTTACCCAGTTCAAGGAACTCATCGCGTTCAACGGGCTCACCGGATCGCATCCGATCCAAATACCGATTCATCTCCACACGAGCGATGATCGCTCGCTCGAACGGAGCCCTCTGTTCAGTAACGAGCTGGTGCATTCGCTCGCGCTGCTCGCGACTAAGAAGCGTATAGGTCTCCTGAGCGGCGCCGCTGCGGGTAACGCTGTTACCGCTCTCGACGCGAAACTTCACGAATCCAAAATAGTGCGCGAGTCGCCCCACGGCGATGTAGTCGTTCTGCTCAGAGCTTCCGGTCAGCCACGTCAGCGTGCGAGATGCGACCGCTTCGAGTTCTCGTCGCTCGTCAATCTGAAACTGGCTGACGTCTCTGACCGGTTGATCGACACCGACTTGATCGTTAGGCCCGGCGGCTACCTGAGACTGGTTGGCCGCCCACGTGACCATCACGCAGAGAGCCACCGCGACGACAAGCCAGACCGGCCTCCTCATGTTCATGTCGAGCAGAACGACCGAGCGGCGCGTTGATTGCATCGATGCGGCTCTCTTTTGCCAAGCTCACCAATTGCAGCCGACAGGATGCGCGGTTTGGAAGCAAAAGACGGCATAAGCACCGCATTCGCTGGGGTTAAACCTACACCTGATGGGTCGTTCAGAGTCCCGTCGAGCTCGGAAGAACATTCGGAACCGGCTTAGCGTTCGTCACTTACTGCGAGTGGCTACTCAGGAGTGCGCAATACCTGGGAGCCTCCGATGAGCCATCGCGCAACACCCAGGGTGAATCAGCCCTCGATCAACCGCAACGCCTCGTCGAGGTCTTTGTCGCCGCGCCCCGAGCAGTTGAGGACGAGGTGGGCGTCGGGGGGCATGGTTTTGGCGAGTTCCATCGTGGCGTGGATGGCGTGGGAGGTTTCGAGGGCGGGGATGATGCCTTCGAGTTGGGCGCTGAGTTGGAAAGCCTCTAACGCGTCGGCGTCGTTGCAGGCGGTGTAGGCGACGCGGCCGGCGTCGTGCCAGTGGGAGTGTTCGGGGCCGACGCCGGGGTAGTCGAGGCCGGCGGAGCAGGAGTGGACGGGGGCGGTTTGGCCGTCGGGGTCCTGGAGGACGTAAGAGAGGGAGCCGTGGAGGACGCCGGGGGAGCCGAAGTTCAGGGGGGCGGCGTGGTCGCCGAGGTGGGTGGAGCGTCCGCCGGCTTCGACGCCGTAGAGGGATACCTCGGCGTCGTCGA
>JBCDFZ010000113.1:0-2499 GCA_039177115.1 Myxococcota bacterium
GAGACCTGCCAGGAGATCCAGAACGCGATCGCTACATAGAGGGCGACCTGGATCAGGTTGGAGAGAAGACGGCAGACGGCGAGAGCCGCTTCGCCGGCAAGCTGGGTCTCCGCGACAACGGTCGTTTGCAGCTTTCCTGCGGGTAGGCCGACGAGGTGCAGCGAACGTGCCTCGAAGAGCGCGCGCAGCAGGCGCAGGCGCATGGCTGCAGCGATCTCGGCGGCTGCGTACCCGATCCGTACCATGGCGGCGAGCTGGAGAACCCCGCGCAGCGCGATCAGCAAACCTATCGTCACCATCAGCGAGAGGACGCTCGGCTCACTGCCCATGAACTCATACGCGCCGATGATCGCCGAGCCGAGACGGTGGCTGTCGTCGAGCTCACCGTCGATCAACATGACCAGGGGCACGGCGCTCAGGATCGCAAAGGCCTCGAGCACGGATGCGACCAGGAAGGCGGCGACGGTGAGCCAGATCGTGCGCGGAAAGCTCTGTTGAAAGAACGTGAACACCTCGAGCACCGTGGCAGCACGCTCTCGGCTGCTTACGAAGATCGAAGCGACCCAAGCGCTGGCAGGGTTTCCGTGCTCTTTGCCGTCTGCGGTCGTCCGATCGCCTTCGCCCGTCTCGCACTGCCCCATGCGCGTCCGTCTCCTGCGCTATTCACCACTTTCCCTTCTCCACGGGCGATCCTCCCCCGTGAAGGGCTTTGAGCGCGGCGCGCGGCGATATATCCGGAAGCGATGCGGGTCCTGCACGTTATCCCGAATATCGGCCCGGGCGGGCCCGGCCGCTCGCTCTCGGTCTTGGTCGGTGAAACCAAGTCGCTGCGCGGTGATATCGAGCATTCGGTGCTCGTACTGGCGCGGCCGGTCTACATGCCGCTCAGGCTGAAGCTGAAGCGGCAGGGCTGCCGGTTGCTGGAAGCGGCTCAGCCGGATGCCTCGGCACAAGCGATGGAGGAGGCGGATATCGTGCTTCTCCACTTCTGGAACACACCACTTCTGTGGGGCTGGATATCCCGTGGCGTGCCGACGGCACGCTACGTGCTCTGGTCCAAGATCGAGGGCGCTCATGCACCTCAGCATCTGAGTGCGCCGCTCGTCGGCGCAGTGTGCGCGACCATCTTCACGGCCCCGCCTCCACCGCATCTTGTCGGCACCGCGCCGGCGTCCGTCGTGCCGGGTCTCGTTGAACTCGAACGGGTGCGTGGTGTGGAGCCGAGGACGCATGACGGATACAACGCCGACTATCTGGGCACGATGACCAGCGGCAAGCTGCACCCCCGCTTCTTCCAGATGATGGACCGGGTCGCAGTGCCTGAGCTGAAGGTGCGCCTCTGCGGTGGAGCGCTGGAGCGAGGTTTCGAGGTGGCGTTGTCAGCCGCCCAACACTCTGAGCGTTTCGAGCAACTGGGTTTTGTCGAAGACATCGCCAGCGTGCTCGCGACAAGTGACGTGCTGGCCTACCCGCTGTCGCCAACGACCTATGCGAGCAGCGACAAGTCTCTGCAGGAGGCGATGCTCGCGGGCGTGCCGCCGGTGATACTGCCTCATGGCGGGCCGGCTCGTTTCGTGGAGGACGGGGAGACGGGTATCGTCGCCAAGGACGAGGGCGCGTTCGTCGAAGCGATCGAGCGGTTGCACCGCGAGCCTCAGCTGCGGGTGCGACTGGGCAAGGCAGCACAGCGATATGCACTGGGTGCCTTCGCGCCCCGCCCGCACGTCGAGCGGCTCATGGAGGTTCTGGATGAGGCGCTCGGCGCCGAGAAGCGTCCGCTCTTCGATGAGCGAGTGTCGGGCGGGCTACACGCCCCCGCCGGCCAGTTTCTGGTCTCCCAGGGGTGGAGCGTGGCCGGTGCGCAAGATGCCGTGGAGCGTTTCCTCTCCGGTACCGACCTCGGCCTCATCGACTATGCCGCCGCTGCCGGAGACGATGTCTTCCGGCTTGAAGGTGGGATCCTCCAATGGCGGAACAGCCATCCTGAAGATCCGATCCTGCGGTGTTGGGCGGGCATCTGGCTTTGTCGGCAGGGAGACAGGGATGCGGCCAGCGCCGAATTCACTGCGGCAGCGGCGTTCGGTGCGCCAGCGGCTTGCATCACTGCGGCGCAGGAGCGGGCGACCGTAACTCCATAAGGCAGCACCGTTTCACTCTGGTGCCGTGCTCTCCTCGAAGAAACGCGCCCATTCAGTGCCAGCAAAATGGGTGCGCAGCACCTCGAAGTTGGCGACCCGCTTCGACAACGGCATGGGGTCCATCTTGACCGTCTGCTGACGGAGTGCATGGGCTGCTCTGACCCCCGACGATCATCCAGCTGAAACCGGAGCCGTCGCTTCACTTTGGCGCTCTTGTGCCGACGGAGCAACGGGCGGCTGGCGGAGCGTTTCCTCTCCGGTACCGACCTCGGCCTCATCGACTATGCCGCCGCTGCCGGAGACGATGTCTTCCGGCTTGAAGGTGGGATCCTCCAATGGCGGAACAGCCATCCTGAAGATC
>JBCDFZ010000114.1:0-2417 GCA_039177115.1 Myxococcota bacterium
CTCGACGACTTGGTGTCTTGCTGCATCGCTCCCCATCCACCTCGACGTTGACCCATGCGCGCGCTCCCGCTCCTCGTTCTGCTCTGTCTCACGATACCGGCGTCCGGTCAAGTCAGCCCTTCGGTGGCGGCGGAGGCACAAACGCGATACGTCTCGCAGGACTATGCAGGCGTGATTGACCTGCTAAGTGAGGCGGTGTCGCTGCCAGAGGACCTCGCGTACCAGCTCGGTCGAGCGTACCAGGAAGAGTACCAGCACCAGCGCGCGCTCACGGCGTTTTTGCAGGCGGATTCCGCAGCCGTCCGGGTACTTCGAGCACGGGCGGCGAGCTACGAACGACTCGGCGAGACCGACGCGGCCATGGCCTCGTATCGCCAAGCGCTCGGCGTGCAGCCTCAGAGCGTTGGCTTAGCGATGGCGCTGGCTCGGCTTCACAGCGAAGCCCGGCAGCACGAGGAGGCCCGTCGATTGCTGGCGGCAGCGACCGAATCCAAACCGGAGACGCCCACGATCAGGGTCGAGTACGCGAAGGTACTCGTAGCGCTGGACTCGCTGGACGGGGCCATTGTTCAACTCGAACTCGCACATCGTGTTGCCCCAACGAGTGCGACGATTCCGATGCTGCTCAGCCAGGTGTACCTCCGGGCTAATCTCCCATCGAGCGCGGCACGTGTGCTAGAACGGGGCCTGGAGGTCATCCCGGAGAACCCGCGACTATGGGCGCGGCTTGGCGCCGTCCGCCAGCAACTCGAAGTCCACGACAGAGCCATCATCGCCTATAGAACGGCACAGGCGCTCGGCGACTCCTCCGCGTCCACGTGGCTCGGTCTTGGCATGAACCACTACCTCGACGGGGCTCCGCACCCAGCGCTCGGCGCACTCGAAGCATCGTACGCCGCCGACTCGTCCATCGCGCGCACCGCGTTCTACCTGGGCCTCGCCCACAAGCAACTCGAAGCGTACGAGGAAGCCGAGCGTTGGTTGAACCTCGCCGCGACGCTCACCGGCCGCGAGCCACTCGCGGACATCCTCGAACACCTTGCCGACGCGCACCGCTTTCAAGACGATTACCGCGCTGCCATCGAAACTGACGAGGTCGCGCTCTACCTCAGCCCTGGCCGCCTCTCGACGACGTTCCATCTTGCGGTACTCTTTGACGAGTACTACGCCGACTCGGGACCTGCCCTTCGCCAGTACGAGGCGTTCCTCAGGCTTGCGATGGCAAGCGCTGTGGCTCAGCGCACCGATACGCTCGTGATGATCGGGTACGCGCAGAACCGCATCCGCGCGCTCCGGGAGGCCACGTTCTTCGAAGTGCCGGAGGACGAGGCGGAACTGCAAGCCGATAGCAGCGACACCGGTGAAGGGGGCACCGGAGCACAGGGCGAGCGTTAGACGGGTGCACTTCTTTGACTCGCCTTTCAACCCATGCTCCGCGTCCTTGCTACGCTGCTCCTTGCTGTTCTCTTCGCTGCCTGCACAGAGATCCCGATTACCGAGGCCGACGCCTTCCAAAACAAGCGCACGATCACGCCTGCGACGTTCGACGTGCCAGGTTTCACCTTGACACAGCACCGCGTTCCGCTCGCCGATGTCGCGATCCCGGACTCGCTCGACGCCGACAGTCTCGCTCTGGATGCGTGGTTCATGAGGCACAACGACGCGCGCGGTACGGTGCTCTACTTCGGCGGTCAGGGTTTCCTGATGGTCACGTTCGCTGACTTCATCGAAGCGATGGCGCAGCACCGGGTCAACCTGTTCATGGTCGACTACCGAGGCTACGGCATGAGCGATGGCACACCGACGGTCGCCGGGTTGAAGGCCGACGGGCTGGCCATCTACGACTACGTGCAAACGCTCGACGGCGTAGACCCTAATCGGATTGTCCTCCACGGGCATTCGATGGGGACGTTCATGGCGACCTACGTGGCGCGGGAGGGCGCGCGCGCTCCTGCCGGACTGCTGCTCGAAAGCCCCGTCACAACCGTTGAGGGGCTTACTTCGACGCTCGTGCCGGCGCTCCTCAAGCCGCTTCTCTCATTTGATATCGACGACGCCTTGCAAGGCGAAAACAACCCCGCGCGTGTGGCTGAGCTCACGATGCCAACGCTCGTAATCGTAGGGAGCGAGGACAACATCACGCCGCCCAAGCTGGCCGAGGAAGTCTACGATGCATCCGCTGGGCAGCCGAAGACACGTGTGGAAGTCGAGGGCGGTGGTCACAACGGTCTCGAAGCGTACGAGGCGTTTCACGAGGCACTCGCCGACTTCTTCGACACGGCGTTCGCCAGCTAGCCGATGTCCAGTAGCAGCGCTGTCATCCAGAGCACGAGACCAGCACGGAGCGACCAGGCTACCGTGCGGATCCAGTTGGTGTCCACGAGCCGCGCATGCGCTTCGGCATCGAAGGCCGCCGA
>JBCDFZ010000115.1:0-2262 GCA_039177115.1 Myxococcota bacterium
GCTCCGTTGAGGCGAGACGGTCAGGCGCCCACGGGCTCCCGCCACATGAGCCACATGGACGGCCCGTCTGGCGCGAGACGAAGCTCTTCGACCAGCTCGAAGCCGTGTCTTCGATAGAACGGCACGTTCTTCTCGTTCGAGCTTTCGAGGTAGGCGGGAACGCCCTCGGCGTCGCATCTTTCAAGACCGCGTCGGATGAGGGCGGACCCGACGCCTCGGCCTTGCGCGGCGCGGCGCGTCCCAATCGAGAAGAGGTAGTAGTGCGGGTCCTTCGGATGGTGTTTCGACATGTCGCGCAACATCGACAACGCGCGGGATAGAGTGCGCGGGCCGTAGGTTCGCAGGCCACTCCAGACCGACCGGACGTCGGTCTTGGGCTTGAGCGCCACTCGGGGTGGCAGCCAGGAGATCGCCCCGGAGCCGTCTTCAGCAACGAGCGTATGTCCGTGCTTCACGCAGAACGGAGTCGCCAGGCCGAACGCGAATGCAGGGTAGCTCGGGTCCGCGCTGACCCACTTCATGATCGGGTCGTCGCGAAACGCGTCAGCCAAGATGTCGATCACTCGGGGCGCCTCGTCCGGTCGGGGTTCCAGAAGATCCATCGGGTTGGAGGCCGCGACGGTAACACCGCGCGGCGGCGGCGCCAAGAGGCGGCGAGAGCTCGCACTCTCACCCCGACTGCTCGTCCCAACGTTGCAGAGCCCGCCGCATCGCGCGCACGCTTCCAAAGCCCGACAGCCGCGCGATCTCGTCTTCGGGCAACTGGCGTTGGCGCGATCGACTGACGATCGCGCGTCGGGTCAAGTCGAGCACATCGCGAAAACGCGCGCCCTCATCATGGAGCCTGCGCTGAAGCGTGCGATCGCTGATGCGAAGCCGCTTGGCAGCGGCGGCCAGATCGCATTTTCCGACGCTCAGCTGTTCTTCAATCGCATGGCTCACGGAGCTCACGAACCCCGGATGCTCGTGGCGCGACTGAAGCTCGAGAGCAAGCGACTCGAGTCGGTTGTGGAGAACTGGGTCCCAGACGGCGTTTGGCGTGTGCCAGGTTTCGTCTGAGAAGAGCAGGAAGGTCTCGGGCTGGCCGAAGAGCACCTCACAGTCGAAGACACGCTCGTAGTCGTCGGCCCCATCCCGAGGTCGGTGCGCGAATCCGACCCGCTCGAGTTCCAGTGGGACGCCCATCAGGTCAGCGATGCTGGTGTGGACCATCGCCACGAAGAACTCGCGACGGTGAGGGAGCGAGTCGTTCGCAGACCCGAGATCCACAAGGAGCTTCTTGTCGCGACCTACGTCTTCGAGCGCGGCCACGTCGTGGTCGGTGACGAGACTCTGGTGCTCCACCACCTCGCTCACCGCATCTCCGAATGTCCGCGTGTTTGCCGCGAGGATCTTCAGCACGTGCGTCGGTCGCGGAACCATGTGCTCCCCTGCATGCAGACCGAGGAAAGGGTCGCCGCTCAGGTCGAGCGCTGCCCGCCAAATTCGGTCGAGCTCGTGAAGCGTCACGCGCGCGGTGGGTTCGATGACTGAAGCGTATGGAAGGCCCGCACGCTCGCAGACCTTCTCGGCGCAGAGCCCCACCTGCTCAAACGCGAGCAGCGTACCTCGCACCCAAGTGCCCGTGAGCGTCCTCCCCCGAATCGAGTCCACCATCGCAGCGAGGCTAGCATCGGTGTGTTTCGAAGTGGTTTCTTGAATCGCGTTCAGGAAAGCGCACAGAGGAGTCGCGAAACGCCGGAACCGAAAGCGCGAGAGGCTGTCTGCGGATAGGCAACTTTCGCGTCGCGTTGGCCGAAAAGAGATCAACGCGGTGTCTCGACCAATCGCAGATTTGGTGAACGCGAAAGGAGGTTGAATCAAGACAAGGTATCGAACCTGATGATGCCGCGCGGGCGGTCGCTTTCGCCGAGTTTTCCGGGCGCAACGTCACGGCGGCTGCGTCTCCGGGGCCGAGCCGACCCGGTTCCATCGCGGGAAACGCGACCGTAGACCGCTGGGTGGTTGTATCCGGAACGCAAGGCGGGGCTCGCCCGTTCGCCTAGGGGGGCGGAGCCGCGGAGCTCGGGATAAAGGACGATTCTAACCGGCGGCGGATCTCGGCAGCCCCGCCAGCCGTCCGCGTCCCGACGGAGCCCCTGGTTCCGGAGCGTAAGGCGGGGCTCGCCCGTTCGCCTAGGGGGGCGGAGCCGCGGAGCTCGGGATAAAGGACGATTCTAACCGGCGGCGGATCTCGGCAGCCCCGCCAGCCGTCCGCGTCCC
>JBCDFZ010000116.1:0-2102 GCA_039177115.1 Myxococcota bacterium
CGCGGAGGCTGTCGAGCGAGGCCGGCGGCGACGGGGGCGCGTCGTCGAGCGGCGGCCCGATGGGGACCTCCAGCGCCATGTGGAACGTCGAGCCGACGCCGACCTCGCTCTCGGCCCAGAGCTCGCCGCCCATCAGTCCCACGAGCTGCCCGCTAATGGCGAGGCCGAGGCCTGTGCCGCCGAACTGCCGCGTCGTGGAGGCATCGGCCTGCGTGAACGAGCCAAAGATGTGGCCGAGCTTTGCAGCGGGGATGCCGATGCCGGTGTCTTGCACAGCGAGGTGCAGCGCGGCGGTGTGCCCGTCAAGGGGACGATCCAGGGAGGCGCGTACCGTGACGCCGCCCTCGCGCGTGAACTTGACCGCGTTCGAGAGCAGGTTGGTGAGCACCTGCCGCAGCCGGTGCGCGTCGCCGATGAAGGTGGCTGGAACGTCAGGCTCAATGAAATAGCCGAGGTCGAGGCCTGTGCGGGTGGCGCTGACGGCCACCACGTCGAGAACGTCCTCAACGATCCGACGGAGCGCATACGGCTCGGCTTCCAGCTCCACGTGGCCCGCCTCGATCTTCGAAAAGTCGAGGATGTCGTTGATGATGCCCAGCAGCGCGTTGCCCGACGTGTGAACCACGTTCACGAACTCGCGCTGCTCGGCGTCGAGGGTCGTCTCGCTGAGCATCTCCGTCATGCCGAGCACGCTGTTGAGTGGGGTGCGGATCTCGTGGCTCATGTTGGCGAGGAAGTCACTCTTGGCCTGGGCGGCCATCTCGGCGGCATCCTTTGCTTCGCGCAGGGCTGCCTTAGCGTGCTTCGCCGCCGTGATGTCGCGCGAGATGCCGACGAGGCCCGTGATCAGGCCGTCAGCATCGTAGAGCGGCACCTTCGTGGTGGAGAGCCAGCGCGTCTCGCCGTTTGTCTCGATCGGCTCTTCCTTGTTGACGAGCGCCTCGCCGGTCTGCACGACCCGCAGGTCGTCGCCCAGGACCTGCGCCGCTACGTCCCGCAGGATCGGGGCCTCGACATCGGAGGCTCCAAGGCCGTCCTCGGGGTCGTCGTAGCCAAGGGCGCGGGCGCTAGCCAGGTTGCGTAAGGTGGTGCGACCGTGGAGATCTTTCGCGTAGATGTGGTCGGGCACTGTGTCAATGATAGCCCGCAGTAGGCGACGCTGCTCCTCCACCGAGGCTGCCGCGTAGGTCGCAGCAGGTCTAAACACGAGCCACCCCAGAGCAGCCAAGGCCAGCAACATCGCGAGCAGCAGTCCAATCTCGATGACTCGCACCTCTCGGTTGGCCTGGGTAGACCGCGCATCAAGTGCAAACACGATCTCATCCATACCGACTAGATAGACCGCTTCCACGTCGAGGATCGTGCGGAGCGCTCGGTCGGACTCCTCCGCATCGCCGCGGGCAAGCGCGTCACCAAACGAGGCTGCAGCTGCCTCGACGCGCTCAATATGCGGCGTGAGAGTAGCCAGCGCCGCTCGTATTACGGGATCGTTGATTCCTGAGAGTTGGAGGTCTGAGTCACCGTTGAGCAGCCCGTTGTGAGCCTGGGTCCACATCGCTATATCAGCTTCGAGGGTGGTCAGGTCGGCGCGTCGCCCTTGGTTAATGGCGAGGGCTTCCTTGGCAATGCGCTGACTGAGCATCCGCTGGCGGCCCGCGAGGTTGACCTCATGGCTATCCTCCGCGTGCTGATTCAACTCGAACTGAACAACGCCCTGCTCGGCGATAGCAAGAAGGGCGACGAACGCTAGAGCCACGAGGTAGCGGCGGGTCAGTAGGCGGCGGATGCCGTGGGATGGAAGAGAAGCCATGCAGCACAATGGTCAAAGGGAGCCAGGCCTTCTGCCCATACCGGAAGGCCCACAGCGCCAAGCCTTACCAAAACCTGTACCAGCTTACTCTTATCCCGTCTTTCCATGCAGCGGGCAGCGCCCGCAGCGGCAGTCGTTACTCCACGTCGCGGGCACTGTCCGGAGGCTTCGCCGCGGCGTGGAAGTCGTGGTAGAAACGCGGCATGTAGCCGTCGAGCAGGGTGCGGACGCGCTCCGACGTGTCGGCGCGGACGATCAGGCCCGCGTGCTGCTTCTTCGGCATGCGCCAGAC
>JBCDFZ010000117.1:0-1987 GCA_039177115.1 Myxococcota bacterium
AGGCCGACCACGTAGAACTGGCGGAGGCACTTCGCCAGGTCGAGGGACAGTGGGTAGTCACCTATGACGACGAGCCAGAGATCCGTGAGCTCTACGAGGGGTGCTCGTTCCACCGCATTGAGCGCAAAGCTGGGATGGGAAACAACCACGGCCGTGCTACTCGCACGATTGCCGAGGTCATCATCACACCCAGTGCGCTAGCATGAGTGAAGCCGCTGACCAAATCACCCAGCGCGGGGAGCACCTCGCGGCTGAGCCGGTCCTCCGCGAGGTGCCGGACGCGATCTTGCTGCCGTACCAGCAGGCCTGGATTGCGGACACGAGACCGGTCAAGGTCTACGAGAAGAGCCGTCGTATCGGCATCTCCTGGGCTGAGGCAGGCGACTGCGCGCTCCACGCTGCGAGCCAATCCGGCTCTGACGTGTTCTACCTCGCGTACAACCTCGATATGACTCGCCAGTTCATCGAGGACTGCGCTTGGTGGGCGAATTGGTACGGCTTGGCGGCCGGCCAGATCAAGGAGGGCGAGATCACCGAGGAGACGGACGGCGTCACGAAGACGATCAAGGTGTTCGAGATCATCTTCGAGAGTGGCCACCGGATCCAGGCGCTCAGCTCGAAGCCGCGCAACCTGCGCTCGAAGCAGGGCCGCGTGGTGTTCGACGAGTTCGCCTTCCACGACGACCCGGACGAGCTGCTCAAGGCCGCGCTCGCACTCCTGATCTGGGGCGGCGAGGTCCGCATCATCTCGACGCACAACGGCGTCGACAACGCCTTCAATCGGCTCGTCGACGACAGCCGCGCAGGCCGTCGCCCCTTCTCGGTGCATCGGACCACGTTCGCGCAGGCCATCGAGGCTGGCCTCTATCGGCGTATCTGCCTGATGAAGGGCTGGACGTACACCGAAGAGGCCGAGGCAGAGTGGGAGGCCCAGATCCGCGCCCAGTATGGCGAGGGCGGTAGCGAGGAGTTGGACGTCGTCCCGAGCAAGAGCGGCGGGAAGTACTTCAGCCGCGTGCTGGTCGAGGTGGCGATGGACGGCGGCGGGCCGGTGGTGCGCCTCGCGCTCGATGACGCCTTCGCACAGCTCCCCGAGCGCCGCCGCGTCCGCGAGATCGAAGTCTGGTGCGAGGAGCACCTCGGGCCGCTCTTAGCCGAGCTCGATCCCAACCTCAAATCCGGACTGGGTGAGGACTTTGGCCGCAGCTCCGACCTCACGTTCATCCTGCCGTTCCAACTCACGCCGCAGCTCGTCCGCCGCTGCCCGTTCGGTGTCGAGCTGAGGAACGTGCCCTTCAGTAGCCAGCAGCAGATCGTTTTCTGGCTCATCGACCGGCTGCCGCGCTTCATCGCGGGGGCGTTCGACGCGCGAGGCAACGGTGCCGCACTCGCCGAGGCTGCGATGCAGCGCTACGGCGCGACGCGCATCCACGAGGTCCAGGCGACCGCGGCCTGGTACCTGGAGAACTTCCCCCGGTACCGGGGCGGGATTTCCGATGGCTCGGTGATCCTGCCTCGCGATGTGGATCTCCTCGATGACCACGGCGACGTCGAGCTCGTCAACGGCGTCCCGAAGGTGCCGAACAACGTGCGTCGCAAGGGCACCGATAAGCTGCCGCGGCACGCGGATGGCGCGGTGGCAGCCGTGATGATGTGGTTCGCCTCGATGCACCCCGGCGCGCCCATCGAGTACGACTCGCTCCCCTCGACGAGCACGGCCGCCGTTCGGCGCGACTTCCTGGGTCAAGGCCTCCAGCGAGGCGTCGAGGTCACCGAGGACGCCTTCGGCACGCTCCCTTCTGCTACTGATCTCCGAGGCTTCCAATGATTCTCGACGCACGCGGCAATCCGGTCCGCAGTACTTCACAGGAGAACGAGCGCCCGCTCTTCGAGGAGATCGCCACGATCGGCGATGGCCGCGACATCACGCGGCCCTATCTCGACGAGATCCTCTACCCCATCGAGGACACGATCCTGGCCGAGCGCG
>JBCDFZ010000118.1:0-1972 GCA_039177115.1 Myxococcota bacterium
CACCGGTGTAGACCTGTCCACCATCGCCCACGGCGCGGAAGGGTCGTGCATCAAGGTCGAGTTGCATGATGTGGTCGTTCTCAAGCCGGGCGCCCACATTGGCAAACGATAGCGCGAACACGAACCAGGACGAAAGGGCGGGAAGCGCTAGCCCGGATCCGTCACCCTTGGGCATTGAACGACGCGCCGAAACCTCGGATAACGCGGGCATGAAAGAGAATCCGCAATATCCGGGGCTCGGCGCGTGCGATGGCAGAGTGTAACGCGGCGAGGCTCGAGTCCAAGGCGCCCGACGGGCGCGTCTTCACGACGTCCTTCGACGGCGGCGCGATCACCAGCGACGGTGGGGTGCTGCTGCTCCAGGAGGTGGAGAAGCGATGTCGCATCCTCGAGCGGTTCGGCGAGTGCTTCGTCGACTTCCGCAACCCGAAGCTGATCACCCACAGCGCCCAGCAGCTCGCGACGCAGCGCGTCCTCGCCCTGGCACTGGGGTACGAGGACCTCTCCGACCACGACGCCCTGCGGTCGGATCCGTTGCTCACGTCCGTCGCAGGGAAGCACGAACGATCCGGCCAGCTGCTCGCGTCTTCGGCGACTCTCGGCCGGGTCGAGAACGCGAGCCCTGGCCTCGCCGAGGGTGACCGGCACCGGCGCATGTACGTCGACTTCGGACGAGTCGACCGGCTCATGGCCGACCTCTTCATCGAGTCGCAGGAGACGCCGCCGAGCGAGGTGATCCTCGATCTCGACGCAACCGACGCCAAGATCCACGGCAAGCAGCAGGGCCGCTTCTTCCACGGCTACTACGACGAGTACTGCTACCTGCCTCTCTACATCTTCGCGGGCGACCACGTGCTCGGTGCCAGGCTGCGCCGCGCGAACACGGACGGCGCGGACGGCAGCGTCGAAGAGCTCGAGCGCATCGTTCCGAGGCTCCGCGAGGCGTGGCCGGAAGTGCGTATCGTCGTTCGGGCTGACTCGGGGTTCTGCCGCGACTGGCTCCTCACCTGGTGCGAGGAGCACAACGTCGACTACGTCATCGGAACGGCCCGAAACGCCCGTTTGGAGGCACTTCTGGCGCCATCACTCGAAGAAGCGAAGCGGCGACACGACCGGTCGCTCCGCCCCGAACGCGTGTTCACCGACCTCGAGTACCAGACCCGCACGACCTGGAGCCGGAGCCGCCGCGTCGTCGGGAAGGCCGAGCACCTGCAACGAGGCGCCAACCCTCGCTTCGTCGTCACGTCCTTCAGCGCGGAGGAGTGGGAGGCGCGGGCGCTGTACGAAGAGCTCTACTGCGCCCGTGGAGACATGGAGAACCGCATCAAGGAGCAGCAGCTCGATCTGTTCGCCGACCGCGTCAGCTGCCACTGGGAACGCGGGAACCAGACGAGGCTGTACTTCTCCGCGATCGCGTACACGCTCCTCGAAGCACTTCGTCGACTCGGGTTGAGCGGGACGGAGATGGCACGCGCTCAGTGCGGGACCATCCGGCTGCGGCTCTTGAAGGTCGGCGCGAGGATCCGGTCGACGGCCAGGCGGATCTGGGTGCACTGCAGCGAGCACCATCCGTGGCAACGTGAGTTCGTCGCCGCGTGGCGTCGACTACGCACCGCGTAGCCGAAGCAGGCTCGCTCCACCCGCTCGCGATCGACTTCACCGTCGAGGCCAATCCGTCGGCGCACTCGGAGCACGGCCACCCGCGCCGCCTGAAACGCATCGTCACTCGCCCGATTCGAGTCCTCGGCGCGCGCGACGGAGAACCAAATCACGCCCTCGGTAGAGATCGCCGCCATGATCGCGACGAGATCGCCCGTGGCTCACCCCCTCACGCGTAACCGTGACGGATGCGGGCTAGGCGAACAGCGGCCGGGTTGGTGGACCGAGGTCGTCGGTCGAGCCAGTACTAATAAGGAGCGTAGAGAGCACGGCGATCTCCGACGCTAGCCGCCACTCGCGGCCAATCCGTCGA
>JBCDFZ010000119.1:0-1968 GCA_039177115.1 Myxococcota bacterium
AGCCTCGTGCAACCCGCTATCGACCTCGCAGCAGCGGGCTTCCTGCTCAGTGCCCGACAGGCGCGCAGGTTTAACCTCTTCCGCGACGACTTCGCGCCCGATCGTGCAGCAACCGGCTACTTCACCAGGGCCGACGGGGCACGCTGGAGCGAAGGGGATCGGTTCGTCCAGGCCGACCTCGCAGAAACGCTCACGCGGATTCGCGACGCCGGACACGATGGATTCTACAGCGGCCGTACGGCTGACCTCGTCGTCGCGTCGATGGAGGCGCATGGGGGCATCATTTCCCATGAGGACCTCGCCTCCTACGAGCCCGTCTGGCGCGACCCCGTCACGTTTGTGTATCGGGGTCACCGAATCATCTCGATGGCCCCACCGTCGTCGGGCGGCGTGGCACTCGCCCAGCTGTTCGGCAGCGTGGAGCCGTACAGTCTGCGCTCGCTCGGCTGGCTTTCCCCAGCGATGATGCACCTCAGCGCCGAAGCGATGCGTCGCGCCTACGCAGACCGAGCTACCTGGCTCGGCGACCCTGCCTTCGCCGACGTGCCGACCGACGCCCTCATGCATCAGCGCTACATCCGCGGTCGCATGGCCTCGTTCCGCTTTGACGCCATCACGCCGAGTGCCACGCTCTCACATGGCACCCCAGCTGGCGTTGAGCCCGTCCCATCCCTCGTGCCCGCTCATGAGTCGCCCGAGACGACGCACTACTCCGTCGTCGACGCGGATGGGTTCGCGATCGGCCTCACCACGACCATCAACGACAGCTTCGGTGCGAAGGTGGCGGTGGCAGGCGCTGGCTTTCTGCTCAACGACGAGATGGACGATTTCGCAGCCAAGCCGGGCACCCCGAACCTCTACGGCCTCGTCGGGGCTGAGGCGAACAAGATCGAGCCGGGGAAGCGGATGCTGTCGTCCATGACGCCCACCATCATCGAGGATCCCCAGGGGCGACTTCGGCTCGTGTTGGGCTCACCGGGTGGCGCGCGCATCATCACCGCCGTATTCGAAACAGCGCTCGGCGTTATCGACTTTGAGATGGGCATCCAGGACGCGATCGCCGCGCCGCGTTTTCACCACCAGTGGAAACCCAATGACAGGTTGCTCCTCGAACTCGACCGCGTCCCTGCGTCCACCGTCGAGTCCCTCGCGGAGCGAGGCTGGGAGATCCGGGAGTTCGGCAGCTATACCGCCGTGCATGCCATCGAACTACGCTATGCCGACGACGGAACGGTGACCCTACATCCGGGCGTCGATCCGAGGCGAGAGGGGGCAAGCCGGCAGGTCGAGCGACGTGCCGAGTAGGCGGTGATTCTCCCACGGTCTTCGATTGACGACCGACCCACGGGAGCGCACCTTCTCTGCGACCTGCGACCTGCGACCTGCGACCTGCGACCTGCGACCTGCGACCAACACCATGGCCACCTACAGCCCTGCCGATTTCAAGGACAGCCCGTTCGACTACGGCCAGCGCGTCCGCATTCACCTCTACTCGAACGAAGGCTTCCTCCTGGGGACGATTCTGGGCACGTTGGCAGCGCGGGAGCCGAAGGTGAACGTCGCTCGTGATCCCGAGGGCGCCCCGCAGTACAAGACGCTCTACTGGGTGAAGGACATCGAAGGCTACGAGCGCCCGCACGAGGACTTGCCCGACACGACCGAGCCCGTCGAAGAAGGGTGGTTTGCCGAGCAAGACATCGAACCGGTCGATGAGCGCCTCCCGCCGCATATCACGTTCAACTGACGGAGCCACGCGCGGGTGGTAGTTTCGACGCGTCCCGTTGTCAACGTTCTCATGGCTATGTCCCAAGGCGCACGTCGAGTCATCCTGGTTCTGTTCACCGCGGGCGTGGCCCTGACGCTCCACCTGACCCTGGGTTGGGCGTGGACGGTTCTCGCGGCTGTGCTCGGCGGCTTCGTGATGGGACGAGGCGGGAGCGTGGTTGGAGCCCTCGGCTTGGTGCTTCC
>JBCDFZ010000120.1:0-1968 GCA_039177115.1 Myxococcota bacterium
GGTTATAGAACCTGGCTGACCGCGCACGCTCGACATCACCACGCTCTCGCCATGCGTTCGCGTTGTAACGCACGGACGCATCCCAAGGGTCGTCGTTCAGGTCACCGAGAGCGATGACCGGCATGTCCTCGCCACGCTCTTCACGAATTCGCTCGTGCCAGTAGGCCAACGTCTCACCGGCCATAGCACGAAACCCCGCACTCGTGATCGTGCTTCCGCTACGTGACGACCAGTGGTTGCTGAGCACAACGAGTTCGCTCCCGGTTTTGCGTCGTATGACGAAGTGAGAGAACACCGTCTGCGGATCCACCGAGAACTTGTTCTGATCGAAGAGAAACGCGGTGTCGATTCTGACCGGCTCCAGGAAGTTGGTCCACTCGCTATGAGAGTCTCGGGGTTGTCGTGGTCTGCGGTTGCCTCGGGTCTTGGGCCCGGAGGCGGAGCGTGGCGGAGCCGCAGGGCCCAAGACCCGTCGCAAACTCTGCAGGTGTCTGACCGCCCAATGCACTGTGCGGTCGATGGTGGTTGTAGTCGTCGCGGAAGCGGTTCGCGAGGAAGCGAGCCTCCGCCAGCGACGTGAAGATCTCGAGCCCCACGAACTCGTCGCGCATCTTGCCGTTGAAGCTCTCGATGTAGGCGTTCTGCCAGGGGCTCCCAGGCTCGATGAAGAGGGTCGAAGGCCCGATCCGATCCAGCCAGGCCCGCAAGCTCTGCGCGATGAACTCGGGCCCGTTGTCGGATCGTAAGTAGCTCGGTGCACCTCGCTGCTTCACGAGGTCGGCCAGGATCTCGATCACGTCTTCGGCCGTGATGTGGCGCGCTGGGTGAATCGCCAAGCACTCCCGCGTGAACTCGTCGACGACGGTCAGGATCTTCAGTCGTCGACCATCTTCGGTGCGGTCCATGACGAAGTCGTAGGCCCAGACCTCGTTGCGCGCAGACGCCTGTCGGCGTTGCGACCCATTAGCTGAGGTGCCCAGACGTCGCCGTTTCCGGCGCTTCTGAGGCACTCTCAGGCCCTCCCGTCGCCAGAGCCTCTGCGCTCGACCCAGGCCGAGCTTCCAGCCAGCGCGGATCAGAAGCCTGCGCACGCGGCGGTAGCCGTAGCGCGGGTGCTTGATGGCCAGTGCACGCATCTCGGCAACGAGTCGCTCTTCGTCGTCGCTCGGAGTCTTGGCCCGGTATCGCTGCGACGAACGAGCCTGACCTGCGACGCGGCAGGCACGGCGCTCTGAAGCGCCGTGTGCTGCACGCAGGTGCTCGACCGCGCGTCGCCGGCGGACCGGGCTCAGAAGTTTCCCTCCGCGAGGTCCTTCAGCATCCGGTTGTCCAAGGCCATGTCAGCGACGAGGCGCTTGAGTCGGGTATTCTCCCGCTCGAGCTCCTTGAGCCGCTTCATCTCCTCGCCCTTCATGCCGCCGAACTGGTTGCGCCAGCGGTGCAGCGTCTGCTCGCTGACCTCGAATCGCTTCGCGATCTCGGCCATCGAGTGGCCCTCGGCCTGCAGGACTTCCATGTCTCGCAGCTTCTGCAGGATCTGGTCGGGGGTGTGGCGTCGTCTCGTCATCGGTCTCCTCATCATGCCCTTCCTGGGCCGGGGAGACTCGCACTCGGCGTGGCTCAGCTTCCTAGAGGCAGGTCAGATGAGCTCGAGCGCCTGGTGGGTGCTGCCCTGGTCCGGGGCGCGCAGCAGTACGCGGCGACTCACTCCACCAAGGAGGGGCCGCGCGTGGAGCAGCTCAGGCGCATCGGTCGCGAGCGCGGCATGGTCTACGCGTTCGCCGGGTTCACCGGGCTGAGGCAGGCCGCGTGTCGTGCCGTTCGTTGGGGTGACCACCGATCAACCTTGACGCCAAGGTTTTGACACGACGTGTCGACGTGCGGCCTGGAGTAAGGCCAGAGTTCCACTATATCCACGTTCAGCATGGCGTGGCGACGGGTTGGCTCGAAGTCCGCCGGAGCGCCAAC
>JBCDFZ010000121.1:0-1921 GCA_039177115.1 Myxococcota bacterium
CGAAAACGACTTGGCGATTCGCGCGCGATGTGATCTTTTGAAGGCGTGGTCGATGTTGCGAAGGAGAAAGACCCGGAGCAACTTCGACGCATTGCACAGACGGCGCTCAGCGAAGTCCAGCGACAAGCGCAGGTGATCGCATCGATGGGCGCCGAGCTCGATCGGCTTCGGGGTCATGGCGGCGCGACGCAAGAGGCACTCGGGCTGCTGGAGCGCTTGAAAAAGGCCGAAGAGAAGACCGCGGCACCTTCAAAGAAGTCGCCATCCAAGGGCAAGAAGAAGAAACGTGCGCGCTCGGGCCCTGCGCCGCAGCCCGAGCTCGAAGTGGAGACGCGCCGCTACGAACTCGACGAGGCGGACCGCGTTTGCACAAGCTGCGGCGGCGCGCTCCGTGAGTTCGAAGGGCAGACGGACGACAGCGAGATGATCGACGTCGTCGAAGTCAGCTACCGGCTCGTCAAGGTGCAGCGGCAGAAGTACGTCTGCGATTGCGGCGGCTGCGTGGAAACAGCACTCGGTCCCGAGCGCGCCGCGCCTGGCAGCCGGTACTCGCTCGACTTCGCCGTCAAAGCGGTGGTCGACAAGTACTGCGATCACCTTCCGCTGGAGCGGCAGACGCGCATCCTGAAGCGCCACGGCTTGAAGGTCACCAGCCAGACGCTGTGGAAGCAGCTTGAGGTGCTCGCACGGGACCTTCAGCCCGTGTACGAAGCGCTGCGCGCGCATGTGATCTTGCAGCCCGTCATGGGCCTCGACCAAACCAGCTGGAAACGGCTGTCGGACAAGAAACGCACGCCGTTTCAGATGTGGTGCCTCACGTCGCCCGGCGTCGTCGTGCACGCCATCGAAGACGACAAATCGAAGGCGACTTTCTTCAAGCTACTCGGCGAAGACTACGAAGGCACGGTCGTCTGCGATGCGATGAGTACCCACATTTCAGCGGCGCGCGGCAGTCCAAGACTGCAGCTCGCGGCGTGCTGGGCGCACGTCCATCGCAAGTTCGCCGAAAGCGCCGACGATCATCCCGAAGCGCAGCGCGGCGTGGACTTCATTCGGCGGCTCTACGAGCTCGACGCCGAATCGGTGCGCGACGACGCGTCCGTCGACATGGCGGCTCGCGCCGAAGTCCGCGCGACAAGGTCGAAAGCCGTGCTCACCGAGATGCACACGTGGCTCAAGGACCTCGAAGTCTTGACCTCCACGTCCTTCGGCGCGGCCGCCCGCTACGCCTTTGGAAACTGGCCGAACCTCGTCCGCTTTGCCGACGATGCCTGCATCCCCCTCGACAACAACGCCACCGAGCGCGGTATTCGCGGACCTGTCGTCGGCCGAAAGAACCACTACGGCTCCAAGTCCAAGCGCGGCACTGAGGTCGCCTCGATCTTCTATTCGCTCATCGAGACCGCCAAGCTCAACCACCTCAACCCCGCCGCCTACCTTCGTGATGCGGTACTCGCTGCCCGCCGCGGCCAGACCCTGCTCCCCATTTCCGCCTAGCAACGCCGCTCACGTGGGTCGAGCGGGCGTCAACACGGGGTAGCGGGAGGACTTACCGACGACATGGGCCGCACGACGTGGACGGCAAAGCGTCCCGAAGCGTTCTTCGGCAAGCGCAAGACACTCCCAGCAACAGCCTCCCTCACCCTCAGCTTCCCCGAGGAACTGGAAGCCCACTACGGCAGCCGGGAGGCGGCCAAGCACGCGCTCAAGGAACGCCTCGACCACCACGTGAAGAACGCGCAATCGGAAGTCCGCCAAAAAGGCTGGCGCTACCTCGGCGCCAAGCGCGCAGCGGAAGTAAACCCCTTCAAGCAAGCCCGAAGCTGGGAAGTCTTCGACACGCTCGTCCCCGCCTTCGCGACACGAGGCCTCAGCCACGAAGAGCGCATCCAAGCGAAACAAACCTACCGAGCCTGGCACG
>JBCDFZ010000122.1:0-1917 GCA_039177115.1 Myxococcota bacterium
CGAGGAGCCGGTGGAGGATCTCTTCCCTCATGTCAGGGACGGCATCCCCGAAGTCGATCTGCGCGAACTCGGCTCCGCGTCGCTGCGGAGCGCGATGCGCCATCACGGCGCACTGATCGTCCGCAACATGCTGAGCCTGCGGCAAGCGCACGAGTATCGGGTTGCGATCGATCGCGTCATCGAGGCCGCGAAGGCCTATCAGAAGACGGTAGAGGAGGACGCGGAGGACGTGCGTCCGACGGCGATGAAGGCCGACTATCTGCCGTTCCGCGACTCAGAGAGCGGCGTGAAGCGCCGGAACCATAGTTTCGTCGCCAGCAGCGGCTCGATCGAGACCCTGCTCTCGCCGAGCTTCTCGCTCAGTCTCTTCGACAGCTTCGAGCGCCTCGGTCTCCGCCGTCTCTTGCAGGATTACTTCCGGGACGAACCCTGCGTCTCGTTCCAGAAATGCGTGCTGCGGCGCGCGGAGCCGTTGAAGGCGCCGGCGGAATGGCATCAGGACGGCGCCTTCATGAATCGCGATATCAAGAGCCTCAACCTCTGGATTGCGCTCAGCGAATGCGGTGGCGGGACCGACAGCCCGGGCATGGACCTTGTGCCGCGACGCCTCGATGAGGTGCTCGAGCCGGGCACGAATGGCGCGATCTTCAACTGGTCCATATCGGGGGCGACGGTGGCGGAGAAGTTCCCGGGGCTTGAGCCGGCGCGGCCGTTCTTCGGACCGGGGGACGCGATCTTTTTCGATCACCTCAACCTGCACGCCACCTCGTCCGATCCGTCCTTTACGCAGCCGCGCTACGCCATCGAGAACTGGTTCTTCGCCAAGGGGCGTGCTGCAACGAACCAGTTTCCTGCCGTCTGGTAGCGTCATCGGTTAATGTCTCGGGTCTAGCCTGCCTCGCTGTCGAGCGGCGGGGCGCTCCCGGCTTCCTCGAGGGCCAGACGCAGGTTTTGCACCTGCCGTTTCTTCAGCTCGAGCCCGGCGCTCAGCGCCTCCTTCTGGCGCTCGAGCGCTGCCTGCGTCTGGTCGTAGCTGCGGATGATGTGGTGCAGCATCGGCTCTGCGGCCGCAAATTCGCGGTAGAGCCTTGCCAACGTATCGTGTGGCCGGGCAGCGGTCGGGTCTTCCGCTAGGATGCGGAGCGCCGCATAGGCGTCGCTGATCCAGCCGCGCGTGAGGTCGTTGTGCAGCACGTCCTCGACAGTTCTGGAATGCGTGCGCAGCCCGCTGTCCAGGAAGCTCCGGATATCGGGCAGCGCAGCGGTAACGGAGACCGGGAAGGGTGCCGGCAGTGAGGCTTCCGCGTGTTTCAGTGCCGCTTCGGGGTCGGTCAACAGGCGATCGTAGGCGATGAAGCTGCGCGGCAGTCCTTCGGACCCGACGGTGGCATCGAGGGTGTAGCGGAGCCAGAGCAGGGCGGCATTCGCCTCCGTCAGGTTGTTGCGCTGCACGAGGGAGGCGATCACTTCGAGCGGGTTCCTGACAGGGATCACCACGCTCAGCGGCAGCCGGCGCTCGAAGGCCGCGCGATACTGCGGGACGAGGCGGCAGATGCGCGGCTCCTTGAGGACGGCCGGCTGGCCCGCGGCGAACTCGCTCGCGACATGCGCCACTAGATCTGCCTCGAAGTCCCGCAACCGGGCGGAGCGCATGCGGGGCAGGAGGCCCGAGCCCCAGTCGGACCACACGAGATCCGCATCATGCATGAAGTTGTCGTTTAGGCGCACGATCGGCTGGCTCTCCCAATGCCCGCGCCGGTTGGAGGCGTTGCTGGGTATCAGGGTCTTGGGGAGGGAATGGCCGAGCAGGCTCATGACCCGGGCGACGGCCGAGCTGCCGCTGCGATGCATGCCGAGGACGAGCACGAGCGACGAGGGCAGGGCGCTATCCTCGATGCTCATCCGTCTTCTCCTCTC
>JBCDFZ010000123.1:0-1889 GCA_039177115.1 Myxococcota bacterium
CCCCCAGGTGAGCGATGCGAGCCCCGTGGCTCCCTCCCAGAGATTGAGCCTCGCGGCCGCGTTCAGACCGTAGCCGAAGGCGCCGTCGCCGCCGTCCTGCCCGCCGAAGCGACGCCCGACCACGGCACCGCGCACCAGCCCAAAGTCGCCTGTGTAGAGAGCCGTGAGCGTCACGTCGGGTGCGACATCGAGCGAAGCCTCGAGCCCGCCCAGCGTACCCGGTGCCGTATCGCCGAAGGGAAGAAGATCGGTCGTCGCGGGGTCGCCATCTGCATCGATGCGCCCGGAGAACTCCGAATTCTCGAGCGAGGCGCGCAGCACGAGGTTGTCGCCAACGGGCTGCGTGAAGCGAAGCTGCGTCTGGCGGATGAATGACGCACCCGCCGTACCCTGGAAGTCGACCGTTCGCGCAAAGGTTTCGATCGGCATGAAGTTCGTCCAGAACTGTCCACCACCGATCGGGCCCACCTCACCATAGAGATGGCGGATCCGGAACGAAAAGCTGTTTGTCAGCACCTCGGTGCCGACCGGTCCGAACCCGAAGAAATCGCCTTCGAACAGTGTCTTGATCGGCCCGAAGCTGCTGGGCGTCGTCGTGCGGACGGAGAGCCTGGATTCGCGGGCATGGGCCGTGAAGCGACGATCGTCCCCCTCATCCACGCCGATGGACGAGGCGACGAACAGGTCATCCGCGCCGATATCCCCGCTTGCGTCGTAGATGAAGTCGCCCTTCACGAAGCCGCCGATCTGGATGCGCGTACCCGTGCCCGGCAGAATGAAGTCGCCGAGCGAGTTTCCGGAGCGTACGACCTCGGTCTCGATCGTCTCCTCGACCTCCGCTACGCGTTCGGTCTGAACGGCATTCTCGGCTTCCAGCTGCTCGATCCGCTCCGACAGCGCTTGCAGCTGTTGCTTCAGGAGTTCCAGCTCGGTCTGTGCGACGGCGGGGTGAGCAGTTCCGATGAGTGCCGCCGAAAAACTAAGCCCTGCCAACAAGGTAAAGCCGAATGCTTCCCGAAACAAAATAATCCGCTGCCTCATCATGGTGGCTCTCCTCACTGACCAGACGTCGAGGGCCCTTGAGGAGAGAGTGCGCATCCACAATTGTCAGCAATCAGTACAAGAAAAATTGAAAAAAGTTGATTTGTTGTGAGGATATTGGGGCGTGTTCACGAAATTTGATGCTGCATTTGCTAAGTATTTCTATTTCGCTGTGTTGTCCAGTGCTACTTGGTGCAATTGTTTCTGATGGCAAGTGGGAAGACTAGTATGGCGATCGGCCGGTACACTTTGATGATCTGGCTCGCCCTCGGCAGCGTCGCTGCCGGCGGAGAGCGGTTGGCGTTGCCGGATGGCGGCGTCATTCCCGTGCGCGACAGCGGCCTCATACAGCTCTCGCTATTGCGTCTGGCCTTCGGGCTCGAGATCGAGCCCGTCGTCGAACGTGCAGGCGCCGAACCTCGGCCCGTCACCGACGACGATCTCCTGTTGGCGTGCCGAAACGTGCTCGCGACGGACGGGGTGCGGCTCGGCAACACGCTGCCGGAATACGTGTTCTTCGCTGTGTCAAAGCGCGAGGTAGGCTTCAGCTTCCTCCGCCTCACCCGCAGCGAGAAGACTTGGTTCACCACCCGCGGCGGCAACTGCCGTCCGACGCGCGAGCCACTTGAACACTACAAGTGACCACGTGAACGGCACCCCGCGCTGAAGTCAGCGTCTCATCGAGATCGCCAACGTCCCTTCCGAACTGGTCGAGCTCAACGCGGGACAGCCTCACGCACCTGGGCAAGCCGCTTTGTTGGCGGCATGCAGGGGCTGCCTCACGCCGAGTCCAGCCCAAAGCGCAAGAGCTTCAGTGAGTAAGCCCGGCGTGGACTGCCCCACCGAGC
>JBCDFZ010000124.1:0-1874 GCA_039177115.1 Myxococcota bacterium
CCTCGGGCGCGAACCCGAAGTAGCGCGCGACGCCCTTGAGCGTGTAGTTCGGGAGGTCGCGCGCGAACACGTCGAACGCCATCGTCTGGTGCAGCGTGTCGATCACGTGGCGCCCCGCGATCTCGACGGCCTCGAACGCGACCTGACGCTCGGCGAAGCGCATCGAGGTGGGGAACGTGCGCGGCGCGCTCCCGTCGCGGCCCAGGTCGACCGGGACGCTGTGCCGCCGGCACCGCTCGAAGAGGTACGGGAAGTCGAAGCCGAGACAGTTGTGCGTCAGGTGCCCGTCGACGATGTAGGTATGGTCAGGTGTTGTCGTGTTGTAGACGGGACCGTCATAGGGGTGGCGCTCCGTGCCACGGACGCGATACCATGAAAGGGCCGAGAGCCCATCGATGAGGCGGCGCGCGGCGCGCCAATCCTCCTGCCGCTCGGGCGGTGCCTCACTGATGTGCCGCTCGACGGTCTCGATGATGGCCTGCGCCGTTCGGCGAGAGAGGCGCGTCCGACCGTGGAGGACGTAGGAAAGCGTCGTGTGCGGGAGCGGAACGGCCGAATGGTCGAGCCCCCACACCCCAGCTGCTTTGTCGCCTCGCCCGCGAAAAAAGCGCTTGAGGACCCTAGAGACCTCGGGTGGCAGATCGTCTCGGATGGCGCGCGAGCGATCGGCTCGGACGCGCTTTTTGGGCGAGCGAAGCTCTGCCGTAAGCTGGTCGAAGTCGTCGAACGAGTTCTCCGTGGGATACAGTTTGACCCCGCCCCTTGTCTCTGTGGACTGAAGCCCGAAGCGCATCGCCAGTTGGCGGAGGACAGCCCGGAACGTCGGGCTTGCCGAGGCGATGAGGATCCCATCAGGTTGAACGTGGCCATCGCCATCGATGACGCCGCACAGGAAGGCGCGAACGTGTGCGTCCGGCGCGCGCAGGACCCGGCGAAAATCGACCGGCGTCTCGAGCTTGTTGCCAATCGGAACACCGATTTCGAGCAACTGGTCTCGGAGCAACGGACTGCTGAGGCAGATCCTTGAAAGCGGGGCATGCTGCGGCTTCGCCGGCTTCCTGTGTTTCTCGAACCGCCCTGGACCCATGTAGGATCGCATCCAGTCGAGTAGGGCTGGCTCGGTGTTCGAGAACCAGACGAGATTCGGGTAGGGCGGCATATGACCGTCGCTCCACACGAGTCCTGCGGCGTAGAAGTCGTCGCACGAGAAGGGCTCGGACACAGGTGGAACGCGCAGACGTCGAGGGCCAGCGACGTAATCCCCGGGCGCTATATCCCCGGCGGCCGTCCATCGAGTCTCCTCGGAGCGAGCCACGAGATGAGGGTGGTCGGGTGTTGTCGTGAGCGTCCCTCCGCGTTCGACATCGAGCGTGACGACCTCGCCGGCGTGATGCCGAGGCACGAACGGGGGAGCAGCTTGGAGCCCGTCCGTTCCATAGAGGCACCCCGCCTCGGTGTTCTCAACCGGCACTGGACCGTCGGCTGTCCAAACGAGGGATCCTGGAACGAAGCAGTTGTGGCCTTCGATCACGTCGGGGTCGCGCTCCTTCACCAGGTCCAGCGTCTCGCGCAGCACCTCGGCCTCGGTCATCTCGGGGTTGCCCACGAGGCGGGACCACCCGGTCGAGTCGCGGAGGGCGACCAGGATCACGCGGTGCTCGGGCACCTCGGCCTGCGGGAACCCCTCCGGGCTGTAGACCTCGATGTCGAGCTGGAGCCGGACGAGGTCGTCGAACGCCATCCCCTTGAACAGCGTCCGCCCGGTCTGCATGAGGTACTGCTGCTCGGGCGAGCCGGGCAGGTAGACCTCGTCGGGCCGCGCCTTCTCGGTGCCGACGGTCGCCTCGACGTGGCGCCGCGCGTCGAAGTAGGCG
>JBCDFZ010000125.1:0-1793 GCA_039177115.1 Myxococcota bacterium
GCTGCCTAGCTCTTCGTCGCCCGCCGAGAACAATACGAGATTGCCGGGCGACACGAGGGCTGCCGCTCCGATGGCGACTTGAGCCGAGGGCAGACGCAGCACCCGAGCCTTCACGTTGACCGTGCTGATGATCAGCGGAGGAATGAGCGTCGCCACGGACACGTCCAGCCAGTCCGTGAAGCCGTACGCAATGGACGGGAAGAAGTAGTACCCGGAGACACGGCCTGCGCCTCGGGGCAGCGTGCGCGCCGTCGGTGCGAAGAAGAAGCGGGTGCGCGTCGGATCGTAGCGGCTAAGCCCCCGCTCGAGCAGAGGCCCCATCGCTCGGATGCGTGACCGCGGGATCGTCGTTTCCAGACCATCTTCCGAGCGCAGCACAATAGCCTCGTCTCGCTCTTCGAGGAGAATCCCTACGATGACCCGGCCATCCGTCAGCACGACGCGTTGACGCTCGGATTCGACCTCGGCCAGGGTGGAGTCGCTCGGAACTACCTCCTGCGCTGCGGCGGGCAGCGCGGTACACGCCATCGCGGCGAGAAGGACCGCGCAGAGACGGCGAAGGGGGCAACGCATCCAGGGCATCCAGGGTATTGTGGGGGTGGTCCGGCTAGCACTATGGGCGTGAGGCCGCTGAGAATACGCGCCGGGTCACGCGGCTGTGCAACTTCTTGAGCGGCAGTTCCCGACGCCGGCCGCTAGTTTCCCTCTCCCACCCATCCGACGCCCCCGACCCATGGACAACGCGGAAGCCTACATCACCTTCTTTCTGAACGACGTCGTCCCGATCCTGCGCAACCTCGCGGGTGCGGTGATCCTCCTCGTCGTCGGGTTCTGGGTCATCAAGCGCGTCCGCAGGATCGCCGAGGTCGCACTCGACCGCGCCGGGTTCGAGCGTGCGATCGTGTCGTTTCTGCTGTCGTTTCTCGACATCGCGCTCAAGGTGTTCCTGCTGCTCATGGTGGCTGGCATCGTGGGCATCGACACCGCGGCGCTCGTGGGCGTGCTCGCTGCCGCGGGCTTCGCCGTCGGCCTCGCGCTCCAGGGGAGCCTGTCCAACTTCGCGGCTGGCATCCTCATCCTCGTGTTCAAGCCCTACAAGGTCGCGGATTGGATCTCGGTCGAGGACCAGTTCGGACGCGTCGAGGCGATTCAGATTTTTTCGACCATCATCGCCACACCGGGCCTCAAGACGCTCGTGATCCCCAACGCGAAGGTGATCGACGGCATCCTGACCAACTTCTCGAAGAAGGGGCGGGTGCGCCTGGAGTTGAACGTCACGATGCCCTACAGCGAGAGCTTTCCGAAGGTGGAGGCGCTCATCCAGCAGGTCCTCGCCACCACGCCTGGCGTGCTCACCGACCCGACCCCGGAGGTCGGCATCGAGGCGTTCGACAGCCACAGCGTCGTGCTCGCCGTGCGCCCCTACGTCGAGCCGGACGACTACTGGCCGGTCACCTTCGAGGTCCACCGGCGCATCAAGCACGTTTTCAGCGAGGCGGGCGTCGAGGTCGCCTACTCTGAGGGCGTCGAACTTGGGAAGATCGGCGACTGAGGATGGCAAACGCACGATTGGTGATGTTGGATGAGCGATGTATGAACGGACGAATTGGTCTCCAAAATCACTGTTCATTTTTAATCTCGAATCGAACCTTTCTAGTCAAAAATCAAACTTCCCTCTGAACTTGCCACGGCGGCGGTCGTACCTGCGCTCTCTTCCTGAGCTACTCCCGCCTGCCCATGTATCGCGACTTCCTCATCGACGGCCGCGACGACCTCGACCACCTCGCACCGCA
>JBCDFZ010000126.1:0-1777 GCA_039177115.1 Myxococcota bacterium
AGTAGCTGCGCAACTGTTCGGGCTCGTCGTGGAGGACACGACATCGGCGACCACTCGCTGCTAGACGGTCTCAACGGACCACAGGTTGAACGGCCTGCCGATGTCGGCTCCACCACCTTCCTAGTACCCCGGATCCTAACTCCGTTCCGGGTTTCCGAGGACGTCCGCAAGCGTCCAGGGGAACTGGTCCATGACGAGGTCAACGAGCTTGTCCCGTTGATCGCGAAACGGCGTCTTCTCCCAACGAGCGCCTCTTCCAGCCATGTCAAGCCACCACAAGTGGACGGTGTCGCGGCGTAGCCGGAAGTGCTTCCACGGGTCGTCGGTGGGGCCGGACTCGACGATGACGGCGGCGCCGCGTTTGCGGGCGCGAAGATGAGTCAGGCCGCGTTCATGGAGCCGTTTCTGAACAGCATCGGGATCCCAGGTTTCAGCGTGGAGCGGCTTCGGTGGCATCGGGCACCCCTCTCAGGCGGCGCGCCTATGCTGCCTTTCCGAAACCCGCCAGGTCCACCGGAAGGGGTGCCGCTCGACGCGGTTCCAGTGTCGGACGAACGCCTCGACCTCACGACGTTGCCGTTCGCGCGTGGCGAAATCGCCGTGCTGCAGGACGCGACGGTGGAGGATGGAGAACCAGATCTCGACCTGGTTCATCCAGGAGGCGTGCTTCGGCGTGTACACGAAGTGGAAGCGGCCTCCGTGGCGCTCGTTGAACTCGCTCCAGCGCCGGACGGTCTTGCCATCGCGATGCGTGTTGAGGTTGTCCCAGACGACGTGGACCTCGCGCCCCCGATAGCGTCGAGCCAAGGCGTTCATGAAGGCGACGGTGGCCTTCGCCGTGCGCTTGGGCACGACCCGGGCGAACACCCGCCCCGTTCGGATATCGAAGGCGGCGAGCAGCTGCTGCACGCCGTGCCGCTTGTACTCGTACTCGAATCGAAGCTTGCCAGTGCGTCGGTCGACATGGCTCGGATGAATCCGCTCGAGCACCTGCATCGGTTTCTCGTCGACGCACACCACCACGGCCCCGGGAGGTGGGTTCAGATAGAGGTCGCAGACGAGCTTCGCCTTCGTCTCGAAGTCGGGGTCTGGGCTGTGAAGCCACTGCCGAACACGATGCGGTCGCAACTCGGCGTTGCGCAGGATGCGGCCGACCTCGCTCACGCTCAGCCGCACAAGCGTCTGCCGTTCGAGCTCGTCCGCGAGCGCGCGATGTGTCCACAGCTCACGGAACGGAGTGAAGAGACCATCCGGCCGGTCGCACGCGATTTGGATCAGCCGACAGCGAACCCACGTCGGCACCCTCGCAGGCCGCCCCGACCTCGATGCGTCCTCCAAGGAGGCAAGGCACGGGTCCTCTCGAAATCGACGCTTCCACTTGCGTACCGTCCGGCCGTCGCACCCTACGCGGCGGGCGATCTCCTCGGTTCCCAGCCCCCTCCGAGCCAGGAGGACCATACGCGCCCGCTGAACCACAGCGAACGGAGCGTGCGAGCGCCGTACGAGCCTCTTTAGCTCGCGTAGAACCCTACGCGGGATCCGGAGTCGCTCGGGTGCCGGTCCTCGCGCCACACCGATCGGATCGGGGACCGACGCTTCCTATTCAACGAAACCCGGATCGAACATCGGGGTCGGGGTACTAGAGCGCATCTCAAAACCCTCGCAAGAGGATGACGGCGCATCCGAGATGCAGAAAACCTAGGTAGTTTTCGGCCTTTCGTTCCCACCGGGTCGCGATCCGCCGCATGCGCTTGAGCCACGCAAACAGCCGCTCGAC
>JBCDFZ010000127.1:0-1754 GCA_039177115.1 Myxococcota bacterium
CGAGGCAGCGCAGGCCTATCAGAAGACGGTGGAGGAGGACGCGGAGGATGTGCGTCCGACGGCGATGAAGGCCGACTATCTGCCGTTCCGCGACTCAGAGAGCGGGGTGAAACGCCGGAACCATAGTTTCGTCGCCAGCAGCGGCTCGATCGAGACCATGCTCTCGCCGAGCTTCTCGCTCAGTCTCTTCGACAGCTTCGAGCGCCTCGGTCTTCGCCGTCTCTTGCAGGACTACTTCCGGGACGAGCCCTGCGTCTCGTTCCAGAAATGCGTGCTGCGGCGCGCGGAGCCGTTGAAGGCACCGGCGGAATGGCATCAGGACGGCGCCTTCATGGATCGCGATATCAAGAGCCTCAACCTCTGGATCGCGCTCAGCGAATGCGGTGGCGGGACCTACAGCCCGGGCATGGACCTTGTGCCGCGACGTCTCGATGAGGTGCTCGAGCCGGGTACGAATGGCGCGATCTTCAACTGGTCAATATCGGGGGCGACGGTGGCGGAGAGGTTTCCTGGGCTTGAGCCGGCGCGGCCGTTCTTCGGACCGGGGGACGCGATCTTCTTCGATCATCTCAACCTGCATGCCACCTCGTCCGATCCGTCCTTTACGCAGCCGCGCTACGCCATCGAGAACTGGTTCTTCGCCAAGGGGCGTGCTGCGACGAACCAGTTTCCTGCCGTCTGGTAGCGTGAGCGGTTAGTTGTCGGGCCTAGCCGGCCTCGCTGTCGAGCGGCGGGGCGCTCCCGGCTTCCTCAAGGGCCAGGCGCAGGTTTTGCACCTGCCGTTTCTTCAGCTCGAGCCCGGCGCTCAACGCCTCCTGCTGGCGCTCGAGCGCTGCCTGCGTCTGGTCGTAGCTGCGGATGATGTGGTGCAGCATCGGCTCTGCGGCCGCAAATTCGCGGTAGAGCCTTGCCAACGTATCGTGTGGCCGGGCGGCGGTCGGGTCTTCCGCTAGGATGCGGAGCGCCGCATAGGCGTCGCTGATCCAGCCGCGCGTCAGGTCGTTGTGCAGCACGTCCTCGGCGGTCCTGGAATGCGTGCGCAGCCCGCTGTCGAGGAAGCTCCGGATGTCGGGCAGCGCAGCGGCAACGGAGACCGGGAAGGGTGCCGGCAGTGCGGCCTCCGCGTGTTTCAGGGCCGCTTCAGGGTCGGTCAACAGGCGGTCGTAGGAGATGAAGCTACGCGGCAGTCCCTCCGATCCGACCGTGGCATCAAGGGTGTAGCGGAGCCAGAGCAGCGCGGCATTCGCCTCCGTCAGGTTATTGCGCTGCACGAGGGAGGCGATCACTTCGAGCGGGTTCCTGACAGGGATCACCACGCTCAGTGGCAGCCGGCGCTCGAAGGTCGCGCGATACTGCGCGACGAGGCGGCAGATGCGCGGCTCCTTGAGGACGGCCGGCTGGCCCGCGGCGAACTCGCTCGCGACATGCGCCACCAGATCGGCCTCGAAGTCCCGCAACCGGGCGGAGCGCATGCGGGGCAGGAGGCCCGAGCCCCAGTCGGACCACACAAGGTCTGCATCATGCATGAAGTTGTCGTTGAGCCGCGCGATCGGCTGGCTCTCCCAATGCCCGCGCCGGTTGGAGGCGTTGCTGGGTATCAGGGTCTTGGGGAGGGAATGGCCGAGCAGGCTCATCACCCGGGCGACGGCCGAGCTGCCGCTGCGATGCATGCCGAGGACGAGCACGAGCGACGAGGGCAGGGCGCTATCCTCGATGCTCATCCGTCTTCTCCTCTCAAAGGCCTCCCGCGCCGC
>JBCDFZ010000128.1:0-1620 GCA_039177115.1 Myxococcota bacterium
CGATAGGCATCCGCTCGCTCATCAGCGTCATCGCCCGCTGAAACACGAGGCTCAGCTCAGAAGAATCCCCAAGGACCCGGCTGATCTGCTCCAACGTGTCTATTTCTTGCTCATGTGCCTGCATTACTGCGTAATTTGTAGTCAATTCACCCTTAAATCAAGCGCCATCGCCTGTGAGCGCGCGGGTGCACACGCTCATGCACTCTTCCTTCAAGAGCCCTTGATGACTTTATCTTATTACAAATAAATGACCTACACCAATGATCTGATCACCCAGTGAGGTCATTGCGCGCCACAGCATCGCCGTGCAGCCAAGGATGTGAGCACCGCGACAGCATCCCAACCCCACCCCGCCGGCACGAATGAGGACCTCCTCTCGCGGATCGGCGTAGAGATGGCTCGTCTGACTGGGCAACGCCGGCCCCGCTACCGCCAACTCTGGCACTACTACCGCCAAGCCAGTGCGGCAGACCGGCTGACTTCAAACGCGATGCCAGGCCCGGAAGGCGGGCTGCCACCTCGCTTGAATCAAGCCGGAGGCCGGGCCGCAACCTCCACCAACACCCCCGAACGCGTCCTCGAAAACGACATCGCCTGGCGCATCCACGGCATGGTCGACTTTATGGTGAGCCGCCCGCCGGCGATCCAGAGCCTCGTCGCCGACCCCGAACGTGCCGACGACGTCGAGCGGTTCATCCGCCGCATCATCGACGACAACGGCGGCCAAGCCTTCTATCAGACCCTCGCGCTCATCGGCCACGTCTACGGCTTCGCGGATGCGGTCCTGCGGCTCGACGCCGACCCCGACCGCCCCATCCTCTTCGACCTCGTCGATGCCCCCACGGCCTTACCGATCGTCGACCCCGACGACTACACCGCCCTGAATGCGTACGGCATCTACACCAACGCCGACCAACCGCACCATCAGAGCCAGGGGTGGTTGGATCGACTCCGCGACCGGGTGACATCCGGTTCCAGCACCTCCGAGCGATCGAGAGCCGGCCGCGTCGAAGTGCTGACCGAGGACTCGATCCTCGTCCTCGAGCCCGGACGACAAGACAGGCTCCGTGTCGTCGATCGCACCCCCAACCCGCTCGGGGTGCTGCCCGTCGTCCACATCCAAAACCTCCCGCAGCCGTTCGCCTACGAAGGCCTCAGCGAGGTCGAACCCCTCATCGCGCTGCAGGACGAGCTCAACACCCGGCTCTCCGATCGCGCCCATCGCGTCACGCTTCAGTCGTTCAAGATGTATCTGGCCAAGGGCCTCGACGGCTTCGGCGACCGCCCCGTCGCACCCGGGCAGATGTGGACCACCGACAACCCAGAAGCCTCGATCGAATCATTCGGGGGCGACGCGACCAGCCCGTCCGAAGAAGCCCACATCCGCGAGACCCGCGAGGCGCTCGACAAAGCCTCGGCGATCTCTCCGCTAGTCACCGGTCAGGTCCGCGATCGTCTCGGCAACCTCACCAGCGAAAACGCCCTGCGCATCGTGACCATGGGCCTGGTCGCGCGGACCGAGAAGAAGCGCTTCGCCTACGGCCAGGGCATCCAACGACTCATCGGCCTCGCGCTCCACGCGGCCGACCTGCTCGGCGTCTTCCCCAACACGCCCGACGA
>JBCDFZ010000129.1:0-1590 GCA_039177115.1 Myxococcota bacterium
GGAGGCGCAGCTCCTCACGAGCGGGGCCGAGGCCAACCTGTTGCGGCTCAAGGAACTGATGGGCTGGCTCACGCCCGACGAGGCCGCGCGCTGGGCCGAGATGCAGGCGACGTTCCAGAAGAATCAGGCGTTCGCGGGCCTCGCCGACGGCGACCAAGTGGCCCAGGTGCTTGCGCAGCTCGTCGCCCTCACCGACGGCCTCGCCGCCATCCGCGATGTGCTCGCACGTGGGGACGACTAGCACACCACTGACGCTCAATCATGAACGAACCAGTCGCTAGGCTTCGTGAACTCGCGCGTTCCTACGGAGGCACATTGCCTGCCTCGTACGAGGTAGCCCTCCAATCTTTTGATTCGGTTGCTACGGAGCGCGGCTTGAGTGACGCTGAGCGGCTTGAGCTGAGTACCCACGAGTTTCTGACCGACGTAGATCGCGTGATAGAAGTCAACGGACTCGTTCGTGAGGGAGAACCCGGGTGGAGCGAGAACCACGCTTCTTGGCCGAGGCGTCTCTTGGTGATTGGAGATGACGATTGCGGCGGATACTATTTCGTAGACCTGTCTGGAAGTACAGCCCAAGTGGGGTACTTCGAGCACGAGGAGGGTGAGTTTGAGTGGCCATACGCAAACATCGCGTCCTATCTGGACGAGACCATCAGCGAGATGATCGCAGACCGCTGACTTGGCAACCGACGGGCGGCTCTTGCGTTTAGGCGAGCCCGCTTACTCGGTGCCCGCTTATGATCCAGGCCTCCGCCCACCTCGACGCGCAGCTTCGCGAACTCAAGGTCGACGCGAAGTACCGGCGTGGGCTACGGGTGCTAATCGAGCACGCCAAGCGGCGGCTGCCGAGCGTGGACGAGCACCTCCTCCGCCGCGCCTTCCACGTCGCCTACTGGGCGCACCGCAACGACCGCCGCGCCGACGGCTCGCTCTACATCGCGCACCCGCTCGAAGTCGCCACCATCGCCGCGCGCGACATCGCCTTCGACGACCTCACCGTGGCCGCCGCGCTGCTGCACGACACCGTCGAGGACACCGACATCTCGCTCGACTTCCTCGAAGCCGAATTCGGCGCGGAACTGGCGCAGGTCGTGGACGGCGTCACCAAGATCGACCACGTCTTCGAGAGCAAGAAGCTGGGCCGCGACGAGAACGTGCGCAAGCTCATGCTCTCGATGGCGAGCGACATCCGGGTCATCCTGGTGAAGTTCGCCGACCGGCTGCACAACATGCGCACGCTCGACAGCCTGCCGCAGGCGAAGCAACTGCGCATCGCCTCGGACACGCTCGCGCTCTTCGCGCCGCTCTCGCACCGCTTCGGCCTCAACGCCATCAAGACGGAGTTGGAGGACCTCTGCCTGAAATACATCGACCCGGAGCGCTACCAGCACATCACGACGGGGCTGAAGGCCAACCGGCGGCAGCGCGAGACGTACCTCCGCCGCTTCATCGAGCCCGTCCAGGCCGAGCTGCAGGCCTCCGGGCTCGCGTTCGAGATCACCGGGCGCCCGAAGTCGATCTACTCGATCTACCGGAAGATGAAGGCGCAGCAGAAGGACCTCGACGAGATCTACGACCTGCTCGCCA
>JBCDFZ010000130.1:0-1537 GCA_039177115.1 Myxococcota bacterium
GAGCGCGAGGTGAACGATCACGCCTGGGTCGCGAACGAGCCGTTCTTCATGCCCGGCCACTGGCTACCGAACATGAAGCACTATCAGCAGGGCGTGGTCTATGGCCTCAGCCGCTTCGCCTTCGAGCTTGCGGATTCGCTCGGCAGGTCGCGTGGTGCGACAGCGGTGGATCCGGATCTGGATCGAGCCGCAGGGCTCCTTCGCTTCCCGGGCGATGTCTGGTTCTTTGATTTCGAGAAGACCTGGACACCCGTCGTCACGAGCGAGGAGCAGTATCTCTCGGCGGTGCGGGCGCTCGACTCCTACAACCAGCGCGTCGCGAGCGGTGAGGCTTTCTTCGACCCGCGCCAGGATAACTTGGTTGCGACGCTCGCGCGGATCGAAGCGGACGTGTCTTCGAAGATCAATGTCCTCTCCGACCATGTGGAGCGGGTTGCTGCAGGCGAGGCCGTGTCGACGACGTCGAACGAAGTCTTCTACGTCACCAAGGGCCGCCTTTATGCCTATGCCATGCTGCTGAAGTCCCTTGAGCAGGATTTCAGCGACATCATCGCAGGCGAAGGTCTGAGCGTCGTCTGGAGCCGTATGATCGAGAGCTTCGAGAACGCCGCCGCCATGCGCCCGCTTATCGTGACGAACAGCCCGCCGGGATCGGTCTTCATACCGAACCACGTGACGGAACTCGGCTTCTTCGCGCTGCGCGCCAAGACCCAGCTGCGCGACGTCATGACCGTGCTGAACCAGTAATCGGGAGATCTGAAATGGCAAAGTTCGAGATGCCGAAACTGAAGAGCCCGTTCGCTGGAAAGCGCGCTGTGGAGCCAAAGGCAGAGGTGGCGGAACCGCCTTCGGAGGGGGCCTCCGCAGGGATCAGCATGCGTCAGATCCTGGGCTCCACCCTGCTCTTCCGCAGCACTGTCGGGGCGCTCGTCCTGATGGCGGCAGTGCAGTGGGCGCTGATCTTCTTCAACTACTGGCGCTGACGACTAGCGGGCCGCGAAGACCTCCCGCCCCGCAACCACCGTCGAGACTACCTTTGGCAAAGCCTCATCGGACGCGTCGACCAACGTAAGGTCGGCGCGTTTTCCTTCTTCGAGCGTGCCGCGATCGGGAAGGCCGCAGGCAGCCGCGGCGTTCGCTGCGACGAGCGACCATGCCTCCGGCAGCGCCAACACACCGTCACGCACGAGGCGGAAGGCCGCGTGGAGCGGCGCAGGATAGTAGTAGTCCGACGCCAGCACGGTGCAGAGCCCTGACGCCACAGCCGGGGTCGCATTCATCATGCCGTTATGGCTGCCGCCGCGGAGGACGTTTGGCGCACCGAGGACAGTGTGCTCGCCCGCTATTCGCGCGGCGTTGGCCGTCTCCTCGTTCATTGGAAACTCCGAGGTGACGGCACCGAGGGCGCGAAACCGCTCCCGCTCCGTCGGCGTCCGCTCATCATGGGCCAGCAGCACAGCGCCGCATGCCCTAGCCGCGGCGGCGAGACGCTCCACGGCTGTCGGCACCAGTGCGCGGCGGGTCCATTGCGCCTCCA
>JBCDFZ010000131.1:0-1522 GCA_039177115.1 Myxococcota bacterium
GGAGCTCGGCGCGCTGGCGCTCGGAGTAGCCCGAGACGTCCTCGCCGTCGAAGACGTAGTGGCCGCCCGAGGGCGTGTCGAGCATGCCGAGGATGTTGAGGAGCGTCGACTTGCCGCAGCCGGAGGGGCCCATGATGGCGATGAACTCGCCACGCTGGATCTCGACGCTGATGGAGTTGAGCGCTGTCGTCTCGACCTCGTCGGTCGTGTAGACTTTGCTCATGTCTTGGGTGCGAATCATGGTGTTGGGTGGGGCTGTGTTGTTCGAGAGTAAAGTCGAAGGTCGAAGGTCGTAAGTCGCAGGTCCGAGAAGGCCGAGGCCGAAGACCTGCGACCTTGGACCTGGGACCTTCGACTCATTCGAGGTTGAGCTTCTCGGCTTCGCCGAAGGTGTCGTAGCCGGAGGTGACCACGCGGTCGCCGGGCTGGAGGCCGTCGAGGACCTCGAAGAACTGCGGGTTCTGGCGGCCGAGGCGGATCGTGCGCTTCTCGGCAATGCCGCCGTCCTCGGAGACGGCGAAGATCCAGTTGCCGCCGGTCGTCTGGTAGAAGCCGCCGCGCGGGACGAGCAGCGCTTCCTCCGAGTCGCCGAGTTCGAGGCGGATGCGGAGGCTCTGCCCACGCCGGATGCGCGGCGTGTTGCCCACGAAGAGCATGTCTACCTCGAAGCGACCGTTGGAGACCTCCGGATAGACGCGGTTGACTTCGAGGGTGTACGTCGTGCCGCTCACGTCGACGGTGCCGCGCTGGCCGCGCGCTACCCGCGCAATCCAGAACTCGTCGATGGGCACGCGCACTTTGTAGCCGTCGAGTTGGTCCACCTGTCCGATCCGGGATCCCTGGGTCATGAGTTCGCCTATTTCGACATCCATCGCGGAAAGTTGCCCGGTGATAGGCGCGCGGACCGTGAGGTTCTCCGCGTTGCGGCGCACGAGCACCAAGTTCTGGCGCAGGCGGCCTAGCGACTCCTGGATCTGGCCAAGCTGGATCGCGCGGGCGAGCGAGTCCTGGCGATACGACTCGCGCGTGAGCTCTTGGAGGCGGCGTTGGTAGTCGAGTTCGTCGCGGATGCGCTCGTAATCCTGCTGAGCGATGGCTCCGCGGCCGAACAACTCCTCGTTGCGGTCGTGCTCGCGTTCGAGGCGCGTGATCTGGTAGTTCGTCTCGACGAGCTGCTGCTGAAGGCGCAGCGCGTTCTGGTCGAGGTTGAGGCGCGTGTTGCGGAAACGGTCGACCTGCTCTTCAAGTGCAGCCTCGGAGTTGGCCATGTTCAACTCCATCTGGTCGTTCGAGAGGCGTAGGAGCGGCTGACCGGCGCTCACCATCGCGCCTTCCTCGACGAAGCGCTCCTCCACCTGCCCGCCGACGACGGCATCGAGGTAGACGGTCTTGATCGGCTGCGCGTTGCCGGTCACGGAGACATACTCCTGGAACGTGCCGCGGCCGATGGTGGCGACGGTGATCTTGTCGCGCTCGACGTTGAGGGTGCGGCGGGTGTCCTGGAAAAAGAGCCCCCAGACGA
>JBCDFZ010000132.1:0-1515 GCA_039177115.1 Myxococcota bacterium
CTAGTACCCCGCCACAGGGGTCTTGATCGATTGGGGCAGGCTTATCGCAGCACCGGCAGGTCGTCGGGGGCGACCAACAGCTCGATGCTTCGTGACTTGCGAGGAGTTCGGTGGATGAGCCCCTTGCTGTGGAGCTGCTTGACCATCCGGTGAACTGTGGGCGGCGTGACCTCGAAGAAACGCTGCATGTCGGCTTCGGCGGGTGGGCGCCGGTGGATCTTCGAGTAGGCGTAGATGAACGCCAAGTACTGCCCCTGGAGTTCGGTGAACGGCGGCTTCGCCGCCTCGTCAGGGATCGACATCGTGGCGGCAGCCTGATCCGCTTGGGCCTCCGAGCAAAGGAGGCCTGGATGCATGTGAAGTACGTCGTGGAGCTGACCGAGGCGGAACGCAGGTCGCTTCAACGCTTCGTGAGTCGCGGCAGTCCCTTCGCCCGCAAAGTGAAGCGCGCACAGATCCTGCTCGCGGCCGACCAAGGGTATCGCGACAAGGACATCGCGGAGCTGGTGAGCGTGGGGACGTCCACGGTGTACCGCGCGAAGAAGCGCTTCGTGGAGCGTCCCTTCGAAGTCGTGCTCGACGACGAACCACGGCCTGGGGGGAGTCGGAAGCTCACCGGGAGGGAAGAGGCGCTGCTGGTGGCCACCGCGTGCTCAAAGCCGCCGGGGGGTCGCGCGCGATGGACGATGCAGCTTCTGGCGGACGCCTTCGTCTCGATGACCGACCACACGTCGCTCTCGGACGAGACGGTGCGGCGACGTCTGCGCGAGAAGAAGATCAAGCCCTGGCAGCACAAGATGTGGTGCATCCCCAACGTCGACGCCGAGTACGTGGCCCGCATGGAGGATGTGCTCGACCTCTACGCGGACCCGCCAGCCATCAACGAGCCCGTGGTTTGCTTCGACGAGTCGCCCGTCCAGCTCATCGGCGAAACCCGGGCTCCCATCGCGGCGTCACCCGGACGACCGGAGCGGTTCGACTACGAGTACCGTCGGAACGGGACGGTCAACCTCTTCGTCTTCCTCGATGCCCACGCTTCGTGGCGGCATGTGAAAGTGACCGACCGCCGTGAGTCCGCGGACTTCGCCGAGTGCATGCGCGACCTCGTCGACGTCCACTACCCCGACGCTCACCGAATCCGCGTCGTGCTCGACAACCTGTCGACCCATCGCGAAGCCGCGCTCTATCGGACGTTCCCCGCGGTCGAGGCCCGCCGGATTCTCAGACGCATCGAGTTCCACTTTGTGCCGAAGCACGCGAGCTGGCTGAACATGGTCGAGATCGAGATCGGCGTGATGAAGCAGCAGTGTCTCGCGCGCCGCATCGGCGACCGCGACGTCCTTCACGAGGAACTCGCAACCTGGGAGCGCGCCCGCAACGACTCGGGCGCCCGCATCGAATGGCTCTTCACCGTCGAAAAGGCGCGAGCCAAGATGGGACGTGCCTACCCCATCCCTCCCCGCGAACGGCAAGCCGCGGCCTGAAAACGTCAGGATCCCTGTGGCGGAGTACTAG